>CALIZL010000050.1 GCA_938028745.1 uncultured Prevotella sp.
TTTTTTAAAAGATACGTATGGAGAGTTCCCCAGTGACCTGCCGTACGCTTGAGGAGTACTACCACGTTAAGGCCAATACTTTTGAAAGGCAATACAAGGATCACCTCAGCGGTTTCCGCAGTTGGGAACAGCTCAGCCATGCAGACCAGTGGCTTGTCTTTGCTGACAACGTCGGGGCGAGCATTTGCATAGACGAGACGGCTTTGAGCAACGGCGAGCTGTACACCATCGTGACCAACCGTTCCTGCCGCGGAAGGAAGGGAACGCTCATAGCCATGATCAAGGGCGTTTCGGCCGACAGGGTTACCGAAGCCATCATGCGCATAGACGAGCATAGGCGGAGCGTTGTTCAGGAGATAACGCTGGACATGTCCAACTCCATGCACCTAATCGCCAAGCGCTGTTTCCCCAACGCCATGAGAACCATAGACCGTTTCCACATCCAAAAACTCGCCAACGACGCATTGCAGGAAATGCGCATAGCACACCGCTGGGACGCCATCCAGGCCGATACCGACGCGAGGGAGGAAGCAAAGTGCCTGGGGCTACCCTACACGCCCGTTGTGCTTGCCAATGGCGATACGACAAGACAATTGCTGGCACGTAGTCGATACCTGCTGTTCAAGTCGGCAGACAAGTGGACCCAAAGCCAAAAACGGAGGGCGGAAATCCTCTTCGAGCAATACCCCGACCTCAGGGAAGCCTATTCGCTTGCGCACTCCCTACGCATGATATTCTCAAAGAACACCGTCAAGGATGCGGCAAGGCTATCCTTGGCTCGATGGTATAACAAGGTCGACAACTCGGGCTTCAAGAGCTTCAACGTAATTGCAGCAACCTTATACGAACATTACGACGGGGTGCTCAACTTCTTCGTCAACAGGGCAACAAACGCATTTGCAGAATCCTTCAATGCAAAGATAAAGGCTTTCAGGGCGACTCTGAGAGGGGTAGCGGATATAAAGTTCTTCATGTTTAGACTTTCAAAGATTTATGCGTAGTCCCCACTAATCTTCCGCTGAGCCCTAGTACTCCTAGATATGCTAGTACTGCTAGATAACCTAGCATTGCTAGAAGACCTAGTAGAACTAGATAATCCAACTCCACTAGCTTGCGTTAGCTTGTCCACTCGTTAGCCTGTCCACTCGTCCACTCCTTTCATCTTTCCCACGCCACAAAAAAGGGGATGTGCCGTTGCAGGCCATCCCCTTGTTCTATTAATCTTCTAAAAAAACTTTATTCTTCCACAACCGAGAAGTCGTCTTTTCCTACTCCACAGATGGGGCAAACCCAATCTTCGGGAATATCTTCGAAAGCCGTTCCGGGTTCAATGCCGCCATCGGGATCGCCAACTGCGGGGTCGTAAATCCAGCCGCAAGTCTCGCAAATGTACTTCTTCATAATCTATTCGCTTTTAATTTGTTTATAATGAATTTATATTTTAATAATGAAATCAACCATCGGCACGCCCATAGAGCCTTTGCCGCGGTATATTTTGTTATCCAACAATGTTTTTGTTTATCGCTTACTTAACACGCGCTTCACCCTTTCGTACACCATTTCGGGCGAGATCGTGCGCAGGCAAGCCAGGTCGCCACGCAAACAAGGCTTGTTTCCGAAGATGCTGCACGGCCTACAAGCCAAGTCTATCTGCACCGCATTGTGTGGTTTTTGACCCCAGCCCATAAAGCCCGCATAGGGATGCGTGGCACCCCAGATGCTAACCACAGGCGTATTAACCAGCGAAGCGAAGTGCATATTGGCGCTGTCCATGCTTATCATCACGTCTAGATGGCTCATCAACACCAGCTCTTGCGCTATTCCGCCAAGCACTGCCGAGGCGTTAAGGCACTGCGCATTGCGTTCAACAATGCCGTTTAGGATGGGATCTTCGTCTGGACCCTTGCCAAAAAGGAACACACGACACGAAGGATGCTCCCTTATTATCTTCTTTATCACCTTTTCGAGCATCTCAGGCGGATACACTTTCTGCTTATGAGCCGCGAAAGGTGCAACGCCAATCCACTCTTGAAAGGCCTTCTTTACGCCTATTTCGGGAGGAAGAAGGCGCAAGTTGCCGCCTTGGGGAGGAAAGATAGAGGTGAAATCCATCTTTACGGGATAGCCCAACTTGGCAAAAACGTCGGCATAGTTTTGGAAAGCCGTTGGCAAAGGCGCAAGCCGTTTGTCTGTCTGTGCCACCAGTTTCTTGCGTTCGTTGCGGTGTTTGTCGATATGTTCCACCCGATAACGCGCAAGGTTCAGCCGCAACCGCAAATATCCAGAGCGCAACACGTTGTGCAAGTCGGCCACGGCAGTGATGTTCTTAGCCACTATACGCTTGTACAGCTTGTTCAGTCCGCCAATCCCGTGGTACTCTTTCTTGATGTCGGCGCCCATAAATCCCACGTTAGGAGCAAGCCCTTCGAACAATGGGCGTGCAAACGGGCGACTTAAAAACGTTATCCGCAAGTCTGGGTACTGTTTAGCCAAGGCATACACCACAGGCACGGTCATGGCAACATCGCCCATGGCCGAGAAGCGGATGATAAGGATATGTTCGGTCTTCACACTGATGTGGGTATTAGTTTTTTAGCTTATAGCGTAATGCCCATTGCGCATTTTGCGCACTCGAAGGCCTTTATTTCTTGTACAACACGGGGTTTGTAGCCGGGTCGTTATACATTTTCATTTGCCTGTACACCTTCATATAGATGCGTCCCTGCTCGATGTCGGCCAGCAATTGGTCGATAGCAGCCGAGAGGTCAACCTGTTGTTCCAGCAAGATGTTCAGCTTAGCCTCGCAACGCTCGTGGTGTTCGGCGTCCACATCCGTACGTTCCACCTGTTCGCGCATGTGATAAATCTTCAATGCAAGTATCGAAAGGCGGTCAATAGCCCAAGCGGGACTCTCGGTGTTAAGCCTAGCATCGGCTTGCATTTTCACATCGGCGTACTTCTGTCGGAAATAACTGTCAATCTGCTCCACCAAGTCTGTTCGGTCTTGGTTAGAGCGGTCGATACGCCTTTTAAGGCTCAGTGCCTCTTCGGGATTGATGTGCGGGTCGCGAATAATGTCTTCAAAATGCCATTGCACGGTGTCAATCCAGCATTTTAGATACAGGCGGTTTTCTATCGTTTCCCTTTTGTAGGGGTTGTTGATAGGGGTGTCGATGTTGTCGGTTACGTGGTAGTCACGTATCGCCTGATTGAAAATCTCGTTGCAAAGTTTAGTAAAAGACATATTGTTTTGCGGTTTAAATGTTCGTGGCCTACAAGCTTGTGCGTTTCCTTAACTTGGGTAGGCATGGCCTATCTTCTGCAAAAGTGGTGCAAACGCGTGCAGACTATCTTTTGCAAAGATATGTTTTTTATTTTAAATCCGCAATGAAAAGCCGATGAATATTTTCTATTGCCATATTGGTAAAATCTTATGTCGTGCTTTTGGGGGCAGACTAAGCTGCGTTGCAACCATTTGTTTCTGTTTCTGTGGCGTAAGAACCGAACCTCATGCCACAGCCACCGCGTTGCGTTTGATGCAATAAATTAGTCTTGACTTTTAGTATTTCTATCAATAGAGCGCAGTTTGTTACCTTTGTAATGCCTGCACAAGATATTGTAATGCCAACACAATATAACCACTCATCGCATATGCGAAGTGCAGGACAAATATACCCACCGGCTTATCAACCCACGATAACCCGACAACTCCCCAATGTATCTGCTCATCAACTTATAAACTCACCAACTTACAAGCCCACCAACTCCAAAATCACAAGTTCGTCAACGCCTAACTCATAAGTTCGTCAACCCACAAATTCAAGAACACAAGAACTTGTAAACTTATAAACCCATCAACTCAAAACCCATCAATTCAAAATCTTAAATCTTTATCTTTTATTTTACAATACCGTTCTAATTTTCGCTCCATTCTAGCGAAAATATAGGGCATAAAGTAGGTAAATCACCCCTATTTCTAGCTTTTCTCGTTGTTCGTTTTGTCTGTTTTTAGGAGAAGAACCTGCATTTTGCACCATTTTGCCTTTCTAGTTTGGCAGAAAGCTCGTAATTTATCATGCCCAAAACCCCACTTTTAGACCCCAAAACCCCACTTTTTAACCACTATTTTGCCCTTTTTAGCCATGTGTTTCATGGTTCTATAAGACTATATTTATACCATTGCGGCGTATTTTTATACTTTTCGGCTCGTATTTAGCTGCAAAAAACACTGCATTTAGCACCATTTTACCTTGCGTTTTGCACCAAAACGCACTACATTTAGCACCAAAACGCGTTGCATTTAGCACCAAAACGCACGTCATTTTGCACCAAAACGCACCATTTTTAGCGGCAAACAACCCCAAAAGTGGTGTAAATGATGCTTTCTTGAAATAAATATTCATTTTGCCGCATGCACATGCTAACCCCTTTTTGCATCAAAACAAACCTTCGCGAGAATCGATTTTTTGCGGCAAGGCGGACGATTGGCGAGCAAAAAGGGCACTTATAATGTTAAATTTCTGGCAGAAAAATAGACAAAATACGATTGCCCTGTATATAATCGCATGGCAACGGCACGGAAAATGCGTACGCTTACGACTGGCAGTGCAAGCGGTTGCTGGGCATGTTGCTCACGGGCAGCGGAAACAACATCATGGAAAAGCAGAAGTAAGATGGAATTGACAGCCAGTTTTCTGTTTGTGGAAAACCGCATTGAATAACTATTGCCTAGTCAGCTTTTTGAGAAACAACCATTTCTGGGCACAGACGAATGTGGAGGAATTTCATGTTTTATCGTATCTTACTCCGGTACTTCGTACATGAGCGACGTGTTTTTCATGGTTTTACAGCACAAAGATAATAAGCTCCTTTCAATTTAAAAGCCAATACAACAGAATAACGGAAAGGCTTCTAACGCTACCAATTATACAGCCCTTTCAAATTAAAGGTCAATACAACGGACAAGTCCAACTGGTCCGACCGGTTCTGATTATAACCCCCTTTCAATTTAAAGGTCAATACAACCTCAATATAAGCGAAGAACAATTTTGTTATAATACGGCATCGCCCCCGCCTGGTTGCATCAATATCTCTCCAATTCTTCAACATACATTTTCCTAAAATGCCGTGCCAATTCTCTTGGCGTTATGTCCTTATCAAACTCTGATAACGCCGTTCGGCGCATGATGCTTACCACGATGTCGCCAGAAGATAGCGTTCGGGCGCGCTTGTTAAGTACATGCCCCGTGCCGTAGAGCAACACGGGCACAATGTCTAACCGAAAGCGTTTGGCTAAATAAAAGGCGCCTTGATGAAAACGTTGCACTTTGAGCGAGGCCGAACGCGTGCCTTCGGGGAACAACATCACGCTATATCCGCGCTTAACAAGGTGGGCAATGCGCTGTTCGTTGTCTTCGATGTTGCGCGTAACGGGCAAATACTCGGCAAAACGTATGGCAACGGCATACAGGGGGTTGTACCACACCCACCGCTTGGTGAGTATCACCATGCGCGGCGTTAGCGCAAGGATGCAAAGCAGGTCGAGGTGGCTTTGGTGGTTGCTGATAATGATGGAAGGTTGCGCGAAGTCTTCGCCCGTGGGGTTGTCGAAACGCGTTTTTATGCCAGGCAAAAGCCGCAGCAGTGTGCGGGCGATGCGCTGTATAAGGGCATGAAAACGAAGACGTTCGGTTTCGTTTACGCGATGCGACAGAAAATAAATCAGCATGCCTATCTGCAAAAAGAACATCAACACGAACATCAGCAGCAACACGCCTGCCGTGCATACCACGCGCAAAAGCTTACGCGGCAGAGCATAGACGATGGCGAAGAAGGTTAGGAAGGTGTTTAGCACACTTATTCGGGCGAAGTCTACGCCTGGGCGGAAGTGGCTAACGCGCTCTTCGCGTGGCGGATAATGCACGTTGATGGGAATTGAAATGGTGCGCACGTTGTGCCAAGCGGCAAACACCAGCAAGGCAAGTTCGCTTTCGTATCGGTTTGTTACCAAGGGCAACCAGCGCAACAGGCGCAAAGGGTAGGCGCGAAAACCCGTTTGGGTGTCGGGTAAGCGCCTACCTGTTTGCAGCGCAAACCAAAAGTTGCTGAACTTATTGGCAAACTTACTCTGTCCATTCATGTTGCGGTTGTTGGTTTCCGAAAACTTATCGGCATCAAAGCGGTTGCCCACCACAATGGCATTGGGTGCTTGGTGTATGGCTTTGAAGAACAAAGGCAGGTCGGCGGGCGCGTGTTGGCCGTCGGCATCGATGGTGATGGCGTGCGTATAGCCCATGTTTTGCGCCTGTTTAAATGCGCTGAGCAAGGCCGCACCCTTGCCGCGGTTGCATGTATGGGTAACAACGCATAGCTCTGGGAAATGCGTTGCAAGCAGTTGGGCGGTGTCGTCGGTGCTTCCGTCGTTCACCACAATGATGTTTGGCGTGTGTTGGGCCACTCCGCGCACCACGCTGGCCAGTGTGGTGGCATTGTTATAAGTGGGTATCACCACGCATACGCGGTTGTTATTCATACACCAAAGACAGTTTGGCAAACACGTGTTCGTTGTTTTTCACCTCGGCTTTCACTAGCCAAGTGTTGCCCTCGCATCGTATGTTTAGGGCGAAAGTGGGGCAGGGCGAGTCTGTCGGGGTAAGTGGGGCAAGGTATTTCACGTTCTTGGCACAGCTTAGCTGCAAGGGTTTGCCCACCACTTCTTCGGCCAGTTCGCCCACCATTTGCAGCGTGCAGGCTCCCGGCGTGATGGGATTGCCGGGGAAATGCGCCGCGTAGATGGCGTGGTTGGGGTTGAGCAGCACGCCGAAAACGTGCTTGTCGGCATCGTGTGTGGCGTTCTCTATGGTGTAAAAGTTATCTTTCAGTTTCATCTTCTGTAGGTTTAAGGGGTTTAAAGCGGTAGGTAATGTGCCGTTTCGGGTTTTCGTATGTCAGCGAATCGCGCGTAACCAGTTGCGGAACAAATTGTTGTAGGTCGTGGCGCAGCACGCGGCGTATGTACCATTTGTTGAGCATGGGCACCAAGTTATATAGTTTTACCTTGCCGTTGGGCATGCAAACGAAGTCTACCATCTTTATTCCGAACTCGTTAAGGATGGCTCCGCGTGGCTGTTGTTCCACGGTGTCGATGATGCAAAGGCCTGTTATGGCGGCCTTTTTAAAGCTTAACTCCACGTTCCAACGCCGACCTTGGGCCGAAAGCGAGGTTGCGGAGAGCCATAACAAAACGATGTAAAGGGTTAGGGTGCGCATGCGATGGGGGGTGTGATAGCCTTAAATCTTAAACTCTTCGTCGCTCACTGCGGCGTTTTTCTTCACCTGATGCAGTTCTATGCGGGTGTTGTCGCCACCCTTTTCGCGCATCTCAACGGTTGTTGCGATAAGCTGTTTGCTGTCGAAAGTGATGACAAGGAGGCTGAACATCTGTTTCATTTCCTTTTTAAGGGGCGTTAGTTGGGCAATCCACTTATCCCCATCAACAAACATTTGTGTCTTAAACCGCTGCTTGTCTGTAAGGCATTCGCCCGTAACGCTGCTGAGCATGATGCCCGTTATCTCGCGAAACACTTTGTTCTTGGCCGCATCTACCACGTCTTTGCGTTGCGCGCTCTTCATCAACACCTTCGTTCCGTTAAGGATAAAGGTGTATTGGTAGGGCGAGGTGTACTGCCAACGCAACTTGGAAGGCTGACTGTAACACATCCTTCCCTTAGAAACCATCTTCTGACTAAGCATTTTCAGTGTCTTCGTTTGGGTGAACGAGCACTGCAAACTCTTCGTTTTCTGGGCTACTTCGCCCACCTTTTGCATCATCTCATCGGCCTTTGCACCGCTTACCGCGGTTTGCGCATGGCCTATTAGTGGTACGAAAAGTAATATTATGGATAATATATAGTTCATATCAATTGAATTTATGGGCTTATTTACAATTATTAGTTGACAAGTTGGCAAGGTGATAAGTTGGCGAGTTGGGAAGGTAGTTATCCCCTGTGCAACAACGCATTCGGCTTAACTCCTTAAAGGTGAAAAGGTGAAAAGGTGAAAGAATGGCTAACGCCACCTAGGCATTTGGCTTAACTCCTTAACTCCTTAACTCCATAACTCCTCAACATACTCCTCACTTCTCATCCCTGATAACTCACCATCACCACGCCTGCCATGATAAGTCCTACGCCCAGCCAGCGAACCAACGGAACAGCCTCGTGAAAGATAAACACGGCAGCAAGCATGCCCATTACATAGCTAAGACTTATCAGCGGATAGGCCTGACTCAGCGGATAGTGCTTTAAGATGTAGAGCCATAACACCGTTGAAAGGGCGTAGCATATACCGCAAAGCGCGAACCAAACGCAGGTGAGGGCGCGAGCGAAGAACGACCACGACCACGAAAATGCGCCAATTTGCTGCAAAGACAGCTTTAATGTTACCTGTACGGCAGCCAATAAGGCCGATTGCACGAGGGCTAATGCGAGTAATTTGAACATAGTTGCCTAACGTCTTCAAGCGAATTGAGGGCGCATTCCGCCCCATCCGCCTCGTTTGTAAGTACCATCGAAAGGGCCGTTTGCCCTTCTTCATCGTGCCATCCCACCAAAGCCGTGTCCAAATCGCCCAAGGCTATTTGTAGCCAAGCATCGGTTAGTGCGCTTTCCAACGAGCGTTGCCCGTGCGCATAGGTGCTATTATAGCCATGACAAAGGGTGTGAATGGCAATAAGACTGCTGGTGGTGTTGTGCGTTGAGTGGATGAAATTGGTGGGTTTCAAACTCCCCTCGCCATCGTTAGCCAGTTCGCGAAGAAACTTCTCGGTCTCTTCTACGCAGCCAAGAGCCGTGCCCGTAACGATGGCTTGCGGCTGTTCGATGCCTGAACGCTTTAAGGTAACAAGCGAAGTGAGCAGCGCGCGCCGCAGAACACCGCTCAAACGGCGTGCCACTAACGGCGGGATGCGTGGCAGTTCGGTTTCAGGAATGTCGGCAAACTTCACCACCGTTTTCACATATACGGGGCGTAGTGGCGGCGTATGCGATGGCGTGTTACTTGTAGGCGGTGCCGAAAACACGAGCGAAGTGTCGTTTCCACCAAAGCCAAATGAGTTGCAAAGCACATGCCGCAGGTGCTGTTGGCGCAGCGTTTGCCCCACGGGAACGATGCCATTGGCCATAGCATGCTGCCAATTGAGGTTGCTAGGGATAAAGCCTTGGCGCATGGCCAATAGGCAAATAACGGCCTCGATGCTGCCAGATGCACTGGTGGTATGGCCTGTTCGCGACTTAGTAGACGACACGGGAGGTACCTTTTCGCCGAAAACGCTGTGCAAAGCCGCGCTTTCGCTGGCATCATTGTTGGGGGTTCCTGTGCCGTGAGCGTTCACGTAGTCGATGTCGGCAGGCTGTAAAGCGGCTCTTTTCAAGGCTTGTCGCATGGAAAGTACGGCTCCTATGCCATCGTCTGACGAGGCTGTTTGGTGGAAAGCATCGCAAGCGTTGCCCCATCCGCTAAGCTCTGCCAAGACCTCTACGCCGCGTTGGGCGGCATGTTCGGCCGTTTCGAGCACCACGAATGCTGCTCCTTCGCCCAGATTTAGTCCTGCGCGGGTGTCGTCGAAGGGGCGACAAGGCTCGCCGTCGAGTATCATCAGCGACCTAAATCCATTGAAATGAAAGCGCGAAAGGCATTCTGTTCCGCCCACAACTACTTGCTTGAAACGCCCCGAACGCAAGAGGTTTGCCCCTAGGATAAAGGCGTTTGCGGCCGACGAACAGGCCGTGCTGCATGTTGTTACGTAACCGAACGGGCCTACATTCTGCACCATCTCTTGGGTAGAGCGGCCGCAATCGCCCAGCGCATTGTTGCTTTGGGCCGCGTTGAAGTGGCGTTCAACGCAGTCCATATCGGCGACTGTGGTGCCCGAAACCAGGGCAACATCCGCCAATTGCTCGCTGTTGATGCCTGCCATTGTCAACGCCTCGCGCAAAGCTAGCGTTCCAAGGAGCATCGTTCGCGAGGTGTTTGCCGTGCAAGGTACGCCCAACCGCTGGGCCAACTGCTCGTTAGAGAGCTTTACTTCGCCCACGGGCATCTGCCGATGCTGGGTTTCTAGAAAGCGAACAGGTGCAATGCCGCTGGTGTCGGCCAACAAAGCATGCGCCACTTCGGGCGTGTTTGTGCCGATAGCCGATACAATTCCCGTTCCTGTAACAACAATCATTTCGTGCGATTCTTTTCTATATACTCGGCCATCGTGTTCACCGAGGCCAAGATTTCTTTACCTTCAGCAGGGTTGTTCAGGCGAATGCCGTATTGTTTCTCCATCAATACGATGAGTTCTAGCGCGTCGATAGAATCTAATCCCAGTCCGTCGCCGAACAAGGGAGCGGCATCGTCGATGTCTTCGGGGCGCATGTCTTCTAGCGACAAGGCCTCGATTATTTGCTTTTTCAAGGTTTCTTTCAGTTCTTCCATTTTGTATTGTTGTTATGTTTGGGCGCAAGTGCAGTGCTATGCGCCGCTTGGTTTATGCTTACTTGTTTGCCTTTGCAGGGCGTGGGCGTGGTTTTTATGCGCCACGCTCCACATGATATAATGTTATTTGCGCTTCAAAGTGGGTATCGTCTTCGTATTCCAGCCATCCGCCTACCACCTGTTTGGCCTCCCCGTCCATTGCGGCCGACTGCAACAAGGTGCCAATTTGCGCCTCGTGGGGTTGCGATGCGATGAAGAATGCCGTTTCGCCGTGCACGTTATGGCGTATGGCCAGTTCGCCAGTGGCGATGTTTGGCAGGGTGTAAACAAAGTGAGCAGGCGAGGGGAAGAAGTTGTCGGCCTGCTGAATGGTGCCTTGATACTTGATGTCGCTGGCCAACGAGCCGCTGTTTCCTACGAAAACGATGGCTGCACTATCATCTAACGCCATGCTTGGCAGCCCCTCTGTGCCCTTGGTGAGCAGTTCGCCTGCCACGAAAGCCAGCCTGCTAAGGCCGTCCATCTTATAAAACTTGGGGTAATCGTTGGCCCATTGCTTGTAGATGGCTGTGAGTAGCGCGCCGTTTGGGTTGTCGATGGCCAGTGTTTGGCCGTCTATCTGCACTTCTTGTGGCGTAATTTGCACGCGGCGGAGCGGTGTAAGCGTGGGCAGTGCCTTGCTTTGGCCCTGCGTTTCGTTGCCGTTGGCCGTGTTTTCGCCCCATTGCCACCTCATGGCAACGTTGCATCCGCCAAAGCCCGACAGCATTTTAACGAACGAACGTTTACTTGTGGGCTGCGCTTGTGCACTGATAAGCAGGGGTTTGCTTACGCCAAACTCGCTAAAACCGATGGTGGGCAGCACCGTTCCGTCTTCGATAGACATCATCGAAAGGATGGTTTCTAGTACGCCAGCAGCACCCATCGTGTGTCCGTAAATGCCTTTAAGGGCGTTAACGGGTACAGCCGCGAGCCCTGCCCGATGCAAAGCCTTGGCCTCCATCTCGTCGTTATAGGGCGTGGCAGTGCCGTGTGCGCTGACGAAAGCGATGTTCTCGGCATCGTTTACGCCCGTTGCCACCAACGCCCGATAGCATCCTTCGCCCTTTTTCGAGGGACTTGAAATGTGGTAAGCATCGTTTCTGACGGCTCCGCCCACGATGTGCCATGCGCGTTGGGTTGTTGGTTCTGTGGTCGATAGTATCATCGTTGCCGCTGCTTCGCCGAGGTTTAGTCCGTCGCGATATAGGTCGAATGGCTTGCAAGGCGCTTGCGAGAAGGCCTTGAACGACTGAAAGCCCGACACGATGAAGGGCGATTGCACATCGCAACCGCACACAACGACCTGCCGATACTGCCCCATTTCCAACAGACGATGGGCAAAGAGTAGGGCGTGAGCACCCGAAATGCAGGCGTTGCACACCACATGGGGCGTGTTGGCACTGCCTAACGCGTGGGCAATGGCCGCTGCCGAGGGGGCTATGAGCGTGCGTTGGCGTGGTATGTGGGGCTGATTGGTGGGCGAAAGCAACTCTACATTGCCTTTCGTTGTTGCGAGAACGATGCCCACATCGCTGCTGCTGAGGTTGATTTGGGCTTGTTCGGCGGCCTGTTTTACAGACAATACGACGAGCTTCTCAAAGCGCGAGAGGGCCAAACCCACATCACCCACGTGGCTGTTGAAACGTTCCTCCACGGTGTTGTCGTCGAAGAGAGACGCCACAAAGCTTTGCGGCAGTGCCCATTTGCCCTTGTGGGTGGCTAGTTTTGTGCGCCCTTGCAGCACGGCGGCGAAGTTTTCTTCGCTCGTCCAGCCCAAGGGCGACGATATGTTGTGTGCAATGCAATGCGTCATCTTTGCTTATATATATAAGGTGTGAGGTGGTTTATTCCACTACTTACTCCTTATTGTTTCTTCCTTTTTACTTGCTCCTTACAACTTCCAACTTACTACCTACTACTTACTCCTTACTACTTTTACTACCTACTCCTTACCACTTTTCTCCTTACTTCTTACTACTTTTACTACTTACTCCTTACTACTAACTACCCCCTTACAACACTTTCCACCGCTCTTGCCACTCTTGATAGAAGGGCGGACGGTACCATTCCAGCTGATATTGCTTGTTCATGAAGGCCTGCACGCTATGACCTGTGGCCATCAGCGCGTTGTCTTCGCTGCGCCTTATCTCGTAATCGAACACGATTTTAGCCGCTTCGGTGGGCACATAGAATATGTCGATGCGGCATTTCATGCCGTAAACGATGGGCTGCCGATACTTAAACGTCAGCTCAACTAGCGGTGCGTAGTAGCCATTGTCGGCGATAGTGAGGTATTCCAGGCCGTATTTGGCACCGAAAGCCTCGCGTGCATCCTCGAAGTAAAGGGCGTACGAACCATGCCACACCACGTTCATCGAGTCTACTTCGCTAAACCTTATCTCTATTTCTTTGGATGCTTGAAGGGACATTTGTTTCTTTTTTAGGAGTAAGTTGAGGAGTATGTTGAGGAGTTAAGGAGTTAAGGAGTTAAGGAGTTAAGCCAATGGCTTTGTTGCTTTCTCGATGCACTTCCTACCTTAAACGAGTAAAAGGAGAATGTTTCAAAAGCATTTGGCTTAACTCCTTAACTCCATAACTCCTTAACTCCTCTACTCACTCCTCAATCAACGCAATCTTTATCTCCGTAGTAGCCACCGTTTCGCCTTCGCATTCCACCTTTGCAGAGGCCAAAGTCATGCCCATCACGTTTTCTTCCACGTGAATAGTTGTGACGAGTTGTTGGCCAACGCGAGGCAGATGTGCCACACGGAAGTTGCGAATGGCACCGATGAAACCCAACTGAACAGGCCGATTGAGCACATACTTATTGTAAAAGCCCAGTCGCGCGGCACAAGTTTGGGCCACGTTCTCCACCAATCCAGCGGCGCAGAGTTGCCCGTTGTCGGTAAACACGCCGTCTTCTGGCACGCAATAGCCACAAACGGTGGTGTCGTTGTCAAAGCTCAGCAAGCTGTCTACCATTACAAATGGCGGTTGCTGGGGCAAAAGCTCGCTTATGTCGACGGTTCTGACGAGGCGCTTGTGGTTGTTGTCCATATATTAAAGAAGTTAAACCATTGTTCGGGATACAGCCTCACCACACGTTCCAATTCGTTGACGTAGGCTTGTGCCAATTGTTGTATGCGTTCTTTGCGTGGCAGACTGGTAGGAGGTAGCGGCAGTCGAGTAAGTATGGCGCGATAGCTTTTGATGCCCGTCTTAACCACCAATACAACCAAAGTAGGCACATCGCGCTGCACGATGGTGGCAAACGGACCTAGTGGAAAAAGCGCATCGCCACCGAAGAAACGGCAAACAACCGACCGCTCCGAACCAAATCGCCTGTCGGCTGTAAGGCTTAATATCTGTCCTGTGGTAAGCACTTCGTTGATGGCAAAGAGATGATTCATCCCATTGTCAACCGGTATCATGCGGATATTGGTTCGGCCGAACTGCTTTTTGCGGTTCTCCATCACCGTTTCCGTCTCTTGCGCAAACACCAACATGTGCATACTTTTGCGCTTAGCCGTGAGCATATAGCCGCCCATCTCGTAGTTTCCCACGTGTGCGCTCAGCATCACAAAGGCATCGTCGCCTGCTTCCAGTTCGTTATACAACTCGATATTGTCGGTTGTAAGGGCGAATGTCTTGCCTGCATATCGTGCAAAGCGGTCTATCATCACCTGTCCAAAGCGCAAGTGGTTTTTATAACTCCACCAAAAAGATTTCAGCGCATTCCATCCAAACCTTTTGCGATAGAACCCATAACTGGGCTTAAAACCCTTACCGAAGAGCATATAGAACGGAACCACCACCGCCACACCCATATAATAGATGTGTAGGGAGAGGAAACGAAAGCAATTTATCAATTGCTGTTGCATCCAACGGTTACCGTCTGTTCTGCCTTGCCATTCCATATATCAGCCTTACGGAGATTGCGGTTAGGCGTTGTTCACTTTGCTTTCGATGTAGTCGCAGAATTGTCCGAGGGTGGTTATGCCAGCCATCTCTTCGGGTTTTATTTTAAATCCGAACTTCTTTTCCACGATAACCACAATGTCAACGAAGTCTAGGCTGTCGATTCCTAGGTCGTCTTTGAGCTTTCCTTCGGGAACAATCTTCTCTTCGTCAATCTCCAAATCCTCAATAAGAAATTCTCTTACTTTCTCTTCTATTTCTTGTCTAGACATATTTATAATGTATGATTAATGTTCTTTTATATCTTGTTTTCAAAACCAACGGCCGCAGAAATGCCGTCTGTCAATAACGCTTTTGTCGCCGGCCCATCGGTACAAGCCTTTTTGTACTGCCACTACAAGCCCTTTGTAGCTGCACTACAAGTGGTTTGTAGTGGCACTACAAGCATTTTGTAGCCCGGCTACAAGGCTCTTGTACCGGCACTTGCACTTTGTTTTGCCTCACCATTTAATGGGCATTCATTTCAAAAACAGCGTTTTTTGCTGTATGTAGTGCCTACTCGCACGCCGCGTTAGCCCCCTGCCTTAGGGTAGCGAAACCTCCAAAATGCTGTGCCCGCGACCTATTCCGTCGTGCGTGGCCACCACTTTCAGGCCAGCTTGATCTATCAGTCGGGCCATGTCTTCGCTGTGATACATCTTCGAATTGCCGTTGGCCATAGCCGTAAAGTAAACACTGGTCATGGTTAGGCATAGGGCCGTGGTTTCGTATTGCTGTCTGTCCCAAAACGTTTCCATGATGAAAAGGCGCGTATTGGGATTCATCACGGCGGCCGCCTTTTGCAGGATGGCCACTATTTGTGGCTCCGAAAAGCAGTCGAGAAACTGACTCATCCATATCACATCCCACTCGCCCTTGGGCAGTTCGTTTGTCTTGTCCAGCAAATCAGTGGGATAATTGGCAATGCGTTCGGCCCCTTCCTTGCCTTCGATGTTCTTTTTCATCATGCCAATCTGCCCAGGTAGGTCCACGATGGTTACGTTTACGTCGGCCGAATGAGCCACGCAGCGCAACGCAAACCGCCCCGTGTTGCCGCCAACGTCCATCAATTGGCGTGGGTTATGGGCAAAAACGATGTTCAAAGCTTGGCTAAACGAGTTGTCGCTATAAAAGTGGTCGAACCCAAACCAGCTGCTTTGCACCTCTTCGGGCAGTTTCGATAGCCCCTCGTAGATGGTAGGCCAGTTGCCAAGCGTTTTCAGTCCTTCGGGCTTTTCGTTCGTCAAGGCCTCTTCTAAGAAGAACATCCCGCGATAGTTCACATCGTGGTTGAAGTTCATGTTCACCCGTGTAGAGTCGTCGGTGAGCAAGAACCAGCCCGTTTTCGATAGCGAGAAACGGTCCGTTTCTTCGTCTACGAGCACGATTCCAGCCGAAAGCGATGCCTCGGTAAGTATCTTTACGGCATAGGTTGATAGTTTGGTGCGTTGCACCAGCTCGTCTTGCGTCAGCCCGTCGTGGCTGTCGCGCAGCAAGTCGAGTATGCCGAACTTCACCATGAGGCGCGAAACCTGAAACACCATAGGCGCCCAAGCGATGAATTGGGCCATGCGTTGTGCCTCGCCGGCCGACATGCGCTCGTGGCAATACTTCTTAGATAATGCGGGAAAGAGGTGCATATAATGTACTAAGTATATGAGTTTACTAGTTTATGAGTTTCTGATTTGGGGCGTAAGCAGATGTGTAGGGCCAACGGTTTTGATGTTCTTTGGGCGAGGCGTTTGCAAGGAAACCTGCCTGTTGTTGGGCACAAGGCCGCTGGCCTGCAAACCTAAGCACACCAGAACTGAACGAAATGCCTGTCGGGGAACCCTACGAACTTATTTCTGTTTCTTACAAGCTTTCTTGAGACACTTCACCGAGCGCGCGGCCAATTTCTTAAAGATGTCGCGCAAGCGTTGGCTTTCCGTGTATTGGCTACCACTGGAAAGGTCGTCGATGCGAAGTTTGGTAATCTCCTTGTTGCCATCGTATATGTCCACTTCGCATGCCAGATGGGCATCGCCAGAACCGAAACCAATAACCACGGCCAGCGCAGTTATGCCCAGGTGCAGGCGTTTCATCTTCACCACAAGGCGCAAGGGTGTGCCCTCATCTTTTTCGGCAATGGCTTTCAGTGCGCCTTTGTTGTCTTTGTTCCATTTCTCCACAAACTGGCTTACGCACAGTTCCATGTCGCTTTTCCAGTCGCGTACGTTTTCTTCGCCCCTGTCTTGCAAGTACTGCATGCAGGGCTTGCCCTCGATATTGAGGTCCGAGTAGTCTACTTCCACCACGCATTTTTGCTGGTCGTTAACAATGCAGGCATTCCCTCTGATAAAGTTCATGTCGCTGTCGGCCATAGCTTTCGGCGCAAAGGCCAGCATGGCGAGTGCCAAAATAAAATGTTTCATAACGCTAGGTATTAAGTTTGGTGCATGGCTTGCGCCGCCCAGAGGCTTGCCCCATCGGTGCTTTTTGTGGCAGGTTGGGGGTGCGCAGCATGCTATTTTTTTATGATAAGTGCGCTGTTGGTGCCGCCGAACCCGAACGAATTGCTCAGCACCGTATTTACTTGTGTGTCGATGCGATGCGTGGCCAGTCGCAGTTTGGCCGAGTGTTCGTCGGGGTTTTCAAAGTTGATGTTGGGTGCCACAAAGCCGCCTTGCATCATCAGTATGGAGTAAACCACCTCGCTTGCGCCCGCCATCCAGCACTCGTGCCCTGTCATGCCTTTGGTAGAACTAATCCAGGGCATGTGTTGGCCAAACAATCGGTCGAGCGCGATGGCCTCGAACATGTCGCCTTGCAGCGTAGATGTGGCGTGCGCATTAACGTAATCGATGTCGGCAGGCGACAGGTTGGCATCGTTCAAGGCTCGCGTCATGGCCGTAACCGACCCTTCATCGCTGGGTTGCGATATGCCGCCGCCGTTGCTCGAAAAGCCATATCCCACCACTTCGCACAGGATTGTGGCACCTCGCGCCACGGCATGGTCGTACTCTTCGAGCACCAATGCTGCCGCACCACCGCTGGGTATCAGTCCGTCGCGGTCGCGGTCGAAGGGTCGCGAGGCACTCTGCGGGTCGTCCATGCGCTTAGAAAAGGCACCAAGGGCATCGAAGGTGGCCATCGAGTAGAGGTTTACCTCTTGTGCGCCGCCGCAAAGCACCATGTTTTGCAGCCCTTGTTTAATCATCATGTAGCCCAATCCGATAGCGTGACTGCCACTGGCACATGCCGCACTGACGGTGAAGTTGATGCCGCGCAGGTGGAAGATGGTGCTTAGGTTCATCGTCACCGTCGAGTTCATCGACTGGAAGATGTAGCCCGAACCCAGCAGTTGCGAGTCGTGTTTCTCGCGCATAATGGCCGCAGCCTCGATAACGGGCGTTGAAGAAGAGTCGTTACCGAAAATGCAGCCCACCTCGTTGGCCAGCAGATAATCGTCGTCGATGCCCGCCATAGCCAGGGCTTCGCGGCTAGCCATGAAAGCATATTCGCCCTCTTCGGGCAGTCCCGTGCGCATTCGTCGGTCTAGCAAGCCCTTCAATACGGGGCGTTCAACGATGCCCGTCAGTGCGCTTTGGTAGCCATAGGTAAGTCGTGCCTCGTCTATTCCGATGCCCGATTGTCCTGCTCGCAGCGCAGCAGTTGTCTCTTCGGTGTTTTTTCCCAGGCATCCCCATACGCCGATGCCCGTTATTACCACTCTTTTTTGCATTTGTTCTTTTTTAGGAGTTAAGGAGTAAGGAGTTAAGGAGTTAAGCCAAATGTTTTGTGACTTTCTCACTGCTCTCATCTTGAGGACTAAGCCAAACATGTCGCGACTTTCTCTCAGTTCCTATCGTGAGGGTTAAACCAAACATGTTGCGACTTTCTTGTAGTTCTTATCTAGGAGTTAAACCAAACACGTTGTTGGCTTTAAGATAGGAGCTTAATGTTTGGAATATAGGCCATTACTTGTTGTACTCGATGCACCAGCAAGGCATTTGGCTTAACTCCTTAACTCCTTATTCCTTAACTCCTTGATAATTTACAGCCCTCCCGTAATGCTGATAGTCTCTCCCGTGATGTACGCAGCCTCATCCGATGCGAGGAAAGCCACCAGTGCGGCCACCTCTTCGGCCTTTCCAAAGCGTTTCATGGGTACGATTTTTTTCAGCTCGTCTTGGTTTAAGTCGCCCGTCATGTCGCTTTCTATAAATCCGGGAGCCACGGCATTCACCGTAACCTTGCGTGCGGCCACCTCTTGCGCCAAGGCTTTTGTGGCACCGATAAGCGCGGCCTTAGCGGCCGAATAGTTCACTTGGCCAGCCATGCCTTTCAGTCCCGACACGGATGAGATGTTTACAATGCGCCCATGACGGTGTGTAAGCATGTCTTTCAGCAGTCGGCGCGTTAGGTAGAAGAAGGCGTTGAGCGATGTTTGCAACACGCTTTCCCACTCTTCGTTCTGCATAAACACCATCAGGTTGTCGCGACGTATGCCCGCATTGTTCACCAACACGTCGATATACTCGTCGGGATGGCGTTGCTGCCATTGCTCCACGGCTTGCTCTATGGCGTTGGGTTGCGCCACATCAAAGCGCAACAGCTCGGCTTGTCCGCCTTCTGCCACGATTTGATCGCGTGTTTGTTGTGCAGCTTCGTCGTTGTGTAGGTAGTTAATCACCACGGCATAACCTTGCTTAGCCAGCTTAAAGGCTATGGCTCTGCCGATGCCGCGCGATGCTCCTGTTACCAATACATATCTCATCTGATGTTTCTTTTCAGTAAATTTAGGGATAACAAACCCCTCTTGTAACTTGCAAAGATAAGTATATTTTCGCAAATCATTCCATTATTTGCTTTTATTATTAGATTTTTCAAATGCAAGCGATGGTGTGAAGGGAGGAAAAGGGCTCTTCTCACCCCCTACTGGCCTCACCCCCAGCCCCTCTCCAAGGGGAGAGGGGAGTGGTATGCCTTGTGTGTTGCACGTTTGTTACTGGTAAACTTGTTATCTGTCAGCCTCACCCCCCAGCCCCTACCAGCCTCACCCCCAACCCCTCTCCAAGGGGAGAGGGGGAGTGATATGCTTTGTGTATTGGGTGCCTGTTATTCTCAACTTATCTACTCGTTAGCTGATGTTATGTCCACTTTTCAGCAAAAGTTTTAACATTATGGCTGCGATTTTCTCCGCCAATCGCCTACCTTGTCGCAAATAATCGATTCTCGTGGAGGTTTGTTTTGAGGAAAATAGGGGGTAGTTGGAAATGCAGACGGAATGAATTTTTATTTAATAAAATGGTTGTTTGTACCCGTTTTGGGGATGTTTGCTGCTAATTGTAGTGCAATATGCCGCTAAATGCAGTGCGTTTTGATGCTAAATGCAGTGCATTTTGGTGCTAAACGCAGTACGTTTTGGTGCTAAATGCAAGGTGTTTTGGTGCTAAACGCAGGGTGATATGCAGCTAAATGCACGATGATAAGCATAAAAATACGCCGCATTTGTATAAACATGACCTTTTAGAACCACTAAATATGTGGCTAAAAAGGGCAAAATAGCCGTTAAAAAGTGGATTTTTGGGGGGTAAAAAGCAGGTATTTGGTA
This sequence comes from uncultured Prevotella sp., assembly GCA_938028745.1. GTDB lineage: Bacteria > Bacteroidota > Bacteroidia > Bacteroidales > Bacteroidaceae > Prevotella. Next base: position 20,078 of record CALIZL010000050.1, read on the forward strand.
GTGAAAAATAGCGAGTGGGCAACCAATTAGAAAGCTAAAATGGTGCTAAATGCAGGTAATGGTCTTAAATTTGGTGTAAGAATAAATGGTGCAAACCCGAAAAATGTGCCCAATGGCATGTTTAGGGAGCTTTATTCTCGCTAGAATGAGATGAAGTTTTTAACCGTTTTGTAAAAGATATGGTAATTTTTTTAAGGGTGTGAGTTAGTGAGTTTATGAGTTTGTGAGTTTGTGGGTTTATAAGTTTATGAGTTCATGAGCTTGTGATTTTGTGGGGTTATGAGTTCATGAGTTATCAAATGCTGCAAAGGTAATAAATAAAAGACATGCCAGAGGTTTCAGCCTAGCAAATGTCCATTACGCCTAAGTTCACGAAGTTTTTAGTTTGTAAGGTGATGAGGTTATCGGTTGTGGGTACACGCGAAAGGGAAGAAGTAGAGATGGAGTGGAATGAAGTATGGCTGTTAGCGTTTGATGAGCGTGGCGGTTGTATTGTTATCGCCTTTCGTTTACAAGCCTATCATCTTATTAAGGTAATAAATCCAAATCGTACATTACAGCGCTTATCAAATATTTTGAGTTGTTTGCATTGCTTCCTGTGCATCTTTCGTTTGCTAGTCGGCATATTTTCTGTCTTACTCTCTTGACGTAGCCCGCTACGCCTTTAAGGGTGTAAGACAGGCAATATGCTCAACAATACACAAAATATGAACAGGCTCTAATGCCCGATTTGGGATAAAGCAAAAGCCCGATGCCGAGCATTGCGCTGCGGCATCGGGCAAGTGTTATGGTTGTGCTGAATTGGGCTTATGGCCTATTCTTTAACCACTTTAACTGCTTTATACAGTTTTCCGTTCTTCATTACGCGAACGATGTAAAGACCCTTGGCACCGGTGATGGCCACGTTAACCACGTCGCCAGCATTGGCCGTTGCCTTGGTGTTCTGCATTACGGCACCGTTAACGCCCGTTACCTGTATGGTATATTCGCCACCTTCGGCAAAGCGTAGGTTCACACTTTCAACGAAGGGGTTGGGATATAGGGCGAAGTCGGCAGCTTCAACGGCATTAACACCATTGGTTGTGCCCGTTACCTCAACGATATCGGTCACGGTCTTGGTATCTTCACCCCAGAGGTTGGCCAGTTTCAGCGTTGCAGCGTACTTGCCGGCAGCGGCATAGGTAACAGTAGCCACATCGCCCCTGCCAATAACGTTTGCTCCATCGAGCGTCCAGGTGGCTTGTGTCTTCACTTCTAGCGTACCAGAGATGCCGGGATAGCCCAGAACATTGTTGTTGTCTTCGCGTGGATCGTAGAAAGCGTTGTCCGTTTTCTCGCCGCCACCTTGTGCAATGGCCACAACGTCGCCCTTGAATTGTTCGCCGGCACTACCCCAGTTGGCGTACTTGCCATCGGCAGTTTTCTCTTCAAAGGTGTAGTATCCGCGCAAGTTGGCGGGCACATTGCCTTTGCTGTAACCATTCATACATTGTTTCACTTCTTCGGCAGATAGGAACTTGTCCCATACTTGCACTTCGTCTATCACTCCGTTAAAGCCAGCCTTGTACACGTTGCCGCCACCGATAAATATGTCTGCAAGCTCGTTTCTGCGTATGCGGCCATCTCCGCTATCTTCACGGCGAGTAGATGCACCGAAGAAAGCGTTAGCCACTTGCTTACCGTTGAAGTATATGCACTGCCTGCCGCCATCTTGCGTTACAACGATGTGGGTCCACACGCCAGGTACAACTTGATAGCCGGTTGACATCATGTCTGCTTTGGGATCATCGTGGTCTTTCCAGCCCATCGTGTTGAACGAAACCTCGTTTGCTGCGTGGTTTTTCCATTGCGGACGGATGGTTACCCAAAGGTCTCCCCAGTTGTTGTGGGGCCAATTGTCCTTAATGGTATTTTTGTTAATGAGGTTTGTTCCTTGCTTGTCGTGTCTGAATGGCTCGGCTTTGAACCAAAGGGCGTACGAATAGGTTGTGCCTTGCTGCAAGTCGGCAGGCATGCGGAACATGCTGGGGTCGCTGATGATAAGACCTCTGGACACTTTGCCGTCGCCTTTCTTGCCCGTAAAGCTGTACTTCACTTCTTCGCCGGCTTTGGTTTGTTGTTTGCTGGGCGTTATGTTTTCGATGTGTGGCACGGCACCAGTGCTTTCGGGCGAAACCTGAATGAAGCCGCGATTGAGATGCTCTTGGCCTGTGTTGTCTACCAATCTAACGTCGTACACGCCAACCTCATCGAGTTTGAGGTTGCAGCTCGTTGCGTTCTCTGCGCTGAAAAGAACTCGCTTATCGCTAGGTCTGATAACTTCCCACTTTTGTGCGGGCTCTTCGATAAGGTCTTCTAGGCTGAGCGTAAACTCTTCTCCGGGCTTGATAACGGCCTTGCTAAGCTTGGCGGTGTGCAGAGGTTGGTTGTAAGGGATGTCGGTCCATTCGGTCCAAGCAATGTCCGAATGGTTAAGTCCGTCGGGCGAGATGGCTCTAACACCCATTCTTACCTGGCGGTTTGCCTTGTCTGACGACACTGGCGCATCTACAACGTATGCCGCCCACGATGTGGTAGCGGTGAGTAATTGCTCTTTTCCACCTTTCGGTTGCACGTAGATTTCGTAGTACCAGGTGTCAACTTCGTCGTTATAGGTTTTCTTTGCGCCCGTACCGTCGTCGCTGTAATAGCGCATCTTGAAGTCGAAGGCATTGTAACGGCCTCTAAGAACTTTCAGTTCGCCTACGGTAGGCTTCTTGGTGTTGAAGGTTTGTTGGGGATTGCGCACGGCCATTTCGCCCACCAGCATGTTGTAGTTGGGGGTTGTTCCTTCTACTTTGATACCAAGCATGGCCACAGTGGCGTTGGCCGTGATGCCAAAGTCGGACATTTTAGCGGTGAAGGTGTTCCATTGTCCTGTCTTTTGTGCATCGGGTATGGCCACTTCCTTATACTTGTTGGTTTCGCCTTTCAGTGCGATGAACAGCTTGGCGTGGGTTTTGTTGCCCTCGGTAAGCTTGTAGGTGATGCTAAGCGTATTGTCGGCCGTTACGTCGAGCATGGTTTTGAACAGCTTAACGTGCGAAGCCGCCGTTTGTCCGTGCAGGCTAAGGCACGAACCGCCAAAGTAAGCCTCGTCGAAAGTGAGGTCGGCCTTAATCAATGAGGGGTAAGAGGCGGCGTCTACCTTGTCTTCTGCGTTGGTAATCCACCAGCGCCACGTGGGCATAATGTCTTGCGTGTTGATGTTATGCCACTTGTGGTCGAAGGTAACTTCGCCTTGGTTGTAGAACTTCAAGCCGTTGCCCAGGTTAAATCGCGACACGAAGGGCACACTGGTGATGGTGCTCTTGGCGGTTAGCAACGAAGAGAGTCCGTGGAAACGTTGTAGAGAAGCGTTGGAGAGGTTGCAGGCATCGGTGAATTCGGGACGATAAGCCGGGTTACGATGTCCGCCGCTGAAACATAGCTCTTGCTTTAAGAGGTAAGCCTTTTGTATGGCGATGTCTGAGGTTCCGTCGTCGGTTGAACTCTGGTGCAGCAAGCTTTGGCTGTGCGCGCCCCAGAAACCAACAGATGCCTTGGTTTGTGAAAGTGCGCGCCAAGAGTGGCTTCCGCCAGAGAGGCGCATGCCATTTTTCTGGATGTCGCAGCCTGCATAGATGTCGTAGCTGCTTCTGTTCATCCTTTCGGCCTTACGTGCAGAGTTGTCTAATTGGCCTTTGCTCCATCCGTAGTTGAAGAAGAGCATGTCTACAACAGGCTTATCGCCCGTACCAAACATCTCTTCGTTGTGGATGCTTAGGCCTGCATCGTTGGTGATATTGCCCGAAGCGTCGGTTAAGTCGTACCAATATACTTGGAACTCCCAGTCTTGTTTCTTGCCTTCTTCGTGGCAAGCGGCGAAGAAATTGATGAGGCGAGTCATTGAACTACGGTCGGAATAGAACTCTGAGTTAACGCCGATACCGTTGATTCCATAGTACTTCATGTACTGTACCAGCTTCTCGGCATACTTGTACTTGCCATTTCTCGAATCGGTAAGCATTCTTAGCGTTGCTGCGTGGCCGCCAGTACCCCAGTTGATGTTGATGGTTGCCGCCCAAGGGATGGACATGAGGGTGCCTACCTTTACGCCGTTCTTGGCAGCTACGTCGGATAGGCCTGCCGAACACCTCACCCAAGGCGCCGTCCAGTTGCCGTGGATGTCGAGATAGCTCCACAAACTGAAGTTATCTCCTTCGAAACAGTAGCGCGGAAAGGCCTTCCATGTGCTCGTTGGGTCGTCGAGTGGAACCCACAAGCACATCTTGCGCTTGCTGTCTACCGTAGCATCTACGGTATAATCGCCTTGTTCTGCGCCAATACGCTTTCTTGGCTTTACGCGCGAGATGAAAAACTCGTCGTCAATGCGCGATGCGTTGCCGATTGTTTTCCCTGGTTGCCAGCTCATGAAGCTGTTAATCCACTGGGTTTCGTCGGCCGTCGCGATGTCTAACGGATGCGATGGCGTTCGTTGCGCTTGGGCTGTGACGGCTATTGCCGACAGTGCCAAGGCCATCAATGTAGATTTTCTTTTCATTGTTTATAGTTTTATAAATACTTTGTTGGGGAGTTTCCCCACGATTGTATGCAAATTTTAGGTGTTTAGGGTGCGCCGTCGCCGCTCTGTGTGGGCGAAAGCCCAGAGTAGGGCGACGATGGCGCACACGTTGCGACTAGGGTTTGGCCACCTTAATGGCCTTGCAGGGCTTGCCGTCTTTGGTTACGCGAACCACGTACACGCCCGCTTTTGCCTTAATGGCCACGTTAGCCACGTCGCCAGCACGCGCTTGTAGCGGTGTGCTTTGCAGCAAGGAGCCGTCGGCAGCCACCACTTCGAGGGTGTAAAGGCCTGCTTGGGCGAACTTCAATGTAACGCTCTCGGCGAAGGGTTGGGGCAGAACTTCAAGCTCGGAGCTGCCTTCTGCGGTGCTGATGCCGTTGGTTACGTTGCCCACCGTCACCATCTGGGCGTTCGTTTGCTCGTCTGTTCCCCAGTAGTTTTCTAGTTTCAGCGTTGCGCCATACGTGCCTTCGGCAGCATAGCTAACGGTGGCAGCCTCACCATCGCTCACGATGGTGGCTCCGGTTAGTGTCCAAGTGGCGGTGGTTGTGATGGGCAACGAACCCTTGATGCCGGGATAACCCAGTGCATTGTTTGAGGGACGGAAAGACTTGTACTTGGCTTTCGAGGTGTCTTCGCCGCCGCTTCCCACCATTTGCACAAGAATTCCGCGGGTGTCGTAGTCTTTACGGAAGTTGCCGAAGTTGGCAAACGTGCCGTCTTTGCTTATCTCTTCAAAGGTGTAATAGGCTTTGAGGTTGGCCGGAACCTTGTCGGCATCGTATCCGCGCATGGCTTCAATCACCTCTTGTGCATTCAGTGCCTTGTTCCACACCTGCACTTCGTCTATCAGACCGTTGAAACCAGCCTTATAAACGCCGCCACCACCGATGTAAATCTCTGCACTGCGTGCGCGATTTATTTCAGGTAGCGGGTTGTTTTCGCGGCGGGTGCTCTGCTCGAAGTCGGTTGCGGCCACCAATTTGCCGTTGATGAACATCTGTTGGTGGTTGTCTTGCTGCGTAACAACGAGGTGATGCCACACGCCGGGCGTTATTTGGAAACCCGTAGACATCATTTGCGGGTTGGGATCGTCGTGAGCTGTCCAGCCCATTGTGTTGAACGACACTTCGTTTGCCTTGTGCCCTTTCCACGCAGGGCGTATGGTTACCCACAAATCGCCCCAGTTGTTGTGCGGCCAACGGTCGTGAATGGTGTTCTTGTTGATAAGGTTAGTGCCCTGCTTGTCGTGTGCAAAGTTGCTCGGCTTAAACCATAAGGCGTACGAATAGGTTTTGCCTTCCTGCACATAGGCGGGAATGTTGAGCATGTATGGGTCGTTGATGATGAGCGCGCGCGACATTGAACCCTCGCCTTTGTTGCCGCGGAAGGTGTAAGTAAGGTGTTGGCCGGCATCCACTTTGGCCTTATCGACGGCTATTTCGTCGATGTGGGGCACAGCACCCGTGGCTAATGGCGTAATCTGAACCATTCCGCGCACCACGTTTTCTTTGCCGTCGGGGTAAGTTAAGTGCAGGTCGTACAGGCCTTCGGTGGCTAGTTTGGTGGTAATCTCGTGGGTGTTGTTGGCTCGTGCCACCTCTTCGCCGTTGTCGGCGCGCTTAATTCGCCAGTCGGCAATGGGTTTTGCCAAGGGGTCGAGCATCTTTATGGTGAAGGTTTCGCCGGGCTTAACCACGGGTTTGTTAACCTTTACCTCGTAGGATGGGGCGTTGTAAGGCACCTCTTTGGGCTCGCTCCACCCGATATCCGACTTCGTTCGCCCGTCGGGAGCAACGGCTCGCACGCCAATTCGCACCTTCCGCCCCTCGGTCGTGGCCATGATGGGCGCATCAACAACGTATGTTGCCCACGAAGTTGTGGCCGTTAGCAACTGCTGGGGCATGCCTTCGGGCTGGCAGAACACTTCGTAATACCAGGTGTCTACATCTTCGTTGTACACCTTTTCGGTTGTGGGTGTGGCGGTAGTCATGGTGTATCGCGCCTTAAAGTCGAAGGTGTTGTGCTTTCCACGCAATATGCGCACGTCCTCAACCTTGGGTGTTGGCGGTGCGAAATGCAGCTTGGGGTCGCGTAAAGCCACCTCGCCCACCAGCATGTTGTAGTCTTTGGGGGTGTTGGTTAGCCGCAAACCAATCATGGCCACCTTGCAATCCTGCGTTATTCCCATGTCGGCGAGGGTGGTTTCAAAGCTTGTCCATTGTCCCACCTTATCTGTTTGTGCGGTTATTTCCTTTTCTATATATTGTGTGGTTGTGCCTTTTAGTGCCACGAACAGGTGGGCATGAGTGGCTGCTTGCTTGTCGGTTTTCTTGTAAACGATGCTCAGCGTGGATTGGGGCGTGGCATCGAGCATGGTCTTAAACAGCTTAACGCGCGAGTATGGCGTTGAACCATGCAGGCGTAAGCACGAACCGCCGAAGTATGCATCGGCAAAAGTGAAGTCGGCTTGCACCATGTTGCCCACCGTTTCGGGCGCAGCTTGGTCGTTGGCGTCGGTTATCCACCATCGCCACGTGGGCAATAGGTCTTGCGTGTTTAGGTTATACCACTTATGGTCGAAGGTGGTTTGCCCTTCGTTTCTAAACTTTTGGCCGTTGCCTAGGTTGAAACGCGACACGAAAGGCATGGCGTTGATGGCACTTTTGGCCGTAAGCAAGGCCGCAAGGCCGTGGAATTTCTTCAACGCTTCGTTGGCCAACGGCTCGCCATTGCCAATTTCGGGCGTTGCGGCAGGGTTGCGATTGCCGCCGCTGAAAGTTAATTCGAGCTTGCGTTGATAGGCATTTTGGATGGCAATGTCGGCCGAACCGTTGTCGGTTGCGCTCTGGTGAAGCAGGTTTTGGCTGTGCGCGCCCCACAATCCGATGGAAGTGTTGAGCCGCGAAAGCGATTTCCAGGCATCTTTCACCATGCCGCTCTTCTGTATGTCGAAGCTAGCGTAGATGTCGTAAGGGTCTAGTCCATACCTTTGGGCGAACTTCTGCGATGCGTCGAGCAACTGCCCTGTCCAACCATAATTAAGGAACAGCGCATCGGTGTTTCGCCAACCTTTACTGCCCAAGATGCCTGAGTTTTGCGAATTAAGCGAGTTTTGGAACGATATTTCGCCCGCATAATTGGTCAGTCCGTACCAATACACTTCAAACTTCCAGCCAATCTTTTCGGCCTGAACGTGGCAGTCGTGAAAGAAATCCATCAGTCGGCGAATGGTTTCTTGGTCTGAACGGAACTCGGAGTTTACCCCCAATCCGTTGACGCCATAGTACTTCATGAAGCGAATAAGCTTTTCCGACCAGATGAAACGCCCGTTAGCGTCGGTTTCCGACAGTCCGATAAGTACCTGCGAATAGTCGTTTGCCCAGGCGTAGTTGGCGTGTATTTCAAGCGAATGTGGGACAGACAGCAAGCATCCAGCACTTACGCCGTTCTTAGCGGCCACGTCCGAGAAGCCTGCGGAGACCCTAATCCACGGTGCACTCCAATTGCCGTGCATGTCTACATACGACCACAGGCTGAAATTGTCGCCTTCAAAGCAGTAGCGGGGGAATGCTTTCCATGTAGTAGAGGGGTCGTCTAGCGGTGTCCACATCAGCAACTTGCGCCTGCGGTCTAGGTTTTGGTTCACAATGTAGTCGCCTTGCGCCTCATTGATACGCTGGCGCGGCTTTACGCGCGACACGTAAAACTCTTCGTCGATGGGGTTTGTACCACTTAGCGGTCGGCCAGGTTGCCAACGCTGAAAAGCATCCCACCATTGCTTGGCGGTGATGGTGTTGATGTCCATCGGGTGCGATGGGGTACGTTGCGCCTTTGCGCTTATGGCCAGCGTGGCCAACGCAATAGCAACGAGGGTGTTTCTGGTTTTCATTGTTTGGGTTTAATGTCTCGTGCGGGTAGCTTTGCCGTTTAGGTTGCGTTCCTTTGCGAGAACGGTTGTTTTTGTATTTTGTTTTTAAGCATCAATGTAGTTCGGGGCTAAGCCAGCCGTGGGCATGTCTTCGTGGTACGTCGATGCTTCCTTCTCTCAGTCGGTGTTAAGGTCGGTCAGTTTCAGTTTTGTTCTCAGTGTTCTCAGCGCGTTGTAGATGTGTGCATCCACCGTTCGCACCGAGATGCCCATCTCTTGGGCAATGTCTTTGTTCTTCATATCGTGCAGATAGCTAAGCGTAAAAGCCTCCTTGCTTTTGGGCGGCAATTGCTCGATGGCGGTGGTAAGCTTATGACTTAGTTCTTTGCAGGCCATGTTGAAGGCCACATCGCATGCATCGGGCGAGAGTAAAGCTGCCGTTTTGCTTTCCATATCAACAACGGTGGCCGAATATCGGTTCACCACAGCACGATGTTTTAGCACGTTAAGCGATTGCGTGTACACCGTTCGGTAGGTAAATGCACGCACATGAGCGGCCGTAGAGATGTCGTTACGCCTGTTCCACAACTCCAAGAACGCCCCTTGTAGCACATCGTCTACATCAACAGTACCCAGCAAGCGTGTGGCATATTGCGCTAGCTGTGGGTATAAGTCGCGAAAGTATGTTCGGAACTCCTTTTCTGTCATGTTTGGGTAGGTGCGGTTTAATGGGGTTTGTCCATCGGTTTTAGCCTTTTGTTGCGTTTTTTAGCTAGTTTGTTGCAACGGCTTTTCGTGCCTGTGCTAATAGTTCTCTGCAAATATACGCATTATTTAACGAACCAACGCAAGTTTATAAGACTTTTTTGCAAAGCAAGATTAGGTAAGCACAGGCGTTGGAGAAAGGGTTTAGGCTGTTGTTTGTTGTTTCTCGTGGTTTTGTTAGGCTAGTATGGCGAGTTGGTGTGTGGTTGATACACCTGCTTTTGCCTTTAAACAATTTGCCCCCAACCACTTAACGAGGCGGTTGGGGGCAAGCGTTATTAGTACGAAATCTTCACTCCGAGGAAAAGGCTACGTGGTTGTGTGGGGCCGTAAACGTAGTCGGAGGCTCGCGATGGGCCTTTGTCCAGGTCTTTCTGGTAGGCATCCAGCAGGTTCTGAACGCCTGCGCTAGCCTGCAACTTCACTTGGTTGTAGAGGTAGAAGTCGTACGCCAGTTTCAAGTTCAGCGTGAGGAACGAGGGCGTATGCTCGATGATGGAGAAGTCTTTGGTGCGTTCGCTGCCGCCCTTGGGGTGTCCAACGTACATCCTACCCGTGTAAACGCCCGAGAGCGACACGTTGAAATCTATCGTAGGGCGCACGTTCAGCGTGAAATAGCCATAGGTGTCGGGTGTGCGCAGCAGGCGTTTGGTGGTTTTAAACTCGTCGGCGGCATCGTCGTCCCATTCTTCGGCCGTGCGATAACGGCTGTTTTGCCACGTAAATCCGGCCTGCAATTGCGCCAAAGAAGATAGCGAAACCTTGCCTTCGAGGTTCAAACCGAACACCGTTGCGCCATTAGAGTTGTAGCGTTCTTCCACACGTGCACCATCAATAACGACGTCGTCGGCCAGCTTTCGCGTGGCAAACATGTTGTTCAGACGGGTGTAGAAGCCCTCGATAAGCAGGTTGGTTTGCACCGTTCCGAAGCTTTTATAGAGATCGGCCGATGCACTGAAACTGTGCGAACGCTCTTCTTTCAAGTCCTTGGCGAGGGCAATCTTCACGCGGTCGCCATCAGATATCTTGGTGTGTAGGTCTTCGTCGAAGGCTTGCGGAGCCCTAAAACCGCCTGCGTATGTAAGGCGGAAGTTGGCGTTGGGCGTGGGATTGTAGCGCAGGTTCACGCGCGGACTGAATATCAGGTGCGAAATAAGGTTGTGTTTGTCTAGTCGTCCGCCCAACAACAGTCCCCAATGGGCGTTCTTCCACTCGTTTTGCACGAAGGCGCTGCTGATGCGCACGCGCTGTTCGAGCAGGCTGTTGTAGCCCAACGAGCGGTCTTTTATGCGGTCGAAGCTGTATTCAGCACCCACGGTAAGGTCGGCTGGCATAAACAACAGTCGGTCGAAGTTGTGCACATACTGCGCTCCGGCAATGTAGTTGATGTTGTGCGTAACGTTATATGCCCTTTGTGCCTTGTCGTAAGCCTGCGCGTTGGCCAAAATTTCTTGTTGGTCGTCGGGCAGTTTTGCCGCGTCTTCCTCGCTCATGTCTAGGCTAAGCCCCAGCTTGTAGGCCTCGTTCAGGGCCTTCTGTCCCTCGGCTGCGCTAGCCAGTTCGCCCAATCCGCCGTAATAGCTTTTGCGGGCTACGTTCTGAAACGAGGCGTATGCGCTGAAATGTCCCTTGCCGTTGGGGTTGAAAAGGTCGTAAGCCAAGCTGCCGCCGTTGATGGTATGCTCTATCTGTTCGGCTATGTTGGCCTCGTGGGGCGGCAAGAAAAGGTTGTTGCCGCCACGGCGAAACTCTTTCAACCCATGATATTTTAGGGTTACTTTTGAGTAATCGGTGAGCCGAAGGAAGGTGCTAAGCCCCAATGTTTTATTGTCTAGCGTGGGCAAGTCGGTATATCCGTCGCCATCGCGGTCGTAAGCCGAGCGGTGTCTGCTTTGCGCATAGAGGTAAAAGCCTGCTCTGCCGTTGGTTGTAACAACCGAAACGTTGCCCGTTGTGTTGTTGTCGAAAGCGGTAGAGCCAGTTGTTGCGCCAGTGATGGTGTGCGCCAGCTCGGCCGAATTTTCGCTAGGCTCCTTGGTAATGATGTTGATGGTGCCGCCAATGGCCGATGCACCGAAGAGGGCAGAACCGCCGCCGCGAACTATTTCCACCCGTTCTACCATGTTGGCGGGTATCTGTTCGAGTCCGTAAACGCCTTGTAGGGCGGTAAACACGGGGCGCGAGTCTACCAATATCTGCGAGTAGTGGCCGTCTAGTCCGTTGATGCGCACCTGCGAAAAGCCGCAATTGGTGCAATTATCCTCGGTTCGCACGCCCGGTTGGAAGTTAAGTCCTTGTGCCAATGTCGTTGAATGGGTAGACTCGAACAACTTCGTGTCCAGAACATTCACGATAACGGGCGACTCGCGCCTAAGCGTTAGGCTGCGATTGGCCGAAACAACCACCTCGTCGAGTGCAATTTCGTCGGGCGTAAGCTCAATGTTTTGCTCCGTGGTATAGTTCCTTTCGGTGGCCACCTCTTGTCTAAGTGTGCGGTAACCGGCAGAGCGCACCTCTATTTTCACTTTTCCCACGGGCAGGTTTTTCAGCGAGTAATGGCCCTCGGCATCGGTGGTGGTGGTTATCACCGTGCCTACAACCAGTACGCTGGCGTGCGACAAGGGCTGCTGTGTTTTGCTGTCTACCACGCTACCCCTTATGTTGGCATCGGTTTTTTCTTTCACTTCGTTTTCTGCCCGCACGCCGATGGGAATGCTTAGGGCGAATGTTGCGGATAGTGCGAACATCATTTTAAAGAATTGTTTTCTTGCTGTTCTTTTCTTTTTCATTTTACATTCACTTTAAAAAAGGCATGTTCTGTAAACCGTCCGCATAGCACGCAATTCGCCCTTTCGGGGTTCTTATCGTTCCTCGAAAAGTTTTAGAGCTCGCCTTTAGATTTGTTAATGCGAAGTTACGGCTTTGTTGTGGTGTGCGCAATACCTAGAAGTGGGGAAAAAAGGTGAAAAGGTGAAAGGGTGAAAAGGTGAAAAGATGGCTGCGCCCTTTTAAGGGTGAAAGGGTGAAAAGGTGAAAAGATGGCTGCGCCCTTTTAAGGGTGAAAGGGTGAAAAGGTGAAAAGATGGCTGCGCCCTTTTAAAAGGTGAAAGGGTGAAAAGGTGAAAAAATGGCTGCGCCTTTTAAAGGTGAAAGGGTGAAAAGGTGAAAAGATGGCTGCGCCCTTTAAAAGGTGAAAGGGTGAAAAGGTGAAAGGGTGAAAAGATGGCTGCGCCCTTTTAAGGGTGAAAGGGTGAAAAGGTGAAAAAATGGCTTCACCTATTAACTTGTAAACTGGTCAACTCGTAAACTGCCCAACCCCTCGTTAACTTCTCAACTCGTCAACTAATATCTTGTTAACTTGTTAACCAGTCAACTCGTTAACTGAAAAGCCTCTCGTTAACTCGTCAACTGCGCTGTTTCTCGTCAGATTGTTTTTGTCCGCTTTTCAGCAAGAATTTTAACACTATGAGTGCCATTTTATTCACCAACCGACTGCTCGGTCGCAAAAATTCGATTCTCGCGAGGGTTTGTTTTGATGGAACTAAGGGCCAACCTGTGGATGTAGCAAGATGGATATTTATTACAAGGAACCGCCATTTGCACCCATTTTAAGGGCGTTTTCCGCTCAATTTACTGCAATATGCTGCTAAACGCAGTGCGTTTTGGTGCTAAACGCAAGGTAAAATGCTGCTAAATGCAGTGTTTTTTGCAGCTAAATGCGAGGAGAAAAGCATAAATATACGCCGAAATGGTATATTCAAAACCTTTTAGAACCATTAAAAACAGGGTTAGAAAGGGCAAAATGGGGTTTAAAAACCTACTTTTTAGCAGTAAAAAGCAGGTTTTTGGGCGTGAAAAAACAGCGAGTGGGCAACCAATTAGAAAGCTAAAATGGTGCAAAATGCAGCTTTTACTCTGAAATACAGACAAAACAAAAGGTGAGAAAGCCTAGAATTTGTACCAATTTACCCACTTTATGACCCAAATTTTCGCTAGAACGGCGTGAAAATTAGAGCCGCTTTGTAAAGTATAACGTACGTTTTTAAGTTTTTTAGTTGGTGAGGTTTTTAGTTGATGAGGTTATAAGTTGGTGAGTTTTGAGGTTATAAGTTGGTGAGTTTTGAGGTTATAAGTTGGTGAGTTTTGAGGTTGTAAGTTGGCGAGTTCTGAGTTTTTGATGAGGTGAGTTGGTGAGTTTATAAGTTTTTAAGTTGATGAGTTTATCAGTTTGTGGGTTAATGAGTTGGTGAGTTGGTGTTTTTTGAGTTTTTAAGTTGAAGAGTTTATAAGTTTTTAAGTTGATGAGTTTATCAGTTTTTGAGTTAATGAGTTTTTGAGTTGGTGTTTTTTTGAGTTTTTAAGTTGATGAGTTTTTAACTTTTTGAGTACCTAAGTTTGTTAGGATTGTGAGCTATACTGATATGCGAGTAGCGAAAGGCCGTGGTGCTAATGCTGGGGTGTAGTTATTGCGAACGGAGGTTCTCTGCATTTGAAAGAAAAGCAAACAGATCGTTCCCCCAGTTGTGCGAAACGATCTGTTATGCTTATTTTAATGCTTGTAGGGCCGTTGTCAGCGTTTCAAGTTTTTGTTTAGTTGGGCATCTAGTGCAGGATAAGGCAGATAGATGCTTTTTTCTCCCTGCCAGGTTACATTATCGGGAACAAGTACGCTCTCTTGCAGTGTTACGCCCGGTGCTACGGTGATGGGCGCGTTTGCCTTGCGGCTGTTGAAGAGTTGTTCGAGCCGGTTTATGCGCATCAAGTCGTCGCGGCGCGTAACAAGTGCTGGCCAGTAGCCTGCTACTTCCCATCCGTGTTCCTGAACGCAGGCTTCGGCAAAGTCGGCACCGTTAAGTCCGGCAGTGAGATTGGCCAGTCCTGCGCGGTTTCTCACCTTATTTATACACTCGTAAGCCATCGAGCTGGGTGTTCCCTCTGCGCGTGCTTGTGCCTCGGCGTACCACAACAACACCTCGGAATAGCGGATAAGGCGGTGACGATGGCTGTTAGACGAGATGTAGCCTGCAGGCTTGGTGTAGTCGTAATCGCCCCCATCGGGTGCAACTGTAAAGATAGAGAACATGGGATGTGCCTCTTCCACCTCCCACCAGTCTAGCAATTCCGTCTCGTTATTGCGGCCGTTGTTCTTCAATATTTTGGGGTTGTAGGTGGCTGCTTTACGTGGGCCGTCGGGGAAATCCTTCCAGAATTTAATCTCTCCCCATCCGTCTCCCCATCCGCCAAGCGACTCAAAGAGGTTGCTTTTGGTCATTTCAGAGTCTTCATCCCAAGCGAAAGCACCCGAGAAGTTGATGCCGACCACCGTCTCGTTGGTGTAGTTGTGGCTTATTGCGTACACATTTTTGTAGTCGCTTTCCAGTATATACTCGTATGTACCTGCCTCCACACCATCGATAACAGCCTTGGCTTGTTCGGCTGCATCGGCGTAGCGTTCGGTCTGTTGTAAGGGCCAGCCGGCCATAGCCATGTATACAGCGGCCAAAGTGGCTTGCGCCGCCTGCTTGGTGATATAGATGTTGGCCTCATTAATGAGGCGTGGGGCCTCCGTGTACTTCGTAGGAAGCGTGGCAACGCAGTCTTTCAGGTCGGCCACAATCTGCTTATACACCTCTTCCACCGAGGTTAAGGGGCGGTTGTAGTCGATGTCTCCCTTGAGGTTCATCGGAATTGGGCCAAAGCGTCTCACAAGGTAGAAGTAGTTCACTGCCCGCCAAAACTTAGCCTGTCCAATGGCTATGTCCTTCTCGGCATCGGTCGTTGGGGTTTTACCGGCATTGTTCACGATGTCGTTAGCGGCCTTGATGGTAACAAACGAGGTTTTCCATGCCCAAGCAGCGCCATTGTTTCCGTCGTTGGGATGAAAAGCATCCACCTCGGCCAAGTGTTGTTTGTTGCTGCCGGGGTTGGTGGTTACGTCATCTCCTTGCCACGCCATCATCATTGGGTTGGTGTTGGTTTGTATGTCGCACACTTTGCTATACAAAGCGTACACGCCCATGTTCAGTTCGTCTTGTGAAGAGAAATAATTATCGGGCGTTAGCTTCCCTTTTGGCTTTTCGGTAAGGAAGTCGTTGCAAGATGTAGCCACTAGCGTTAGGCTAAGTGCGCAACTAAATATGTATCTTAGTTTCATTGTTGTTGAGGATTGATTAGAAGTTGATTTTTAAGCCGAGTGTGAAAGTGCGTGTCAGTGGGTAGGCTCCCATGTCGATGCCATCGTTGATGTCTACACTTCCCAAGGTTGTATCCATGAAAGAAGTGCCAGCGGGGTCTAATCCCTTATATCCAGTGATGGTAAACACGTTCTGGCAGCTAAGCAATAGCTTCATGTCGGCAAAGCGTATTTGCTTCTTTGAGAAGTTATAAGCCAGGGTAATGTTGTCACATCTCACGTAGTCGGCCTTTTCCAACCACTTGGTTGAGGCGGCTTGATAGTTGTTGTTGGTAACATTCACGGCTGGATATATGGGGTTGCTGCTTTTGCCGAAGGAGCGATAATAGGCTTCTCTCGACGTGATGAACTTCGATGCACCATTCATCGATGCTGCCCCATAGCGCATCAGGTTGAGCCGTTTGGCTCCGAAAGCTCCCGTAAAGAAGAGATTGAGTTCCCATCCACGCCATTCTAGGCGGTTGTTCCAACCGAAAGTAACGTCGGGCGTGGCCTTTCCCACATAGGTTCTGTCGCCTTCCGACACGGTTCCACTGCCATCTAAGTCGGCATAGGTGTCTCTTCCGTTGCTGTCGATGCCCGTCCATTGGTACAGATAGAACGAACCGATTGGTTGCCCCACAGCAATCCGAGTTACGTCTTCAACCAAACCATAGGCAGGGGTGTAGCCTTTCACGAAGGGGATGTTGTCTAACGAAGTTACTTTGTTCTTCAGATAAGTACCTGTGAGGGTGCTATTCCAAGTCAGGTCTTTGAGGCTTAACACTGTTGCATCTATCGACACGTCCAGTCCGTGGTTATCCACTTCGCAAGCGTTCACCCAATAGTTACCTCCACCATCATACTCGGGTAGTGTTTTGCGAAGCAAGCCGTCTTTTGTGAGTTTCTTGAAGTAATCGATCGAGAATCGTACCTTGCGATCGAGGATTGCGAAGTCTGCTCCAAGGTTGAACTGATGGGTCTTTTCCCAAGTGAGGTCGGGTGTCGGGCGATTAGTTCCAGCCCAAAAGCCCGTGTATTTCGATGTTCCCCCGAAGGCGTAGCCCACCTGTTTCATCAGTCCGAGGGTCTCATAAGGTTCGATGGCCTGACTGCCAACCAAGCCGTAGCTCCATCTAATTTTGGCATCTTGGATGATGTTTTGCCTTTGCATAAACTTCTCGTTGCCCAACGACCAAGCCAGTGCCAACGAGGGGAAGAAGCCCCACTTGTTCTTAAAGAACTTGGAAGAACCGTCTGCACGGAAGGTGGTTGTTACGAGATAGCGATTGTCGTAGTTGTACATCAGACGGCCAACACCCGATAAGAGCGCCCACGACTCGTAGCCATTCTCGTCGGTTTTGCTGCTGGCAAGCCCGATGTTCCACCATTTTACGCTTTCGGTAAGCAGGTCGTCTCCGGCAATACGTATGAAGCGGTATTTTGATTGGGTAGACTCGAATACGCCGGTAGCCGTTAAGGCATGTGCACCCCAGCTGCCAACGTAAGTAAGGTTGTTGGTTGACTGGATGGTTATGCGCTGTGCATCGTGGTTAGACATGCCGCTTTTGTCGGCAACAAGTTTAGAACCAAACCAATAGTATTTAGAGTCGTTATAGTCTACACCATTAGTTGTGGTGAACGTTAATCCTGGAAGGATGTTGAATTTCAGGTCAATTCGTCCGTTAAAGATGTCTTGGCGGCTTTGTCCTCCGTTAAGTTCCATTGTTCCAACAGGGTTGTCTGAGGTGATGGCGTTATAGAAGTCGCGGTTGTATTTGCCGTTTTCTCCCATCACGTTGGTAACGGGCGAGTAGTTAACCATCGTCCACATGACATTGGTTTTTGAAGCTCCGAAGTTGTAAGTGTTCCTTACATTATGCGATGCGTTAAGGTCGGCTGTTAGGCTTAGCCAGCGTGTGATTGCCGATGTAAGGTTCATGCGTACGAGGTAACGTTCGTTCTTGGTTTTGATAACGGCTCCGGTTTGTCCCAAGTAGTTTCCCGATAGGTAGTATTGTGTGTTCTTATTACCGTTGGTCAGCGTCACTTTGTAGTTTTGAGTTACGCCCGTTTGGTACATTTCGTTTTGCCAATCGGTGCCCTTTGTTCCGTTTTGGAAGGCTGCCAGGTCGTTGGCGTTAAAGGTATTGGGGTGTGCTTCGTTGTAGGCGGTGGCAAATTCGTAGGCGTTGAGCAGGTCGTAACGTTTGGCCACGTTGCTCATTCCGATTTGCGCATCGAACGAAACCTGTGTTCTGTCGGCCTTACCAGTTTTGGTTGTCACCAACACCACGCCGTTAGAACCACGCGAACCGTAGATAGCCGTTGAGGAAGCATCCTTCAACACTTGGATAGACTGCACATCCTCGGGGTCTAAACCCGTTAGGCCGCTTTCGCGAACGATGCCGTCGATGACGTAAAGCGGGTCGTTACTGCGGTTAATCGAGCCTGCACCACGCACCCTTATCTTCATGTCGCCGCCCGGAATGCCGCTGCTAACAACATGAACGCCCGATATGCGCCCTTGCAAAGCATCAGTTATTCTGGTGATGGGTTGGTCTTTAAAGGCTTTGTTGTCTAGCACCGATACCGAACCTGCCAGGTCGGCTTTCTTTACCGTGCCATAGCCCACTACCACCACTTCGTCTAACGCTTTTACATTGTCGGTAAGGGTTATGTCCATGTTTCGGGTTGCGCGCACTTCTTTGTCTTGCATGCCGATATACGAAACCACGAGTGTTGAACCCACGGGAGCGTTGAGCGAGAAACGGCCGTTGGCGTCGGTTACGGTCTTGTTTGGCGTGTCTTTTTGCTGTATGGTTGCGCCCACAAGTGGGTCGCCTTTGCTGTCGGAGATGCTTCCCGACACGCCTGAATGTGGGGCTTGCGTGTCGGTTTGTTTGGAAAAAACGATGTATTTGCCAGGTGTTATCTCGTATTTGATGCCCTTACCTTGCGCAAATTGACTGATAAAATAAGATACGGTGCCTGTGTTCTTAGGGAAATTTGCCATAGATTGGGTGTCGAGATCAATGTTGCTGTAAACAAAGAGATAGCCCGTTTGTTTTTCTATTTCGGAAAACAGCTGGCCGATGGGCAGGGTTTTGGCCGAAAGTTTCACCATCTGTTCTTGTGCCGATAGGCTCTGCACGCAGAGAAAGCAGCAAACGAGCCAGACAAGTAGTCGAGATTTGGAGACGGAAAGTCCTTTTGTGGCCGTCGTTACCCACTGGGGGATTGATAAGTAGTTCATGTGTAATAAGTTAACTGAATGAAATTTGATATATTTATTATTGAGAAACCCTGCTAAGTGGCTGGGGTTCCCGGATGTATCTAGGTTTTCTTCGAGTTGCTAAAACTCGGTACTCTTGGTTTCTAAGGATGCGTCATAGGCAGATGTTGTTAGGGAGGTTGATATTGTAATGTCTTGTTTGCTTCTTCAATTCGCCTTGGGATACAGCTCTATTTCGTTGCTCTGGTGTTTGTGTACCACCTTAAAATACTGCACCCTGCTGATAATGTCGAGGATGTTTACAACCCCGTCGCTTTGTCTGAACTTACCCGAATACCGTATATTGAGTAGGGATGGGTGTTTAACTATGATTTTTACGCCGTAGCAGGTTTGCAGATGGGTAATGATTTGGGCCATTGTTGCCGACTTGAACACCAGCAATCCGTCTTTCCAAGCAGCCACATCGGCATCCATTCTGTGCTTTGTCATACCTTCCCCACTCACCGTGAGTTGTTCGTTAGGGCGAAGAACAACGGATTGTTGTTCGTTGTTTTCACGATAAACGCTCACCGCACCACGAAACAAAGACACTGTTAGTGGTTCGGCGGCATACCCCCTGACATTAAAACGCGTGCCAATAACCTTGACACATACACCTTTTGCCGACACCACAAAGGGCTGATTGCCATTCTTAGCCACATCAAATAGAGCTTCGCCTGTAAGTTCTATTTGCCTGTTTTCTTCAAAGTGCGAAGGGTAACGCAGGGTTGAACCTCCGTTTACCCATACTTTACTACCATCGGCAAGGGTTATTTGGCAGTTCTGCCCACGTGGAACGGAGAGCGTTTGCATGGCTATGGCAGCGGGGCGGGTGCTTAGATAGCGTTCAACGGCTAGTGTAGTGCCGATAATCACTACGCAGATGGCAGCGTATTTCAATATCGTTCGGCCTGTGCGATATAGCATTCTGCGCCGTAGCTGCGCCTTTAAACAGGGCAGCTGGGCTTCTCCCACCTCACGATCGGTAAAAGAAGCGTGCAGCGTTGCTAAGGCCGATACATTTAAGAGGTCTGTTAGGGCGGCTTTCAGTTCGGCATCCTGCTCGGCATCGTTCAGCAGTTGGGCCACCTCTTCAGTACTCAGCTCGCCTTGTTGATATTTCACAATGCGTTCGTTTGTCATTGTTCAGGTTTTAAAAGTAATACACACAAAAATGCCGTTTCCGCTAAGATAGAGCGAAAACAGCAGCGGTTTTTTGTCTTTTTTAACGATTTTCATCCAGTCTCTATGCCCGAGAAAGAGTAAAGAAGAAGTAACAATGGCAGATATTGCCTTAGTTCTTGTCGCAATTTCCGATAGGCAATGCCCATCTGGGTCTCGATGGTATTCACAGATATACCCAACTGTTGGGCTATGTCGGCATGTCGTATGCCCTGCAATTTGCTCATTACGAAAATCTCTCGGCACTTTTCGGGCAGACGAGAGATGGCTTCTTCGAGAGCACGCTCAATGTCTTCTTCGTTGCGAAAGCAGGTTTCGGTTTGCAACAAGGCATCAAATCCCAACTGCATCTCTTGTTTATAAACATCGTGAAACAAGTTTGTGGCAGCGGTTTGCATCAATTTGTCGCGCAGATAGTTGAGGCAGGCATTCCTAATGCACGTAAACAAGTAGCCAACGACATGATAATCTGCATCTATACCCCTAGGATGCTCGTACAACTTAATGAAGACATCTTGCACAATGTCTTCGGCATCGTCCTCAGATTTGACGTAAGTGGCCGCAAATCTTTTCGCGCGGGCATACCAAGTAATATATAACTCGTCAAAGTTGGGCATCGGAAAGTGGAGATTTCAGTAGGATGAGCCACTTGGAAGCAGAGCATGTATTATCCGCAAAACGAAGTGTTGGGAGGAAATAAAGCAATGAATACTATTGCATAAAACAAAATCCTGCTTTGAAGTCATCTTGACTTATAAAGTTCTTATGGGTTGGTAGAGGTTCTTATTTTAGTAATTGAAAAATCAAGATCAATACTCCTCCTTATATATAAGGTACTTGCCAAAGGCACGATAAAAGTCAAGCTCACCTAATAATGTAAAGAGGGTGTTGTATTGGCTTGGGTTCATTACGAGACGTTTTCGGTTTTAATGTATAGGCACTTGTGGGTGTTTGCACAACCATTTACAGGTCTTTGCACGGCATGTGTTGGCTGTTTGGGGAGTACAAGGTGCTTTGTAGCGCGAGTACAAGATGCTTGTAGCGTGTGTACAAGATGCTTGTAGCGTGTGTACAAGATGCTTGTAGCGCCACTACAAGGTGCTTTGTAGTGGGGCTACAGCATGTGGGCGGCGCAATGGTTTGGCCGCATTACTTATTCAATTTCCACGTTGCGCCGTCCTTGGTGTCTTTCACTTCAAAGCCGGCGGAGGCCAGTTCGTCGCGTATGCGGTCGCTGGTGGCCCAGTCTTTGTCGGCCTTTGCCTTGGCGCGCAGGTCGAGAACCATGTCTACAACGTGACCGAAGGCCTCTTCGCGAGCATCGTTGTTGTTGCCGTTTTCGGCTTTCAGACCCAGCAGTTGGAAGGCAAAGAGGCGCATGGTGGCGGCCAATTGCTCTAAATGTTCGGCCGAAATCTGCGCCTTGTGGTCGATAAGTGTGTTGATAAGTCGGCATGCCTCGAAGAGATGACTTAGCACCACGGGCGTTTGAAAGTCGTCGTTCATGGCCTCGTAGCACTTGCGGGGCAGTTCGTTCACGATGGTTGCCGTGCCCTCGTCGCTAGTCTTGGCGGGCTGAATGCGTTGTAAGTCGGCGATGCCGTTGAGCAATCTTTCGAGTCCTTTCTCGCTGGCTTGCAGGGCCTCGTTAGAGAAATCCACCGTTCCGCGATAGTGGGCAGAGAGGATGAAGAAACGAATGGTCATGGGCGAATAGGCCTTTTCGAGTGCGGGATGTGCGCCGTTGAAGAACTGTTCGAGCGTGATGAAGTTGCGCAGGCTCTTTCCCATCTTCTGTCCGTTGATGGTTATCATGTTGTTGTGCATCCAATAGCGCACCATCTGTTCGCCTTCTGCGGCCACGGCTTGGGCTATTTCGCACTCGTGGTGCGGGAAAACAAGGTCCATTCCGCCACCATGTATGTCGAATTGGTTGCCCAAATACTTGCGGCCCATTGCCGTACACTCGCAGTGCCAACCAGGGAAACCCTCGCTCCACGGACTGGGCCAGCGCATGATGTGTTCGGGTTGGGCGCGTTTCCACAGGGCGAAGTCTGCCTGATTGCGCTTTTCGCCCACGCCGTCGAGTTGTCGCGAGGCATCTAAAACGTCTTCGAGGTTGCGGCCAGAGAGTATGCCGTAGCGGTGTGTTTCGTTGTACTTGGCAATGTCGAAGTAGATGGAGCCGTTGCTTTCGTAGGCAAAACCATTGGCTAGGATTTTCTTCACCAGCTCTTCTTGCTCGATGATATGCCCCGATGCTTGTGGCTCAATGCTGGGCGGAAGCACGTTGAGCAGTTGCATGGCAGCATGATAAGTATTGGTATAATGCTGTGCAATTTCCATCGGTTCAAGCTGTTCCAGTCGCGCTTTCTTGGCTATCTTGTCGTCGCCATCGTCTGCATCGTGTTCAAGATGCCCCACATCGGTGATGTTTCGCACGTAGCGCACCTTGTAACCCAGGTGTTGCAGGTAGCGAAAAACCACGTCGAAGGTGATGGCGGGCCGCGCATGACCCAGGTGTGGGTCGCCATATACGGTGGGTCCGCATACGTACATGCCCACGTTGGGGGCGTGTAGGGGCTCGAAACGCTCTTTTTTGCGAGTGAGGGTGTTGTAGATTAATAAGGGGGAATTTGGCAAATCTACCCCACAACTGGCCTCACCCCCGTCCCCTCTCCAAGGGGAGAGGGGCGTGGTATGCTGTGCTGCCTTGGTGGAAGGCACGGAATTGTTTTGATTTTGCGCTGAGTTGTCAGCGGGTTTATTTTGTTCGTTCATACTTATTATATTATCAGCCTCACTCCCAACCCGCCTCACCCCCGTCCCCTCTCCAAGGGGAGAGGGGCGTGGTATGCTGTGTTGTTTGGGCGAGTGACGACTCGTTATTGCTATTATTGGGTTGTTGATGATTTATATTTTGTTGTGAGTTGCAAGGCTAATCACGCCCCTCTCCCCTTGGAGAGGGGTTGGGGGTGAGGCCGGTTGTGGGGTGGCGTGCGTGTGTTATGGGTTCTGTTTCGTTTCTTTTTCAATCAACCTTAGCAGATGTTCCACCGCATCTTTCTCATCGATGTTCCTTTCAACGCATTCTTTCTTGCGGTAGAGCGACACCTTTCCAGGCCCTGCACCAACATATCCGAAGTCGGCATCAGCCATTTCGCCCGGTCCGTTTACGATGCAACCCATGATGCCAATCTTCAAACCCTTCATGTGTTTGGTGGCTTCGCGAATGCGGGCGATGGTTGTTCGCAGGTCGTAAAGCGTGCGACCGCAGCCCGGACAGCTAATGTATTCGGTCTTGGTGGTTCGCAAACGGGCGGCTTGCAGTATGCCAAAGGCCGTGGCATCTACCTCTTCGTCGGGCAAGTCGCCGTCGTTCATCAGCCAAATGCCATCCGTAAGCCCGTCAATCATCAGCGGGCCCATGTCGGCAGCGGCTTTTAGCTGGAATGTTTCTTTCTCTTCGGCCGTGTGACGGTACATCTGCGCGAACACCACGGGGTTGTTGATGCCTGCCGACCACAACTCGTGAACCAGTGCACGCTGGTCGCCCACCTTGTTCTTGTGTGTGCTCATGCACACCACCACCACTTCGGGGTGATGTTTAAGGCAAGCCAAATATTCGTCGCTGTTGGCTCCATATTGCAGCACAAGGAACTTAACATCTGCCTCGACAAGCGAGATAAAGGGCACGGCATTGTGTGGGAAGATGGGGTACACCAGCTCGTAGGCCTGCGGATTGGTGCTGGCCAGCTGCATATAGGCGTCGTAGTCCATGATGTAACGGCGCTTTGCCGAGAGGTTTGCGGGCAGATGTCTACCTATATATATGTAATCGGGCGTTTGGTCGGCGTTGGCCACCACGTGAACCTTATCCTTATCCGTGCGGTTGCTTATCACTACGGGTAGGTTTTCGCCTCCGATGTTGGCCACGGGCGTGGTTGGACGGCGTTCGGGAGCGGTGTAGTTGAACCCTTTTGCCACCTGAGCCGGTATAGGTAGGTGGCCCGAACGTGCCTCGATGTAATCAACAAGCGCGCGTGCCACGGGTATTTCGGCCTCTGGGTCTTCGCTAAGCGACACGCGTATGGTGTCGCCGATGCCGTCGGACAGCAGCGTACCGATGCCCACAGCACTCTTAATGCGGCCATCTTCGCCCTCGCCAGCCTCAGTAACGCCAAGATGTAAGGGGTAATTCATGTCTTCGAGTCGCATCTGTTGCACCAAAAGGCGCACCGATTGCACCATCACCACCGTGTTGGATGCCTTGATGGAGATAACCACATTGCTGAATTGCTCGCGTTTGCAGATGCGTAAGAACTCCATACAACTCTCAACAATGCCCGCAGGCGTGTCGCCATAGCGACTCATGATGCGGTCGGAGAGCGAACCGTGGTTCACACCAATGCGTACGGCCGTGTTGTTTTCGCGGCAGATATTGAGGAAAGGCACAAAGCGTGCATCAATCTTCTTTATCTCTTCGGCATATTCTTCGTCGGTATATTCCAACTGTTTGAAGGTTCGGCCTGGGTCTACATAGTTGCCGGGATTTATGCGTACCTTCTCTGCATACAACGCGGCCACGTCGGCTACGTTGGCGTTGAAATGCACGTCGGCCACAAGTGGCGTGTCGTAACCTTTTTGTCTGAGTGCCGCATTGATGTTGCGCAGGTTCTCGGCCTCGCGCTTTCCTTGGGTGGTAAGTCGCACCAACTCGCCGCCAGCCTGTATAATACGCTCGGCTTGGGCTGCGCTAGCCTCGGTGTCGTTGGTGTCGGTGGTTGTCATCGACTGCACGCGCACGGGGTTGTTTCCACCCATCGTCACGCTGCCAACGGTTGTTATCGATGCGTTTCGGCGTTGCAGGTTAAAGAGGTCGATGCCGATGTCACTCCATTCGCCATCTTCTTGTAGGGAAAGAGGGCGTGAAGTATGGTTGTTATCTTGTTCGTTCATCATTCGTTTAAAGGGGAAAAGGCGTTTAAAGGTGAAAGGGTGAAAAAGTGAAAAGATGACGTTTAAAGGTGAAAAAGTGAAAGGGTGAAAAGGTGAAAAGATGCTTCGCCTAACAACTCGTTCACTCGTTAGTTTGTAAACTAGTCTACTTGACATCTTGTCTACCCGTTAACTTGTCCACTCGTTAACTAATCTATTCGTCAATTCTCTATCTCGTCAACTTGTACACTCGTTAACTAATCCACTTGCCAACTCGTCAACCCTCCATCTTGTCAACTCGTTAACTTGTACACTCGTTAACCAATCTACTCGTCAACTCTCCATCTTGTCGTCTCGTCAACTTGTACACTCGTCAACTTGTCAACTCGTTAACTTGCTATCATTCGCCTTAGTTTGTCTTAAACTCGTACTTCACTTCGGCCAATTCTTCATTGGCTTTGGTAATCTTTTGTCCCAATGTAGCCTTATATTCGGCCAGTTGTTGCGCCACGTTTTCGTCTGTCAGGGCCAGCATTTGCACGGCAAGTATGGCGGCATTCATGGCTGCATTAACGCCAACAGTGGCAACGGGAATGCCAGGGGGCATCTGCACGATAGACAATAAGGCGTCTAATCCGTCGAGCATGCCTTTGATGGGCACGCCGATAACGGGCAAAGTGGTGGATGCAGCCACAACACCAGGCAGGGCAGCAGCCATACCAGCGGCCGCAATAATAACCTTTACGCCACGCGCCTTGGCTCCTTTGGCGAAGGCTTCTACGGCATCGGGCGTGCGATGAGCACTGAGGGCGTTCACCTCGAAAGGCACTTTCAGGTCGTTAAGCAACTTACATGCTTTCTCCATAACGGGCAAGTCGCTGGTACTGCCCATGATAATGCTTACTGATGGGGTCATAATATATATATATTTATTAAACCTTATTCGATAAATAAACATCAACAACCAAACACGCCAATCCCACGACCGGCCTCACCCCCAACCCCTCTCCAAGGGGAGAGGGGCGTGGTATGCCTTGCTGCATCCTTGCGGTGGCACGCGCGCTTGTTTGTTAATCGCTTACTATTTACTTGTTAATCACTAACTATTTACTTATTCGTATTTTTACTATTTACCTATTCGTATTTTACCCTTGACTTGGAATATTCCATCATTTGATGGTACATCGCGCCAGTGTTTAATGGCTATGTTCCTGCGTTTTGCTGTAACGCTTTAGAGAAAACAAGGCTAATCACTCCCCTCTCCCCTTGGAGAGGGGCTGGGGGTGAGGCCAGTTGTGGGGTTGGTTGTGGCCAGTTGTGGGGTTGGTTATGGCCAGTTGTGGGGTTGGTTGTGGGCTTGTCTCGCGCTGGTTATATCACCACAAACGCGCAGACCATGCCCACAAGAAACCCTGCTACCACCTGCCAAAGCGAGTGTTGGCGAAGTATCATGCGACTGGTTCCAACCAGTCCGCCCACGATAAACACCAAGCAGAGCCACCAAACGGGGTTGAACATGAAGAGAAAAGCAAAGGCCATCAGTCCACCTGCCACGCCGCCAATGGCTGCTGTGTGCGTGGATATCTTCCACCAAACGTTGATAAGCGCGCATACCACTTGCACAACGAGGGCGGCAACCAATATGCGAGCCATGAAACGGGGTATCTGCAACACCGACATGAGATAGTAACAGCCGAAGTAACACAATATGGAGATGACGTAAGGCACCATGCGCCGCTCCTTATGTCCTAGCTCAATGAGGGTCCATCCCTGATAACGGCGATACAGATGTATCAGTATCGTGGGGATAAATATGGTGGCGATATACACCAAGAGCAACACTTCTAGTTTGTAATCCCAAGGCAATTGAGACATGTAACTAAAAGTGAACAACGCTATCAACCCAACAATGGGCAGATAAAACGGGGTGAAGAGCATGCTCATCATCCGCGCGCCGAATATGATGTTTTTCTCTTTCATAACTTCGTAGGAGTTAAAGGAGTTAAGGAGTTAAGGAGTTAAGCCAATGGCATTGCGGCTTTCTCGCTTCTCATCGGCTGTATCGGCCTCACCCCCAACCCCTCTCCAAGGGGAGAGGGGAGTGAAATGCCTGGCTATTATCAGGTCTTTAATATATCACTTCCTTTCCTTTAGTGTGTAGCTAGCGACTAAACGCTTTGCTGTTTTGGCTCGTAAATCTCATACGACTGATGGGACAAATCGAACCAATCGGTGAAATGCACAGTTTAATTAAGTGAACACGCCACTTTTAATGAGTGAAATACACCATTATTAACGGTGTCATCATTTGCGCTACCCCACATAGTAACAGGGCTAATCACTCCCCTCTCCCCTTGGAGAGGGGCTGGGGGTGAGGCCGGTAGGGGTTGGGGGTGAGGCCGGTTGTGCGGGTTGTGGCCGGCTGTGGGTTTTGTTACCCCTTCCTCAACCTCGCCACTGGCAGTCCCAGCTGTTCCCTATACTTCGCCACAGTGCGGCGGGCGATGGGCAGACCTTTCTTTGCCAGTTCCTCTTTCAGCAAGTCGTCGCTCAGCGGTTTCTTCTTGTCTTCGTTGTCGATAAGCTCTTTAAGGGCTATTTTTATCTTGCGTGTAGACAACTCTTCGCCGTCGCCCGTGGTGTAAGCATCTGTAAAGAAGAAACGCAGGGGGAACGTGCCCCACTTAGTTTGTGCGTATTTGATGTTGCTAACGCGCGAGATGGTAGAGATGTCCAGCCCCGTACGGTCGGCGATGTCTTTGAGAATCATCGGCCGCAGGTCGGCCTCGTCGCCCTCAACAAAGAACTTTCGCTGTATGTCTATAATGGCCTGCATCGTTACGCTTAGCGTATGTTGCCGTTGCTTGATGGCCTCGATGTAGCCCTGCGCCTTCTCCACCTTCTCCTTTGCATAGAGCAAGGCCTCCTTTTCGCCTTTCGTCATGTTGGCCTTGTTGTTTCGGTAGTGGTCAACCATGTCGGCGAACGTGGGCGACACCATCAGTCGGGGTATGTTTCCGCGACTGAGATGGAACGAAACCCCGCCGTCGTCGTCGGTGTCTACGATAAAGTCGGGCGTTATCTGTTGCAAGTTACGCCCTTGCGTCTCGCCCATCGATGCCCCCGGCTTAGGGTTCAGCTTTCTAATTTCGGCCTGCACCTCCTGCACCTGCTTGTCGGTAAGTTGCAGTTGCGTTTGTATCGTGTCCCAGTGTTTCTTAGTAAAGGCGTCGAAACACTCGTCAATCACGCGGCGCATCATTTCCTTTGCCCAGCTTTCAGGCTTTCTTGCAATCTGTATCAGCAAGCATTCTTTAAGCGAACGCGCGCCAATGCCAGCCGGGTCGAACGTTTGTAGCACGCCAAGCATCCGTTCTATTTCGGACGTTTCCACGTCCAAATTCTGATAAATGGCCAGTTCGTCGGCAATGGTGTCGAGGTCTTTGCGCAGCAGTCCGTCGTTGTCTAACGACCCGATGAGGTAAAGCAGCACCTGTTCCTCCTCCTCGTTGAGGTCTATTTCGCCCACTTGCTCTTTCAGCTTATCGTAAAACGAAGTGGTGTCGCCATACACAATCTCCTCGTATTCGGCATTGTTATGGTTCTCCCTGCCGAATGTTTCGGGCATTTCATCATCGCGACCGATGTTTTCCAACGCAGCATCCAGAGCCTGTTCGCGTTCTTCGCGTTCCGTCTGCTGGTCAAAATCCTCATCGCCTTGTTCGTCGTTGCCGGGTGCAGTGTCGTAGTTCTCGGTCTCGTTTGGTTCGTTTGTATCTGTTTCTAGTGCAGGATTGTCGTCCAGTTCGGCAACAACGCTCTGTTCCAGTTCGGTAAGCGGCATCTCCAAGAGCCTCACCTGCAACATCTGTTGCTGTGAGAGTCGTTGCACCTGCACTTGTTTTTGCGTTTGTGTCTGTATGAGCTTTTGTGCCATAATGCTTGTCACTTCAATGGGTTTTCGCCTTTTGCGCCGCTGTTTTGCACTCGTGCGCAAGCGATAAGTTGTAAGGCGTGTGTCCCGTTACCTATATGCAAAGATAGAAAATAAGCTGCTAACGTACAAAGAGAGTGTGATTTTTGTTTGCTAGATTGTGAGGATTTTAGTTTTATGCGTTTGTAAGATGGCGGGTAGAGGGGTTGACCCGTTGACGAGTTAACGAGTTGAGAAGTTAACTCGCCTGCTAATCTTTTGTCCACTTTTCAGCAAGAATTTTAACGCAAAAAGTGCCCTTTTTATCCACCAACTGTCCACTTGACCGCAAAAAATCGATTCTCGCAGAGGTTTGTTTTGATGCAAAAAGGGGTTAGATGGTGAATGCAGTAAAATGAATATTTATTTCAAAACACTGCCATTTGCACCAGTTTCGAGGGTGTTTACTGCTAAATTTACGGCAATATGCCGCTAAACGCAGTGCGTTTTGATGCAAAATGCACTGCGTTTTGGTGCTAAATGCAACGCGTTTTGGTGCTAAACGCAGGGTAAAATGGTGCAAAATGCAGTGCAATTTGCCGCTAAACGCAAGGCAAAAAGCATAAAAATACGGTATGATTGTATAAACATAACCTCTCAACACCATTAAAAACATGGCTAAAAAGGACAAAATTTCCGTGAAAAAGTAGGTTTTTGGGGGTTAAAAGCGAGTTGTTGGGCCTTAAAAATACGAGTTGGCAACCCAAAGAGAAAGGCTAAATGGTGCAAAATGCAGGTTTTGTTCTTAAAAAAGGACAAGACGAAAGACGTAAAAGGCTAAAAATAGTGGCTATTTACCTGCATCACGACCTATATTTTCGCTAGAAGGGGTTGGCGCGCGGGTGGTGTTTTGTAAAATAAGTTTTAAGATTTTAAGATTTTGAGGGCGTGAGTTTTTAAGTTGTTTAGTTCGTATGTTCGTACGTTTTTTGAGTGATATGGGTTTTTAAGGGCGTGCGTTTTTGAGTTATTTAGTTCGTAAGTTCGTGCGTTCTTAAAGTGACATGAGTTTTAAGGGCGTGAGTTTTTGAATTATACTCACACCGATATTGGGAAAGATAACTTTCATCATTGAACACAACAAAGAAGTGATAAGCACCTTTTTTACGCCAACTATCGCGTTGCACTTGGCGCACTGCGCCCCCTCTTTCCCTTTGAAGTGGGGGTTGTGGTGCAGCCTTATTCTTTATTGTTGAACCTTACTTTCCCTCGTAACCTCATCCACCATCTTCTCATTTTGGGTGATTGCGGTAAGCGAGTCGTTCTCAAATCGCAGTGAAGTAGTGAGTATAAACCCTTGTGTCTTAACCCTTACAGCCTCCTTATAATGAAGAACATCAACACGCTTTTCTCCTTCCAGAAACGTGTCTTCGCTGAACGGCTTACCCATTATGCCCCTTACTTCTTTGGTGTTCATGCCAAGCCTAACCTTGTCGCGTGGAAAATTCGAGGCTGTGGGCACAAAAGCGCAGGCCAAAACAAATACGCTTACGATGCAGGCGCAAAGTGTGGTGTACAACACATTACGTGTTATAGCGCGGTGTGTGGTGTGTGCTGAGGTTGGTTTCATATTGATGTATTTAATAAAAACTTGTTTTGGGGTTGTTTCTCCAAATCTGAATGGCTGCATTGTCAACACTTAAACGCCGTGCGAAGGCCTTAATCCAAGTTCTTTCTTCAAGAGAGATTAGGAACGCAAGGCTGTGTTATTGCGATGTGGCAGTAGGGCTAATCGCGCCAATTTACTTTTGAAGAAGAGGGTGGAGTGAGGTTCTTTGTTCTTCATTTGGAACACATGACTTCGTGGAAACTTTGTTCCTTTCATGTCGGAGAGGTCAACAACTGATCTTTTTATAGGCGAATAAGCCACCAACCGACCTTTGTGGGCAAAGATTAAAGTGCAATATTGGTCGGCAAGCGACAAGTTTTCTAGGCTATTAAGGTCGGAATGGCTAACCTGCAAACCTAGTTGGTGTGGGTCTTGATAAGGAAGAAGGACGTACACGCTGTCCCATTCCTCGTCTTCGTACACGTGTTCCAAGCAGAGCTTATCGCCGTGAATGGCACATGCCACCGCACGTTCTACGTCTATTTTATTGTTGCAGCAACGGCTGAAGATAAGTGTTACCACCAACAGAAGGCACACCACAGCAACCATAATCATTGCGTTTCTTCTTCTCATCGTCATCCTTTCGTCTGTGTTTTTTTATAATATGAAGTGATTTGGCCGTAGCCATAGTGCAAATATACGAAAAAAGAGAACACCTTCAAAAAGAAAATTATGTTGTTGTGTTAGGGTCTTGCCTCTCGCCACTTTAACAAGGGGATATAATATCGTGGTCGGGACTAGTGGATGTGATGAAAAACAACAAGTTGTTATGTATATTTTTCTCTCCAAAATGCAAAACAAGCACATTAGCAGCCGCTTTGCATTTCGGGGAGAAAACTTTTTAGTAACTTTGCGGTTGATAAGACGGCTAGAGGTGAAAAGGGCGGTTAAAGGTGAAAGGGTGAAAAAGTGAAAAGGTGAAAAAATGGCTTCGCCCCTTTAAAGGTGAAAGAGTGAAAATGTGAAAAGGCTTTTAAAGGTGAAAAAGTGAAAGGGTGAAAAGGTGAAAAGATGGCTGCGCCCATTAAACTTGTCAGCCAAAAGGCAGGTTCGACAACTTACATACTTACAACCTTATAAGCCCACTTGGCAACTCATAAACTTAACAACTCATAGCCTTACAAACTCATTCGTCAACAATTTGAATAAGAATAAATAAATAAAACAAGATGGAATATAATTTTAGGGAAATAGAAAAGAAGTGGCAAAAGCGATGGGAGGAACAGCAAACCTATCGCGTTGTAGAAGACAACAGCAAGAAAAAGTTCTATGTACTCAACATGTTCCCCTACCCTTCGGGGGCTGGGCTACACGTGGGACACCCCTTGGGTTATATCGCCTCTGACATATACGCCCGCCATAAGCGACTGGAAGGCTACAATGTGCTTAACCCTATGGGCTATGATGCCTACGGATTGCCGGCCGAACAGTACGCCATACAGACGGGACAACACCCTGCCGTGACCACCGAAACCAACATCGCGCGTTATCGCGAGCAGCTAGACCGCATCGGTTTTTCGTTTGATTGGAGCCGCGAGGTACGCACCTGCGACCCTACATATTATAAATGGACGCAGTGGGCGTTTCAAAAGATGTTCGATTCGTATTACGACAACGACCAACAACGCGCTTTGCCCATCGCCCAACTTGAAGAACGATTGGCCAAACAGGGTACGGAAGGGCTGCATGCTGCTTGTAGCGAAGAACTGAACATCACGGTCGAGGCGTGGAAAGCGATGGACGAGCACGCCCGACAGGCCACGCTGATGAACTATCGCATTGCTTATCTGGGCGAAACGATGGTGAACTGGTGTGCCGAACTGGGCACAGTGCTGGCCAACGACGAAGTGGTTGACGGCGTTAGTGTGCGTGGTGGCTACCCCGTTGTGCAAAAAAAGATGCGCCAATGGTGCCTTCGCGTTAGTGCGTATGCACAGCGTTTGCTCGAAGGACTGGACAAAGTGGACTGGACCGACTCGCTGAAAGAAACGCAACGCAACTGGATTGGTCGCTCGGAAGGGGCCGAAGTGGAGTTTACCGTGAAAGACAGCAACGAGCGTTTCACCATCTTTACCACTCGCGCCGACACCATCTTCGGCGTTACTTTCATGGTGCTGGCACCCGAAAGCGAATTGGTAGACCGCCTTACCACACCCGAACAACGCGCCGAAGTGCAGGCCTACGTTGAGGCAACGAAGAAAAGAACCGAACGCGAACGCATTGCCGACCGCAAGGTTAGCGGCGTTTTCACAGGCGCTTACGCCATTAACCCACTCACAGGAGGGGCCGTCCCCATTTGGGTAAGCGATTATGTGCTGGCCGGTTACGGCACGGGAGCCATCATGGCCGTACCTGCACACGACAGTCGCGACTACGCTTTTGCTCGCCATTTCTCGCTACCCATCGTGCCACTTATCGAAGGGGCCGACATTTCGGAGCAGAGTTTCGATGCCAAAGAGGGCATCGTGATCAACTCGCCCGCCGCAAACAACGTCGCCAACGATGGCCAAGCGCAGGGTTTGGTGCTAAACGGACTGACTGTTACGGAGGCTATCGCCAAGACCAAAGAATATGTTTCGCGCCACAACCTGGGTCGCATCAAGGTGAATTACCGCCTTCGCGATGCCACGTTCTCGCGCCAACGCTATTGGGGAGAGCCGTTCCCCGTGTATTATAAGGGCGACATGCCCTACATGATTCCACAAGAATGCTTGCCGCTTGAATTGCCTGAGGTGGACAATTACCAACCTACGGCAACGGGCGAACCGCCATTGGGCAACGCCAAAGCATGGGCGTGGGACGAGAAAGCACGCCGAGTGGTAGACAAGAGCCTGGTGGATGGGGTGCAAGTGTTCCCCTTAGAGCTGAACACCATGCCTGGTTTCGCCGGCTCTTCGGCCTACTACCTTCGCTATATGGACCCTCACAACAACGATGCACTGGTAAGTAAGGAGGCCGTTAGCTACTGGCAGAACGTGGATCTCTATGTGGGCGGAACGGAACACGCCACAGGACACCTTATATATAGTAGGTTCTGGAACAAGTTTCTCTTCGACTTGGGCGTGGCCGTAAACGATGAACCGTTCCAGAAGTTGGTTAATCAGGGTATGATTCAGGGCCGAAGTAACTTTGTATATCGTGTGCAAAGGGCCGAAGGCGAAGGCAATAAGGCTTCGCTCTTTGTGTCGTTGGGACTGAAAGACCAATACGAAGTTACGCCCATACACGTGGATGTGAACATCGTTCATGGCGACGTGCTGGACATTGAGGCCTTCCGCGCATGGCGACCCGAATATAAGGATGCCGAGTTTGTGCTCGAAAACGACAAGTATGTGTGCGGTTGGGCCGTAGAAAAGATGTCGAAGAGTATGTACAACGTGGTAAACCCCGACCTCATCGTTGAGAACTACGGGGCCGATACGCTACGTCTTTACGAGATGTTCCTTGGTCCGGTGGAGCAAAGTAAGCCGTGGGACACCAACGGAATTGATGGTTGTCACCGCTTTTTGAAGAAGTTCTGGGGGCTGTTCTACAACCTGCGCACGGATGAATTTATGCCAAACGATGCCGAGGCAACGCCCGAACAGCTTAAATCGGTTCACAAATTGCTGAAGAAAGTGTCGGCCGACATCCCCGCCTTCTCGTATAACACGGCCGTGGCGGCCTTTATGATTTGCGTAAACGAACTGTCGCAAGCCCATTGCACCAATAAAGAGCTGCTCTCGAAGTTGGTGGTTGCCCTCGCACCTTTCGCTCCGCACATCGCCGAAGAGCTGTGGGCGGCTCTGGGTAACGAGCAATCGGTGTGCGATGCGCAGTGGCCTGCCTACGAAGAGAAGTACCTCGAAGAGAGCGAAGTGCAATTGGCCATCGCCTTTAACGGCAAGGCACGTTTCCAAAAGGCCTTCGCCGCCAACGCTACCAATGCCGAAATAGAACAAGCAGCTATGAATGACGAACGCTCGGCTAAGTTCCTTGAAGGCAAGCAGGTGGTGAAGGTGATTGTTGTGCCGAAGAAAATCGTTAACATCGTGGTGAAAGGATGATGTTTAAGTTGTTGAGTTTTTGAGTTAATGAGTTGATTAGTTTTTGAGTTAATTAGTTTTTGAGACTATAAACTCATAAACTAAAACCCTCAAAAACTCCCTAACTCCCCGACTTATAAACTCAAAAACTCCCCAACTCAAAAACTCCCCAACCCAAAAACTCATAAACTAAAACCCTCAAAAACTCAAATTTGATATGACAATCGACCATAAAATGCTCCTTAGCGAGATTAAAGACTATGTGTTTATCACCCTTGGCCTCTGCCTATACACCTTTGGCCTGGTGGTGTTTATCATACCTTACGAGATTGTAACGGGCGGTGTTATGGGCGCATCGCTCGTTGTTAACTACGCCACGGGCTTTAAGATAGAGTACACTTACGCCATCATCAACATCTCGCTCTTAGTTTTGGCACTGAAAGTGCTGGGCTGGCGCTTCCTGTTAAAGACCATTTATGCCACGGCAGCCTTGTATTTCTTGCTGGAATATGCGCAAGAGCTGATGCCAAAGATTGAGGGGACCGACCAGTTTGTGCAGATACTTGGCCCTGGAAACAACTTCATGTCGCTGCTCATCGGCTGTACGTTAACGGGTTCGTCGTTGGCTATCGTGTTCCTTAACAATGGCAGCACGGGCGGAACCGACATCATTGCCGCCGTAGTAAACAAGTTTTTCAACCTGTCGTTGGGTCAGGTGTTGTTCCTTGTAGACATCTTTATTATCGGTAGCTGTTTCTTCTTTCCGCAGTTCGGAACGTATTACGAACGGGCGCGAATGACAGTCTTCGGACTGTGTACGATGATTGTAGAGAACTTCATGCTCGACTATGTGATGAACGCCCGACGAGAATCGGTGCAGTTCCTTATCTTCTCGCGCAAGTATCAAGAGATTGCCAACGCCATAGCCTTGCATACCGACCACGGCGTTACCATTCTTGATGGACACGGATGGTACACAGGTAAGGAAATGAAAGTGCTTTGCGTGCTGGCTAAGAAGAACGAGAGCCAAATGATTTTCCGACTGATTAAACTGATAGACCCCAACGCCTTTGTTAGTCAGAGTGCCGTTATCGGCGTGTATGGCGAAGGGTTCGACACGATTAAGGTTAAGGCCAAGGAGATGCCAGAGCCGCCTAAAAGAGTGAGCAAAGAGGAAAAGAATTAGGCAAAAAAGCAAGCAACAATAGCTTGCTAAGGTCTAGAAACGATGGTTTGCCCAGCCTTTCTGTTTTACAAGAAAGACTGGGCAAATGCGTATTGTTACGCGCCTAAGCACTCGCGTTGTGCCCAAAGGGCGATGGTTTTCATCCTAAAATAATCTTCGGACATAAACATAAAACCCTTAAAGGCATTGTCTGTGCCCCACGAGTTCTTCATAATGAAGTAGCGTTTGCCTTGCGCATCGCGCGCCAAGCCCACGATGGCCATGCAATGGTCGTCGGTTGTGCGAAACGTTTCGAACTCGCGCTGCCGCATTTGCTGCGTAGGGGCGGTGCTGTGTTCGGGAATACGGGCAATGGCTTGCGCGAAATTGAACCCAGGTTCGGACGTGTCGCCTTCCCAACAAAGGGGATGGCCGGCGCGTAACGACCGCTCTGTAAGGCTTACTAAACTGTCGATGGGCAAGTTTAGCAAGCAATCGCGGTTAACATTATCCGGTACTTCGAGGGCGAATGCCGTGTTAAAGGGGTGGTGGGTGAAGCTGGTAAGCCCCACATACTCGTCGTGTCGGCACACACTTCGGCCAAATTCGCCCAGCGTATACTCGGCTCCCAGCATGAATTGCGCCCTTGGCAGCGCGCCAATTGATTGATCGGCCAGGTTGTCGTAACGTTGTCCTAGCCTTACAAGGCCTTCTTGCTGCGCTACGGCCAGCTTGCAAAGGTTGGCTGCTTTCTTAGGGAACGCACTGAACACGTTGTAATCTTCCACATGATATGTATCGTATGCCAGCAGGCCTTGGTCGGCAATGGCCGAAAGAGCGTTCGAGGCCATACCGCGCAAATGTATCGGGCGCTTTCCTTTTGCAAGGTACGCGTCTTGTATGCGTTGGCGCAAAGCCATGCGCGCAACGTATGCCGTAGAGAGATTTACCGAGTCGCCACGCATCAGGTGTTCGGTTTCAATTGTGGCTAACATGGCGAATATCCAGCACAGTTGACTTTGTCCTTGGTCCTTTACGGGCGTGGTTTTCAGCAATATCTCTATCTTAGGCAGCCTCGTGGTAGCCCTTGGCTCGCTTTTCGAGGTGCACGAGCATAGCGTGGCCAACGCCACTAGTATGAGAATAATTCTGTTCATGATGGGCAAAGATACCATTTTTTCGTAACTTTGCAAAAGCAAAGGATAATAAATGGATAATAACAAGATAAGAGAATTTGAAATAATGGCGCCGGTAGGCTCGCGAGAGAGCCTCGTTGCAGCTATACAAGCTGGTGCCGACTCGGTTTATTTCGGCATCGGCCAGTTGAACATGCGCTCGCATTCGGCCAATCAGTTCACGATAGACGACCTTCGCGACATTGCTGCTACTTGTCGCGAGCATGGCATGAAGAGTTATTTAACGGTTAACACCGTTATCTATGGCGACGACCTTGGAACGATGCACACCATCGTAGATGCTGCCAAAGAAGCGCAGGTGTCTGCCGTTATCGCTAGCGACGTGGCCGTAATGATGTATTGTAGGCAAGTGGGCGTTGAGGTTCACCTTTCTACGCAACTGAACATATCCAACATCGACGCGTTGAAGTTTTACGCCCAATTTGCAGATGTGGTTGTGTTGGCGCGCGAGTTGAACATGGAACAGGTGGCCGAAATATACAAGCAGATTAACGAACAGCGTGTGCTTGGTCCCAATGGCGACCCCGTTCGTATCGAGATGTTTTGCCACGGCGCGCTGTGTATGGCCGTCAGTGGGAAGTGTTATTTAAGCCTGCACGATGCCAATAGGTCGGCCAACCGCGGCCAATGTGTGCAACTTTGTCGCCGTTCGTACACCGTTACCGACAAGGAAACGGGCACGCAGCTAGACATCGACAACGAATACATCATGAGTCCGAAGGACTTAAAGACCGTTCGCTTTATCGATCAGATGATGAATGCGGGCGTGCGCGTGTTCAAAATCGAGGGTAGGGCACGCGGTCCAGAGTATGTTTACACCGTGGTGAGGTGCTATAAGGAGGCTATCGCCAGCGTTCTCGACGGCTCGTTCACCGAAGAAAAGAAAGACGAGTGGGACGAACGACTGAGCACTGTGTTTAATCGCGGCTTCTGGGATGGATATTATCAAGGCCAGACAATGGGCGAATGGACTAAACACTACGGAAACAAAGCTACCGAAAAGAAGGTGCTTGTGGGTAAAGTTGTTAAGCACTTCTCTAAGTTAGGCGTAGCCGAAATCGCTGTTGAGGCTAGCGAAATACAACTTAACGACCATCTTTTGATAACGGGTCCAACAACGGGCGTGATGTTCTTCGACGCCAAAGAAATACGCTACGAGTTGGAACCAGTGCAAACAGCACAAAAAGGTACGCGCGTATCAATACCCGTTCCCGACAAGGTAAGGCCAAACGATAAACTGTTTAAACTGGTAAAGAACGAGGTAAATAAATAGATAAGTTCACGAGTTGACGGGTTAACGAATTGACAAGTAAACAAGTTTACGAGTTGACAAGTCGACAAGTTGGCGAGTTAACAAGTTAACTTGTTGGCGGATAGACAAGGAGGTCTGCCTTGCAGGCATTGAGCATTGTTGCTCGTTTTGTACCAACCCATCAACTTATAAACCCCAAAACCCATAAACTCCCCAACTCAGAACCTCACCAGTTCACCAACTTATAAATTCATAAACACCCCCTAACACATGTCAACATCAACCATAGATGCACTTCAAGAAGAAGTGATTGAAGAGTTTTCGGCATTCGACGACTGGATGGATAAGTACCAAATGCTCATCGATTTGGGCAACACGCTACCGCCACTCGATGCCAAGTATAAAGTAGAAAGCAACCTTATCGAAGGCTGTCAAAGTCGTGTTTGGCTACAATGCGACCTTGTTGACGGCCGTTTAGTGTTCTCTGCCGATAGCGATGCGCTTATTACCAAGGGCATTATCGCCCTGCTTATCAGGGTGATAAGCAACCACACGCCCGACGAGATAGCGCATGCCGACCTGCATTTCATTGATGCCATCGGCCTAAAAGACCACCTTTCGCCCACCCGTTCCAACGGTTTGCTCTCGATGGTGAAGCAAATCAAGGCCTACGCCTTGGGCTATGCCGCAAAGCTATAAGGCGAATGCCTACTCGAAGTCGGACTGAATGGCTGGCACAACCTCGGCACACTCCTTATATATAATAGGTGTGCATCTTGTGTTTGCCTTTCATCCAACCGACAACCCCCACTAAACGCACAAGGGAGAATGGACTTACAACCATTCTCCCTTGTGCGTTTAGGGCAGTGCTGTGCAGGCATTTACGCCCGCAACAGCCTATTTCTTCTTAAAGTTATCTAGTCCTTGGTTCAGGAAATCCATGTAATGTGCGATGTCTTCGTCGTAGCTATACGACCTCGCCAGCGGCTTTCCAGCGTTGTCGATGGCCACATAGAACGGCTGAGCGTTAGCCCCGAACTTGCTACGTTGCAGATAACTCCACTTGTCGCCGATGGTTCGAAGCGTTCGTTTCTGTCCGTTCTCGGTTACTTCTACGGGTTCGGGCAGCGGTTTCTTGTCGTCAACGTAGAGCGAAATCAGCACATACTCCTTCGTAAGCTTGTCTGCCACCTGCGGGTCTGTCCACACAGCGGCCTCCATCTTACGGCAGTTTACGCAGCCAAAGCCCGTAAAGTCGATAAGCACCGGCTTGCCTTGTGCAGCAGCGGCGGCCATTCCTTCCTCGTAATTGTCGTATTGTGCGCGCACTTCGTTATGGTATAGGTTAAAGTCCTGCGTGTTCATAGGTGGCGCAAAGGCACTAACAGCCTTGCAAGGAGCACCCCAAAGGCCTGGTATCATGTAGATGGCGAAGGCGAACGACACCAATCCGAGCATCACACAAGGTACAGGCATGGCTTCCGAACTGCCTTGGTCGCTGGCGAATTTCAAACGTCCGATGAGGTAAAGTCCAAGCATGAAGAACAGCGCAATCCATATCGAGAGGAACACTTCGCGGTCTAGCAGGTGCCATCCGTAAGCCAAGTCGGCCACAGAGAAGAACTTTAAGGCGAAGGCCAGCTCGATAAAGCCCAGCACAACCTTGATGATGTTCATCCAGCTACCCGACTTCGGCGCTTTTTTCAGCCACGTTGGGAAGAGGGCGAACAGCGTAAAAGGCAGGGCCAATGCCACTGCAAAGCCTAACATTCCGATGCCAGGGCCCATGATGCTGCCCGATGTAGACACCTGAACGAGCAAGAAACCAATGATGGGACCCGTGCAAGAGAACGACACCAGCGAAAGGGTGAAGGCCATAAGGAAGATGCTGAGCACGCCACTGGTAGACGATGCCTTGCTGTCTACGGCGTTACCCCACTTGTCGGGCAGGCGTATTTCGAACCATCCGAAGAACGAAAGGGCGAAAACAACAAGCAACAAGCAGAAGAAGATGTTGAAAACGGCATTCGTTGACAACGAGTTGAGGGCCGAAGGACCAAAGGCGGCGGTGACCGCCAAGCCCAATGCCACGTAGATAACGATGATGCTCACGCCATAAGTGAGGGCATCGCGAATGCCCTTTGCCTTATTTTGTGAGCGTTTGAGAAAAAAACTTACCGTCATGGGGATAATGGGCCACACGCAAGGGGTGAAAAGTGCGAGCAGACCGCCGATGAAACCCATAGCAAAGATGTACAGCATAGAGTTGTCCTGTTTGCCTTGGTCGCCGTTATAGGCTTGCAATTCGGCCACAACGGGTGCCCAAAGTCCGCCTTGCCCCACGTCGTTTCCCCCATCGGCAACAGCTGCCACGGCAGCTGCTTTTGCCGTATCGCTCGTAGCGGGCGTGTTAGCGGCAGCCAGAGCGGCCAGCGAGTCGGCCTTTTCCTTGGCCAGTTGTGCAGGCGTTTTGGTTTCTTTCGCATCGGGAGCGTTGGCCGGACCATTGCCCTTAAAGTCGAATTCCACCTGTGTTGGCGGCAAGCAGTTTTGGTCGTTGCATGCTCCGTATTCCAGATAGCCTTTTATGCGGTAGGTTTTTCCAGTGATTTTGTATTTCTGCACAAAGGTAACAGCACCTTCAAAGTAGCGCAACTTCATTTCAAACAGCTTGTCGTAGTTGCTAATCTCCTTGCCTTTGGCTTGCAGTTTGCCTGCGGCTTGTGCACCTTCGGCTTTCTCTGTGGTAATGGTAGCCGATATTGGGCCACCACTAGGCAGGCCAGTTGAGTAGACATGCCAGCCGTTATCAATCTTTGCAATGAAGATAACGTCCACCTCGGTGGGCGAAACCTGTTTCTGCTGTACGCTTACATGTACGGGGTTTTGCATCTGTGCCGATGCCCCCAACGCGAAGACGGCAAGTAAAGCCGTCAGTAAGGCCAATCTAATTTTCTTCATATTTGGTGGGGTTTTGATTTTGTTGTTATTTTAGTTGACGAGTTTACAAGTTAACGAGTTGACCAGTAAACAGGTCGACAAGTTTTCTAGTTAACACGATTTGTGTGTCATAATGTCTAGCACATACTTATCTGTTTCGTCCATTCCTCGACTTCCAATGGCGGCCAGGTTTCGTATCGAAAGGTCCACATCGTCGTCGATAATGCCCTCAACAGATGTAACATACTTGTGTTGCATGGCCAACATCGCGCTCAACACGGCCGTACTAACGCCCGACGAGAGTTTCAATGCGCACGAAGGCTTGGCTCCATCGCATATCATACCCGTTAGGTTGGCAATCATATTCTTTACCGAATAGCATATCTGCTCAAACGTTCCGCCCATCAGGTAGGTTATTCCGCAGCTGCTTCCCGTGCTGGCCACCACGCATCCGCACAGAGCCGACAGCGTTCCGAGGTGCTGTTTGATGTAGATGGCCGTCAGGTTGCTGATAATAAGCGCCCTGATAAGTTCCTCTTCGGTGTTGTGGTTCTCGCGTGCGAACGTTGTTACAGGCACCGTTGTGCAAATTCCTTGGTTGCCG
This sequence comes from uncultured Prevotella sp., assembly GCA_938028745.1. Taxonomy (GTDB): domain Bacteria; phylum Bacteroidota; class Bacteroidia; order Bacteroidales; family Bacteroidaceae; genus Prevotella. The sequence continues at coordinate 61,650 of CALIZL010000050.1, forward strand.
CTGCCGCTGTTGCTCATCACCGGAACCATCGCTCCTGCCATACGCGCATCGCATGCACCACCGGTTGCCGATAGAATATGCGCAAACATGCTGTCGCCCAGCACGCCACGACCTAGCGGACTGCACATCGTTTTGCCCAACTGGTGGCCATAATTGTCCTCCAATCCGCAGCGCGAGGCATTCTCGTTCAGCTTTTTAGCTTCAAGAATAAAGCGCAAGTCGTCGAGAGGCGACTCCGTTGCAAACTCGTACACCTTGCGCATAGACAGTTCCACATCTGTCTTAGCCACCGTTTCTGCGCTACAAGCGGCCTTGTCTAGCAGCACCTTGTCGTTCTTGCGCAGGTAAACAAAGTTGGTGTGCGACCCCTTGATGCGCGCCTCGGCCACTTCGTCGCCGCAGGTGCAGGTAATGTTGATAAAGAGCTTGTCTTCGTCTTCCTCCTCCAACTTAATGTCGATGCGGTTTTCGGCAATCAGCTTCTTACCCTGTTTAACGCTCTCGGGCGTGCAGCCTTTAAGCACTTCCAGTTGTTTTTCGCTGTCGCCGATAAGCACGCCCAAGGCAATGGCGATAGGCAAGCCAATCATCCCCGTGCCGGGGATACCCACGCCCATAGCGTTTTTAAGTACGTTGGCACTCAGTCGCACGTTAATTCGTTCGGGCGTTTGTGCCAAAAGTTCCTTAGCCTTCGCCGCGCATAGTGCAACAGCGATAGGTTCGGTACATCCAATGGCAGGCACCACCTGCCGATGTATAAGCTCAAGAATGGCTTTCCTGTCGTTTTCTGATAGCATGGTAAGTTTGTCGGTTGTTTTTGTTTACGGTGTTGTTAAGGCGTGTTCTAAAAATTCCCCGCAAAGGTTCAATTGTTGTTCCTTGTCTTGCTCTTCACCGTCTTTTTGCTTTTTTCTGGCATCTTTTGCTTTCTCTTTCAGGCGCATAGTTCACTATGCTCCTTCAAGCCGTAAGCAACATCTGCTCAGCTAAAAAGCTAAAAACACAGTAAAGGCAATTTTTAGAACATGCCTAGAATAATTTTGTGCCTTTATTCGGCTGTGGACTAGTGTCTCGCAGCCAACGATTTGTTCGCCATGCCCCTCTTTATTTTGTGCAAAATCTATGCCGAAACATACCGCTTGCACAAGAGGAACGCTAACGCATGCAAAGTTAGCAGAATTTACTTAAAACAATCAAGCAACCGAATATTTTTTTTATAGAAATGCAAAAGCAAGCCCTAAAAGGGCTGTTTTTTAACATTTCAACATATTTTAGCCCACTTCTCGCGGTCTTTTTAACTGGCGAAAACAGTCTAATGTTTTTCCGCTTACCATCCCATTCATACCATCTCGTCTGCCGTGCGCACAAAACTTCGCCCCGCGCCGCCGCCACTTGCCTATATAATAAGGTGTACCCTTTGGCCCAATCGCCCCTTTCCTTCTGGCCAACCATCGCCTTTTGGTTTGTCGGTAAACGTTCTAATTCTTTCCAATTCTTGCAAGATTGGAAAGAATTGCATAACTTTGTGATGACGTTCAAAGGCAAATAGACTATGGGCAAAATAGAATTACCACCGCAGACGAGCCTCAAAGACCGTGCAATAGCTTTGCTCGAAGTGCAAGACGAGAGCATTGTAGCCCTTGCAGAGAAAATAAACGAGGAGTACGAATATTGGGACACGGTGAAGTATAAGCCGCTGCCCAAGGGCTGTACGCCCCAAAAACTGTGGGTCTACACTAAGGCATTGCGCATGCAAAACAGGATGCGCGTATGGCCCAGCTATGCTATAACGCTGACTGTAACTAGCCACATGCAACGTATATGCCACGAGTTTGACATGAATTTTGGGGGTACGTGGATGGCCGACGACAAGCTGCCGCCCGAAACAAACGAACGTTATTTGGTGAGTTCGCTCATGGAAGAGGCCATATCGTCAAGTCAGATGGAGGGTGCCAACACCACGCGCCGTGTGGCAAAAGAAATGCTACGTAAGCAAACAAGGCCCAAAGACAAGGCGCAACAGATGATTGCCAACAACTATCAAACCATACAATTTATTGTGCAGAGCAAGGACAAGCCGCTTACCCCGGAGCTTTTGCAACATGTGCACAGGCTGATGACGGAGAAGACACTGAGCAACGATGAGGACGCGGGCAGGTTTAGAACCAACGATGAGGTGGTAGTGGCAGATGGTATAACGCACGAAGTGGTGCATCGGCCGCCAACTCATCAGGATATAGAACCATTCGTTGCCGACTTGTGTAGGTTTTTCAACGACGAAGAGCAGTCTGTTTTCATCCACCCGCTGATAAGGGGCATTGTTATTCATTTCATGTTGGCCTACGTTCACCCCTTTGTCGATGGCAATGGGCGCACTGCACGTGCCTTGTTTTATTGGTACTTGCTGAGGCGGGGCTATTGGCTCACGCAATATTTGTCTATTTCGCGCGTGATAGCACGCTCAAAAACGGCCTATGAAAAGGCCTTCCTTTACACCGAGGCCGATGAAAACGATATGGGCTACTTCGTTGCTTACAACATGCGTGTGTTGCAACAAGCTTTCCGCGAGTTGCAAACCTACATCAAGCGAAAGCAGAAAGAGCACCTTGCAGCCAACACTTACCTGCGACTGGGCGACATCAACGAGCGGCAGGCGCAAATAATACAGCTGCTTGTAGACAATCCCAAGGCGGTGCTTACCATTAAAGAGTTGCAAAATAGGTTCTTGGTTACGCCTACAACCGCTAAAACCGACATCATGGGCCTTGTTAGCCGCGGGCTTGTCAGCGAGTTTGCGTTTAACAAAGTGAAAAAGGGATATGTGCGAAATGAGGGTTTTGAAGAGGCGATAAAACAGCTAAATGCTTGACATTCCCTGTTCTACGCTGCTGGCCGTTATGCACTAATGCCTGTGGCAGCATGTGTTTCGCAATGCACAAAGTGCTTGTTTCGCCATCAAAAAAGGCTAAACCCAGATGCCTTTCGGTCATCAATAAACGTTCCAATTCTTTCCAATCCTTATAAAATTGGAAAGAATTGGGGCTTTCTTGTGTCGGAGTTACTGCCGCGCCTATCCCTTCTTTGCGGTGCAAAACAAAGCGTTTTATTAGGGTTTGCCCATGTTCGGTGGCAGAGATAGCTAAGTTCAGAAAACTAGAATGCCTGAAAAATATCAGTCTTTTCCCACCATATTATACTTCATTTATAGTGAAACAGAAATGGATTTGGAAAGCCATAGGTGCATCGTAAACATGCAAAACGTGACTCTTTTCCTCTGCGTAAGGGTTTATGGATGCCATGCTACGCACATCTTACATTCGTTTAACAAGCATTTCCAAAAGCAATTCTGTTTGACTATAAAATGAGAAAACCTCACTAACTTGCCAAACCCAAAAGTTAAAAGTGGTACGAATGTTTTACAAAACACACCCTCGTCGTCGCCCCATTCTAGCGAGAATAAGGGGCGTTGTGGTGCCCATAAGCCGCTATTTGCAGCCTTGCGGTTTTCAGTTTTAGTCCGTTTTTAAGAACATCACCTGCATTTTGCACCATTTTGCCTTTCTAGTTTGGTTGCTAGCTCGTAATTTTTGCAAGCCAAAAACCTGCTTTTTACTGCTAAAAAGCAGGTTTTTAACGCCCATTTTACCCTTTCTAACCCTGTTTTTAATGGTTCTAAACGGTTTTGAATATACCATTGCAGCGTATATTTATGCTTTTCTCCTCGCATTTAGCTGCAAAAAACATTGCATTTAGCAGCATTTTACCTTGCGTTTAGCACCAAAACGCGTTGCATTTAGCATCAAAACGCATTGCATTTAGCACCAAAACGCACTGCATTTAGCACCAAAACGCACTACATTTAGCTGAAAATGGCCCAATGTATGGTGTAAATGGCGGTGTTATGAAATAAATATTCATTTTGTCTGCATTTACATCTAACCCCATTTTGAATGGAAACAAACCCCCACGAGAATCGAATTTTTGCGACCGAGCGGGTAGTTGGTGAATAAAAAGGCACTCATCGTGTTAAAATTCTTACTGAAAAGCGGACAAAACTTCTTCTCCCCCCACTTTCTTTCTCAATCCTTTGGCGATACCAAATAGTTAAACTATATTTGCAGTATGCTTACAGATTATTCCGAAAGGGCATCGATGAGTGGGTAAGTAAACCATGATGAAACGATGAAAATAGGTGTGTTTGTGGCTCAATATACAATAACTAAACTTTATACAACATGAGAAGTAATAAGCTAAGCAACCTTTTATCGCTGCTTTTTCTTGCGGCAACCTTGGGCGTAGCCGTTTATGCCGCATTCGTTAAGGACGCCATTGTTGTGCATTGGGGGCCACTTGGTGGTAGAGAACTCCAAGGCATGAGCTATCTTATCTTATTTCTTCCCCTTTTATCTGCTGCACTTTACTTGCTGTTGCGCAAGGGAAAGGAAAACCCTTTCGCACTCGACCCAAAGCACGATATGCCCCAAACGCAGGGTAACACGCAACAATTGCGCCGATATGTTGATGTGCTTTCTCTGGGTGTAACGGGTTTGCTGTTGTACATCACGCTTTGTGCGGCAGGTTTCTTGCCCATGATACCCCTCGTGGTGATGCTTGTCGTGGCCTTTTTCATCATCTATTATGCGCGTTCGCGACGTAAATTGAGGGGTGCGTAGGGCCACTTAATTTTCTTTCTTCATGTTTTGGCGGTGACATACTTTTGTCGTAACTTTGCAAAACAAAAGTGTTGTCGCTCATCATTGCACTTGTGCCTTGTCTGTAAGGGGTTTGTTGTGCAGTGCATCGCGGCAAACTGATGGCGGAATGTAACCGATTATAAAGTACCAAAAGATGAAAAAATCTAGTTTAAAAAGCCTGTTGTCGCTACTTTTCTTAGTGGGCACCGTTAGCATTGCTTTGTATTGCATCCTAACGAAAGACACGATAAACCTACGTATTGATATGCCAGGCGGGGTTAGCAAACCCATTTCTCCATTCTTCCTCTTACCGCCAACTCTGTTTGCTGTTGGAGCTTACTTCGTAACTCGTTTTCTGGCAGACAAACCCATGCGTATGAAAAGTTTGCTAAGGAGGTATGTAATACCTATGAATGAGCATAATGCCCCATTGATACGTGATTTCCATGAGTCTGTTTCGCTAGGAGTTACGAGTATTATGTTCTATTACTCGCTCTTCATATCGGGCATAATCGCCTTCAACCCCTTTATTACATGGGCGGTAATGATGTTGCCTTTCCTTATGATAGGATGGTCGTCGTTTAAGTTGATGCGTGATAAGGAAATGCAATGATAGAACATAACACATCAAACAACCGAATAGCCGTGGTTTTTCTCGCAGCAACCTTCGCTGTGGCTCTCTACTCCGCGGTGATAGAGGTGCTTTCGGCCTTGCAAATTAGTTTCTTTGCCGCCGACGATAGGGTGGGTTTGCCCATCTTTACCTTTTTGTTGCCCTTCATTTCGGGGGCTCTTTACCTGCGGCTGCGCTATGTCTCGTTGCACCCGCTAAGCAATCCGCGCCCCAACGGACCAGAAGAGACGGAGGAAAACAAATGGCTGATGAGCCGTTATGCCGACAAGATGCTGCCCAACATCACGGGGATGATGCTACTTTTGGCCGTGGAGGATGTCGTGCTTATGCCTGATTTGATAATGGTCGTGATGTTTTGGGCATTCTATATGGTGGTGGTTACGATGCAGGTTTTCAGTAAGATTACATATAAAAAACGCTAGAACCGCTGCCCGCGCCTCCCCATTTCACGTTATTTTGCAGCGTGGCTTAGAGCCAGTTGCACATTTTTGCGTAACTTTGCAGTCGCTAACAGCCATGTACCACCCACAAAATGCAAGATGGGTGGCGCATGGCGTACGAGCATACAATTATTTATAGATACACAAATTCGTAGCATTATGGCATATCTTTTTTCTTCCGAGTCGGTTTCCGAAGGGCATCCCGACAAGGTATCCGACCAAATATCAGACGCTTTGGTAGACCAATTCTTGGCCTACGACGACAAAGCACACTGCGCAATCGAAACATTCGTTACCACAGGGCAGGTGGTTATCATGGGCGAAGTGCGTTCTAGTTCGTACATCGACCTGCAAAACATTGCCCGAAACACCATCAAACGCATTGGCTACACCAAATCGGAGTACCAATTCGACGGCGACTCGTGTGGCGTACTGACCGCCATTCACGAGCAAAGCGACGACATCAACCGCGGCGTTAGTCGCGAAGAGGCCGACGAACAGGGCGCGGGCGACCAAGGAATGATGTTCGGTTACGCCACCAACGAAACCGAAAACTACATGCCCCTGTCGCTAGACTTGGCCCACTTGCTGATGATTACCTTGGCCGAGATACGAAAAGAGGGTAGGGAAATGACCTATTTGCGCCCCGACTCGAAGAGTCAGGTGACGGTGGAGTATGCCGACGACGGCCAACCCGTGCGTATCGACACCATCGTTGTGAGCACACAACACGACGACTTCGGCCCTAACGACGAGCAAATGCTGGCCCAAATAAGGGCCGACGTGCTGAACGTGCTGATGCCTCGCGTTAAAGCGAAGATAACAAGTGCCAAGGTGCTGGCGCTTTTCAACGACGACATTAAGTATTTCGTTAATCCCACGGGTAAGTTCGTTATCGGCGGTCCTCACGGAGATACGGGTTTAACGGGGCGTAAAATCATTGTAGATACCTATGGCGGCAAGGGCGCACACGGCGGCGGAGCGTTCTCTGGCAAAGACCCAAGTAAGGTTGACCGCTCGGCTGCATACGCCGCACGCCACATCGCTAAGAACATGGTGGCCGCAGGAGTTGCAGATGAGATGTTGGTGCAAGTGAGCTACGCTATCGGCGTGGCCGAACCGGTTAACATCTACGTTAACACCTACGGACGCAGTAAGGTGCAACTAACCGACGGCGAAATAGCCCAAAAGGTGGCGCAGCTGTTCGACCTACGCCCCAATGCCATCGAGCGTAACCTCAAACTTCGGCAGCCCATCTACGCCGAAACGGCCGCTTACGGACACATGGGGCGCAAGAACGAGGTGGTGAAGAAAACCTTTACCAGCCGTTATCACGAAACGAAGGTGATGGAAGTGGAGCTGTTCACTTGGGAAAAGCTCGACCGCGTAGACGACATAAAGAAGGCGTTCGGCCTTTAAACCCACGGGCTGCATGCGCTGAAACCCCAAGGCAAGGCGTTTGCCGCATGGGATTTCGGGGCATGCCCAGCTTGGTTTGTACCTCTCCTCTTCATCGCGCCGTGCATCGAAAGCGGCCCCTTTGCTGGTGCATTGCAAGGCAAAAAGGCTTTCAACACAGGCATAACAACATACAACAAGCCCATTCAGAGCGTGCTAAAACCCATTAAAGAACAGTATTATATCGCCCCTGCCGACACGACGGCAGCCGAGACCGCCTTTGCAGACAGTGCAAAAACGGCCAAACCCAAGGTGCTAACACCCAAAGAGGTGCTTAGTTGGCTGCCCTACGACGCTACGCCCGAACAGCAGGACTCGGCCATTCAGGCACACTTCAAGCCCGACTCCATCCATTGGAGCACGCGCCCCGACACATTGCACCTGCCGTGCCACTCGGTGGGAAAGGATGTGCGCATTGTTGATTTGCCGCTCTATTATCGCGAATCCTTTTTCTCGCAAAGTCCGTATTACCATCCCGAAATGCCGGCCGGACGTCCAGGGGTGGCAGGCGACCCCGTGCCTTATACCATCGCCAGCGACGACTTGCTCACCTCGTTGCTCTTGGGTTGTTTCATCTTGGGCTGCGTGGCTTTCGCCCAATCGCGCGACTTCATCTTCCGTCAGGTAAAGCATTTCTTCCGCGTACGCAACGAAGGAACCTCCGAAATTGCCGAGACAACGGGCGAAATACGTTTCCAAATATTCCTTGCACTGCAAACCAGTTTGCTCTACGCCATCCTTTTCTTCCTTTACCTGCGGCACTTGCGCGTTGAAACCTTCATCGCCGAGCAGTTCGTTGTTATCGGCATACTCACGGGTTTGGTGGCAGGCTACTTCCTGTTAAAGGCCTTTGCCCAATGGTTTGTGGGGTGGGTGTTCTTCGGTAAGCGCAAAAACAACCAGTGGCTTAAATCCTTTCTCTTCCTTGTTTCTTCGCAAGGCGTGTTGCTTTTGCCGCTGGTGATGCTGCAAGCCTACTTCCAGCTCACCGTTAAGAGCAGCATTATCTATGTGGGCATCGTGCTTGGGGCAACCAAAATACTGTCGCTTTATAAGACCCACCTTATCTTTTTCCGCAAAAATGGCCAGTTTCTGCAAAATTTTTTGTACTTTTGCGCTCTCGAAATTGTGCCTTTGTTCGCCCTGTGGGGCGTGTTGACAATCGCCTCCAATTATTTGAAAATCAATTTTTAAGCAAGTAGATGGTAAAAAAGATATTAATATCTCAACCCAAACCGACGAGTGATAAGTCGCCCTACTTCGACATAGAGAGAGAGTATGGCGTTAACTTGGTGTTCCGCCCTTTTGTACAGGTAGAAGGCATCACCTCGAAAGAGTTTCGCCAACAAAAGGTAAGTATTCCCAATTATACGGCTATCGTATTTACGTCGCGCCACGCCATCGACCACTTTTTTAAGCTGGCCAAAGAGCTACGCGTGACCATTCCCGAAACGTTGAAGTATTTTTGCGTAACCGAGACCATTGCGCTCTACATCCAAAAATACGTGCAATACCGCAAACGTAAGGTGTTTTTTGGAACAACGGGTAAGATGGAAGACCTGCTACCCACAATGGCGAAACACAAACAAGAGAAGTATTTGGTGCCGATGAGCGACAACCACAACGACGACATCGCCAAATTGCTCGACTCGAAGAAACTGAACCACACCGAATGCGTGATGTATCGCACCATCACCAACGACTTTACGCCCGAAGAAATAAAGAACTTCGACTACGACATGCTCATCTTCGTGAGCCCAACGGGTGTTAAATCGTTCGTTAAAGACTTCCCCAACTTCGAGCAAGGCGACGTTCGTATTGGCACGTTCGGCCCTGCAACGTCGAAAGCCATCATCGACGAAGGCTTGCGATTGGACTTCCAAGCTCCCTCGAAAGAATATCCCTCGATGTCGGGCGCATTGAAAGCCTATCTCGACGAGCATAAGTAAGGCTCGCCACTTAGACCTCGAAGGCATACAACACGCGGTATTGGCGTGTGCATTTTTTACCTTATCGGTAAGCGCGCATCACCCAGGAGCGGTGCGTACAACGGTCTAAATCATCCCTCAAACCCAGTAACAATGGCAGCAACGGTATCGCAAAAGCTAAGAAAAGAAGAGCGCGCCTGTGGCAAAAAGCTCACCGAGGAGCTCTTTTGTGGTGCAGATAGCCGGTCGCTTGCTGCCTTTCCCTTGCGTGTGGTGTATTTGGCGCAGCCCTTTTCGGCCGACGAACAGCAGGCGATAGCCCCCGTGCAAATGATGATTAGTGTGCCGAAACGCAGGTTTAAGCACGCCATCGACCGCAATAGGGTTAAACGGCAGGTGCGCGAGGCCTATCGAAAGAACAAGCATTTGCTTTATAACAAGTTGCCAAACGGCAGAAAAATAACCCTGGGTTTCCTTTGGTTGGATGCCAAACACCACACTTCGGCCGTGGTTGAAGACAAGGTGCAGAACCTGTTACGCCGTATAGGAGAAAGCTTATGAATGCGCTTCGTGCCCTTTTAGGTCTGTTGCGGCGTGTTGCAGTGTGGCTTTTGTTGCTGCCCATCCGCTTTTATCAGCTGGCCATCTCGCCTTATACGCCCCCCTCGTGCCGTTTTACGCCCTCTTGTTCAGAGTATGCTCGCCAAGCCATCATCAAGCATGGTCCCTTTAAGGGCTTGGCCTTGGCCGTTTGGCGCGTGTTGAGATGCAATCCGTGGGGCGGTAGCGGTTACGACCCTGTGCCGTGATAAGCCGCACCGGCAGCGCAACCTTGCACACTATCGGCCTCACCCCCGACCCCTCTCAGCCTCACCCCCAGCCCCTCTCCAAGGGGAGAGGAGAGTGAAATGACTTGTGAATTTACCACTTACTAGTGGCTAATCATTCAGCTCGTTAACTTGTGAGCTTGTAAAATTGTAGACTAACACATTTGTCAACTCGTTAACTTGTTAACTCGTCAACATGTTAACAGGTCAACTAACAAGCTTTTCAGCTCGTTAACTTGTGAACTCGTTAACTCGTCCACTCATAAACTAATAAACATCCTTTATATATCCCGATGAAGAAAAATTTTGTAGAAGAACTAAGATGGCGCGGCATGTTGGCGCAGATTATGCCTGGAACAGAAGAACTGTTGCAGAAGGAAACGGTTACGGCGTACCTTGGAACAGACCCCACAGCCGACTCTTTGCACATCGGGCATCTAGCCGGCATCATGATGTTGCGACACTTGCAGATGTGCGGACACAAACCCATCATCCTCGTAGGAGGGGCAACGGGCATGATTGGCGACCCCTCGGGTAAGAGCGCGGAACGCAACCTGCTCGACTCGGAAACGCTTTATCACAACCAAGAGTGTATCAAAGCACAGGTGGCTAAGTTCCTAGACTTCGATGCCAAGGGCGACAACGCCGCCGAGATGGTGAACAACTACGATTGGATGAAGGACTTTTCGTTCCTCGACTTCGCACGAACGGTGGGCAAACACATCACCGTTAACTACATGATGGCCAAGGATAGCGTGAAGAAACGCCTCAATGGCGATGCCCGCGACGGCCTTTCGTTCACCGAGTTTACTTACCAATTGTTGCAGGGTTACGACTTTCTGCACCTCTACGAAACCAAAGGTTGCAAGCTACAACTAGGCGGTAACGACCAATGGGGCAACATGACCACGGGCGCAGAGCTTATTCGCCGCACCCTAGGCGTAGAAAACGAGGCCTACGCGCTTACTTGTCCGCTCATCACTAAGGCCGATGGAACGAAGTTCGGCAAGACGGAGAGCGGCAATATATGGCTCGATGCCAAGCGTACTTCGCCCTATATGTTCTACCAATTCTGGCTGAACGTGAGCGACACCGATGCCGAACGCTACATCAAGATATTCACTTCGCTGGATAAAGAAACGATAGATGCGCTGGTGGCCGAACAAAACGAAGACCCTGGAAGGCGCCCTTTGCAAAAGCGATTGGCCGAAGAGGTTACCGTTATGGTTCATTCGCAGGCCGCGCTCGACCAGGCTATGGAGGCCAGCAACATTCTTTTTGGCAAGGCCACAAAAGAAAATCTGCTTAAACTAGACGAGCAAACGCTGCTCGATGTGTTCGAGGGCGTGCCGCATTACGAACTGGATAAGGCACTGCTTGGCCAGCCTGCCATCGACCTTTTCACGCGCGAAGACGTGCCAGTTTTCGCCAGCAAGGGCGAAATGCGTAAGCTGGTGCAAGGCGGAGGCGTATCGCTGAACAAAGAAAAGCTTGCCGCTGCCGACCGCCCCGTTACTGCCGACGACCTTATCGACGGCAAATACCTACTTGTTCAGCGCGGAAAGAAAAACTATTATTTGCTTATCGTGAAATGATGGGTTGCGCTTTTGCGCATACCACACCATAAAATTTCGCCCCTTTATCCCCTTTGGGACATTCGCAAGGCATAAAAGCCGATTGCTAAATCCTCAAAAAGAGACAAAGGGGCGAAACTGTTTTTTAGGGCTAAGTGTTGGCACTCTCGATACTTTCAGTAACCTTATCTTTGCTCGTTATGGCAAAATGGCTTGTTTTGTAGAAGTTCGTCTGCCAACAAGTTGCCTGCAATATATCTGTACAATGGCGTTTGTAGTGGGGCTACAAGCACCTTGTAGTGCCAGTACAAGCGGCTTGTAGTGCTAGTACAAGAGCCTTGTAGCCCTAGTGCAAACGGCCTTATACTGGTTTGTATGCACTTCCTGTTGCCACTACAAGTAGCTTGTGCCGATGCACGTGGGCCGCATAGGGCTGTTCGTTGCCTAATGGTTATGCTTACAAAGCTTAGCATTTTTAGCCATAACCATCGCCAAGGCCCTTGCTTTAAGCCTCAACCCTGCGTGTACCCATACGGGCCTCAACCACGTTCACCACATAGTCGGCCAGCTTTTCGCATTCGTTAATGATGTCCATATACATCGTTCCCACATTATAGGTGTACTCGTGGTTGTCGATGTCGTTGATGTTTTGGTTGCGAAGTTGGTTGCGATAGTTGTTAATTTCGGTCTCGATGTTAAACGAACGGGTTGTGTCCAAGTACTCCTTACGTCCGCGAATGATGATGTTCATCTGCGAAAGGCTATCGTCGGTGAGCTCGAACATCTGGTGGATGCGTTCGTATTGCTTTTCGGTAAAGTCCTCCTTCGAGCTCACCAGTCGGCTAATCGTTCGCGCAAGGTTATAGCAGCTGTCACCGATACTTTCCAATTCGGTAATCTCGCGCATCATGTCGCGTATTTTTCCCTTCGTATCGTCGCTCAGGTGTGCATCGCTCACCGCACTGAGATACTTGGCAATCTCTTGCTCCATGTTGTCGGATATGTTCTCATACTTTTCTATGCGCGAGTAAAGCTTAACAAACTTCGAGTCGTCGCGTGTGACGAGCAATTCGCGCACCATGCCAAACATACGCTGCATACGTTCTGCAAAGCTGCTAATCTCCTTATGCGCTTCTAGCACCGAAAGTTCGGGCGTCTTCATAATGCCAGCTTGAATGAAACGCAGGCGGAACTCTTCCTCCTCGTCTTTCTTGCCCGACTTGATTATCCAGCACACCACGCGTTCTATCTGAGGTATGAACCAGATGAGCATCCCCGTGTTGAAGAGGTTGAAACAGGTGTGGAAAGCGGCCAGTATAACTGGCAATTTAAGTGCCAATTCGGCTTGCGTAAGCTTTGGCCCTTCGGGATTATAGCCCACCATGTTGCAAATCATGTTCACAAATGGGTAGAAAACGATGAGCACCCAAGTAACACCAAACACGTTGAACACCAAGTGGGCCATAGCCGTTCGCCTGGCTTGCACGTTGGCGCCAAGGGCAACGAGGTTGGCCGTACCCGTTGTTCCGATGTTCTCGCCCATCACCAAGGCGATGCCCAGGTATATGGGCAGTACGCCCGTAGAGCAGAGCAAAATGGTGATGGCCATCACGGCGGCCGACGATTGCACGATGAGCGTGATGATAGTGCCGATAATCAAGAAGATGATAATGGAGAAATAGCTGTTCACATCGAACGAGCCAAAGAAGTCGATAACAGCCTTGTTGTTCTGCAAGTCGAGCGACTTGCCCGTGTCGCTAAGCAAAACGAGGCTGTAAAAGAGAAACGATATACCAAAAAGAAAATCGCCTTTGTAGCGGTGCTTGCGCGAATAAATTAGCACAATGCCCACTAGAAAGGCGGGGAAAACAAAGCTCGTGAGGTCTAACGAGAAGCCCAGCGACATGATCCAGGCTGTGAGCGTGGTGCCGATGTTGGCACCCATGATAACGGAGATGGCCTGTGTGAGGGTTAGCAGACCGGCGCTAACAAACGAAACGGTCATCACCGTGGTGGCTGTTGACGACTGAACCGCGCTGGTGATGAACGTACCCGTAAGCACGCCTGTAAAGCGGTTGGTGGTCATCGCACCTAAAACATGCCGCAATTGCGGTCCGGCCATCTTCTGTAAGGCTTCGCTCATAATCTTCATGCCGTAGATGAGCAATGCCAGCGATCCTGCAATCTTAAAAATAAAAGTCAGATAATTGGTTGTATCCATAAATTAACTATATTGTGGTCCCTTATTGTTGTGACTTTGAAATTTATTCTTTAACTTTACACTCACTAAATTCTTAATGTCGCTAAGCATGAAACGATCCATACAAATACGATGCAAAAATAATAAAAAAACCGCAAAGGTGGAAATCGGTAGCACACTTTATGATGTTTTTCACGAATTAAAACTCGATATGCCTTACGGCCCAATTAATGCCAAGGTGAACAACAAGATCGAGGGAATGCACTATCGCCTGTACCACAACAAGGACGTGGAGTTTCTCGATTTGCATTCGCCCTCGGCTTTGCGGGCCTACACGCGCACGCTTTTCTTCGTGCTGTGCAAGGCCGTTCACGACCTTTATCCGCACAGCAACGTGGTGATAGACATCCCCGTGAGCAACGGATATTATGTAGATCTCGACATTCAACGCCCCATAACGCCGCAAGATGCCGACGATATTCGCCGCCGCATGCAAGAGATTATCGCCGCGCGCTTGCCCATATCGCGGCACGAAACAACAACCGATGCCGCCATCGCCATGTTTAAAAAGGTGGGCGACGAGTCGAAAGTGCGCCTACTAGAAACCGTGGGTACGCTCTATACCACCTATTACGAGCTAGACCACTACGTGGATTACTATTATGGTTCGCTACTCACCAACACACGCGAGCTGCGCCTTTTCGGTCTTGAACTCTATTACGATGGCCTTTTGCTGCGCGTACCCTCCATACAAAACCCCGCACAGCTAGGCGAACTGGTGCGCCAAGATAAGATGTTCGACATCTTTAAGGAACACCACCGTTGGCAGCACATATTAGGCATACGTACCGTGGGCGATTTCAACAAAGCCGTTGCCAATGGGTTCAGCGCCGACCTGGTACACGTGTCTGAAGCCTTGCAAGAAAAGAAAATTGCGCGCATTGCCGACGAGATTGCCGCACGCCCCGAAGTGCGCATGGTGCTGTTAGCTGGCCCGTCGTCGTCGGGAAAGACCACAACCTGCAAACGACTTTCGGTGCAACTGCTGGCAAATGGCATAAGGCCCGTGCAAATTTCGTTAGACGACTACTTCGTTAATCGCGAACATACGCCCAAGGATGCCAACGGAGAGTACGATTACGAGAGTCTTTACGCGTTAAACATACCGCTGCTTAACGAACACCTGGCTGCGTTGTTCCGCGGAGAAGAAGTTCAGATGCCCAAATACAACTTCGTTGAAGGGAGGAGCGAGCCAACAGGCAAACGGCTGCATCTGCCCAAAGACAGTATCTTGGTGGTTGAAGGCATTCATGCCCTTAATCCCGAACTAACGGCTCTCATCCCGGCCGAACAGAAGTACAAGGTGTATGCCTCGGCACTAACAACCATCTTGCTAGACAACCATAACTACATTCCCACCACCGACAATCGCCTACTTCGCCGCATCGTTCGCGACCATAAGTATCGTGGTGTGTCGGCGGCCGAAACCATTAAACGTTGGCCCAGCGTACGTGCCGGCGAAACAAAATGGATATTCCCCTATCAAGAAGAGGCCGACGCCATGTTTAATACGGCCATGCTTTTCGAGTTGGCCATCATCAAAACGCAGGCCGAACCCTTGCTCGAACAAGTGCCAGAGAACTGCGACGAGTATTCCGAGGCCTACCGCCTGCGTAAGTTCCTTCGCTATTTCGCGCCCATGCCCTTCCATCAGCTGCCGCCAACGTCACTGTTACGCGAGTTTTTGGGCGGTAGTTCGTTCAGCTATTGATAAAGAGTCAGCCACAACTGGCCTCAACCGGCCTCACCCCCAGCCCCTCTCCAAGGGGAGAGGGGAGTGATATGCCTTGCTTGTTGTACGCCTGTTACGGGTTAACTCGTCAACTGGTTAACTCGTTAACTACTCAATTTCACATCAACCCATCAACTGGTTAACTCGTTAGCTACTCAATTTCACGCCAAACCGTCAACTTGTTAACCAACCTTCTTCTGTCCGTTCTTCAGCAAAAGTTTTAACACTATGGCTGCGATTTTTTCCACCAATCGTCCACCAAGGCGCAAAAAATCGATTCTCGCGAGGGGTTGTTTTGGTGCAAACGAGAGAGTGTTTACGGATGCGGAAGAATGAATATTTATTACCAAGAATCGTCTTTCACACCAGATTTTGGGCCATTTGCAGCAAAATGCAGTGCAATTTGGTGCAAAGCGTAGTGCAAAATGCCGCTAAACGCAGTGCGTTTTGGTGCTAAATGCAGTGCGTTTTGGTGCTAAACGCAAGCTAAAATGGTTCAAAATGCAGTGTTTTTTGCCGCTAAACGCAAGGCGAAAAGCATAAATATCCACTGTAATTGTATAAACAAAACCCCTTCGAGCCATGAAATACAGGGCTAAAAGGGGCAAAATGGCTATTAAAAAGCGGCATTTTAGGGTCTAAAAAGGGGAAATTGGGCGTAAAAAATAATGGGCTGGCAAGCAAAATAGAAAGGCAATATGGTGCAAAATGCAGGTTCTGTTCTTAAAAACAGACAAGTTGAAGGACGTGAAATGCTAGAAATGGTGGCTATTTGCCTACTTTTTAACCTATATTTTCGCTAGAATGGGTCGAAAAAAAGAGGGGCTTTGTAAAAAAAAACAACAATTTAAGTTGTTGAGTTCTTGAGTTGTTGAGTTCTTGAGTTGTTGAGTTAGAGAATTGGTGAGTTGTTGAGTTGTTGAGTTAGAGAATTGGTGAGTTGTTGAGTTAGTGCGTTTTTGAGTTGATGAGTTTTTGAGTTGATGAGTTTTTGAGTTGGTAAGTTTTTGAGTTGATGAGTTAGTGGGTTGGTGAGTTTTTGAGTTGGTAAGTTTTTGAGTTGATGAGTTAGTGGGTTGGTGAGTTTTTGAGTTGATGAGTTTTTGAGTTAGTGAGTTAGTGAGTTTTTGAGTTGATGAGTTTTTGAGTTGATGAGTTGATGAGTTTTTGAGTTGGTGAGTTTTTGAGTTAGTGAGTTGGTGAGTTTTTGAGTTTTTGAGTTTTTGAGTTTTTGAGTTAGTGAGTTAGTGAGTTGGTGAGTTTTTGAGTTTATGAGTTTGCACCGCTCTATCCGCTTCCAATAATCATTGCCCTATCCTTTCTGTTGGATAGTACGGAGGCTCATTTGTTCAGAAGTATGCCTGCAATAGGATACAACGACCGACAACTACCATAACACCGATATTTCTGCTCGGCAACACGAATAACTAATGATTATTTCTTATATTTCCTTTTTCTTTCACCGATTATATCTTACTACATAACTACAATAAGAGATAACACGTTGAAAGAAAAAGGATTAAGAATTTTATTGATATATAATATTTTCCAATTATTTACTACGCTACTGCAAAAGAAAGTTTTTTTATAAAAATAGAATTGACAGTGTATCAAAACTAAAACCACAGCCATGAGAAATTACAGATTATGAACACATAAACTTAAAAGAGCCGTATCAAACCCTATAATAAGTAACGATACGGCTCTTTTTCTTATATTTTTGGAGGCTTAAGTTTCTAATCAAAAGTTCACATCCTTTTAGGTGTTGAGTTTGTCTTCTAATGATATTATATATAATATATTTTTATTGCAATTATTTAAGTTCATGCAACATATATGGTGCTCCTGAAGTTTTTACTTTTATATTTTCATAGCTTCCATCATCCATGTGGTAGACAGAGTAGCCCATGCCTTGGTCAGTTGACATGCCGAAGATGATGTCATTACCTGACTTGCAGATAGATGCGGCCCAGCCTACAGTTCCAGAAAAATTCATCTTCTTGCAAGTCTTATTGTATAGATTAATTTCAAAGGCTTGAAATGATTTGTCATGAACGTAGTCAGGTGGATTGCTTGCCGCTCCGGGAATGTTAAGGTATCCATAAACCTTTCCGTTTCCACCATACACTTTATTATAAACATACGATGTTCTGTTCCCCTTTACTCCTTCTAAGTTTACGTCTGCAAGGGTGAAGCAATATGAGTTGTCAAAGTCTTGCTCCCCTTTCTTAATGCGTAAGAACCCTTCCTTGACCCCAGGCTGGTATCCAAACATAGCTACGCAATAGAAATAGATGTCACCCTTCTCGTCCACGAATGGGTCCCCAGCGGGGGTCATAGAGGAGGCCATTGTAGCACGAGGGTCACTAATCATTTTGATGGGCTTATCGGTCTTGGTATCTATTAAGGCTATATGTGCCCCCTTCTCGCATGAGTAGGCAGACTTTAATTGGCAGAGCGTCACGTATAAGATGCCGTCTCTGATGATGGAAGCACATGGTTCAGGATTATTGTCGCCAGCCAACTTCCCCAAGGAATAGCCAGATAAATCTATTTCTCCTGTTTTTGTCATGGAGGACGGATCTATAATCCACACCTTTCCTAATCCAAGACAAGAAACGTAGGCTTTCTTCTCGGATAAGAATGTGATGTATGTGGCCTTTGCACCACTTGGAAATAGCATGGTGTTTCCTTCTTGAACAAGGATTCCATCCTTAGGGATGTACTTGTAGAGGTGTTCTGTATCTGTCACATATATCTTATTTTTATACACGAATGTGAATGCCCCCTTCGGAAGCACCAATGCGTTGTCTGTATTGAGTGAACTAATACTCAAATCCTTGAACAGGCTAATATATGTGTTTTCTCCGATGTTTACGCTGTGTACAAATCCTACTTCAGATTTTGTAGAGGGAGGAAAGTCCGGAGAGTCCTTTCCGCATGAGGTGAGACCTACAAGAGATAGCAACACAAGGGCTGCAATTAAAAAATAATGTTTCATTTTATTTGTTTTTAAATTGGTGATATATTACAAACCCATTGCTCCGCCCGATGTTTTGTCGCGGAACAGATTAAAACGCAATTTTGTTTTAAAAGTGCGTCCTTGCAGTGGCATCTTGAATTCCATATAGTTCTCCTTGTCAAAGATGTTCTCAACTTCGAAACTCAATGAAATGTTGTTGTGCCAAAAGGATTGTTGAAGGCCTATGGTAAACACATCGTTAGAAGGGATAATCCATTTTTTACGCTGGTCGGACAGTGTGCTCATTTGCCATCCCCAATCGAATTCTCCGACATGGGACACATCCATATAAATTCTAGACAGTTCATTTCGCCCCAGCAAATTTTCTGCATGATACTCCAAACCATAGTTGAAATAGAAAGACGGTATGTTGGGTACATGTTTATTATATGTGGGATTATCCGTCCCTTTTGCATCGTTTAACCATTTCTGCCGGTCTCGAATGTCCTGTAGTGTAAGATTGAAATATGTATAGATGTTTGGTGTCACGTCTACTTTCAATTCGGTATCAAATCCCATCGTGCTCGTCTTTCCCAAGTTTGTGTAGATGGAACGGATATCAGCGGGGAAAAGCCTTATCATATTCTGGATATACATGTAATAGAAGTTTGTTTCCCACTGCACGCGGGTAAGTCCCATCACATTTCTTGTATCTATGATGGTTCCAACATTCAGGTTGTCTCCAATTTCAGGCAGTAAGTTCACTGATGGCTTGATGCTCATTCCGTTACCGAAAAGTTCTCCTGTGTCAGGGAGTCTCACATTGTGTGAAAACGAGAACTTTCCCCTCACGCCTTTCCAAAACTCATAGCTCACTCCCTCACTAAATCCGTAGTACGTTTTGTTCACACTTGTCTGTTTGGGAGCCGATGCATCTTTCATTTGGGCTTTCGACAAGGCATCGCTTGTTCTAAAGATCTTTGACTTCAGATAATAAATGCTTATCGTCAAGGAATTCTGAAAACGATGATTGGAAGAGGCATACAAATGACTGAGTCCGATATTGTTTGAAATCATTTTGCTGGGAAACGAGCTAGGATCGAAACCGAGATAGTCATTCATGCGTTCATCTTTAGGACGGTAGTCCGAAAGAGCAAGTTGATCATTTATGTTGAATGTATGTTGCCCAAATGTATATTTTAAATTAAATTTGTTTCGTAATTCAAATTGTCGGTTATGGGATTCATTAAGAAGATTGTCTTCTGTTTCCCCCATTGCCTGAGTGATGGTTCCATCCCATTGTCTTCTTGTTGTTGTTGTGTCTATCAGGCTCGTTTGTATAATAGGAATAACAAGGGATAATTTCATTTCCAAACCTTTAAAGATGAAGTCGTCTTTTTCTATATGCAAGGTGGGCATTATATTAAAGCTTTTCATATAGGCATGCTGCGAATCAAAGCTAAGAGACTGTATACCTTTTTTATTTCTGTAGAAGGCGCATTCCAAATCCAGTTTATCGAAGTATAGCTTTCTAAAACCAATGCCGACATGATAGAAGTCTGCGTCATAATAGTCATTATTTCGTCTCACTTTTCTGTACTCTGAGGCTGGTAGGTTTGTCTCGAATACTGGCCATGACATCGTGTAGTTGTTCTTGGATTTATTCTTAAAGAAAGCAACGTTAAATAATATGCCTGACTTTGCAAAAAGCTTTTGGGCACTTGCAAGTGTCTTGGATGTTCCGAATGATGCCAATTCCTGCGTGAATCCTACTAGGTCGCATTCATCCTCACGTGTCACAATATTGATGGCTCCTCCTAATCCGTCGCCTCCATATTCTGCAGGCACAATACCCTTGTATACCTCTATATATTTGATCACATCTATTGGAATATCGTTGATGTCGAAAGAACCGTCAGGACTGTTGAGTGGGAAACCATTAATATATACGGCGACACGCTTACCTTCTAAACCATGTACAGATATGCGCGACGCACTTCCCAATCCGCCTGTCTTTCTTACTTTGATGCCAGACGTGCGTGTAAGAATTTCTTCTATACCGCTTGAACGTCCCCGCAGCTTGGCTCCGTCCACTACG
The DNA here is from genome assembly GCA_938028745.1 of uncultured Prevotella sp. Taxonomy (GTDB): domain Bacteria; phylum Bacteroidota; class Bacteroidia; order Bacteroidales; family Bacteroidaceae; genus Prevotella. The sequence goes on from CALIZL010000050.1 coordinate 82,257, forward strand.
GTTACAGCCATAGGACTTTGCCGAATGCGGTTTATTTCCGCCTGCTGGGAAGACTCCCTAACCACAACTTCGCTAAGGACGTTCGCTGATGATTCTAAGAAAAAGTCTTTTGTGATATTGCCGTTTAACACAATGACTTGCCTTACTCGTTTATATTCAACAAATGAAACCTCAACAATACATGTTCCATTTGAGGGTATGTCAATTTGATAATTGCCTGTCTTGTCAGAAACTGTTTTCTGTTTTGTATTTTTGATTGATATGTATGCCCCAGATATGGGAAGTCCTGTTTCTTTATCTATGACTTTCCCCTGTAATATATTTTGGGCAGACAAAACTGTTGTACACAAACACAGTATCGTTACGATGAATAATCTGTTCATAATTTTATGGATTAATGAGTTCTCGCCATCCTGCCGTATTATAGCGTATGTATTCAGATAAGACCTGTTTTACCTCTTCCTTGCAGATTTCTGTGCTTGAGACAATCTCTCCGATGATTGTTACCCATGTGGAAGAGGAAATCCGAAAGAATAGTGGCGAAATTCTTGTTTGTATTTGTGGATAGATTTTTTGCATTTGATCAATGTATTCTTTACTTATTGCAACTTGTTCTTCGATAAAATTTTCACGGAAAAGCTCTACAGAAGTACCTTTTGATTCAAAGAGTAATAACTTTAATTCTTCTTTATATAAGAAAATTATTTTAAGCGTTTCTCTCAGCAAATCTTTTTGATTTCGTATAGAGAAGTGAAGTTTATCTATTTTGTTATGTTCTATGCGATAGGAGGACATCCTTTCATCCAAGACTATAAGTAAAGGTCTAAGGACAGTATAAAAAATATCATCCTTTGTCTTAAAATAATTGTATATATTACCTAAGACAACTCCCGATTTTGCCGAAATTGTTCGCATCGAAGTTTTTCTAAAGCCATTTTTAATAAATTCATTGCGAGCAGCTGTGACAATCCTGTTTCTTATGTCTTCTTTTAACGTTTTCATTACTATTTTATTAACGGACATCGTTTAATTTTGTTCATAAAAAAAGCGTACTGTCTTTTTTAGACAGTACGCTACTTTTACTATTGCCTTTATGCGGCTGTGTGATATTTTTATCATTAATTCGATTTTTGGATGTAAAGGTATAGGAATAATCCTATACAGGCAATACCTATTAATAGGTATTTTAAAATCGAATTATGATACTAAACTCAAATGGGCTTGAAATAATAATTCTCTTCAAGAATCTTCTCCAAGTCCGAAGCCCTATAAAGTATCTTTCCTGCAAACTGCGTGTAGGGAATAATCCTCCTGTCCCGATAGTCCTACAAAGTTCGGGGACTGATATACAGCTGCTCGCACACCTCCTTGCCCGTTAGGAAATGCTCATCTCCAAACAACGGTTTGTGCGTCTGTGCCACTTCCTTAATTCGTTTGCTCACGCCGTTGATAGCGGACAGCACCGCCTGCATATCTCCGATATTTACCAAACAATCAGAACACGCAACAGGCAAGACACCGCCTGTATGTGTGTTTGGGGGATTTATGAATTTTCTTTCTTTTCTTTCAATGAAAGAAGAAATCACCAACCACTGCCTTGTGATGAATTCCGTAAGCAATGTGGCAAGAGCAGTCCGCTATCTGACCGACCAACATCTGACCCATATCCGTGCCTTCCTTGACAATGGCGATGCAGGGCGGAGAACCGTGCCAGAATTTGTAAGGGCAGGCTTCAAGGTGGAGGATATGTCCCGATATTACAAGGACTGCAAAGACCTCAACGTGTTTCATGTCAGCCGTATGCGTGAGCAGAAGAAGCAGAAAGCACAGGAACAGAAACGAATGGTGGTTATAGAACAAAATGAGAGCAAGAAATCAAAACAAGTCAAACATAACATTAGATAGCAAAATGGAAAATAAAACAAAGACAACAGACAAAGATTTTTCATGGCTTTTGGGTGTAGAAAATGAAACAGAGTACGAATCTACTCCACAGGAAGGGACTGAGGTTGCTGAAATAGAAAGACCAACAAACAAGCAGAAATAGAGAATGTCGAGCACTCTGAACCTGCACAGCATACAGAGAATGCAACCGTTCAAAGGCGCATCAGTGCCAAAAAGAGAAAGGAAACGCTCGAAGCCTACCTTGTTCCGACAAAACTGAGCAACCGAAAGGTGGTCTATCTGAACCGGGAAACGCAGGAGCGTGCCGACTTCATCGTGCGCAGGTTGGGCGACAGGGGCAGCAACCTTTCAAGTTTTGTGGAGAGCATCGTGCGCCTCCATCTGGAGGAGTACGGTGAGGACATAGAGAAATGGAGGAGGTTATAAACCGCAGGAAGGGGGCGAGGGATGAATTTCAAAAGATTTATTTCCCGCTCTAATCCTACTATCGCATTAAAATATGATGTCATATTCTCGTAAATGAGACGAGAGGGTGTGCCTATTTTGACATACCCCCTTGGGGGTGAGGCCACTATGCATGTCGTTTTTTACACTTGGTATTGTTTCTAGCCAAGGGCAGGGCTGTTGTTTTAAGCCACTGAACAAAGGCCTCTCGCCATTGCCTACTTTCTTCTGAGCCCTTCACATCGCTTGCGCCAAAGCCGTGACCACCCGTGGCATAACGCACGAATTGGTGGGGAATGCCTTTTGAAGTGAGGGCAGAGTCGAGCAGCTGACTGTTGCCTGGATGCACAATGGGGTCGTCATCGCAGTGCACAAGGAACACAGGCGGACAGTCGAAAGGTATTTTTCGCTCCACCGAGAGCGAGTCTTTCAGCCTGTTGTCGGTCTTTTTCCATTCGCCCAAGATGCCCTTTCGCGAGCGGCGATGCACGTAACGCTCGTCGGCAAGCGTAACAACGGGGTAGAGTGCGGCCACAAAGTCGGGGCGAACACTCACCTTTGGCTTGATGCCTAGCGGTGCAAGATAGTTTGTTGCGGCAAAGGCAGCCGAGGCCACTGCAAGATGTCCGCCTGCCGAAAAGCCCATAACGCCCACCTCCGTGGGACAGATGCCCCATCCTGATGCCCCTTCGCGCACCAGTTGCACACTGCGTTGCACATCGCGCAGCATGTCGGGCTGCTGCCGTCCGCGAATAAGCAGGCGGTAATGGGTGATAAAAGCCAGCACGCCAGCCACGCGATAGCGGAGCACAAAGGCTGCAATGCCCCGACTGTTGAGCCATCGCGCCACACCATCGCCCTCTGTTCGGGTGTCTAGCCAATGGTAACTGCCGCCAGGACAAACGATAACGGCAGGGCAATCGCGCCCTGCACCTTGCGGAATATAAGGTGTAAGGGTTACGCTGGCGGCGCGTTCGGGCGTGCCTTGCCATATTTTTAAGGGCTTATGCTGTTGGGCATGGCCTAGGTATGCCATCAAAGCCAGCAGCATGATAAGTACCGTTCTCATGTTCTTCTTTAATATTGTTGGTTGTGCTGCCTTTAACCCCAATCGGTCGTTAGACCGCTTACCTATTATTTTAGGTTGTTTCCATCGCTTCCTGTTCATCTTTCGTTTGCTTGTCGGCATCTTGCCTGTCTTATTCTCTCGACGTAGCCCGCTACGCCTTCAAGAACAAGACAGGCAATATGCTCAACAATCAAACAAAATCTGCACAGGCTCTAACGACCGATTTGGGTTAAATGTTTTGCAGCTTTTCTATTATCTTATTCCTACCCACTAGTGCCTCTGCCGTGGTGATGGCCGACAGCGGAACGCCGCAAATGCCGTGCAAGCCTACGCATTGGCCTGTAAGAAAAAGGTTACTTACCTTCGTAGCCACAGGCACTTGCGTGGCTAAGGGGTTGTGGCAGTCTTTGGCAAAGCCGTATATGGCACCCACAGGCGCGTGGTAATAGTCGCGCACGGTTAGTGGCGAGGCACTCCACAGGCGCTTAACGCATTGTGCAAAGCCGGGCCGTACCTCCTCCATGCGTTGCAAGATGCGCTGCTGGTGCCACGCTTTCCACGCCTCGTACGCCTTTCCTCGCCTACCCGTAAGCGTATCTTGCCATTGTTCCACCGCCGAGAAAGGCATAACGCAGTTGATGATGAGGTGCGTAGCCCATTTGTTTCCTTCGGCCGAGGGCGGCGTCATGTACATCATCCCGTAAGGCCACTGCTCGCGGTCGTAATGGCCCAAGTGCCACACGTGGTGGTAATCGTGTTGGTAATAACAGGTGTGGTTGATGTAAGGAAAGGTCTGTGGTTTCAGTTCTACAAAAAGACTGAATATCGAATAGGTGTTGTCGATGGCGTTCAAGCGCTTGGTGTAGGCAGGGGTAAACGCGCCCTTGTCTACGATGCGTAGCGTTTCGGCCATGTGTGTGGCCGCTATATAATAAGGAGCGGCGAAGGTTCGCCCGTCTTTGGTTTGCACGGCGGTTGCCGTTCGGTTGTCTACGGCAATGCGAACCACCTCTGCATCGGGCACCACTTGCCCCCTGGCATCTTCTATAACCTCGGTCAAAGCCGTGGCCAACTGCTGCGAACCACCCACAAAGCGGTCGGTGCCCTCGATGTATAGCACGCTGATAAGGGCGTGAACGTAGGCCGGAGTTTTACCCGAAACACCTCCATACATGGGATTCATATAGGCCAACACATCGCAAAGCCGCTCATCGTGGATGTAATGGGCGATAAACTTGTCGGCCGACCACAGAAAACGCTCGCTATGTTGCGGAATGCTGTCGCCTGTTGGGCGCAGGTTAAAGAGGTCTATCTCGTCTGCCAGCTGGTAAAGGGCCGCCACATAGCGTTGCAACTGCGTGCGCTGATGTGGAAAATGCTTGGCGAAACTCTCCACAAAACCTTCTTTTCCCTCGGCCACACGATAAGTGGTGTTGGTGGCGGCGTAATAAATCTCGTCCATGCAAAGTTTGTCTACGGGCAGTAGGCGAAGTTTTTGCACGATGCCTAGGTACTTGCAAATGCGATGGAGCGTTTGTCCTGGCCTAAATCCGCCCAATATGTGCATGCCCGTATCGAAGTGTATGCCATGTCGGGAGAAGTTTTGCAGCCCTCCACCCACGATGTGGTTCTTCTCCAACACCGTTACTTGCCAGCCTTCTTTGGCCAAAAGCGCACCGGTGGTGAGGCCGCCTAGTCCGCCGCCTATGATGATAATGTGGTTGTTGTTCATAATTTTAGTTTCTCTCCCAGCACTTCGCCGCAAGTTAGCAGCGTACCAACCAGCGTGCCCAACATGCCATGCGAGTTTACGTTTTGACCTGCAAAGAACAGGTTGGGTATGCGTGTGCGACTTGGAACATGGCAAGCCGAACCCAGCCTAACATCTTTGGCCACGCCATACATACTGCCTTGCAAGGTAGAAGTATATTGTTCGTAGGTGAGGGGGGTGGAAGTAAAGTAGCAATCTATGCCTTTCCGCAAGCCTGGCGCATGCCTTTCAACGGCGTCGATAAGCCTTTCGGCTCTGTCGCGTTTAAAGTCTTCGTACGCCTCTCCGCGGTGCATGATGCGCGTGTTGGCCCATTGTTCCACTTCTTCGTATCGCATGTAGCTCATTATCTCGCCGCAAGTGGCCCACTGTTGGTGTGTATTGGGCTTTGCATCGGCTGCAAGCGCATCGCTAAGATGCACATAAAGAAAACCGCAAGGCCAGTTGTCGGCCGTGTATTGTTCGCATTGCCAAGGCGTATCGGCGGCATAGCCATACAAGTTGTGGTTGCGATAGGGCATGGCTTGCGGCTTAAACTTGATGTAAACGGTAAATACGCCCCTGGTGTTGGGCAGGTTTAGCATGCGCTGACGAAAGGCGGGACGGATAAGATTGGTATCGTTCAGCATGTGCATCACCAGCGTTGGGTGTATGGCGGCTATCACAAGGTCGGCCTCAAAGTGTTCGCCGTCGGCCGTTGTCACGCCCGTTGCCTTGCTGTTGTTGCAGGTTATGTGTTCAACGCGCTTGCGCGTGAGCACCCTTCCGCCCCTTCGTGCGATGCCTTCTGTAAGTCGTTTGGCGATGATGTCACTTCCACCAGCTAGTCGAAACGCGCTTTGGTTGTAGAAATTGGTGATGAACGCGTGGGTTGAGAAAGGCGTTTGTCCGCGTTCGCCTGCATAGAGCGGCAGATTTCCCACCAACACGTTTCGCAAAAGGGCATCGTTGGTAAATCCATTTATCACCTCGTCTACGGCGCGCATTTGGTATTCGGTTTTCAAGTGCATTTGTTCGGGCGTTGGCCGATGCCCGTTTATGGGCGACGCCTGCGCCAAACGTTCCACCAAATCGAGATAGCGGTGCAGCCCATCTCGCTCTTTGGGGAAGTGCGCGGCAAGCGTTTCTACAAAAGCCTCGTGGCCATTGGCAAAGGCAAACCTGCCTTGCGGCATCGAGATGACGTCGTAACCTGTGGTGTCTAGTCGGCTAAGCGGCAGGTTTTCTAATTCAAGATAGCGCAAAAGGGGGTACAAAGTTTGCCCCTCTTCGGCACTTCCAATGAAGTGCATGCCCGTTTCGAACTTCGCGCCTTTGCGTACAAAGCTCTGCAAACAGCCGCCTGCTTGCGTTTCTTGTTCGAGTACGGTAACCTCGTATCCGTTTCGTGCGAGGATGTGTCCGCACGAAAGGCCGCCAAGTCCGCTACCAATGATGATGCACTTTTTCATTTATTGTTGGTGGTTGGGCATGTATCGACGCCCGTTTTCTATGGATGTTAGCTTTTCTAGGCTTGCTGTGGCTGTTGGCTTTCTAGGCTTACTTATTCTCAAACAGGCACTGCGCCACCTGCTGCGCCACGTTCTTGTTCTCAAATCTTTGCACGTATTCCATGCTTCGACTGATAGATTCCTCGCGCCCTGCTTGCCCTTTCAGTCTGGCATTGATGGCTTGTGCCATGCCCTTATGGTCGTTTGGGGCCACATATAGGCTATGTGAGCCGCCCGCTTCTTCAAGGCACGACCCCGTACATGCCACAACGGGCAGTGCACTTTGTATGGCCTCGATGATGGGAATGCCAAAGCCTTCGTAGCGCGAGGGATAGGCAAACACTTCGGCCTGTTGGTAAATGGCCGGCAAGTCGTGGTTGGGAACATTGTGCAAGAAATGCACGCGCGCCGACAAACCATTGTGCGCCGCCCACGATTTCACCTTATTGATATAAGGCGTGGGTCGGCCCAGCACCACCAAATGCACTTCCCTGTCCACGTTCTTCATGGCCTTGACCGCAAGCAGCACGTTTTTTCGCGCCTCGATGGTGCCTACATTCAGCACAAAACGCGATGGAAGAGCATAGCGTTGGCGCACTTCGTTCAGCTTTTTGGGCGTTGCTCGCTCGCGAAAACGCGTGTCGCAGCTTTGATATATCACGCTGATGCGCTCTTCGGGATAGTGGCCATACTTCATGATGTCGCGCTTGGTGCATTGGCTAATGGCGATAATGCGGTTGGCCTCTTTCAGCGTTTGGTGGAACTTCCAACGGTAAATCAGTGCGTCCCACCAATGATAGAACTCGGGATGGCGCATAAAGATAAGGTCGTGAATGGTGACAACGGCGTCGATGCCTGCGTGTTTAACGCCCTTGGGCAGTTCGCCCGACAAGCCATGAAACACCTGTACGCCATCGCGCAACAGGTCTTTCACCATGCCGCCACTTCTCCACGCCGCCTTTTTCAGCGCGTTTTTCGTGTTCTTGGGGTACACCATGCGCAGGTTCGGCGCAGGTTTCACCTGTCGGGCCAAGTCTTCTCGGCCCGCATCGGGTGCATAAAGCAGCAGTTGTGCGTTGGGATAGAGGGCAGCAAGGTCGTTAACTAGGTTTCTTCCGTATGCTCCCAAGCCCGTTCCGTTCCGCACTACGCGTTTGGCATCAAAGCCCACGATAATGTTCTTGTCTTCGTTCATCAGGCACAAACTTACACAAAAAATGCGTAAATCAAGGCAAAATTTGAAAATAAGATGTGTAGTTGGCATATATTTAAGCAGAAAATACTTATTTTTGTACTTGCACATAAATCGTAAAAGAAATGAAACGCTTTTGTATGGCCATGCTCTTTGTGTTGTTCTGTGTCGCCAACTCGTGGGCGCAAAAGGACGGCCAGCTCCGTGTAAACCCCGAAGAGAAGGAGGTAGACATGGATAATCCCACCTTTGTGCCGATGGTAAAAGTGGGTAGGGTGCTGGATAAGGGCGACAGCATACAATATGTTGAACTGAACAAGATATATGTTTATCCGCAGCTGACGTTTGAAAACGAACGCCAACGAATGGAGTACAACCGCCTTGTGTATAACGTAAAGAAGGTGCTGCCCATTGCCAAAGAGGTGAACAAGATTATTATCGAGACCTACGAATATTTGCAAACGCTGCCCGATAAGAAGTCGCGCGACGAGCACATGAAACGTGTTGAGGCCGACATCAAACGCGAATACACGCCACGAATGAAGAAACTAACCTACGCGCAGGGCAAGTTGCTCATCAAATTGGTGTATCGCGAAACTAGCTCGTCTTCGTATCAACTCATCCAAGCCTTTCTTGGACCCATCCGCGCAGGCTTTTATCAGGCCTTCGCCTGGTTTTTCGGGGCTAGTCTTAAAAAGGAATATCAGCCTAATGGCGTGGATAGGCTAACCGAAAGGGTGGTGTTGCAGGTGGAGGCCGGGCAGTTGTAGGAGCTGGGAGTGTTTGGTTAATCAGACAAGTCCGACTAGTCCGACAGATCTGACAAGTCCGATCGGTCTGACAAGTCCGACTGGTCTGACCAGCCCAACAGCCCCTACACCCCCGCTTTATCCCCTTTTTTAGGTATTGTATGCTTTCCATATAATACCTATCTTTGCAAAGCATTGCTGTACATCGGCATTAACTAACCTTTAAATGCGAATGTTCAAAATCTGTTTTGCAATCCTCTTGTTTGTCGTGGGTGCGGCCACAACGCTCAAAGCGCAGGGCGTTTTGCTGAACGGCACCATCAAAAGCAAAGGCGATGGGCGGCCAATAGAGTATGCCACCGTTACGCTAAAAGAGTGCGAGCTGTGGGCTATCACCGACAATAAGGGGCGTTTCGCCATTAAAAACGTGCCTATGGGCAACGTAACGCTCACCGTGCGTTGTCTAGGCTTTGCCACGTTTACCACGAAGGTGAACGTAAGGGCGGGCATGCCAAGTGTAGACATCGGCCTAAACGACGACAACCTGAAACTGAACGAGGTGGAAGTGGTGGCCAAACGCAAGGGCGATGCCACAACAACAAGCTACACCATCGACCGCTTGGCACTTGACAACCGACAAGCCTTGAACCTTGGCGACATCATGAGCCTTCTTCCTGGCGGCAAAACATGGAACAGTTCGTTGCTGCGCAACACCCGCATTGCCCTTCGCAGCAGCAGCGGAGAGATGGGTAACGCCTCGTTTGGTACGGCCATCGAGGTGGATGGCGTGCGATTGGACAACAACGCCACGCCCGGCGAAACGCTCGGAGCAGGTACGCGCACCCTTAGCACGGCCAATATCGAGAGCGTTGAGGTGGTTACGGGGGTGCCGTCGGTGGAATATGGCGACCTAAGCAACGGCATTGTAAAGGTGAACACGCGTAGCGGAAAATCGCCTTTCATCGTAGAATCCAAGCTAAACCAAAACACACGCCAGCTGGCACTAAGCAAAGGCGTTGACCTTGGCGGCAAAATGGGACTGTTTAACTTCTCAATGGAACACGCACGCACGTTCGGCGACATCACTTCGCCCTTCACCGCCTACCAACGCAACGTGCTTTCGGCCCAGTATATGAACGTGTTGATGCGCCAAAGCATGCCCCTAACGCTGAAACTTGGTGTTACGGGCAACGTGGGCGGATATAATTCGAAGGCCGATCCCGATGGCGAACTAGACAGTTATAAGAAAGAACGCGACAACAGATTTACCGCAAACCTCTCGGCCGAGTGGCTACTCAACCGCAAATGGCTCACCAGCGTGGTACTGAAATCGTCGCTTTCGTATGCCGATCAGCTATACGAGAATTACAGCCACACTAGTTCGGCCACCACACTTCCCTACATCCACACCATGAAAGCAGGCTATTTCGTGGCCTACGACTATGACAAATACCCCTCGTCGGACATCATTCTGGGGCCTACGGGCTATTGGTATGTACGCAGTTTCAACGATAGTCGCCCCCTAAGTTACGCCTTTAAGTTGAAGGCCGATTGGGTAAAGCGGTTCGCGCGCATATATAATAAGGTGTCGGTTGGGGCCGATTACACCGGCAGTCGCAACCTCGGGCGCGGCACTTACTACGAGGAGGCGCGCCTAACACCCACATGGCGACCCTACCGTTACCACGAATTGCCCACGCTGAACAACCTTGCCATATATACCGAAGAACGCCTGAACATACCAACGGGCAAGCTTTCGAACATGGAATTGACCGTGGGCGTTCGCAACGACATCAGTCATATCGCTGGTTCGGCCTACGGAACGGCCTCAACCCTCTCGCCACGCGCCAACCTTCGTTACGTGTTTTGGCATGGCAGGGATGCCTTGGTGCGAAGTCTTTCGGCACATGTGGGCTGGGGAAAATCGGTTAAATTGCCCTCGTTTCAAGTGCTTTACCCCCGCACCAGCTACATAGACCGACTGGCATTCACCCCTGGAAGCACCGCCGACAACAAAGCTTACTATGCCTATCACACCTTTCCGTCGCAGGCGGTGTACAATCCGCAACTGCAATGGCAGTACACCAACCAGCTTGACCTTGGCTTACAGGCGAACATTGGGCACACGCGCGTTAATGTTTCAGCCTTTTATCACAAAACGTTTAACCCATATACGGCCGTAGTGGTGTACAAACCCTACACCTATAAATACACTTCACAAGCTGCATTAGAGCATTGTCCCATCCCCTCGGCTAACCGCGAATACCACATCGACCAACAAACAGGCATCGTAACCGTGAACGACATCACGGGTGCCAACGCCCCCATACAGCTGCCTTACAGGGAAAGGGAAGGCTATCTGAGCAACCGCAAATACGTAAATGGGTCGCCCACCGAACGTTTCGGCATAGAATGGATTGTGGATTTCGCACCAATCAAGGCGCTACGCACTTCGCTTAGACTAGATGGAAACTACTATTACTACAAGGGATTAGACGATTTGCTCTTCGCTGCGTTGCCTTCGGAGGCTGGCACGCTCAATGCACAAGGCAAGCCTTACACCTATATTGGCCATTATCGCGGCAGCGGAACAACCTCTACCGACAATACGGCGTCGCCCTCGGTAAGTAATGGTTCGCTCACGCACGAGTCCAATCTCAACATTACACTCACAACCCACGTGCCGCGCATACGTATCATCATGTCGCTACGCGTGGAGTGTTCGCTCTATCAATACAACCGTCCGCTAAGCGAATTGCCAAACGGAACGCGCGGATATGCTTTGGAGAAGGGCGACGATTTCTTTGGAAAGCCCTACACGCGGGATGTTCGCGACAAGCACATGGTGGTTTATCCCGAATATTACAGCACGTGGGAAGAACCCGAAAAACTCATCCCTTTCGCCGAAAAGTTTGCTTGGGCCAAAGACAACGACCCCGCTTTGTTCAACGATTTGGCTAAACTGGTGCAACGAACCAACTATGCCTTCGTGATGAATCCCGAACGTCTGTCGGCCTATTACTCGGCCAATTTCAGCGTAACCAAGGAGATTGGAGACCGCGTACAGCTGATGTTTTATGCCAATAACTTCTGGAACACCATGAGCCGAGTGCGTTCCACACGCACAGGGCAAGAAACTTCGCTCTATGGCAGCTCGTATGTGCCCGCCTTTTACTATGGGTTGGGGCTGAAAGTGAAGATATGATGGGGGAGTAATTGAGTAGTAAAGGAGTAAAGTAGTAAGGAGTAAGTAGTTATGGAGTTAAGGAGTAAGTAGTTATGGAGTTAAGGAGTTAAGCCAAATGTGTTGTTGCAGCGTGGCAAACGTTTTCACAAACTCATAAACTCACAGACTCACTAACTCACAAGCTCACAAACTCACAAACTCATAAACTCACAGACTCATAAACTCACAAACTCACAAGCTCACTAACTCACAAGCTTATAAACTCATAAACTCACAAGCTCATAAACTAAAAAACTCATTAATAAATAAGCAATTATGTATCGCAAAACAATTCTTATCAATTCGTTCTTAGCAGCGTTTTTTGCGTTGCTGGTTTTGTCGTGCAGCAGCGACGACAAGGTTGACACTGTGCAAACCTGTAAGGTTAACGTAACTTTGCAGTATCCCGAAAACAGCATTCAGCCCTACGAAGGCGCAAAAGTTGAACTTGTTGACGCACGTGCATCGGTGTTCGTAGCCACAACCAACGCAAAGGGAGTGGCTGAATTCACTGTGCCAGCAGGCATATACGATGTTCGTAGTAGTGCAACACGCGGCGATGGAACATGGAAATTCCACCTTAATGGCAACAAAAGCAAGGTTGTTGTGTCGCCCCCCACTACGGAAATAACACTTGAAATGAAGCTGTCAAAGGCCAAGGCTGCCCAGATTATCATTAAAGAGCTTTATTGCGGAGGATGTCCCGCCGATCAGGGTACAGGCTATTTCCACCAAGATAAGGGCTTTATCCTCTACAATAATAGTGCAGAAGTGGCCACAATTGAGAACTTAGCAGTTGGAATGGTCGACCCATTTAACGCCCATTCACCTAAAAACGATTGGATGAAAGATGGCAAATTGGAATACGATGGGAAAGGTTTTATCCCTGCCATACATGGTATCTGGTATTTCCAAAAGCCCATAACGATACAACCTTACTCACAAATTGTGGTTAATGTTAATGGTGCTATCGACAACACAAAAACCTATTCTAAATCGGTTAACTATGCCAATAAGGACTATTACGCCATGTACGACCCCGAATCGGGTTACAACCATGAGCGTTATTACCCCTCTCCATCAGAGCTTATTCCCACTTCTCATTATCTAAAAGCCGTTGAATATGGGCAAGGTAATGGCTGGCCGCTCAGCACTTTCTCGCCTGCCATGTTTATTTTCCAAACTAAAGGCGTTACCCCACGCGACTATGCCACTAACGTTTCGAACATTATCTATGCCCCAGGGGCTGCACAAACGAAGGTGAATGCAAACTTGAGAATGCCCAACGAATGGGTGCTCGATGCCATAGAGGTGTTTAACACAGCCTTTATAGCAAAGAGCAACAAACGTTTCCCTGCTGAATTAGACGGCGGAAGTGTGCAGATGACAAACAAGATGGGCTACACCCTCTACCGCAACGTGGACAAAGAGGAGACCGAAAAACTGCCCGAAAACAAGGGAAAGCTGGTGTATGGCTACACGATGGGCGTGTCTGCGGGCGACCCCAGCGGCATTGATGCCGAGGCTTCGATAAAGAATGGCGCACATATTATATATATGGACACCAATAACTCTACCAACGACTTCCACGAAAGGAAGGCTTTCTCGATTAAAGGGAAATAAGTTGACGAGTTGGAAAATTAACGAGTTAACAAATTAACAAGATGAAAACGCTCTGCCACGTGCGTGGCTTGGCTTAACAAAAAAGGGCTGTGGGGCTGTTTTCTAGGAAAGCTAGGCGTTCTGGAACAACCAGAATGCCTAGAATTCCTAGGGCAACTAGAATAACTAGAAACCCTAGGATAACAAGAATATCTAGAACCCCTAGAACTTCTAGGATAATTAGCATCCCTAGAATATCTAGAATCCCTAGGATAATATGAACAACTGGGATGCCTAAAATTATTAGAACCCCCAGCCCCCTAACCACCTAACGCTTAGCCCCTATAACCCTTTAACAACCCCATTCACCCTGTGTTATCACTACTTTTACTCGCCCTTCCCCTGGCATCGCCCAATGTTCAAGCCAACCAACAGCTTGTGTTTCGCGACTTCAACTACGTGAAACAGGCCAAGCCGTGGCTCACTTCGCCCAACGCAGCTGCACTAACACGCTACAATCAGCGCAACATCTCGATGGCCGAAGTAAGGGGCAGCATGGCCAAAGGCGACCTCGTGGACTACTCCCAGTCCGCCAATGTGGTGCAAGCAGGTGCGATGGTCGAGTCGTTTTTCCGTATTAACCCACGCACCGTGGTTTACGGGCGAATGGATTACGACAACTTCGCGGGCAAAAACATGTTGGGTTCGGTGTTCATCAACCCCGAACGCAAACCCTTCGACCTATCCGAAGACTCGCTAACCAATCCCGGCAACAAGCATCGCGACACCTATAACCTCGTAGGAGCCGTAGGTATAGGCCTCTGGCGCGGCTTAGCCGTGGGCGCAAAGGTAGATTATACCGCCGCCAACTACGCCAAATACAAAGACCTTCGCCACCGAAACAGCCTGATGCAACTAAATCTTTCGCTGGGCATTGCAGCCCCAATAGGTAAAAAATGGATGCTGGGTGCCAACTACATCTACGGCCGAAGTACCGAAAGCCTACGCTTTGTAACCTACGGAAAAACCGAAAAGGTGTATAAAACACTTGTAGACTATGGCGCATTTACGGGCGAAGTGGAACAGTTTGGCAACAAAGGCTACACCGACGACTCGCGCGAACAGCCTCTACTTGACGAACAAAACGGGCTTGCCTTGCAGGCAGAAAACAATTTGGGGCGTGGGTTCTCGCTCTTTCTTGGTGCGCAGATGGTGCACCGAAACGGATTTTACGGGCGCAACTCGCCTTATTCTATTGTGCATTTCAAGCATCAGGGCGACAACTTTGGACTGCAATTGGTGCTGAATAAATACCGCTCGCACAGTCAACAACAACTATCGCTGTCGTACACCAACGAACTGTTGACCAACCACAAGACCACTTATCGCGAGAACCAAACAGCAACAGGCAGCTCGTTTTACGAATATTTCGACCCAATAAAAACATCCAACAAACGCTGGAGCAGCCTGAAACTGACCTATACAGCTTGGTTAAGACTGTTTGGCGACATCTCCACGTGGACCATCTCTGCCTCCTTGCAAGCCGACAGCCGCCAAATCTCGGCCTATCTCTACCCCTACGTTCAGCGACAACAGCTGCATACCAACCTGCTTTCGCTGCTCGTCACTCGCAATATCTCCCTTAGTCGCCGCGCCATGCTATCCCTCACAGGCGGACTTTCTCACCAATGGGGCAGCGGCGAGCCAGGCCAAACAGCCACATTGGCAACACCTAGCGACAAACAATCGCCCCCAACGCTGATGCAAGCCTATCTCTACCGCCATCATCACCTGCTAACCGCACCACAATGGGGCTTGCATCTGGCCGCCAAATACGCCTTTGGCCTACGCCATTTGCCCTTTCCCCTCTACGTTCGCGCCCAAACCACGTGGCACCGAACCGCCAAACCTTCGCCTTGGATTAACAACCAACACCGCACCGAGGCCACTTTGGCCATAGGCTGCACGTTTTAAGGCAGGTTCTAAAAAATGCCTTCATACATCGGCGTACGTTTAAAACAGCAAAAACATTATCCAATATGCAAACAAGATTTCTAAGGCAAGTAAGCCTTTTATTACTCTTTCTGCCAACCCTTTTGTTGGCACAGCCCCTCAAAAACGATGCAACCTATCGTACGGGCAAGCTTAAAAATGGCCTAACATACTTTGTTCGGCACAACGCCAAAGAGCCAGGCGTGGCCGATTTCTACATCGCACAGCGCGTGGGTAGCATCCTCGAAGAGCCGCGCCAGCGCGGATTGGCCCACTTCTTAGAGCACATGGCCTTCAACGGAACCAAGCATTTCCGCAACGATGGCACTTCTCCGGGCATCGTTCCGTGGTGCGAAACCATCGGCGTGAAGTTTGGAACCAACCTCAACGCCTACACCAGCATCGACGAAACGGTGTACAACATCTCGCAAGTGCCGCTGAAACGCTCGTCGGTGGTCGACTCGGTGCTGCTCATCCTCCACGATTGGAGCCACTACTTGCTGCTGCAAGATAAGGAGATAGACAAAGAACGCGGCGTAATACACGAAGAATGGCGCACGCGCAGGGCAAAAATGGCCTCGCAACGCATGTACGAAAAGCTGCAACCCACCATCTTTAAGGGCTCTAAATACGAAGACTGCATGCCCATTGGCTCGATGGACATCGTTGACAACTTTCCCTATCAAGACCTCAAAGACTATTACAACAAGTGGTATCGCCCCGACTTGCAAGCCATCGTGGTGGTGGGCGACATCGACGTAAACGCCATCGAGGCCAAAATTAAGCAGCTGTTCTCTACCATTCCCACGCCCAAAAATCCCGCCAAGCGCACCTATTACCCCGTGCCCGACAACAAACGCATGATTGTGGCCGTAGAAAAGGATAGCGAACAGCCCATTGTTCTGGCGGGTCTTCACATGAAACATCCCGCCACACCCTTTGCACAGAAGGGCCAAACCGCCTATGTGCGCGACGGATACATAGAAAACCTCATTACAGCCATGCTTAGCGAGCGGCTTACCGCCCTCAAACAGATCAACCCTTCGCCCGTGCTCAGTGCCTCGGCGCGTACGGGTAGCTTTCTCGTTGCCCAGACAAAAGAGGCTTTCAGCCTGTCGTTTGGCTGTAAAGAAGACAACATACGCGGTTCGTTTCGTGCCGTTATCGGCGAAACCGAACGCGCACGCCGCTTTGGTTTTACCGCAACCGAGCTGCAACGCGCCAAAGCCGACGCGCTGCAACGTGCCCAAACACGCTTTGCCGAACGCAACGAGCGTAGCAATCGCACGTTGGCGATGCAGGCCGTGCGCCATTTTCTCTCGGCCGAACCCATGCTAACACCCGAAGAAAGGCTTGCCCTTACCAAGCGTTTCGATGCCGAAGTGTCGCTCAAAGAGGTGAACGAGGCCGCCCGAAAGCTTATTTCTAACGAAAACCAAGTGCTAACGGTGCTTGCTCCGCAAAAGGCAGGCTTTACATTGCCCAGCAATCAAGAACTGGAACAATACGTTTTGCAGGCACAAGCCGACAATAGCTACCAGCCATACAAGGAAGAGCCCCTGCCCACAACCCTCATCGAGCATGCCCCAAAGGCCGGAACGATTGTGAGCGAGCAGCCTTACGGACACTTCGGCGTTACAAAGCTTGTGCTCAGCAACGGCATCGAGGTGTATGTCAAGCCCACCAACTTTGCCGCCGACCAAATAACCATGCGCCTTTGGGGCGAAGGCGGCCTTTCGCTTTGTCCCGAAACCGATGCCCCCAACTTCTCTTTCCTGCCCAATGCCATCGTTGATGGCGGTGTGGGTGCATTCTCGGCCGACCGCTTAGACAAGATGCTGGCAGGCAAACATGTGCGTGTTTCGCCCTATGTTGGTCAAGAAACGCAGGGCATCAGCGGACAATCTAACCGCAAAGACCTAGCCACGATGTTCCAATTGGCTTATCTTTACTTCACCGCTCCGCGAACAGACACCACCGCTTTTGCCACCAGCATCGACCGCAGGCGGGCCATGTTGAGGAACAGAAACGCCAATCCGCAGGTAGAGTACAACGACTCGCTCTCGCTTATTGCCTATGGCCACAACGAACGCACCGCCCCAATGACCCTCGAACGCCTCAACAAGGTGAACTATCAGCGCATTATGCAACTCTATCGCGAACGCTTTGCCGATGCCACGGGCTTTAAGATGCTGCTTGTGGGCAACGTAAACATCGACTCGCTTCGCCCACTTCTCTGCCAATATGTGGCCTCGTTGCCGGCAGCAGGGCGCAAAGAGAGCTTTACCAACAACTTTCCGCAGGTGCGCAACGTAAACGAAACGCATGTCTTCACCAAGAAGATGAACACGCCATCGGCGCTTGTCACCATCATCTACACCTTCAACTTGCCCTATACGCCCAAGTCTAACTTGGCGCTCGATGCCCTTCGTCGTGTGCTTACCATCGCTTTTACCGATAGCATTCGCGAAGAGAAAGGCGGTGCCTATGGCGTGGGTGTTCAAGGCGAACTCGACTGCAACAGTCGTCCCAACTCGTTGTTGAAGATTGGTTTCCGAACTGGTCCTGAGAAGTATGCCGCACTGATGCCCATCGTGTATCGTCAGTTGGCACACGTGGCGCAAGGTCGCATCAATCCCGAAAGCATCCGCAAGATAAAGGCTTACTTAAAGAAGGCTCACCAGCAAGAAACGCTTGTCAACGACTATTGGAACAGCATTGTGTACCAACACCTGCGCTACGGCATTGACCTGCACACAGATTACGAGGCGTTGGTAGACCAACTTTCGGCTGCCGACATACAGCAGGTGGCGCAAGCCATTATCAAGAGTAACCGAAGGATTGAGATAACTATGAAGTCGGAGTAAGGAAAAAGCCTCACCCCCGGCCCCTCTCCAAGGGGAGAGGGGAGTGGTATGCCTTGTTTATTACACCCCTATTAACGGGTCAATGGGTTAACTTGTTAACTCGTTGACCCGTTTTATAGTCAACTAGCCAACCCCTAGGTTTGTTAACTCGTCAATCAATAGGCCACTAAACAACTCGTTAACTTAACGTGAGTTCGATGAATTATAAGTGTCTATAAATTTGGTGATTAGCGAAATTTGTTGTAACCTTAAAGAGCTAATATACAAACAGTTACAAACAAAAATCGCTATGATCACCGAGGACAAAGCTACTGAAATATTTTGTATGGTAGATGACTTCTGCAAGTTTTTTGATGCAATGACAGCAAAATATACGCTAAAACCT
>CALIZL010000051.1 GCA_938028745.1 uncultured Prevotella sp.
ACCTTGCGTTTTGCACCATTTTACCTTGCGTTTTGCACCATTTTACCTTGCGTTTAGCATCAAAACTCACTGCATTTTGCACCAAAACGCATTGCATTTAGCGGCATTTTGCACTGCATTTTGCACCATATTACACTATGTTTTGCTGAAAATAGCCCCAAAACAGGTGCAAATGGCGGTTGCTTGAAATAAATATTCATTTTGCTGCATTAGCAGGCTAGCGCCTTTTAGCGCCAAAACAAACCTCCGCGAGAATCGATTATTTGCAACCAACTTAGCGATTGGTGGATAAAATGGCAGCCATAGTGTTAAAATTCGTGCGCAAAAGATGACAAAAGATGTGGCGGTTGCTGATGGGGCTAGGCTATTTTTTCTAGCCTTCCTAGTTATTCTGGTTATTCTGGTTGTTCTAGTTATTCTAGTTATTCTAGTCGGACTAGTCGGACTGGTCTGACAAGTCTGACAAGTCTGACGAGTTAACAAAATTGGTGGGCGAAACCATCTTTTCACCTTTTCACCTTTAAAAGGGCGTTAGCCATCTTTTCACCTTTTCACCTTTTCACCTTTTCACCTTTAAAAGCCCTTTATCACTCCTTCTTCCCTCCTCTACTTTCAAGTCTAAACCGTTTGGGCGACTTGCCAGAATGCTGTTTAAAGTACTTACCAAAGAACGATTGGTTGGGGAAACCCAGCGTCGCAACAATCTCTTTGATGCTCTGGTCGCTGTAAAGCAACAGCTGGCGGGCATCGCTCATCACCACATCATTAATCCATTGTAGGGCCGTTTTGCCCGTTTTCTCTTTCACAACCACCGAAAGATAGCTGGGCGTAACGCAAAGCAAGTCGGCATAGTGGGCCACTTCGCGGTGCTTACGGTAGTTGTTATACACCGCTACGATAAAGTTTTGCGCCAACTTATCGGTAACATTCCACGTTCCTACTTGCAAATGGTGGCTCAACATGTAGCAATTTACAATCTCGTAGACAAGCGTTCGGCACATCGACGACAACAGTTCGGTAATTACTTGGGGGTTAGGCGAGTTGGCATAACTCTCGTTTTCGTGCGCTTCGCGCGCCATAAGCGTCTGCATCTGCGTTAAGATGCGGTCGTACTGGCTCACAGAGAGCGAAAGGAACGGATGCTCGCTGAAATACAATCCCGTGGTGATGTCCATCGTCTTGTTCACAATAGCCATAATGAAGTCGTAGTCAACATACAACACTATGCCGCGCAGGTCGTTGCTGAACGATACGGTGTTGGAATGTATCGCCGGTGGGATAAAAAGCGTGTCGCCCTTATTAACATGGTAAGTCTTATCATCGATGTTCATGCTGATGTTGCCTTGCGTGCACAGAACCAAGGCGAAAATGCGATAGGAAGAAGACAAACGGTGACCTGTCTCGGTTTCGATGTCTGCCGAAGTAAAGCTACGGAGCGTAAAAGGAAGTTGCAATCGTTGTTCCATGTTTTTGTATTTATTTATTGCAAATGTACTACTTTTCTGGTAAATAAGATGGCAAAACGAGCTGTTTTCTTTGTTAATATATAAAATAGAACATTTTTGAGCCATTTTCAACCTTGTGAGAAGCATTTTATATCCTTAATTTTGCATCGTGAAACATAAACAAGCCATTTTAATGTGCAAGAGCTGTTATTTCAACTCAAAACTATTTAACTGGCATTTAATACGCATAAGGTAAAAAAAAAGGAAATATGACAAAAATCAAGTTTATGGCTGCAACTGCGCTCATAGTGGTGCTGAGCGGTTGCAACAGTAAGAAAGAAGAACAAGCCGTTGCGCCGATTAAGGTGAAAACGATGGCCGTGCAAACGGGCAACGTGGACGGCAGCCGCACCTATGTGGGTGTTATTCAAGAGAGTTATGGTTCTACGTTAAGTTTTGCCACGCTGGGAACGGTGTCGCAGGTGCTGGCCGACGAGGGTCAGGCGGTACGCAAAGGGCAACTGCTGGCCGTGATAGACAAGACCTCGGCGCAAAGCGCACACGACATGGCGATGAGCACCCTGTCGCAGGCGCGCGACGCTTTTAAACGCTTAGAGCAGCTATATAAGAAAGGTAGTTTGCCTGAAATACGCTTTGTTGACGTGCAAACGAAGTTGGCCGAGGCCGAGGCAGCCGAGCGAATTGCCCGAAAAACGTTGCAAAACTGTGAACTGCGCGCACCCTTCGACGGCTTTATTTCGCAGCGAATGGTAGACACGGGCAACAATATGGCACCCGGATTGGGCTGTTTTAAGCTGGTGAAACTAGACCGCGTTGAGATGAAAATCGCTGTTCCCGAAAACGAAATATCGGGCATCAGCAAAGGTCAGACAGTTCCTTTCACGGTTTCTGCCTTGGGCGGAAAAACGTTTGTGGGCAAAGTAACCGAGAAAGGCATACAAGCCAACTTGCTAAGCCATACGTATGATGTTATCGTTAGTCTTCCCAACGCTGGTCATCAGCTGTTGCCAGGCATGGTTTGCAGTGCGCAATTGGCCAGCACAGGTGGGGCGCAGGGCATCGTTGTGCCGCAAGAGGCGGTGCTGATAGACGGCACCAAGCCATACGTTTGGGTGGTGGAAGACGGCACAGCGCATCGCCGAGACATATCGCAAGGTGGCGTATGCCAAAGCGGTGTGGTGGTTAACGCCGGACTATCACAAGGCGATAAGGTTATCGTAAACGGACAAAACAAAGTAAGTGAAGGAGTGAATGTGATTTAAAAAGCCTCACCCCCAGCCCCTCTCCAAGGGGAGAGGGGAGTGATATGCTTAGTGAGATTAAACGTTTCAAAGACGAATAACCCCATTGGTGAGGTGCAAGTTTGACGAATAAGGATTATAAAAGGTGAAAGAGTGAAAAGGTGAAAAGGTGAAAAGATGGCTAACGCCCTTTAAAATTGTCTGTCGATTCCTAGATTTCTAGTTCAGTCTAGCTTTCTGACAAGTCCGACAAGTCTGACTTGTCTGACTTGTCCGAAAGCCTAACGCCACCTATACATTTGGCTTAACTCCTTAACTCCATAACTCCTTAACTCCTAAAGATAAAATATACAAACACACAGATTTATGTCTAAACGCAAAAGAAATATCATAGAAAGTGTGATGCACTACAACAGCATCATGCTCTTGTTGATGGTGGTGCTCATCGGTTTCGGTGTGTTCGCGCTTATCAACATGCCCAAAAACGAATTTCCTTCTTTCACTATCCGCCAAGGCGTGGTGGCCGCCGTTTATCCCGGCGCCACCTCTGCCGAAGTGGAAGAGCAGGTAACAAAGCCATTGGAAACCTTTCTTTGGGGGTTTAAGGAAATAAAGAAAAACAAAACGCGCTCGCAAACAAAAGACGGAATAACCTACATCTTCGTCGAACTGAACGATGATGTAGCCAACAAAGACGAGTTTTGGAGCAAGTTCAAGATTAAGCTGCAACAATTTAAGGTGTCGTTGCCACAGGGCGTGCTGGCTTTAATTGCCAACGACGACTTCGGCGACACGTCGGCCATGCTCATAACGCTAGAAAGCAAGACCAAAAGCTATCGTGAGCTGCACGAATACATGAACACGCTGAAAGATAACCTGCGAACCATCCCCGAACTGGCTAATCTGCGCGTGAGCGGCGAACAGGGAGAAGAGATTGGCGTGTACATCGACCGCGACAAGCTGTCGGACTACGGCATCAATTCGGCAACGCTCTTAGCTAACCTCTCCGCACAAGGCATGACGCTGGTGAGCGGAAAGGTGGACGACGGACAGACAACGCGCCCGATACACCTGCGTTCGCAAATGAACACCGAAAACGATGTGGCCAACCGCATCGTCTATTCGGACCCACGCGGCAACGTTATACGCCTGCGAGACATCGCAACCATCAAGCGCGAATACCCACATGCCGACAAATACGTAAAGAACAACGGGCAGAAGTGCATCGTTCTGTCGGTAGAAATGAACGAAGGCAGCAACATCGTGCAGTTCGGAAACAAGGTAAAAGACATACTGGGGCAGTTCGAAGCATCGCTGCCGCAAGACGTTAGCATCTATACCATCACCGATCAAAGCGAAGTGGTGAACTCTTCGGTGGTGGATTTCCTTAAAGAACTGCTCATCGCCATTGCCTCGGTGGTGGTGGTCATCATGCTTTTGCTGCCCATGCGCGTGGCCAGCGTGGCAGCAAGCACCATCCCCATCACCATATTTATAACCCTTGGCCTGTTCTACGCCCTGGGTTTAGAGCTAAACACCGTAACCCTTGCCTCGCTTATCGTGGCTTTGGGTATGATTGTAGACAACTCCATCGTTATTATCGACTCGTATATCGAGAAGATCGACGAGGGCATGAGCCGCTGGCACGCCGCCACCTACTCGGCCAAAGAGTTCTTCTCGTCTATTTTCAGCGCCACACTGGCCATTTCCATCACCTTCTTCCCGCTGTTGCTCACGATGAAAGGCATGATGAAAGACTTCGTAAAGTGGTTCCCACTAGGCATCAGCGTGGTGTTGGGCGCGTCACTCCTTGTTGCCGTGCTGGTAGTTCCTTGGATGCAGTTCACCTTTATACGCAAAGGCTTGAAGAAAGACAACAAAGGCGAGGGCAAACAGCGACGTACCTTCCTCGACATCATGCAGAGCTATTACGACCGCCTTATCGAACGTTGCTTTGCCCATCCGTTTATCACCCTAGGCGTTGGTGTTCTCTCGGTTGTTGTTGGTGCCGTGCTCTTTGCCAGCATGCCACAGAAACTTATGCCCCGTGCCGAACGCAACCAATTTGCCGTAGAGATATACTTACCACAAGGAACGAGCATCGAACGAACGGCTGCCGTGGCCGACAGTCTGCGCAACATGATGCAAACCGACAAGCGCATACGCAACATTTCCACATTCTACGGCATGTCCTCGCCTCGTTTCCAAACCTCGTATGCTCCCCAACTAGGCGGCACCAACTATGCGCAATTCATCGTGAACACCGAAAACGACGCCGCCACGATGGCCCTCGTTGACAGTTTCACCACGCGATATACCGACCATTTTGCCGAGGCACAGGTGCGCATTAAGCAGCTGGATTACAGCGATGCCAGTTCGCCTGTGGAGATAAGGTTCAGCGGCGACGACCTCAATGCCATTCATCAAGCCGTTGACAGCGCAACGCGCCGCATGCGCGCCATGCCCGAATTGCTGCTGGTTCGCAACAACTTCGATGGTGCAACGGCGGGGCTTGATGTGCAGATAGACGATTATGAGGCCTCGCGACTGGGCATGAGCAAGAGTCTTTTGGCCTTAAACCTGGCCACGCGCTTTGGCGATGGCGTGCCACTCACCACCGTTTGGGAGGCCGATTATCCCGTAAAGGTGATGCTAAAAGATAGTCATGCGGGGCATCAAACGCCCGAAGACCTAGAAAACGCCACTGTTAGCGGACTGCTACCCGGCGTTAACGTGCCGCTAAGACAAGTGGCTAAGGTGTCGCCCGACTGGACTTACACCTCCATCCACCACCGCAATGGCGTTCGTTCGATGTCGGTTATGGCCGATGCCAAACGCGGACTGAACCTCAACAGCGTTACAGACAAGGTGATTGACGAGGTAAAGAAGATTGAGCTACCGCAGGGAGTGACCATGAGCGTGGGCGGACAAAGGGAGAAAGACCTAGAAACCGAGCCACAGATATACAGCGGTTTGGCCATTTCTATCATTATCATCTTCGCCATATTGCTGTTCCATTTCAAAGACATTCGCATGTCGTTGGTTATCATGCTGTCGTTGTTGTTCTCGCTGTTGGGGGCTGCCACGGGTGTGCTTATCATGGGACAAGAAGTGGGTATCACAGGCATACTGGGCATTATCTCGCTAATGGGTATCATCGTGCGTAACGGAATCATCATGATAGACTACGCCGAAGAACTGCGCGTAGACCATCGCCTGTCGGCAAAACGCGCTGCCCTGCAAGCAGCTCAACGCCGTATGCGACCCATATTCCTCACAAGTGCGGCCGCATCTATGGGTGTTATCCCGATGGTTATTGCCAACACACCGCTGTGGGGTCCTATGGGCGTGGTGGTTTGTTTCGGCACAATCGTCTCGTTGCTGTTCATCGTCACCATGATACCTATCGGTTATTGGATGATTTTCAGATGGGAAGACAGGAAAAGAACGTTGAAGATGGAGGCACACACCAAGTAGTAAGTAGTAAAGGAGTAGAGTAGTAATGGAGAAAGGAGGAACTAAAAAGTTATGGAGTTAACTCCTAAACTCCTCAACTTCATACCCCCAAACGCCCCACAACTCAAAAACTCATGAACTCAAAAACTCATGAACTTAAATAAAAAAACTCATGAACATCAATAAACTTCCCCTGCTCTTGGCCTTATGCTTGCCCATTGTTGCCAACGCGCAGACAACATATTCGTTAGACCAATGCAAAACGTTGGCTAAGGAAAACAACGTGAAACTGAAACGGGCACGACTGGAAATAACTGCCGCCAAGGAACAACAGAAAGAGGCGCGAGCCAAATATCTGCCCACAGTGACGGCCAACGGAACGTATTTCCACGCTACCGACTACTTGGTACAAGAAGAGTTTTCGCTGTCGCCCGCCGACCAACAGAAGCTAGCAGCCATCGTAAAAGGCGCAGGACTGAACCCTGCCATACTAGCCGCATTGCCCACCAGCTACACTTTGCAAGCCATTAAGCACGGCACGTTGGCATCGCTCATTGCCATGCAGCCCGTTTTTGCAGGCGGACGCATCATCAACGCCAACAAGTTGGCCGCCGTGCAAACGCAGGTGAAAGAGCTGATGCTTGAACAAAACGCAGACGAAGTGGCACAAACAACAGAGGTATATTACAACCAGCTGTTGGCACTCTACGAGCAAGAAAAGACCTTAGATGCAGCCGACAAGCAGTTGGAGAACATTCTTAAAGATGCCAGCAATGCCTACGAAGCAGGCGTTGCCAACAAGAACGACGTGTTAAGCGTGAAGTTGAAACAAAACGAAATGGCGGTGAACCGCTTGAAACTCAACAACGGCATCTCGCTTTGCAAGATGGTGTTGGCGCAATATATCGGCAAACAAGGCGAAGAAATCGACATCGACCGCACCCTTACCACCGAGTTACCCGACCCGCGGCAGCTTTCGGTGAACCACGCCTCGGCCTTAGAACAACGCACCGAGATGCGTTTGCTCGACAAAAAGGTGGAGGCCAACCATCTGCTGACTCGCGTTAAGCGTGGCGAAATGATGCCAACACTGGCCATTGGCGTAGCTGGCATGTACCACGACCTAACGAATAAGGGTCGTACCAACGTAGTAGGACTGGCCACACTGAGCGTGCCCATCAGCAATTGGTGGGGCAATCGCGGTTTGAAACGCCAGAAAATAGCCGAACAAATTGCCGTTGAAGAAAAGGAAGACAGCAGACAACTGCTGCTCATCCAGATGCAAAACGCATACAACAACCTTGAAACGGCCTACAAACAAATACAACTGGCCAAGCTAAGTATGGAGCAAGCTGCCGAAAACTTACGCCTAAACCAAGACTTCTACGAGGCAGGTACGGGCACAATGAGCAATTTGCTTGATGCCCAAACGCAAGACCAAAAGGCGCGTAACCAGTACAGCGAGGCTGTTGTGGCTTACCTAAATGCCCGCACCGCCTATCTTAAAGCCACTGGCCGATAGGCGTGGTGCATGTGATGTTGCGTCGATGTAACAGCGGTTCGATGGTCAATAGGCCAATGTGGCGCATTCACTCAATTGCGATAGTCGGCTAGTTTAATGGCCATGCGCCATCAGTTCGGTAGCAATAACCTGTCAAATTGAACACAATGCGCCATTGAATTGCCTTCGAACTCCGCACATTCGTTTCTCCTTTGGCGCATCAACGCCTTTACATGCAGACATCCCGAACAGTCTTTTCTGTTCGGGATGTCTTGCATATAGCCCCTTGCCTCGTCACATTCCCTTCGTCTCCATGCCGTCTCCCCCACTCATTACCGCTGCATTTAACATCATTTTTGTAAAAAAGTAGCCCAAGTATCAAGAATAATAACGAACTTTGCATTAATAAAGTAAACAGAATCGGCCATGAAAAAGCAAAGCCGACGATACATATTTATCCCCCCTCTAATGGGCTAACAGCACGTAAGGGCAACGCATAACCTGTGACCAACGCCTCAATTGCGCCAGCCAACACCTGCAAAGCCCCAATATCACAGGCGTATTTACGCCGCACATATCTCATTAACGCCTAAATATAATTTCACCTTTAAGAAGTTAAGGAGTTAGGGAGTTAAGGAGTTAAGCCAAATGTATAGGGGCGTTAGGCTAATAGGACAAGCCAGACAAGTCCGAATTGTCAGACTTGTCAGAAAGCTAGACCGAAGTAGAAATCTAGAAATCGACAGACAACTCTAAAATGGCGTTAGCCATCTTTTCACCCTTTC
>CALIZL010000052.1 GCA_938028745.1 uncultured Prevotella sp.
TTCGATTACTAATTTACAAAGAAAATTCGACAAACTGTTATTTTTCTATCTATTTGTTAGGGTGGGAAACTTTAGTTATAAACCCATCAACTCATAGACTCATCAATTCACAATGCTTAAATTGTTTCTTTTGTTTTTACAAATCCACTCCGATTTCAGCTCCGTTCTAGCGAAAATTAAGCCCTAAAAGCAGGCAAATAGCCACCATTTTGAGCCTTACGCCTTTCGTTTTCTGTCCATTTTTAAGACCATTGCCTGCGTTTTGCACCATTTAGCCTTTCTAGTTTGGTTGCCAACTCGTATTTTTCAACCCCCAAATACCCACTTTTTATCCCTAAAATCCTACTTTTTAACGACTATTTTGCCCTTTCCGGCCATGTGTTTCATGGTTCTAAAAGGGTTTGTTTATACAATTGCTGTGGATGTTTATGCTTTTTGCCTTGTGTTTAGCAGCACTTTACACTGCATTTTGCACCATTTTACCTTGCGTTTAGCACCAAAACGCACTGCATTTAGCACCAAAACGCACTGCATTTAGCACCAAAACGCACTGCATTTAGCATCAAAATACACTGCATTTAGCGGTACATTGCATTGCATTTTGCGCTATATTGCACTATATTTAGCAGCAAATAGCCCCAAAATGGGTGTAAATGGCGGTTATCTTAAATAAATATTCATTTTGCCAGCATCGTAAGCTACCCCCTTTTTGCATCATAACAAACCTTCGCGAGAATCGATTTTTTGCGGCCTGGTTAAAGATTGGTGGATAAAAAGGCACTCATAATGTTAAAATTTGTGCTGAAAAGCGGACAAAAAGTGCTAGGTAGACGAGTAGGCGAGTTAACAAGTTGACAAGTTGGCTATATGCCGAAGTTGGCTGTTCTTTTTCTCCACATGTGGTAAGAAATGTTGTTAAACGCTTGGAAGATTACGTTTTTTTTACGAAATTTGCCGTCATCAGTGCGCAACTCCGTGGAAGAACACTTTGTGGCAAGTACACATCATGGCACAATAGCTGATTGGCCAATGGGGCAAGGCGCGTTTGGAAGGTCTAAAATAAGCATTTAGGCAGATTCTAAAAATTGCCTTTGCCGTATTTTTAGCTTTTAGCTGAGCAAGTTTTGCTTACTTCTTGAAGGGGCATGGTGAACTATACTTTCTGAAAGAGAAAGCAAAAGATGCCAGATAAAAGGAAAAAGACGGTGAAGAGCAACACAAGGAACAACAATTGAACCTTTGCGGGGAATTTTTAGAACATGCCTTTAACACGATAAACATACACCATGTTAGAAATAGATAACCTGTCGTTTACATATCAGAAATCGGGGAATGTCATCTTCAGCAACTTCTCCACGCGTTTTTCACCAGGCCATATCTATGGCTTGTTAGGTCCTAATGGGGCAGGTAAAACCACGTTGCTCTACCTTATGTCGGGCTTGTTGAGGCCCGACGAGGGACAAGTTACGTTCAACGACATCAATGTGCGGTTGCGAAAACCGTCAACCACTGCCGACATCTTCATCGTTCCCGATGAGTACGAGCTGCCGCGCGTGTCGCTGTCAGAGTATATTCGCGTTAACAGCGTGTTCTATCCGCGTTTCTCTCACGACGATTTGCGGCGTTATCTAGATGTGTTCGGCATGACCGAAGACACGCACCTGGGTAACCTTTCGTTGGGACAGGGCAAGAAAGTGTTCATGAGTTTTGCTATGGCTACGCACACGCGCGTGCTGTTGATGGACGAACCCACCAATGGGTTGGACATTCCGGGGAAGGCGCAGTTTAGAAAATTCCTTACCGAGGGGCGCACGCCTGAGAGCATCTTCGTGGTTTCTACACACCAAGTGAAGGACATTGAACAGGTGCTAGACCACATTGTGATGTTCGACAACAGCAAGATATTGGCCAATGCCGACATGCAGAGTATTTTCCCCGATGGAAAGATAGACCTTGAACGCTATTTTAACGAGCGCATAAACCAACAAACAGCCGAATAAGGAGGAGGAATAGTATGAACGACAACTTTAACGCGTCGCGCTTTTGGGCCTATCTCAATAAACTGCTGGTAGAACGTTGGCGCACCAACCTTTTGCGCGTGGCCATCCTTTTTGGCTGCATGGTGATAATAGAACTGTGGATGGCCTCGGTGTCGTACGATAGGGATGAAACGTCTTACGATAGGGCGGTGGGGCTTCTTTTTCCCATTTTCTCGCTTATCCTGCTGGTTTCCGGTTGCTTTTTTGCCTCCGAAATACTCAGTGGGGCACGTCGTAAAGCCGAACGTATTGGGGCGTTGACTTTTCCTGTGACGCCTTTTGAAAACTGGCTTGCCCGCTGGGTAATCTCCATACCGCTTTATTTGGTGTGTTTCTTAGTGTGCATGTATGTGGCCGATGGCCTTCGCGTGGCGCTTTTCTCGGCCATATATCCCAAAACGCCCATTGCGTTTATCTCTATTTGGAGGGGAGAAGAGTATGACAGAGAAGTGCTTTTCAATGCTTGGCTTGTATACTTTTGGTGTACAGCCGTTTACGCCTTGGGTAGCATTCTCTTTGTAAAGCGCTCCATACTAAAAACCACGCTAACCCTTTTCATCCTCTTTTGGATTACAGCCTTCGTGGTGCTTGGCCTCGTGATGGTTTCTAGCGGCAACTATAATAATATCTTTGAAAGCGTGCTAGTGGCCTATGGCTGGCTTTCCATACCGTTCCTTTGGTGGCTTTCGTATAACTGCTTTAAAGAGATGGAGGTGGTAGACACATTCTCGTTCAACGGCTCTAAGGCTTGGGTTGTGGGCTATTTTGCTGTGTCGATATTGCTCATAGGCATTTGCGCAACGTTTGATAAGGCGGCAATAGATTACGTGGGACCTGACTCCGCAGACGAAACGGCCATCTTCTTGGAACGAACCGTTGAGAAACCAATTGCCCCCATAGCGGTGGTTCAGTTTGAAGACTCGTCTAGTACAGACTTGGCAGAGGAATATAACCTTACTCTCGCAGTGGAAGTGAACTATGTTAGCGATGCGTCTAAGTGTTCGGTTATTTATCCGGAGCAGGTTATACAAGTGAGGCAGCAGGGCGACACCTTATATTATACGTACAACCCCGAACTGTATAAGCGCGATAAGGAGTATATGAACTTTGTGAATGGGATTGACGGCATGGCCGATGCTAGTACGGCCTGCTACGAAGAGAATATTACCTACCAAATTAAAGGAGCCGACGGAAAGATACGAACGGCTATTGATAAGCATTATAATGATGGGAATAAGGTGCGAATTGTGATAAACACGCTGCCAGGGAACCTTGCGGTTAGGCAAACAAATAGACAAAGCACCTTGATTGGCGCAGGTAAAACCAAAGGCGTTAGTGTTGAAGGCGGATTTAGTTTGGAGCTAGACTCTTTGTCGCACATCGATGCTTTGTCGGTGGTGGGTATGCGAGTCTTTAAGGTAGGAACTGCACAGGTAAACCGTCTGGTTGTTACGCTTAGAAAAAATGAGGATGATGAAGAGGAAATGGAAACCCGGTTCAACACCGATTATCCCGCGGTGATAAACCACGTGGTGGTAAAGGGGGCTGGCAAACTGAGCGGGTTGAGCAAGATGGCGTGCAAGCGCATTGAGTTGTTGCCCGATAGCGTTGGCAGTATTTCGCTGGAAATGAGGGACGTGACACGCAGGATGGTGCTAGAATAGCACGAAAGTTATGCGTGGATACGCCCCTGCGCTGGTGACGAATACGCCCATTTGCATGCAAGGGCATGTGCTTTTGCAGTGCAACGCTAGGACATTGTCGCCTTGTTTCGAGGGGGAATAGCGTGCCTGCGCATGTGGGGCGCGCGTTCGTAACCGCTTGTCGTGGGCAATATTACTTCACGTGTTGTTGCCGAACACTCCCCTCCATACTCTCAAAGAATACAGAAAAACAATGAGCAGCATGAACGATAATTTCAGCTTTAACCGCTTTTGGGCCTACTTTACTAAACTGCTGGTAGAACGCTGGCAGACCAACAAGATGCGCCTGGCCATACTCTTTGGGAGCATAGCCATGATAGAGTTGTGGATAGCTTTTGCTACATATAGCAAAAGCTCGTCTAGCACCGACAAGGCAGTGGATATTCTTCTTGTTGTTTTTGTCATCGTCCTTTTCATATTGGGAGCTATGTCGGCATCCGAAATGCTGAGTGGTGCGCAACGAAAAGCTGAACGGATAAGCGCGCTGACGTTCCCTGTAACGCCTTTTGAGAACTGGCTTGCACGTTGGATAATCTGCATTCCCCTCTTTTTGGTGTGTTTCTTGGTATGTTTGTATTTGGCAGATGGCCTTCGTGTGCTCCTTTTCGGGATGCTATACCCCCAAATAGAACTCAAATTCATACCGCTGTGGGGCGACTCGGAGTCGACTTATAATTTCGCCGCTGCTATTTGGTTGAGTTATTTTGCGTGTACGGCCATTTATTCCTTGGGTAGCGTTTTCTTTGTTAAGCGCGCCTTGCTTAAAACCACGCTTTCCCTCTTCTTACTTTATTGGATAATGGGCTTTCTGCCCTTTTTCTTTATCTTCAAGCATTCACTACTTACAAGCTCATACGGCGAGTCGATTTTAATTTGGTATTCTTGGCTTTCAGTCATATTTGTTTGGTGGCTGTCTTACCTGTGTTTCAAAGATATGGAGGTGGTAGATAGTGCTGCTCTCACACGTACGAAGCTCTGGGTGGTGGGTTATTTTGTCTTAACCTTTCTGCTTTTATGTGCCGGGGCACTGATCCCCTTTTCGCAAAGTGACGAGCCGAAGAAAATCGTTGAGGATAGAATATTTGTTTATTTGGACCGAACAACCGAAAAACGCATTGCTCCGGTGTCGATAATTATGTATGATGCGACAAACAGAGCAGATAAAAACATTGGCAGCTCCCTTCGCCTGGCGGTGGAGGTCAATGTCGTTAGCGATGCTTCGCAGTGTTCTGTTATTTATCCTGAGCAGTTAATAACAGTGAAACAAAAGGGCGACACCTTATATTACGCGCTTTCCGACTCGTTAGAAGATGGTGATTTCTCTCGTCTAGAATTTTTAAATGGTCCTGATGGTGATGCTAATTCTAGGGAGGCTGACGATATAGGCCAGATGCCATACCTTATTAAAGGGGCTGATGGAAAGGTGCGTACAGCCATAGACCAGAATTACACCAACGACAAGAAGGTGCGAATAATAGTGAATACCTTGCCTGGAACATTGCGGGTTAAGCAATCGGGCCGTCAAAGAACATTGTTGGGTGCAGGAGATATGAAAAATGTGACGGTGGAAGGTGGCGATGAATTGATACTAACTTCAAAGGTAAGGATAGACAACTTGACGGTAAAGGGTAAGTCTTCGATCGATTTTGGTGATGCCTACATCAATAAGATGGTGCTGAAATCCATTGGCGGCGATGAATACGACAGATCTATTAATGTCAATTTTAAAGCAGGCAATAAGGGATTGGTAAACCTCATGGTGATAAATGGTTCGGCAAGTGTGGATGGTTTGACTGATGTTCGTTGCAAACGTATAGAACTAACACCCGCAAAAGACAGAAAAATGAATATGGAAATTAGGGGGATATGGCACAAAACGGTGATACAAGGTAATGAATGATGTTGTTAGAAACATCTTTGTTGGGCACTTGCAAGCTGTTTGGACAAGCCTTTTAGGGGGCTGCCTGTCGCCATGCAGCGGGCAAGCATGTTGTGTTTGCCTGCTTTCTGCATGTCTTCGTGGACTGGAATTTTGCCTTGATGTATGTCGGCTCGTTACAAAAAACAACGGCCAACGGTTGTGTGGGTGCTGTTAATTGATTACCTTTGTACTTCACGAAACGAAAAATCGAGGCCCTCTCCCAATGCCTTTAATCGTGGAACGGCAATAGGCGGGGGTGGCGAAAATAAAATTAAAACATGAAGAATTTAGATTGGGCAGGTTTGAATTTTGGCTATATTCCAACCGACTACAACGTGCGGTGTTATTACCGCGATGGGAAATGGGGCGAGATAGAGACCTGCTCTGACGAGTATTTAAAGCTGCACATGGCGGCAACATGCCTACACTATGGGCAAGAAGCCTTCGAAGGATTGAAGGCTTATCGCTGTCCCGACGGCAAAGTGCGCGT
Organism: uncultured Prevotella sp.; assembly: GCA_938028745.1. Taxonomy (GTDB): domain Bacteria; phylum Bacteroidota; class Bacteroidia; order Bacteroidales; family Bacteroidaceae; genus Prevotella. The sequence continues at coordinate 6,154 of CALIZL010000052.1, forward strand.
GTTCAGAATGGGCGAGAATGCTGTCCGCCTGCAAGAAACGTGTAATGGCATCATGATGCCCACGGTTCCGGTAGCCCTTTTCGAAGAGATGGTAACCAAGGTGATACGCCTTAACCAAGAATATATACCCACTTACGAGAGCAAGGCCGCGCTATACATCCGCCCATTACTCATCGGCACCAGTGCCCAAGTGGGCGTTAAGCCAGCCGAAGAATACCTCTTCCTGATCTTCGTAACACCCGTTGGACCTTACTTTAAGGGTGGCTTCTCAACCAATCCTTATGTCATCATACGTAACTTCGACCGTTCGGCACCTCTCGGAACGGGTATGTACAAGGTTGGGGGCAACTATGCGGCCTCACTTCGTGCCAATGCCTTGGCTCACGAGAAGGGTTATGCCAGCGAGTTTTACCTCGATGCGAAAGAGAAAAAATATGTTGACGAGTGCGGAGCGGCCAACTTCTTCGCCATTAAAGGCAATACATACGTTACGCCTAAGTCAACGTCCATCTTGCCAAGCATCACCAACGACAGCTTGATGCAGTTGGCACGCGATTTGGGAATGGAGGTAGAACGTAGGCCCATTCCCGAAGAAGAGTTGTCTACCTTCGAAGAGGCTGGTGCATGCGGAACGGCTGCCGTAATCAGTCCTATCTCCTATCTCGACGACATGGAGACGGGTCAACGCTACACATTTAGTGCCGATGGTAAGCCAGGGCCTGTGTCTACGCGACTTTACAACCTGCTGCGCAACATACAATATGGTATCGAAGAAGATAAGCATGGGTGGACAACGGTTGTGATAGAGTAGTGGCAGGCATTACAGGAAAGAAACAAACGAAGGTTAAAAAAGAGATAAAATAAAGCTGACAGGTTCAGTAACAAGGCATATTTTGAGCATGCTTGGAAGTGTGTTCGTTGCATAGTGATACACTCTTCCAAGTATGCCACAACTGCGTTAAACCCATTTCACCCAATCAGTATGAGCAAAGGAAAACTAGAAAAATTCGCCGAAATGGAAACGTTTAGCAACGTTTTCCAATATCCCTATTCAGTAATAGAGAGCGCGCCCTTCGCCATGCGTGGGCAATGGCGGCGCGATTACTTCCATAACGACAACCCCATTGTGCTTGAATTGGGTTGCGGAAAGGGCGAATATACCGTAGAATTGGCCAAACTATACCCCGAAATCAACTTTATTGGGGTGGACATAAAGGGTGCACGGATGTGGAAAGGCGCAAAAATGGCGTTGGAACAGGGGTTGAAAAATGTGGCTTTCTTGCGTACCAACATCGAGATTATCGACCGTTTCTTTGCCCCCGACGAGGTGCAGGAGTTGTGGTTGACGTTCAGCGACCCGCAGATGAAGAATGTACACAAGCGACTTACAAGCACTTTCTTCCTCGAACGCTATCGCCGTTTCTTGGAAAACAAGGGTGTTGTGCACCTCAAAACCGACTCGAACTTCCTTTTTACCTATACCACGCACGTGGTTTCGGCCAACAAACTCAACCTGTTGTTTCGCACCGAAGACCTTTATAACACGCCTGGTATCGACGACCAGACGGCTAAGATCCTGTCTATCCAAACCTATTATGAGAGTATGTGGATAGAACGAGGGCTTAACATCAGGTATATGAAGTTTGAATTGCCCCACGAAGGCACGCTGATTGAACCCGATGTGGAAATTCCTCTCGACGAATATCGCAGCTATCATCGCAACAAACGAAGTTCGCTTGATGCTCGGAAATGATGTAAAACGCCTCACCGTAGACGCTCTATAAAATGGGAATAGCCTCACACCAGTCCCTCTATAAGATGAGATGGGTGTTGAAAGTAGCCTCATACCAGCCCCTCAATAAGATGAGATGGGTGTGAAAGTAGCCTCACAACAGTCCCTCTCCAAAGGGAGGGAGGAGTGATATGCTTTGCTGGTGTATCGCATTTTGGCATAAACCCAGCTTTTCAAAGTTTATTTTCTACCGACTTTTAAAGGCATTTGCGCCAACACTTATTTGTAGTTAGCGGAGTTCTCCGTCTTCTTTTTTGCCCAGTTTCACAAGTTGTTTGAAGTCACAAACAATCCTAATCTCTTAGGCCTATCCTCTAAAAAATGTAGGTTTGTTAGTGATTTATCCTCTAAAAGTGTAGCGATTGGCCATTTATATCCTCTAAAAA
>CALIZL010000053.1 GCA_938028745.1 uncultured Prevotella sp.
TCTGCTCTTGTACTACTACTGTCTATGTAAATCTTTCAATGAACTCTTTTTCAATTGCTCCCAAAGAACTTCGTTCCCGAAAGCGGATGCAAAGGTAGGGCTTTTTTAAATACCACACAAGCCTTTTTAAGAAAAATATCAACACAAACGGAAACTTTTTGTGTTTTGTTACAAAAAGAACACAAAATAAGCAGATACACATTATATATATAGGCGCAAACCAACAACAACTTAAATAGTGAGCCTAACTAAGCCAATGCTCTCCAACATATCAAAGACATGCCATCGGCTGCGAACTGGCACGCAATATCGAGGCCGAACCAATGGTTTACATGACGACTGCACACAAAACAAAGGGCAGCGACAAATGGTTGGTGGGCCGTGCGCCCCATAAGTAGCAACGGGTTCTGTCGTTTCCCAACAAGGGGCGCAAGTACGAGGCCACCATTTGCACCGATGCACCAAACGCCAACTCTTATATCAAGCCCAAAGGCTATCGCATTGACTGCACTACAAGCACCTTGTACGCTCACTACAAGCATCTTGTACTCCTACTACATACACCTTGTACACCCACTACAAGCACCTTGTACACCCACTACAAGCACCTTGTACACCCACTACAAGATACCTTGTACGCCCACTACAACATAGCGGTAGTGCTTACACAAATAGTTTGTAGTAGAGGTAACGTTTAGGTTTATCCCGACGAAACAAACAAAGCTTGGGGTGAAAGGCTGTTAAAGCTTGCTTAACGCCTTAGCGATGGACAAGCGAGGAGGGCCGAAAAGGAACAATGGCAAAGACGCATTGCTAGCTTATCGCCGCCCAATCAATATTTGTTTTGCGCAATTCTTTCAGCCTGTTCCACAGCATGGCATGCTCGGGAAGGTTGCAATCGGGGTCGCGTTCGATAATTTTCTGGGCCTCGTCGCGTGCCATTTGTACCAGTGCACCATCGCGGGCGATGTTCGCTATTTTAAGGTCGAAGGCCATACCACTTTGTTGTGTGCCTTCAAGATCACCAGGACCGCGCAGTTTCAGGTCGGCTTCGGCAATACGGAAGCCATCGTTGGTTTCGCACATAATATCGATGCGCTTGCGCGTTTCGGCAGAGAGGGCGCGATTGGTAACAAGTATGCAATAACTTTGGTCGGCTCCGCGCCCCACCCTACCGCGCAATTGGTGCAATTGCGACAAACCAAACCGTTGCGCATCGAGTATCACCATCACCGAGGCGTTGGGCACATTCACCCCCACTTCGATAACCGTTGTGGCCACCAATATCTGCGTTTCGCCACTGGCAAAGCGCGCCATCTCTGCCTCTTTCTCCTTCGACTTCATCTTTCCGTGTATCTTGCTCATCTTATACTCTGGAAAAATGTCGGTCAACGCCTCGTAACCTTCCTCCAAATTCTTTAAGTCGGTCTTCTCGCTCTCCTTTATTAGCGGATAAACTATGTACACTTGGCGTCCCAACCCTACCTGCTGACGTATACCTGCATAGAGACTCGTGGTTTGATTATCGTACTTATGCAGCGTTTGTATGGGCTTTCGTCCAGGCGGAAGTTCGTCTATCACGCTCACATCCAAGTCGCCGTAGATGGTCATGGCCAACGTTCGCGGTATAGGTGTCGCCGTCATCACCAGCACATGCGGTGGATTGTCGTTCTTACCCCATAGCTTGGCGCGCTGTTTCACGCCAAAACGGTGCTGTTCGTCTACCACGGCAAGCCCCAAATGAGCGAATTGCACGGTGTCTTCTAGCAAGGCATGGGTGCCAACCAGTATGTGCAGTTCGCCCGATGCAAGCCTTTGCAGCACGTCGGCACGGCGTTTGCCCTTGACGATGCCCGTTAACAACTCGGTCGTTACGCCCGTTCCCTGCAACATCTGCTGCACGGTAGCAAGGTGTTGTTCGGCTAATATTTCAGTGGGAGCCATGATACACGCCTGAAAACCATTGTCTACGGCAATGAGCATGGACATTAACGCCACGAGGGTTTTACCCGAACCCACGTCGCCTTGTAACAAGCGGTTCATCTGTCGGCCGCTATCCATGTCCTTACGTATCTCGTGCATCACGCGTTTTTGTGCGCCCGTAAGCTCGAAAGGCAGGTTGTTGTGGTAAAAGCTGTTGAAGAATTGGCCAATCTTAGAGAAATTGTAGCCGCGATATTTGCGCCGATGGAAGTTGGCATAGCGCAAGATGTTGAGCTGAACATAAAACAACTCTTCGAACTTTAAGCGCATTTGGGCGCGCTGCAACTCATCGGTGTTATGGGGATAATGCACGCCGCGCATGGCTTGGTCGCGCGAAACAAGGTGCAGGGCATTAGTGATGAAAGGCGGAAGCGTCTCGGTCAGCGGTGCTTGCATCTGTTCGAGCAAGCCCTTGGTGAGCCTTTCCATCGCACGCGACGTTATGCCTGCCTTCTTCATTCGTTCGGTTGTGCCGTAGTGTGGCTGCATACCCATCTCGGCAAGTTTTAGTTCAGTGGCCTCGTCTATATCGGGATGGGCAAACTGATAACGCCCTCCGTACACGCTAGGCTTACCAAACACGATGTATTCTACCCCCACTTTGTAGGTGCTTAGCACATATTTGGCCCCTTGAAACCAAACCAAGTCGGCCACGTTCCACCCATCGGTGAAGTGGGCCACGATGCGTTTCTTGCGCGGTCCCATGTCAAACTCCTCAAAGCTCAGTATGCGTCCCTTCACCTGCACGTAAGGCATATCGCCCTGCAATTGGGCAATTCGGTAGATTTGTGTTCGGTCAACGTATTTGTAGGGATAGTATTCGAGTAGGTCGCCAAAGGTGTTGATGTTGAGTTCTTTACTCAAAATCTCTTTCTTTCGCGGACCAACGCCCGCCAGATACATGATGTCTTGGTCTAGAATAGAGTGCATTGTGGGGTTACGTTTGTTGTGGCAAGAGGCTAGGCAATGCGTTTTTACATGCGCGTTTGCCTAGTCTAAGCCGTGTCGAGCGGAGAGAACCAACAGGCGTTCGCACACTTCGAGGTCGAAAGGCGTGGTTATCTTGATGTTCTCTTTGTTGCCCTCAACCATTGCTATCGGCATGCCGAGTGCCTCTACCACCGAAGCATCGTCGGTAAAGTCCGAGCGATAGGGTTGTTGGTAGGCACGTTTAAGCAATTGCAAGTCGAAGGTTTGTGGGGTCTGCACCAGTCGATAGGCATCGCGGTTCACGGTTTGGCTAGTGCCATCGGGCATCACTTGGCGCAATGTTTCCACCACAGGCGTTACGGGTATCACGGCTTTGGCTTGGTGTGCCACGCCGAAACATCGCTCAACAACAGCTGCCGACACCATCGGGCGCACGCCATCGTGCACCGCCACCACGCCTTGGGCATCGCTGGGGATGAGAGCCAAACCATTGCGAACCGACTCGAAACGCGTTGTTCCACCGTCGGCCAAGAGGTAAGGCAAGCTAAAATTGTGCGTTCGGCATAGCTCGTGCCAATATATTTGCTGGTCGCGTGGCAACACCAACACCATTTGCAGCTGCGCATCGAAGTTGTAAAAGCACTCCATTGTGCGCATCAACACGGGCCTTCCGCCAAGCAACAGAAACTGCTTAGGCACGTCGGCACCCATGCGTAGGCCTTTTCCGCCAGCAACGATGATAACATAATTCATCGCGTGCAGCGGTTAAAGGCGTTCGGCCATAAGGTGTTTGTAGCGCATGGCCACTTCTATTTCGTCGGCCTTATCGCGGCCAACCAACAGCGTGAGCAACGTGTAAGCGTAAGGAAGAGCGGCGGCAGGCCCTTCGCCCGTTATGATATTTCCGTCTACCGTCACCAACTCGGCGGTATATTCTGCCCCATGCAAGGTGTGTTCCACGCCTGGATAGCAAGTGGCGCGCTTGCCTTGCAGCAAGCCCAACGTGCCTAACACCATAGGCGCAGCACAGATTGCGCCAATCTTTCGGCCCGTTTCGGCTTGTCGGCGAAGTACTTCGGCCAGCCCCTTATGTTCTTTTAGATTGGTTGAACCAGGCAGTCCGCCGGGCAATAGCAAGAGGTCGGCATCGTCGAAGTTGGCGTTTTCGAACAGCATGTCGGCCTTAACGCACACGCCATTGGCCGATTCCACCAGCTCGCGGCCCATAATACTCACGGTTTTCACGTCTAATCCGCCTCTTCTCAGAATGTCTACGGGAGCCAACGCCTCGATATCTTCAAATCCGTCGGCCATAAATTGATACACTTTTGCCATATCTTAAATTTGGTTTGTCGTTATTATCGTTACTGCAAAAATAGCCATTTTCGGCGTAAGCATGGCAAACAACACGCATTTTTAATGCCTTACGCCACACTTTTTAGCGAATTTGGTAAGCAAATTGTGGTAATAACGCTAATTTTGTGGGCGACATTTAACAAACATATACTAAAAAACTAGGCGATAAATAAGAACGACAAACCTGTACAACCCATATCGCCTTTATAAATTGAACCTATTTTATATAGCAGAGTATGGAACTTAACACATTACGCGAAACAGTAAACACCAATGGCGAATATAGTTGTGGAGACATCGGCGTGTCTGCCTCTGAGTGGCTCGAGCTATTAAAACAACCCGAAGCAAGGAAGTATCACGAGGTCTTATTCTGCTTTTTACGTGAACCAAATCAAAAAGGCTCATGCACATCAGTGGCACAAAAGTATGGGAAAAGCCTGAATTATTATAACGGCAACGTAAAAGGTTTCTCGCAATGGGTGCAAAAACGACTAAACAGATTTCGTGTAATTGGGATTAAAGGCAGCGAAACATTCTGGCCCATCGCGATGGAAAAGGGCTGGCAAACCAAGAAAGAGTTTCTTTGGTTACTGCGCACCGAACTGACAGAAGCACTTAGAGACTTGCTGATGGAACACCTTATCGAGGAATTTCGCAAACGTAAGCCCTTTAATGGCTATGAGGAAAGCTACAAATGGCAATTGCTTGACAACACAGAAGGGAAAGATGCGCTAGGCATTATCAGGGCACTAAAAGGGAAGAATATTGTTGCCAATGCCTACGTTGACCCCGTTTTTAACAAACTCAACGAAGAAAAGCCTAGCGAACTGATTGTATGCGGAGAGCATTTGCTTGACGAAACCATCCCAATAGACAAACGTATAGCACGCTTTAAACAAGAGATGCAAGAGCTTGGGCATGAAGACTGGAAGAACTTTGCCAACGATGAGCGCACGGCATCTGCCATCTTGACTTGCGCTTACCCTGAAAAATACACGTTTTACAAATGGGAAGTGTACAAAAGGCTCTGTGAATACTTCGGCTACGACATCAATAAAAAAGGCACGAACTTCGGTAACTTCATGGAAATAATAAACAATCTCGTAGCAAAATATGGTGAAACGGTTCAACAAATCATGCTTAGCGAGATAGACAGGTATAAAAACAAACCCCTTAACCTTGCCATTCAAACATTATTTTGGTGCTTGAAAGACTTCATGCTCAAAGAAATGGACGCAGCAAAACAACACACATCCCAAACCAGCGCTAACGAAGGTACAGACTATTCACGTTTCGACAAGGGCGTAATTACATGGAAAAGACACAAGAACATCGTGCTTTATGGTGCGCCAGGAACAGGAAAAACCCACAGCATACCCGAATATGTGGTGAGACTTTGCTGCCCCACATTCAATGCCAACCATGCAGAGCGCAGCCAAATTGTGGCAATATACAATCAACTTAAAGAGGAAGGGCGCATCGCATTCACAACCTTTCACCAGTCAATGGACTATGAAGACTGGGTGGAAGGCCTTCGTCCCGTGGTTACTGACAACAACCAAGTGGGCTACAACATAGAAGCAGGCATATTTAAACGCCTCTGCGAAAAAGCAAACGACACCAATACGCAAGAAGAGTCGATACAAAATGATTTCCCCCAAAATAGTTCTACACTGCCTGATGGTGAAAATTCATCCAAGCCTTACATCATGGTTATCGACGAAATTAATCGTGGAAATGTGTCGAAAATATTTGGAGAGCTCTTGACGTTGTTGGAAGCAGACAAGCGTAAAGGTAACCCGAACGCGGAGAAAGTGGTGCTACCTTACTCGAAAGAGGCTTTTGAAGTGCCAGCCAACGTGTTTGTTATCGCAACAATGAACACTGCCGACCGTTCGTTGGGTGCATTAGACTACGCCATTAGGCGACGTTTCGCCTTCATTGCAGAAAGGCCTTACGCCCTAGATAACGAAGGGTTTGACCGCGACTTATTCAAGCAAGTGAGCCAACTCTTTATCAACAACTTCGACGAATACGAGAAAAGCAATTTCGATTCTACGTTTAAGCTGCAAGCGGCAGACACACTTTCGGCCGATTATAAGCCTGAGGAGGTGTGGATTGGCCACAGTTACTTCTTGATGCACGATGAAAATGGCGAAGATTTCACCAACGACCGCATACTATATGAAATAATACCGCTCTTGGAAGAGTACATACGAGACGGCATTCTAACTACGGACGCGCAAACAACGATAGATGAACTATACGACAGGGCTATAAAATGACGACAGTGTTACAACTCAACGAGCAGCTGAAGGAGGACTCTCTTCTCAACCAAAGCTATGCCGAGGCTTTGTTGCCATACATAGCGGATGGTGGAGAAAAAGAGTTCAAAGTAAGTGATGACAAGCAAGACGCTGACTTCTACCTTAAACTTAGGCGTAAGGGTAACGACATTCTTGCCACGGGTTCTTACTTCGTAGGGGTGGATTGGGTGAAAGAAAACGAGCTCGCGATACAGGTTAGTCCAAAGATGAACAACGATTTCGAGATAGATTATGTGCGAATGCTTAACGAGGCACTCTGTGATAAGGAAAACCTGAACCATCTGCAACAACTCGTAACAATATCTTTTCACAAGCCCGCAATACGTATTAGCCAGCAGCAAGACTTGTTAAGCATCTTCCTTATTACCGAATATCTTAGCGTTTTAAGGCGAATAGCGACTAAAGGTCTGCGAAAAAGCTACTACATGGTTGAAGAAAATCTCAACCATAAGATAAAAGGGCGAAGTCTTGTGGCACGTAACGTGAAACAAAACCTTAGCAAAGGGCGCGTAACAAACAACTTTTGTCGTTACCAAGTATATGGCATCGACTCGTGCGAGAACCGCATCCTTAAACGCGCTTTGAGGTTTTGTGTCAAACAATTAGAGGTTTATAGGCATGCCTTCGACACTTCCACACTCGACAACATTGTCCGTTTTGTAAAACCACACTTCGATAACGTGGGCGAAGAAGTTACCACAAAGGCCATACAAACCTTTAAAGGCAACCCCATTTTTAAAGAACATAGCACAGCCGTAGAACTTGCCCAGCTTCTACTTCGCCGTTACAGCTACGACATTACCCTTGCTGGCAACCACCAAATAACAACTCCACCGTTCTGGATAGACATGAGCAAACTGTTCGAATTGTATGTGTTTCGCCATCTTAGGTTGGTATTTACAGGCAAAAACGAAGTTTGTTATCACCCCAAGGCACATCGTCAAGAACTCGATTATCTGTTAAAGCCTCGCCATTGGCCCGAACCTTACGTTGTTGACGCCAAATACAAACCACGTTATAAGGGCATGACAGGCATAGACAAGGATGACGCAAGGCAGGTGGCTGGTTACGCAAGACTGCAGAAGATATATGACATGCTGAAGCTAGATGCCGAAAATGCACTGCCTATCAAGTGTCTCATCGTCTACCCCGACCAAGAACAACAAGAGCGTTTCGCATTTACAAACACAGAAGAACCAACGTTCGAAAAAGTGAAAGATTACATAAGGTTCTACAAAATAGGGATTAGATTACCCGTAATTCAATGAAATTTATCCCCAAAGGCATACTAAAAACCTCAACAAACGCCCCAAAAGGCTTGCCGTATTGGAAAGAATGTCTTATTTTTGCAACATGAATGGGTATGAAGGGGAATGAGCATCGCCTACGAAGACAAAGCAAAGGTCACAGCCCTACCCACGCTCACCACCTCAAAAACAACGATGACGAACGCTTTGAAAACATACGGATGGCTTGCAATAGCGGCACTGTGGCCCACGGGAAACCTTGCGGCACAGACCTTCAGCATCGAAACGGTGAACGACAGTCTGAACTATCTCACGCTGAAAACCGACTCGACAACCGACAAATGGTCGCTGCCCTACCCCGTTTACCGATTAGATACGGCCGATGTTAACGGCGACGGACGAACAGAAGCACTGGTGGGCGTGATTAAAAGCACCCGTTTCTATCCGCAAAAAGGGCGCAGGCTCTTTGTTTTTAAGAACTATAAGAACCGCGTGCGGGCCATGTGGATGGGCTCAAAGCTAGGCGGAATACTGCAAGATTTCCGCTTTGTGGATGGCGTTGTGCGAAGTCTTGAAACCACCACTAAGGGGCAGTACGTAGTGGCCGAATACCATTGGCAAGGCTTTGGGTTCGGGTTCGTGAGGTTCTTGGTGGTGAAGGTGGGCCGAGAAGAGGCCTTGAAGGCGTTTAACCAATAGCTTTTCGCGAAAAAAGGAACACCCAACAAGCCGCACAACACAGACATATAAAACAAGGATAAAGGCTAACGTGTGCCATGCAAATGCCAACAAGCACGGTGGCCCACCTTATATATATAGGGCGGTAAGCGCGCCCGAAAACAATAGAGACAACCGCCTTGGGGCAGAGCGGGCAAATAAAACGAACACTTACCGCCGACATCTGCCCCCTTGCTGGCTAGCAATGATTTTCCAAATCCGATGTGCACATAGCCCCAACAAGGCAATGGCACGCACATCATAAACATTAAATATCAAATGAAAAGAACCCTACTACTAATCGCATTCGCCGCCATAGGGGCGTTACTCTATGCCGACGACAACCCTAAGCCTGTGATTTTACCTGGTAAGGGCAAACTGAATGTGGAGAGTTTCAACAAAGAAGTGAACCTCAAAACCAACCTCTCGAAACTGTCGCTCGCCGAACTGCGCGTGCTTAAAAACGCATTTAAGGCCCGTGAAGGCTTTATATTTAAAGAAGCCGACCTGCGAAGCATCTACGCTCAGACATCGTGGTACGACTCGTTGATGTGGATGCGCTCGGACAACGAGAACGAACCGCTAGACGACAGCAACCCTAACGACTGGGGACAAAGGCAACCTAAGCTCAGTAAAGCCGAACAAGACTTCCTTAAAAGGATTGAACAGCAAGAGAACAAAATCCTGAACAGCAAGCAGAAACTACCCAAAGGACAGATTGTTAACCTCGACCTGCTGCTCAATCCCTATCAATTAGACGATTTCGACCCAAAGCTGCACAGTGCCATCAGCCGCAACGGGTTTGCCATTGTGCCCGACAATTTGGAACAATTGTTCCACGTTTACGAGAAGAACGACTACTCCAACTTCCCCAGCTTTGTAACAACCGACCTTTATTTGCAGCTTTTCCACTTCTATTTCGACAACATTCTGCGCGATGCCGAAGAGAAAAAGCTCGACGCACTGGTGAAAGCCTTCTCGCAAAGCATGTTTAATCGCATGACCAAACTCGTAACCACGCCCTCAACAGGTAAGCAAACCAAAGCGGCCGCAGCCTTCTGCCAAGCCTATTTTGCCGTGGCATTGGCACTTACAACGGGCAAAACGCCTGCGGGGGTGAGCGCCGCCTACAAGTCGCAAGTGGCATCCGAGATAAAGAAGGTGATGAATTCAGAAAACGAAATCTCCCCTTTCTTGGGCTATACACAGGTGAAATATCCCTATTCGCTTTATCGCCCACGCGGCCATTACAGCCGTTCCGAACGCATCAAGCGCTATTTCCGCACCATGATGTGGCTACAAAGCGTGCCCTTTGGCACCGACAAGCCCGACCAACTGAAACGTGCCTTGCTCATTGCCCACACCATTGGCAGCGACCCACAGATGAAACGCACCTACAACAGCATGTTCGACCCCATCACTTTCCTCTTCGGCGAGCCCGACAACATCACCATCATGCAGGTTTACGACCTGATGAAGGGCCAAACGCCAGAGAAAATATTCACCAATGAGAAGCTGATGACCGACATCGCCAAACGCATTGACGAAGTGGGAGAAAAGCAAACGCGCATCCGTCCCAAGTTCGAACTAACCTCGCGCAACAAGATTAACCTCATGCCCCAACGCTATATGCCAGATGCAGAGGTGCTGAACGAGATGGTTGACGCCACAAACAATGTCACCAAGCGCGACGTTCCAAGTGGGCTCGACGTGTTTGCGGCCATTGGTTGCTCGGCTGCCGAACGCATTTTATTGAAAGAACTGCAAGAGGATAAACGCTGGGAAGGCTTTGTGCCTACGCTCCAAACCATGAAACTACGCATGTCGGAGATTGCTTGGACCACCACCGTGGCCAACAGATGGGTGGATGCCCTGGCCGAAATGAACAAGCCCGTGGCTGGTGCGCCTTACTTTATGCTCACCCCACAATGGGAAAAGAAGAACCTCAACACGGCACTAGCCTCGTGGGCAGAGCTGAAACACGATGCCATTCTATACGCCAAGCAACCTATGGGAGCCGAATGCGGTTCTGGCGGCCCACCCGATCCCATCGTGAAAGGCTATGTTGAACCCAACATTCCCTTCTGGAAGAAGGCTGTAGAGCTGGTTTCGCAGATTGAAAGGGTGTTTAAACAATACAAGTTAAACACGCCTAAGATGGATGCCACCACAGCAAGCGTGAAGGAAACTGCCGAATTTCTGCTACAAGTAAGTCAGAAAGAGCTGTCGCCAAACCCCATCCTTACCGAAGAGGAATATAACGCTATCGAAATCATAGGTTCGACAATAGAAAACATTTCGCTTGACCTTGTTAGACAAGACGACCAAAATCTCGATGGATGGGACAACGTGGAAGGTGCCGACAAGAGTGTGGCTGTAATTGCCGACGTATATACTGCCAACGCACCGAACAACCCTAACCACTCCATTCTATACGAGGGCACAGGGCCTGCCTATACCATCTACGTGGCTGTGCCTATTGGCAACGAGCTCTACTTGATGCGTGGTGCTGTGCTGTCTTATCGCGAACTGAAACAGTCTACCGACCAACAGCGGCTCACCGACGAGGAATGGCAAGAGAAACTTAAAACCAAACCGTATCTGGGCGTGCCTAAATGGATGGACGAAATTATGGTTCCGCTAGACAATCTGCCCAAAGATAATGAAGAAGTGTTTTATAGTTCGGGATGTTAAGGTGAGGAGTTAAGTAGTAAAGTAGTAAAGTAGTAAGTAGTAAGTAGTAAGTAGGAAAGAGAAAGGAGTATGGAGCATGGAGTAAGGAGTTAAAGGAGTAAGTAGGAAAGAGTAAGCGGTAAGCGATAAAGCCAAATGCCTACCTGCGCTATGGCACACTCTTTTACTCGTCAACTCATAAACTCACATACTCATAAACTCATAAACTCACATACTCATAAACTCACATACTCATAAACTCACTAACTTATAAACTCACTAACTCATAAACCCACTAACTCATAAACTCACAAACTTCCCAACACAATACATGACCACAAAACCCGTTCAACATCCAAGAAACGCACCCCATACATCCTTCCATGCTATGGGGTGCGCATTCTTTGCACACGCCGCGGCTTATTGTCGCGGCGTGGTTCTTGCCTTATGTCTTGCCCTCATGTGCGCGGAAAGCGTATGGGCGCAGAAAGCCGACACGCTATCCGTGGTGTTTACAGGCGATGTATTGCTCGACCGCGGCGTGCGTAAGCGCATCGAATACTTAGGTTTAAGCAATCTCGTTGGGCCAAAACTACAACAAATCTTTAACCAATCGCGTTTCGTTGTGGGCAATTTAGAATGTCCGGCAACCAAGATTAAACAACCCGTTTTTAAGCGTTTCGTGTTCAGGGGTGAACCCGAATGGCTCACCATGCTAGCCAAACATGGTTTCACCCACCTCAACTTGGCCAACAACCACAGCATAGACCAAGGACGCGAGGCACTATTAGACACGCGCAAGAACATAGAACAGGCGGGTATCACCCACTTTGGGGCAGGTCGTAACATGACCGAGGCCGCCCAACCCCTGCTGCTGGCCACCCATCCACGCCCAGTTTACATTCTCGCCTCATTGCGATTGCCACTCGAAAACTACGCTTATCTGCCTACCAAGCCCTGCGTTAGTCAAGAACCACTAGACACACTGGTGGCTCGCATCAAGCATCTACGCCATAACGAGCCTAACGCCTACATCGTGGTAAGCCTGCATTGGGGCATCGAACACCAGCTAACGCCCACTGCTCAGCAGCGTAGACAAGCGCGTCTGCTGATAGATGCAGGTGCCAACATCCTTGTTTGCCACCACACCCACACGCTCCAATCCATCGAACAATATAAGGGTTGCCCCATTTATTACAGCATCGGCAACTTTATTTTCGACCAAACTAAACCCATCAACACCCGTGCCTGCGTGGTTAGGGTGGTACTTACAGCTAACGATGCACACGTTGAAACCATCCCGATAGAAATAAACGAATGTGTGCCAGAAGTGTATCAGTTGACGAGTTTACCAGTTAACGAGTAGACAAGTTAACCTGTTGACGAGTTAACCTGTTGACGAGTTAACCTGTTGACGAGTTAACCACGTACACTTACTACTGCCAGCGCGAGCGGTTGCAAGTCATGCTGCTCACGGTCAACGGAGACAGCAAAATGGGAACGCAGAAGTAATCTGTCATTGACAGGCCGTTTTCAGCTTATGGATAATACATCGAATAACTTCCGCCTAGTCACTTTTTGATACATAGCCACGTTTTTTCGCAGACAATTGGGGTAGATTTTTGGATTTTATCGTATCTTCTTCCAGCATTTTGTGCATGAACAGCGTGTTTATCTTGGTTTTACAGCACAAAGACAATAGACTCCTCTCAAGTTATGGAATCATTAAACCCAAATCGGTCATTGCATATTAAACCCAAATTGGTCATTGTATATTAAACACTAATGTATAATGAAACATCGTGCAAACGACATCGCAAATGCGGGTTAAAAGCCTATTGAACTGTCCAGATTTGGATGTAAAGGTATGGGGGCAGGACATTAGAGAATATCTTATGACAAATGACCGAATGGCCTTATTCCGCACCTTGACGATGTTAACTAATACAAAATTATAAATTAGCGTTTAATATACAATGCCCGATTGGGGTTTATTGGTTAACGCGATTTTCTTTTAACTCCCCATCATAATCCTTACAATCTAGAATAAGATTATGATGGGGAGATTTCATACGCTTGAGTTTCAATGAAGTTGATTTAGAAAAACCATTGTTATACGTTATTACAACGTATCGAGAATTGGCATTTTTAATATATACACTGTGCCAAAAATATGTATCTTGCATATTACTTGCCAATTGATGGATGTTTATCTTGTGTATATGAGAATTCTTTAAATCTATTAATAAAAAAGTCCCATCATCCTGATCATTATTAATCTGAAGACATAATAATAGCTCCTCTTTCATATGGTAAGCAATTCTATTTTCCATATTCTCTCCACATAAGATAAGACATTTCCCATGAAAAAAATCAATGCCTGTTTTTTTGTTGTACAACTCTATCCCCTGTATACTATTTGCTATGAAATAGGTTATGCAGAAATAATCTGTAAAATCTATCCCCTCATAACGAGAATTATATTTTCTCCACAAAACAGTGTCATTCATGTATATCTGATTTTCGGTGATAATATTCTTCATAGAATTACCATGCTTCAAAATGAAATACAATAAGGAATCTCCTTTTTGGTTTGTAATGTTCAATTCATAGCCTTTTTTCAGCCTATAATTCTCTTCTATTTTATTTTGTGCATATATACTTATTGGCATGAAAAATAAAAAGGAGAGAGAATATAATATGTATATATTTTTTCTTTTCATCCTTAATTCCGCAACTAAATACGTAATTTATTGTTAACACATTCTATAAGCCTCTGATGAACAATAAGTTCCTCGGACATTTGCTATCAGTAGAGTTTTCACTAACTGTATGGTACGAAAATATCGTAAATTTCTACGTAGCATCACAAAGATAGCAATAAAATATGAGAGCATCGTCCCTTATGGTGGTGTTTTTTATGTGATGAACGGATTGGAACAGTTGCCGAATCAAGAAAACTCAAAAACTTAAATTATTATTTTTATTTTACAACACCGCACTAAATTTCACTCCGTTCTAGCGAAAATATAGGTCGTAAAGTGGGTAATTTGCCACTATTTCTTGCCTTTCACACCTTCCTCTTTGTCTATTTTTAAGAACAAAACCTGCATTTTGCACCATTTAGCCTTTCTATTTTGGCTGTCACCTCATATTTTTTTATGCCCAATTACCCACTTTTAGCCCCTAAAAACCCACTTTTTAACGACGATTTCGCCCTTTTCTGCCTTGTTTTTCATGATTCTAAAAGGTTTTATTTATACCATTGCAGTGGATATTTATGCTTTTCGCCTAGCATTTAGCAGCATTTTACCTTGCGTTTAGCACCAAAATACCTTGCGTTTAGCACCAAAACGCACTCCATTTAGCACCAAAACGCACTCCATTTAGCACCAA
>CALIZL010000054.1 GCA_938028745.1 uncultured Prevotella sp.
AAAATTTCATCGGCTTCGGGATGCAAAATAAACTCTCCACCCTCTAATCCCACCACCGTTCGCGGGGTTATACACTTGCTGTTCATCAGCTTTATAATGTCATTCAACGTAAGATTTACGGTTGGTTTTTTCCAAATAGAGCAGTGTTTGCATCGCGATTGACAGATTGTGGTAGAATAAATCATCAAGGATGTTAGTTCTTTATGTTGTTTGCGCATCATGTTGTTTACAAGCACCCATCCATTATAGATGTAGTCGTATATGCGATACATTGTCTTATTAATCGATTTTGTCTTTTTATAATAAAGAGCAAAAGGAGTTAGAAAGACTGCACAACGGAGAGGGTATTTTAGTTGCCTGTTCTTTCTCGGCCTACCACGTTAGACGCAAGCCGAATGGCACAGTTATAATGAACGGATGTTCGGTGCGATAGGTCTCGACACCACTCGCGTTGCCGAAGTAATAGAACATGTTGGGCTCTAAATAGACGCTGAACGGCTTGAATAGGCGATACTGAACGCCTACGCCTAGATTGACCGACCATTGACTACGCGCCTTAATATCCTCGCGCGAAGTGTACATTGAGTCTGTCGTTATGGTGTATTCCTTAGCAAGTGAGCCATAAATAGGCACCTCGAATGTTACGCCACCCGTGGTGTAGGCATTGAAACGTCCCTTATTCCAAAAGCGATAGGTAAGGCGCAAAGGTATGCCAAGATAGTCTACTCTTTGCGTTTTCTTCAATGTTGCGCGATGATACTCACTTTCAAACTCTGAATTTAGGCTTGTGTACGTTAGTCCTGTGCCAAATGTCCAGCACAGACTTAATTGCTTATTAAGCGAGAACCCTAATGTAATGGGGCGATGATGGTTGGCCTTTTCGCCTAGGCCGACACCATCTCCCGTGGGCGAATCGATGCTGTTGTTCACAATCCAGGTAAGTCTAGCCCTTTCAACAGAATCCATCAGCGCATTGTTCCTTGTTAGATAGTTCTGACAATCTTCCCATGTGTATAGCTTTGCGGTGGCCCCACCATTAGCATAGTCAATCATCGTGAGATAGTTTTGATTTGACAACGCACTGTTTGCACCAGCATTAGACGAATATCCAAGGTTAAACGTCCAAGGATACTTCTTCTTGGGCTTGATGGTGTGGGCTATTTGTTCATTTAAAGCAATGTGTTTGTTTGTAGCAATTGCAGGCAGCGATGATGGTAGCGTGTCTTTTGGCGTGTGTGTTACGACCAGTTTCCGTTGTATTGTGTCTGCATCGAATGGCAAAATCGTTTTTGTAAGCTTTGTGCTATCTGCGCTATTAGGGAAATAAGACGTGCCATTGTAGGCGACAGTTTGTGCCAATTTGCTATCCCCAACAGCGGGTGTGGTTGGCGTTGAGTTGGAATATGCTGGCTGATTGGCATTGGCTTTGATGCTTTCGGCCTTCGTCTTTTTGGGGGTTGCTTGTCGTTGTTTCGTTGTTCGCGGCTTTAATGTGGTTAATCTGCCCGCCTTTTGCCTTGTCACCATATATATATATATAGGAATGAAAAGTGGTAACAGCAGCAATCCCCAATAATTACTTAGCATTGCCTGTAACATCTTTTTTGCCCTAAACAATTGTGAAGACGAACTATGTGGGTTAATCCCAAGCATTCGTCCAATCTCCTTGTGCGAGAGCCCGTCCAAAACCGACAGCTTAAATACCTCGCGACTGCCTCTGGGTAAGGCATCGATGGCTTGTAACAGCACGTCTAACTCCACGTTTTGTCCGTTTTCTAAGGTGTCGTCCATCACCTCTCTGTTTAGATCCAGCAGCGACGTGCTGTGTTTTTGCATGTGTCGAAGATACTTTAACGAGAGATTTTTCACAATGGTTACCATCCATCCTTCTAGTTTTTGGCCTTCTTTTAGTTCACCAATGGACGTAAAAATGATGATGAATGCATCGTGTAGAATGTCTTCTGCCACGCTTTCATCTTTAACATAGCTACGGCATACGCTCTTTAATTTGGGAGCATACGCCGCATATAGTTCACCAAGGGTTTCTTTGTTTCCCCTTTTGCAAGCGTCTATATCTATCATATATTTCTTAACAAGAAATGTCTTTTTCCTTATTAAGAGGAGTGAATTGAAGGCAAAAGACTGCATGACAAATGCTGTATTTTCACTATTTGGCACTTAAACTGCTACGTTGGCATAGCTGTTGAGAAGACAAAAGTGCGAATTGACTTGAATAACGCAAAACTACTACATTGAGAGGAGAATGCGAAATGTTCTCGATGTTATTATGCTTTGGCCTGGTTTCGTTCGAACTCACAACTGTTTCACGGTAACCAACAAAGACAACAGGTGGAGAGAGTTGTAGCACCAAAATGGGTTGGCACTGAGTTTACTTTTAAGCAAAATGCGACACATGGGATTTGTGCTTGCGATTATGCCTTACCATATATATAACACGTGCAGCAGAACTTTACGCACAAGCGTGCGGCAAGCATGTGCGGTTAACGTAGCACGGTTATTGTTCGCTTGTTGT
>CALIZL010000055.1 GCA_938028745.1 uncultured Prevotella sp.
CGGCATTCACGCTGTTGATGGGCGTGTCCCAAACCTGCGTGCGTTTCTGCTGCAACAACCAACGTTTCATCTCGTCGAGGGTGGTCGTGTCGTGGGGCTCGAGGGCCTGTATGGCCTCGATGGCGGCCACCTGCGTGGGTATCTTGTAGTCGAACCAGCTGTAATAGGCCTTCCGCGTGTCGTAGTAGCGGCCCATCTCTTCGGTAAACACGCTGTACTCGCGGATGCTCTGCAAATACTCTTTTCCCATCTGCGCGTAGCCATTCTTGGCCAAAATAACGGCTGCAACGGCCTTGCCGTAGATGGTAAAGGCGACAGGCTGCTTGGCCATACGACTGATGAGGAACTTGCGTTCGGCCTGTACGTCCTCGTAATATTCCTTGTCTACCAGCGAGCTTACATAGAGGTAGCGCACCGCCCATTCGCTTGGGAGCACGTCTTTCTCGCCTTTCTTCTCGCGTTCCTTTATCTCGGCCACTTCCTCCTTAACCGCAGTGCCCATAAACTTGAATGCCCTTTCCAGGTTGCGGTTCATGTCGGTGCGCCCGCCCGTTAGGGTTTGCAGGCGTGTTATCATCTCGGCAACCGCCAATGTTATTGAGGGACTACTCTTCATATCCTCGAACCAGCCCCATCCGCCATCGCGCCCTTGCAGTTGGCGCAGCTTGTTCGTGGCCGTGTTGAGGCGTAGCGCGATGCCGTTCTCGTCGAAGAAGTGAACCAACTGTTGGCGTTGTTCGGTTTCCCGCTTGCTTTCCCACACCCAAGGCGTCTCGTTCAGCACCAGCGTTTTCAGCTCTTCGTTCTTCTCAAGCTCGCTTACCATCGAGCCTTCGCCGTTGTTTTCCTGTTTCCACAGTTCGATAGTGCGCTTTATTGCGGGAACTTGTTTGAGCATGTGGTTGGCCAAGCTGTTTACGTAGAACGAGGTGGCTAGGGATATGGCATCGCTTTCGTTGGCACTACCCATATACGGCAAAGTCTGTACCATCATCCAAGCGGGGTTGTTGGCGTATTCGATGGTGAGTCGGTTGTCGGCTCTGTTCACGGCGAAAAGCTTGCGCAGGTCGATGTTCAGCTTGCCCGGGCGATGCAGCGTAAAGGCCTTCGAGTTGGTGACAAGCTCGGTATCGCC
The DNA here is from genome assembly GCA_938028745.1 of uncultured Prevotella sp. GTDB lineage: Bacteria > Bacteroidota > Bacteroidia > Bacteroidales > Bacteroidaceae > Prevotella. Next base: position 1,136 of record CALIZL010000055.1, read on the forward strand.
CAGCAGCGGCAGGTAATGTTGTTCGCCGTCGCTAAACCCTTTGCCCGTTACCGATATGCGACATACCCAAACTTTTACGCCGGCAGTGTAGAACTTGGAGCCTTCTTGCAGGTCGAGCAGAAAGCTCACGTTCGTGGTTTGGCCGGCACTCACCGTGCAGGTCTTCGTGTCGGTATAGAACGTCTTGTCCGTTTCGGGGTCTACAATCTCAATCAAGGCCGTTCCCGTCAACGCCTTCTCGGAGGTGTTGATTACGCGGGCGGTTATCCAACCCTTGTCGCCCAATCGCATAAAGCGCGGCATATTGGGCTGCACCATCATCTTCTTGGTGGCCACGGCCTCGTTTTCCACCATCACGTTGTTCATGTCCTGGTCGGTGGCCAAGCCCATAAAGCGCCATGTGGTGACACTTTCGGGCAGCGTGAACTTGATGGCTACATCTCCATTGGCATCAGAAGTGAGGGCTGGATAGAAGAAGGCCGTCTCGTTCAGGTTCTCTCTTATGGCAGGTTTTTCGCCATTATCAGCTACTACCTCCTTATCTGTATTGTCAGCATAGCCTTTGTCCTTGCCAGCCTCCATAACTTCAAGTCTTTCGTCTTCCATACGATCGTCTGCCATAGAGGATAAAACAGCAATGCGCTTTATTTCATCATCGCGTTTCAAAACAGGCGCAGTAAATTTTATGCTTTCACTACTCTTCAACTCATCTTCACCTACCACTTCAGCATAACTTAGTCCGTCTAGATAGTCAAAGGGGTCATCATACCGGAAACAAGCTTTTGAAAAACGGTAAAACCTAAACGAAGGAGTGGGCAGCAAGCGCATTGGCCGAGAACCCGAAAGTTCTACAGAGTCTGCGTTCCAAATCCATTGCCAATTAACAGAGGGGGCATTGAAATTATATCCCAAATCAAGTCCCCATTGATGTCCCTTTATTCTTTCGAGCGACTTATCATAGAGTGTGGCCATCAGTTGGGCGTTGGCAGGCTCGCCATTGGGATGTTTCAGGCTTAGAGTCCACTCTTCCGTTTGCCCTGGCGTAAGCCTGTCTCTAAACGTCTTCCATTCGGCCATCAGCCGTTTGTCGGGCGTAGCTCTTACTATTGACATATTACAGTCGTAGCATTCATCGTCTTTCACCCAAACATAGCTAATCGTTATGCCGTCGCCATATTCGGACTTGTAGGTGTAGGGGATGGTGATGAGCGAATCACTGATTATGGTTGTACCCTCTTCAAGAACCTTATCGCCCGAATAGATGGCGTAAAGCACGTATGTATCTTTCATCGATGTGCCCACTTGCACATACACGGGCTTGTTGTCGAGATTAAAACTCGATGCCGACTGATACGACCATATCTTCGACTCCACCACAGGACGGCGATCGTTCATGCTGAAAAGCACAAACTCGCGGTCGAGCGTGTCGTTTTCGCAAATGGCCACCAAGCGGTGTCTGCCTGAGGACAGAGCGGCTGCATCGAATGGAATGGGCGTGTTGGCCATAACCGTTTGGACGTTGCTCTCCTTATCTATATAATAGCGCACGTTACCAGGGATTTCCGCGCCAGTGCCATTCCTTACGTTAAACAGCAACGTTTTAATGCTGTCTTTCTCTATTTTGTTAGGCAGATCGCACGTCACCGAAACGGACTTGTAGCCCAACGGCAGGCTTATCGCACACGAATGCGTTTCTCCGCCTTGGTCTACAACTGTGGCTGTCACCCTGAAAGAAAAATAGGCACATTCCCATTTAAAGTAGGGAAGTTGCATAGGAACCCTCACGCTAAACATCCCTTCACTATCGGTAACTGTGCTATCATTGTCCGTCTCAGCCATATCTTCTTCAACGTCGCAATTTTGATAGCACCAAAATACAGGAATACGCCTTATCGTGTAGTACACTTTCGCCCCCTGAACAGGCGCACCGGCGAAACCCTGTGCATGCCCTTTAACAACCACGGTGTCGCCCAAAGCATACTTTTCTTTCACTTCGGCAAAGTTCACGTCAAACGTCGGACGTTTATATTCTTCCACCCTGAATGTTGTGCTGGTATAGTAATTTCCTTTTAACCTTATCGTGAAGTTACCCGTAAGGCCAGCTTTGGGTAAGGTAAATTGCGTGGCGATTTTGCCAAAGGCATCGGTAACAGCCTCACGCTGCCCCAATTCTTTCCCATTGGCATCATAAAGTATCAGCACAACTTTCCTTCCTGCTACGCTTTTACGTTCTAAGTCGGGACCGCCACAAGCCGAAATGCCAGCCACTTGTACAATTTGCCCTGGACGGTAGATACTCCTATCGGTATAAATAAACAGCAATGGCAGTCTTCTACCGTAGTTCCCTTCAAGATAAAAACCAGACCAACTATCTCTGCAAGCATACACGTCGGTTGGTGTATAGGGAAAAATTTCCTCTAAATTTTCATTATATCCCAGACTACACACAACTTCGCCATTGGCTTTGCACGTCAAAGTCTCAACCCGCGTCTTATAGTCCGTTCGATCTTTAATGGTCACCTCCACTTTGGCATTGGGCATGGGATGCCCTGTGGTTGCATTCAATACGGCGATGCGCACTTGATTTCCAGGTTGTTCCTGCATCACGGCCGTAACATTGGTTACAAACAACAGCGAGCGTTGCACAGCCACTTCCTTGTTGCTGGGAACAAACTCTAACATGTATGCCCCAATGGGCAAACCTTCCAACTGTATCGAGTCGTTCGAGAACTGGTACGCACTCTTGCCCACAAACTTACATTCCCTTGTGGCCGAAGGCACCGCCTTCATCGTCTTACTAAGCCTTTGCAACACTTGCGGTTTGTTTATATCTCCTTCAAAACGCCCGTTTATGTTTAGTCGCCACACCTTCATGGTGATGCTTGAGAGGTTGCGCACATTAGAGAAATGTACCTTTAAGGGCTTTTTCGGCAATATAAGCTGCCTAGAAGCAACTTCGAATGTAGGATTAGATGCCGTCTTCAAAGCATTGCGCAACACGTTCATCCGTTTCCACGAGCCCCACTTAGACAAGGCATAATCAATATATCTCAGAACCTCACTCTTTTTCACCTTCTCTGATCCGTACATTAAGCTGTAACGATAGATGGCCAATTCGGCAACTTCGGGCAGGTCGGCATATACGTTCATCAGCGAATCGAGTTTGCGAACGATGGGCAACTCATCAAATTTGCATGTGTCCTCTTCCTCTTTTTCCTCGTTAACGCTATCCGCAAAGTTGGTTTCCGTCTCTTCCAACATCAATCTAGCCAGCAGGCAAGCAGCTCGCCTATTTCCTACCTTCTCGTAATAGCGATACAACAAGGCGTACTCACCAGCAGCAAACCCCAGCACATGCAGCAGGTCATTATTAAAAACATGACTATCCATGCCGGGAACCAGCAGCGGTTCGTAACCCTTGGCCGATGTCTTGGCCAATAGTTCGGGGTGCTTAACCGACAAGTTGAAATAGGCTCTGGACTTACTACCGTCACGATCTTTCAGTTCGTTGTACACATTATATAGCTGTCCCAAGGCCGACTGGTACACGGCAGCCAACACAGGCATTTTATCTCGCACGGCCAGTTCAGCCGCCTCTATTCGCTTTACCTCGCCTTCGAGCGAGTCGGGAGAGATGCTCACCATCACCTGTCCTTTGCAAAAAACGGCTTTAAGCATCGACCCATATTGCCTTTCGGCCTTTGCCTTCTTTTCAATCTGCTGCAAAACGCCCATAGCCGTCCGTGGCAAGTCTTTCTTCCTTGCCACACTGTATTGTTTCCACAATGCGTCGTAATTGTCGGCAAAAACAGTTTGACATACCATTATTAATAAGGATAATGCCAATAAAACAGCTTTTCTCATACGCTATCGTTATGTTTTAAGGCGAGGTTTATTAAGTTCGGGCGCAAGGGTGTGCAACTCTCCGATGTGCAAACATAACTTGGCCATGCCCTTTCCAAGTTCGCGCAACTAATGCAAAAGTAAAAAAATATCTCTGAAAAGCAAAACTTTACTTCCTCGTTTTTATGCCTTTAACGAATAATATGGATGTTGCGGCACGTTTTCGTAATTAAATAACTAACTTTGCCTGACAGAAAAAGATAAACAATAAGAAATATGAAGCGTTTAAACTATCTTCTTATCAGCGTATTGGCAGCCCTCATGTTGGCCTGCGGAACGTCCAGCCGAGTGCCCATCACGGGGCGCAAACACTCGCTGCTCGTATCAGATGCGCAAATACTTAGCCTCAGCAAGCAAGAATATTCCAAGTTTCTGAAGAGTTCCAAACTATCAACCAATGCCGCAAACACGGCTATGGTGAAACGCGTTGGCCAACGATTGGCGCACGCCGTGGAAACCTATCTGGTGAACAACGGCTACCAAGACGAGATAAAGAACTTTGAATGGGAGTTTAACCTCGTGGCCGACAATCATGTAAATGCCTTCTGCATGCCTGGCGGAAAGATTGTGGTTTTCGAGGGATTGTTACCTGTAACCCAAAACGAAGCCTCGTTGGCCATCGTGTTGGGCCACGAAATTGCACACGCCGTTGCCAAACATTCGGCCGAACAGATGTCGAAGAAGATGCGCCAAGCCTACGGCACACAGATTGGCGGCAGCATTCTTGGTGCTATCGGCGGCGAGACTGTGGGCGGATTGGCGCAGGTGGCGGCAGGACAATACTTCTCGTTTATGAACCTGAAATACTCGCGCGACAACGAGTCGGAGGCCGACCACATGGGGCTTATCTTCGCTGCTATGGCCGGTTACGACCCCTCGGTGGCTGTGGGCTTTTGGCAACGCATGGCCGCAAAGTCGGGTGGCGGAAACAGTTCCGACATTTTTAGCGACCACCCCTCAGACGCTAAGCGCATCGCTGCCATACAAAAACTGCTGCCCGAAGCCATGAGTTACTACAAGGCCTCTGGCAACGCGCACGGCAACACCCCTGCAACAACGAACACAAAGCCAACCAACACACAACCCACCAACAAGAACAAGGGTTCGAAAGGCGTGTCGGCCTCTGGCTTATATCGAAACTCTAAGCGCAAATAGCGTAACAAAAAGAACATGCCGAACGAAGAAATGAAGAAGTTTTGCCTCGACCTCGACGTCGTAGCCGTTGAGCGGCTGAATGCTCGCTACGTGCTTATCAGGCTCACCCACACCCAACCTTTGCCCCCGATGAAACCTGGGCAATTTGTTGAAGTGCGGGTAGACCACTCGCCACAAACCTTTCTGCGACGTCCCATCTCCATCAACTACGTAGACATACTGCGCAACGAGATGGGGCTGTTGGTGGCTACCGTGGGGCACGGCACACGCCAAATGGCCTTGTTAAAGGCCGGCGACACGCTTAATTGCGTGTTTCCTTTGGGCAATCCTTTCACCATTCCCACATCGCCCGATGAGCGTTTCTTGCTCGTTGGCGGCGGCGTGGGCGTAGCACCAATGCTCTTCCTGGGGCAAAAAATCAAGGAAATGGGCGCACAACCCACATTCTTGCTAGGCGCGCGCACGGCAGCCGACTTGCTGGAAATGGACCTCTTTGAATGTACAGGGCGCGTACTCGTTACCACCGAAGACGGGTCGGCTGGCGAAAAAGGTTTCGTTACCAACCACTCGGTACTGCAAAACGAGACGTTCGACATGATTTCCACCTGCGGGCCCAAACCCATGATGATGGCCGTGGCACGTTATGCGCGCGAAAAAGGAACGGCTTGCGAGGTGTCGCTCGAAAACTTAATGGCCTGCGGCATCGGCGCATGCCTCTGCTGTGTGGAGAAAACGGTAGACGGAAATCTCTGCGCATGTAAAGAAGGACCTGTGTTTAACATTCAAAAACTGCTTTGGTAATGGCCATTCTCAATACGAATATCGGCAATTTGTCGATGAAGAACCCCGTGATGACTGCCTCTGGCACCTTCGGTTATGGCTTGGAGTTCGAAGACTTTGTGCCGCTTGACGGCATCGGCGGCATCATCGTAAAAGGAACAACCCTGCATCCACGACAAGGGAACGACTATCCGCGCATGGCCGAAACGCCACAAGGCATGCTAAACTGTGTGGGATTGCAGAACAAAGGCGTTGACTACTTCGCCGAACACATCTATCCCAAAATCAAGGACATTGACACACGCATGATTGTGAACGTGAGCGGCAACACACCCGAAGACTATGCGGAGTGTGCCGCACGCATAGATGCACTCGAAAACATACCTGCCATTGAGCTGAACATTTCGTGTCCCAACGTGAAAGAGGGGGGAATGGCCTTCGGAACAACTTGTGCTGGAGCTGCTAGCGTGGTGCGCGCGGTGCGTGCACGCTACGGCAAAACGCTTATTGTGAAACTTTCGCCCAACGTTACCGACGTAACGGAGATTGCACGAGCAGTTGAGGCAGAGGGTGCCGACAGCGTTTCGCTCATCAACACGCTTATGGGCATGGCTATCGACATCGAGCGGCGACAGTCGGTTTTAAGCATCAACACGGGCGGTTTAAGTGGTCCTGCCGTTAAGCCCGTTGCCTTGCGCATGGTGTGGCAGGTGGCAAAGGCGGTGAAGATACCCATCATCGGGTTGGGCGGAATATGCAATGCCACCGATGCCATCGAGTTTATCATGGCAGGCGCATCGGCCATTCAGATTGGCACCGCCAACTTCCTCGACCCTACCGTTACCATTAAGGTACGCGATGGCATAAACCAATGGCTAGACAATCATGGTGTTAAAGACATCAAAGAGATTGTAGGGGCGGTTGGATAAACGGTTTTATGGGCGCATTGAAGTTTCCGTTTCAGCTTTAAGCCGCTTATAAAGCAACGGTAATTGCCTGCACCTTAACGCGCGCCCGCCCTTATATAAACAAGCAACAGGCTTTCGTCCATATACAACGAAACACATCCGTTGCGTTAGCTAGGGTATAGCGGTTGGTGCGATAGGCGCTTTGGTCGCACGCCAACTATTACAAGCCGTTTTACATTGCTGTCTGATAAAAGTTATTTCCCAAACACAGTGTGTTTCTTTTATCAGACAGCAATGAGAATGTTTCAATTACTTTTATCTCAAAACAACAAAAGATGGGAACCAATTACAGCATCACCGAACAATTCGGCGCTAACCTCGCCGAATTGCTAGCCGAGAAAATCTGCAAGGTCTACCATGAGTTCGACACTGCCCACTTTATACAAGACACCGCCAACAAAACCATCGGGCAAAGCTACACACAGCGAGTGGCTACCCTTGCCGAACTATTAAAAATCTATCTCCCAGCAGACTATGAGAAAGCTTTACCTATCCTGATGGCAATCTTGGGCGAAGAAAACCCCAACGAAACAGGGATGTTTACCCACTATTATTGGATTTTGCCCATCGGGAAGTTTGTGCAAGAGTACGGCATCGAGCATTTCGAACGCTCAATGAAAGCCATTGAAGAAATAACCAAGCGGAATACGGGAGAGTATGCCGTTAGGCCATACATCAGGAAATATCCCGAATCCTCGCTCAAAATCATCGAGCAATGGGCAAAATCGCCCAACTTTCACTTGCGCAGACTGGCTAGCGAAGGGCTCCGCCCTAAATTGCCTTGGGCAAGTAAGCTGGAAACATTTATAGAAAACCCCGCACCTGTGTTCAAAATATTGGAGTTACTAAAAGAAGACGAAATTGTTTTCGTGAAGAAATCGGTTGCCAACCATCTTACCGATTGGCTCAAAGTGAACAGAGAAAGGGTTCTACCTCTCATTGAACGATGGAAAACGTCTGATAATCCACACACCCAATGGATAATTAAAAGAGCCACTCGCAAGATACAATAGGTAGTTCATGACTTTTCTCTCTTTCTTTTCTTCGTGAGAAAATTAGCATGAATGCACGATTCCGCAACGTGTCGCCCACATGTTTTACGCTGGGGAATAGTTTACGCCCCCATGATGTACATACCAACCGCTTTTACACATAGAACCAGCATTTCCCATTCTGCAAGACATTGGGATAGGCGGCAGAGAGCCTATCAAGTTTTTGCAGTTTTCTCTCTTCATAACTCTTCCTCAACCACTTTATATATTAACACAGTCTTGATTTTTTGTCTCCATACCCAAATTTGTAATCCTATTGTTTCAAAATCATAAACATGTTGATTTTGTCCCTTTCCATTAACTAATAAATATATTCGCTCATGATTATTGGGAAGGATGCGGATAGTAGATAATAATTCTTGAAACGGCAAGCCGATTAATTCTACTCCCTGATAAAGGCAAGAAGAAGCACATCGAATCACATTGATCTTTCCATCATCATCGCACCAAATGTCTATTTCATCATCATAAAAATAATATGAACTATTTGTAAATGTCGATTCATTGTAAACCGCTTTTGTGTGGTGTTTATATAAATAATTTGAAATCTCTGAATCGAGAATAAAGTCGTTATATGCAGTATTTAGAACCAATCCCTTTGTATCCATAATATTACTTTTTATTTCCTCTACGCTGTTTCTGGTAGTGCCCTTAAAATGTGTAATCCCCTTTTCCTACATTTGTGTTTAAAACCAATAAAAAAAGAAACGGTGGAACTTACACATTCGCAAATTTTGGAAACCGAAACCGCCTTGATTTAATGTTTCTATAAATTGAGAGTAGTCTGTTACCTTTGTGATACCAGCACAAGATAAACATCCTTCTCATATACGAAGTGTAGGACAAATCAATTCACTGGCTTATAAGCTCACGAAAAAACAACAAATCCCGAACGAGTCAACTCATCAACTTATAGGCTCACCAACTTACAAACCCAAAAACTCATCTACTTATAATCTCATCAAGCCACCAACTCATCAAACTCACCAACTCGCCACCCTTGCCGACTCACCACTCTTGCCAACCCGTTAATTTGTTAATTCGTCAACTAAGCAACTCAGTCACTTAAAACTTAAATTCTTATTTTTTATTTTACAACACCGTTCTAATTTTTACTCCGTTCTAGGGAAAATACAGGTTAAAAAGTGGGTAAATAGTCACTATTTTTAGCCTTTCATGCCTTTTGCTTTGTCCATTTTTAAGAACAAAACCGCTATTTTGCACCTTTTTGCCTTTCTAGTTTGGTTGCCAGCTCATTATTTTCTACACCCAAATACCCACTTTTAGCCCCTAAAATCCCACTTTTCAATGGCTATTTTGCCCTTTTCTGCCATGTGTTTCATGGATCTAAAAGGGTTTGTTTATACCATTATAGTGGATATTTATGCTTTTCGTCTCGCATCCAGCGGCATTTTGCACTGCATTTAGCACCAAAACGCACTGCGTTTAGCACCATTTTACCTTACGTTTTGCACCAAAACGCACTGCGTTTAGCGGCATTTTGCACTGCGTTTAGCATCAAATCGCACCGCATTTTGCTGCAAATGCCCCAAAAACCAGTGCAGAGGGCGTTTGCTTTTAATAAAAATTCATTTTGCCTACATTTACAACCATCCCCTTTTTGCACCAAAAACAAACTTCGCGAGAATCGATTTTTTGCGGCAAGGTTGGCGATTGGTGGAAGAAAAGGGCACTCATAATGTTAAAATCCCAACCGAAAACTAGACAAAAAAACTTTCTGATGATGAGAGCTTATAAGCTTGTGAGTTTGTAAGGCGGTAAGTTTTATAAGGTGACGCGGTTATAAGCTTGTGAGGTTGTAAGGCCGTGAGGCCGTAAGTTGGTGGGGTTATAAGGCTATGAGGTCGTAAGTTGATGAACTCATAAGCTTTTAAACACATAAGTTCAAAAACTTATGAACCTACTAATTCATGATTTTACAAACCCATTAACTCATTAGCTCATGAACTTACAACCTCACCAACTTGCGACCTCACCACCTTATAACCTCACAACCTTGCAATTCAAAGGTTCAAAACCTTAGTGTATCTTGAAGAGTTCTTTAATTCCGCCCAGGCTACCCAGTAGGTTTGTAGCCTCGTAAGGCAGGTAAACCATCTTGGTTTGGTCGCCTTGCGCCAACTCTTGCATCATGGCGATGTATTTTTGTGCAAGCAGATAGTTGGCCGGATTGGTGCTCTGTCCAACAGCATCGGTAATTTTTTGAATGGCTATTGCCTCGGCCTCGGCCTTGCGAATGCGTGCTTGCGCCTCACCTTCGGCATAGAGAATGGCCTGCTGTTTGACAGCCTCAGCGCGGTTGATGGTAGAAGTCTTCTCACCTTCCGACTGCAAAATCACAGCTTGCTTCTCACCCTCACTGGTAAGAATGGTGGCGCGCTTGTTACGTTCGGCTTGCATCTGTTTCTCCATCGCCTGCAAAACGCTCGATGGCGGGATGATGTCTTGTAGCTCAACGCGGTTCACCTTGATACCCCACTTGTTGGTTGCATCGTCTAACACCGAACGAAGTTTAGTGTTGATGGTGTCGCGCGAGGTGAGCGTTTGGTCCAATTCCATTTCACCGATGATGTTACGCAGCGTGGTTTGAGTAAGTTTCTCAATGGCGTTGGGCAAGTTGTCAATCTCGTAAACGGCCTTAAAGGGATCCACGATTTGGAAGTAGAGCAAGGCATTAATTTGCATTTGGATGTTATCTTTGGTGATAACGTTCTGCTTGTCGAAGTCGTACACTTGCTCGCGAAGGTCGATTGTGTTTGAATACGAGTAGCGGCGATTGGTCATTCTTACGATGTTTTTCGCTTTATCCACAAAGGGTATGATGATGTTGACACCTGGTTTGAGGATTGCTCGAAACTTACCCAAGCGTTCGATGATTTTCGTTTCCGACTGGGGAATAATAACAAGCGACTTCTTAACAAAGACAAAGGCCAGCAATATTGCGGCGATAATTAAATAAGTTCCTAGATATTCCATTATTGATTATTGTTTTTGGTGTTATTCAATTTAGGTGTTTACTACGGATAATCTAAGCCTAAGACATCGTCCTAGGCACGATTACAACGAAGAAATTAGCCACAGCCTTGGCCTGCAAAAAACATTTGAGCACCCGCTTAACGCATGCGCCCATAGCTACACATAACGGCCAAAGATTGTTTCAGACACGTTCAACCGTGGCGATGATGCTTTCCATCTTAACGATGCGCACCCTTTCTCCTATCTTAATAAGCGACCCATCGGCCGAAACGGCACGCCATTCGTCACCGTCTACCTTTACATAGCCGCTGTGTTGTGGCTGCACATCTTCTATCACCACGCCCACACGCCCTTCAAGCGCATCGGCATTGCTTTTTCGTTCCTCCTCATCGCGGTGCAGATATTTCATCACCACAGGCCTAACGGCAAAGATGGATAAGATTGAAAAGAAGGCGAAACAAACCACTTGGCCCCAAAATGGGAAAGCGAGCCAGCATCCCACCATTGCTAAAAGAGCGCCAATGGCGAAACAAAGGATGTAAAACGTGCCAGAGGCCATTTCTATTATTAGGCATAATAGGCTTATTAGTAGCCAAAATAGCCATTGATTTGAATTGAGGTATTCGAACATCGTTGTGGTATATTGATTGTGTTTCCAAAGTTAGACAAAATTTATAAGACTGCAAAATATTTGTGAGAATAATTGAATCCTGCTTTTGGAAGTGTACTAAGCGCGTGCTTTTCATCAAGAGAAACAGACAAATTAACACGTAGAAATGGAATACAACCAACCATTCACCACTTTCAACATTTCATTTTACAACCATTTTCAACTCACAGGATACAGCAATTATAAAACATATCAAAAGTGAACAACAGCCACCAATACAACTATCAAAATAACACCACGCAAGCCAAACACACCATTAGAAAGAAAGGCAATTAGGCATTAGCCTATACAACATGTATCTTCCACCCCAGAAAGAATTAACCATTATATCCTTTAATTTGACCAAACGAATGAAAAAAAAAACAAAATATAAAGCAGAATAATCACGTTTTGCAAAGTTTTTATCGCTTTATTGTTAATTTTGGATGCAAAACTATTATTCATCCATAAAATCAATAAACTATGAATAGACTTAACGCTATCGGAAAAGTGCTGATTGCAAGCCTAGTATTATGGCTAACCATGCCACAAATTGCACATGCAAGAGGAAAGATTCCCGTAGGAACACGCGAGGTTATCGACATCGTTTACAACATCCCAGCATCAGACAGTATCATTATCGACGGCAAACAAGTGAACTTGGCACGTATGCACAAGGAGTTCAACATTGCCTACATCCTGCCCCTATGGGTGACGGAAGAGCCTAAACTTGTGCTATACGATGCCCCTTCGGAAACCTATTACGAAATGACGACCGAAAAATCGCAGGCCTTTCTGAAAGAGTATATGAAGGAAAAGAAGCTCGATGAGGCCAGCTTGTTGAAACTAGGTTTCTATACACGCTACGGCGGAAAGCTGGTTTTGTTGCCCATTGTGGCCCTAATGATTTGGGGAGCGATACCTTCGCGCAAGAAAGACGAGAAGATAGAACCAACTAAACTATAATTTCAAAGCAATGCAAACATCTCAGATTATCATCATGGCCGTTGTTGTGGTGGCCGCCCTAGTTATCAGTCAAGTGTACAAACGCTTCGTTAGCCAAAAGGCATTAGACCCCGCACAGGCCGACAGTGAGGCACAAAAATTAAGTGACAACGACCTTAACGTCCTTATCAATTCCGACTTTGGCGTGTGCATCCAACACCTAGACGACAAGAATGTGTTGGGCGCAAACTACATCTACCACCTGCCCGACATGAAGGAACACATGAAGAATGCCGGAAAGGACGTTCTGAAAAGCGCGCTTACACTGGGAACGGTGAAATACACCACGGTACAAGTGCCCATGCCTTTGCTACTTACAGCAGACGGCCTGCACCTCTTCGAACTGGATGTTGAGGGAAAGGTGAAGCGACACTTGATGTTCGACAACGCCCGAATGGAGAAAGCTACGCTCACGCCCTTTGCCAACGACCGCGTTCCAAAAGAACTGGGTGACAGCGCAAAGTTCTATAAACTGCAAGTGCCTAGCGAAGACGGCGTACGTGAAATAACGCTCTGCTCCGTACTTTATCCCACACAAGAGTATTACATGAGATACAACAAGTATCGCCGTCTGTTGGCTTACGCTGTCGGTAAGAAATTCTTTAAAGCCTTAGAAGAGAAGTATCCGAACTTAAAGGCGTAGAAAAAGAGGGGTGAACGAGTTTGCAGGTTAACGAGTTGACAAGCTGACGAGTTGACAAGAAGATGGGTGTACCTGTATATAAGTGGACAAGTAAACCAGTTGACGAGTTAACAATTTAACTGCTTGACAAACTAACAAGTTAACGAGTAAACACCCAATCTCGCCCAATGAAAACGGGTTGACAAGGCGACATATAGCCTTGCCAACCCGTTTTTATTCGGCATCAACGCCAAATTTAGCCCCTGCCATTGCCAAATTATCCATCAACACCATCGCAGCCATCGCCTCGACAATGGGCACGGCACGCGGAACAACGCACGAATCATGACGCCCACGAGCCGCAAAAGTGGTGGGCGTTCCGTCTAGTTCAATGGTGTCTTGCTCCATTAACACCGTGGCAACAGGCTTAAACGCCACACGAAAAAAGATGTCTTGCCCATTGCTTATGCCCCCTTGGATGCCTCCGCTATGGTTGGTAAGCGTAGAAACCTGACCTTCTTCGGCCACGAAAACATCGTTCACCTCACTGCCTCTACACCTAACCAAGTCGAAACCATCGCCAATTTCAAAACCCTTTGCGGCGTTAATGCTCAGCATGGCATACCCCAATCGGGCGTGAAGCTTGTCAAATTCGGGTTCGCCAACCCCCACAGGGCAACCCTTCATCACGCATGTAACCACGCCGCCAATGGTGTCGCCCGCGTTCTTCGTATCCAAAATAAGTTGCGCCATGCGCTTGGCCACTTCCTCATCGGGACATCGCACGTCGTTGTTTTCTGTGTTCGCAAGGTCATACAGGCGATAATCCTTGTTCAAAACGATGTCGCCCACCTGCGACACGTAGGCCGAAATGGTTATACCCATTTGTCTAAGTGCCAGCTTTGCCAATGCTCCGCCCACCACACGAGCCAAAGTAATGCGAGCCGACGAGCGACCACCGCCACGATGGTCGCGCAATCCGTACTTATTATAATAGGTGTAGTCGGCATGCGACGGCCGGAAAAGTCCACGCATGTTGTCGTAGTCTTTCGATTGCTGATTAGCGTTTCGCACGACAAAGCCAATGGGCGTGCCAGTGCTTTTTCCTTCGAACACACCACTAAGCAATTCCACTTGGTCGGCCTCGTTGCGGCTCGTGGTAAGCTTGCTCTGGCCAGGCCTACGCCGATTAAGTTCCGATTGGATAAAGTCTAAATCAACATCTATACCTGCCGGCATGCCGTCTACCACGCCACCAATGGCTGGTCCATGACTTTCGCCAAAGGTGGTAAGGGCGAAAAGGTTTCCAAATGTGTTGCGCATAATTGTGAGGGGTAAACAGTTAAAGCAATAATGGCGAACACACAACCGCGCCAAACGCAGTCATGATGTGCTCGCCATTGTATATATAATATATGTGTAGTCTATACTACGAGGGGCTTAATGGTGCCCACAGCCACCGCCATGATGACCATTACCATGACTGCAACAGCCGCCATGATGCCCCTGGTCGTGGCCTTCGCCATGATGTTCGTGCCCGCAACAGCCGCCATGTTCATGGCCACCGCCTTCTTCATCGCCATGATTGTGCCCGCAACCACAACCTCCGCAGCCGCCTTCGCCACTGATATGGTTCAGCATTTGCTGCACTTCTTCGTTCGTAGCCTCGCGGTTCTCAACGATTTCGCCCTTAAACAGCAAGTCAAGCCCTGCAAGCGGATGGTTCAAGTCCATCTTCACCGTGTCTTCCGTCACATCAATCACACGACCCATAAAGCGGTTTCCGTCTTCGTTTTGCAACGGAACAACGGCATCTTTGTAGATGTTGTCGTGGTCGAAGTGACCATTGATGGTGAATATCTCCTTGTTCAAGTCAAGAACTCGCTCGTCAAGACGTTCGCCATAAGCCTCTTCGCATTCGATGTTCAGCGTGAACTGCTCGCCCTTAGGCAAGTCTTCCACACCATTTTCAAAAGCGTCGAGAGTGATGCCAAAGCCCGTAATAAACACAAAGGGACGGTCGGCAGGAGCCTCTTCGATAAGCGTTTCCTTGCCGTCGGCCAGCGAATAAAGCTTATAAGCCACGGCGATAAACTTGTTGTTTTCTTTTTCCATTGTCATATTTCGTTTTTATCTTTTCCTTGCAATAATGATGCCAACGCGCGTTATGTCACAAATATCGTCCCCGCAAACGCGGCATTACATGCAAAGTTACAAAAAACTTTCCGTATATATGCCCTATTCCACAAATTCCCTGCCACTTAACCCAATTGCGTTATCGCGTTGTTCTTTGTCGTTTTACCATCTTATTGGGCATCTTCTGCTTGCATTCTCAGCCACATAATCCACAAACTCCCTTCCAAAGAATAAGCCAAATTTCCCAAAATTAAGTCTAAAACTCCATCAAAGTCAATTTTAATCATCCGCCAGATGCTATCTCCATTATTTTCCGTAACTTTGCTTTTGCAAGGCCAACACGCACCATGAAAATGGCCGGTTCAACTCCTATCCTTACCACTTCAACTGTACAAACAATGCAACGAACGATGAAAAAGATATTATCAGTAGCCATATTCGCCCTTTTGTGCGCACTACATGCCCATGCACAACGCCCTGTTTATGCCAAGATGTCGGGCGAATTACGCCAGCTATACATAGAAGACCAAGCCGAACGGCAGGCAGCCACTCGCTCAAACCAGTCCGACAGCCGCACCGTATGTGCCTTTGTGCGCATTAGCAGCAACGCCGAGGCCGTGTTTAAAGCCCACGGTTGTAAGCCGTTAGCGCAGTTTGGCAACATCCACATCGTGAACATCCCCCTCAATCAGCTGGCCAAGTTGTCGCAATCCAAATGGGTTAGTCGCATCGAAATGGGCCACAGCAACAGCATATTGATGGACACCACGGCCAAAGTGCTAAACGCATGGCCCGCATATCAAAGCCAATCGCTGCCACAAGCCTACACGGGCAAGGGCGTGGTGGTGGGCATTCAAGACATCGGTTTCGACCTTACGCACCCCAATTTCTGCGACTCTACGGGCCGAACACTACGCATCAAGGCCCTATGGGACCAACTTTCAACCGACACCATCGGCACAAACCTACCCGTTGGGCGCGACTACACCACACCCAACGCCCTCCTCAGCCTGCGCCACACACGCGACGGCAAACAAGAAACGCACGGCACCCACACCTTGGGCATTGCAGTAGGCAGTGGGTTTAAAAGCCCTTACCGCGGCATGGCATGGGAAAGCGACATCTGCCTAGTGGCAAACCTCACCAGCGAGAACAAAAATCTGGTGGACAAAAAAGACCTATATAAATATACCACAGCGACAGATGCGTTGGGCTTTAAATACATCTTCGACTATGCCAAACGCCACAACCAGCCCTGCGTGGCATCGTTTAGCGAGGGTTCTAGCTTTCGTTTCGACAGCGACACGCAACTCTACCATGCTGTGTTAGACAGCCTTCAAGGTCCAGGGCACATCATCGTGGCCTCGGCTGGCAATGAAGGCGGACGGGCTAGCTACCTTAGAAAGCCTCTGGGAACCGACTCGGCAGGCACATTCATCAAGGATTCTAACGGCCGAATAGGCGTTTCGGCCAAAAGCAAAGCGCATTTTCTGCTTAGATTGAGGTTTCATCGCGTGGGCACATTAACCACATACGACATCGACACGCGCGCATTAGTGGCCGCCAAAGACTCGCAACTGATAGACACACTTACCTTTGGAAAGCTGCAATACGAGATACAAGCGGCTGCCTACCAGCCCGACAACGAGGGCGCATTGGCCTACGAGATGTACTTGCGCACGTTGGGTTCTAGCACCTACGTTCCGCCAACGGCATTGGTATTAATTGGTGCAAATGCCGATGTGGAGCTGTTCCGAGGTGCAGGCAGATGGGAAACGAACAAGCTCGAGCCTGCGTTGTTGGGCGGCGACGACACCCACACCATCCTATCGCCCGCCAGTGCGCCAGCTGTTATTGCCGTTGGCGCAACCTCGTATCGCACACACATTACTAATTATAAGGGCGAAAAAAAGTATTCGTTGCAAGGAACAGGAGGCGAAAGAGCACCCTACTCTTCGAAAGGACCAACCGCAGACGGCCGCACAAAGCCCGACGTGATGGCTCCTGGCAGCAACATCATCTCGTCGTACAACAGCTTTTACATTGCCAATCATCCCAACAACAGCGACGTGCAATGGGATGTGGCGCACTTCCAACACAACGGCCGCACCTATCCGTGGAACTGCAACACGGGTACTTCCATGTCTGCGCCAGCTGTTGCCGGTGCTATCGCCCTGTGGTTGCAGGCCAACCCAACGATAACGGCCAGCGATGTGCGAAACATTGTGGCACAAACAGGCACGCAACACGACACCTCCCTACCCCATCCCAACAACCTTTATGGCTACGGACAAGTGGATGTTTATCGCGGCCTGCTCCACATCTTGGGCATTACCAAGGTGCAAGGCATCTACCAACACCAACCACAGGGCGTGCATATAAGCCCAGACGGCAACAACAAACTGCGCATAACCTTCGCCGACGGGCAACCACACGCCTGCTCCCTGCGCCTTTACTCGCTATCGGGTTCATTAGTTCTAAGTAGGCCGCGCACGCTGTTGGCCGCACAATCCACCATACAGCTAGAGACATTAGCGGCAGGCGTGTATGTAGTTCAGATACATGCAGATAGCCCCAAACATAGCGGCAGCACGCTCGTTAGGCTCGTTGCGAAATAAACCAACAGCCCACATTACGCCTCAAAACAATCCTTACGCAAAAAACACCATTTCTAGGTATTGTGCCATTGTATATTTGTACTTAACTTTGCATCCATAATAATAACACAACTAAAACTTAAGAATTGAAATGAAAAAAACGGTGGTAGTATACGGTTCTTCAACAGGAACCTGCCAAAGCATCGCTGAAACGATTGCAAGCAAACTAGGCGTAGAAGCCCTAGACGTGGCTAACTTCAACGCAGACGTTGTTGCCGAGAACGAAAATTTGCTCATCGGAACCTCTACTTGGGGTGCTGGCGAACTGCAAGACGATTGGTACGACGGCGTAAAAGTGCTTAAAGAGGCCGACTTGGCTGGCAAAACGGTGGCCGTTTTCGGTTGCGGCGATGCCGAATCTTACTCTGATACCTTCTGCGGCGCAATGGCCGAGCTTTACAATGCAGCAAAAGACAGTGGCGCAAAGATGGTTGGCGAGGTGTCTACCGATGGCTATACCTTCGACGATAGCGAGGCTGTTGCCGACGGAAAGTTCGTGGGTCTGGCTCTCGACGACGTGAACGAAGACGATAAGACCGAAGGTCGCATCGACGCATGGCTCGAAGAAATAAAGCCCGCATTGTAAGTCGACTGCAAAGAAATACTCTTGCATTGAGCAAAACCAAGACGGTGGGGCGGCCATAAACAGCCCCACCGCCATATAAAAAAATACAAAACTATGCCGCAAACAGAAATGATTTCAGCCGACATGAAGGTGCTGATGAACCATATTTATGAGTATCAGAAAGGCGTGCGACAGATGGTTTTATACACCTTCAACAAGAAATACGAGCAATTTGCCATAGCAAGGCTTGAACATCAGCACATAGACTACCTGATAAAACCGGTGGGGAAAGAGAACCTCAACTTGTTTTTCGGAAAGAAAGAGTGCCTCAACGCCATCAGGATGATGATTAACCGTCCGCTAAACGAGCTCAGCCCAGAAGAGGATTTCATCCTCGGAGCCATGCTCGGCTATGACATTTGCCGACAATGCGAACGCTATTGCGAACGCAAAGAGCGCACTTGTAAAGTGGCGCAATAAGCATGCAAACAAAATAAACCATATTGAATATAATCAACATATCGATAACTTTTAATCTTGTTCGCTAAATAAAATTCATAATGTTTTTGTATAATATGTGAAGGGGTGTCGGGAGACACCCCTTTTCGTGCTTTATATTGTTTGTTTCCTGCGGCATATCGCAGTATAAGGTTATAGTCAACTTGTCAGATACCAGAAAAAAACGGTTTGCAAAGACCACATAAAGCACAGGTTTCAATATAAAGTGGCATCTTCACATTCAGGTGTATATAAATTATCAGAGTGAAATGCCATGGGGTGAAACATTATTCAGGCTTTTCTTTGAGGATATTCACCACATGATTAAATGCCTCCACAATCTCATTTAGCTTGGGATTTGACTTTTGCACAATGATGGCTGCAAAATTCTCCACTCCATCTGCCTGCATTTCCACAGTGTCAGAATAATAAAGATGCTTTTCAGTCTGCTCCACGCCTACGCATATCAGCAAACTCTTTTTGAGCCTGCTCCTCAAATTCACTTTTACGTTCAATTGCACGCTTGAAGCCTGCTATGAGTTCTTCCCTTGTCTTTTCCTTGAACTTAATCATATACAATTCTCCTTTTCACATTGCAAATGTAACTCTTTGCTTTGAGAATTGCAAGCTAATGAAAGGAAAAGCACCAGATGATTGCACAAATGCTGCTTTACAATTATCCTAAAAAGTTATAGATTGATTATAACAACTCTCAATCCTACATTTCATTAATATGAAGTCACCTTGGCTTTTCTCTCTCTTATCTTCTTGAGAAGAATTAGTTTGAATGCAATATTGTTCCATGCCCTCCAACAGGACAGTGCCGTATCAAACCTATTAAGTATACCTGTAAGCGTACATGCTACCCGCCCCATTGCCCACAAGCGCGTACATTACACAACCTCTTTTGTCTTGTTTTCAGCAAGAATTTTAACATTACGAGTGCCCTTTCTGCTCACCAATCGCTCACCTTGCCGCAAAAAATCGATTCTCGCGAAGGTTTGTTTTGATGTAAAATGAGGTTGGTTGTAAATGCAAGCAAAGTGAATACGCATTGCATAAAACCTCAATTTGTACCAGATTTTGGGCAACTTGGTGCTAAATGCAGTGCATTTTGGTGCTAAATGCAGTGCATTTTGGTGCTAAACTCAGTGCATTTTGGTGCTAAACGCAAGGCATTTTGGTGCTAGACGCAAGGCATTTTGGTGCTAAATGCAAGGCATTTTGGTGCTAAACGCAAGGTAAAATGCTGCAAAATGCGAGGCGATAAGCATAAATATTCATTGAAAAGGTATAGGCAAAAGCTGTTCAAGCCATTAAAAACATGGCCCAAAAGGGCAAAACACCCCTCAAAAAGTGGCGTTTTAGGGGCTAAAAGTGGGGAAATGGGCTTGAAAAAATGCGAGCTGGCAACCAAACTAGAAAGGTTATTTGGTGCAAAATGCAGGCAATATTCTCGAAAATAGACAAAGCAAAAGACGTGAAAGGCTAGAAATAGGAGTAATTTAGCTACTTTATAGGCTTTATTTTCGCTAAAACGGAGAGAGATTTGGAGCTGTTTTGTAAAATAAAGACAACAATTTAACTTTTAAGTTAGCGGGGAGATAAGGTTACCAGTTGATGGGGTTGTGAGTTGATGGATGTATGAAATGGTGAGTTGATTAGGTTATAAGCTAATGAGTTTATGAGTTTGTGAGTTCATGAGTTCATGAGTTTGTGAGTTCATGAGTTTGTGAGTT
>CALIZL010000056.1 GCA_938028745.1 uncultured Prevotella sp.
CAAAGAACTTCGTTCCCGAAAGCGGATGCAAAGGTAGGGCTTTTTTAAATACCACGCAAGCCTTTTTAAGAAAAATATCGAACCACAATGCATTTTTTTGGGTTTCTTCACACATTGGTAACATAACGGGGATTTACACCTTATTAATATAAGAGAAGTTTATGAGTTAGTGAGTTGATGAGTTTGTAAGTTTGTGAGTTGATGAGCTTGTGAAGTGGCGAGTATTTGTGAATTGATGAGTTTATCAGACCACGAGTTTGCAAACAATCAAGAACCCCAGCTGTACGCCTACTACCAACCACACAGCAACAACAAAGAAAAGAGGTGTAAGGAACATTCCTTACACCTCTTTAATATAGTTGCGGAGACACGACTCGAACATGTGACCTCCAGGTTATGAGCCTGGCGAGCTACCAACTGCTCCACTCCGCGATGTTTATTTGCGCCTCATTTCCGAATTGCGAGTGCAAAGGTACACATTTATCCGGAAACACACAAACTTTCTGCGAACTTTTTAGTGGAAAAGAATGAATTTGTTAATGAAAAGGCTTCTTTCTTTGCTAAACAGCAGCCATAAACGCGCACAAGAACCAGACCATGCGCATTAAGACGATGCCCCGCTTCCACTACCCTACCAGCAACGCCACGCGCCTACACATCAAAGTCCGCCCTCGCGTGCACGACGTTCCTCATCCAACGTTTGGAAATCTTTTTTGCGCAACACGAAACTATTACTTAGATACTTCTCGCGAACAATTTTATTCTCAGCCAACTCTTCGGGCGCGCCTTGGAATAGTATCCTTCCCTCGAACAACAGGTAAGCTCTATCCGTAATGGTAAGCGTTTCTTGCACATTATGGTCGGTTATAAGGATGCCGATGTTGCGATACTTCAACTGCCAAACGATGTGCTGAATGTCCTCAACGGCAATGGGGTCAACGCCAGCGAAGGGTTCATCAAGCATAATAAACTTCGGGTCGATGGCCAAACACCGCGCAATCTCCGTGCGTCGACGTTCGCCACCCGACAATTGGTCGCCCTTGTTCTTTCTCACCTTCCCCAAACGAAACTCACGAATAAGGCTTTCAAGCTTATCAAGCTGATATTGGCGCGGTTTTCCCGTCAGTTCCAACACGGCCATGATATTGTCTTCCACACTCAGTTTCCTAAACACACTGGCCTCTTGTGGCAGATAGCCAATGCCTGCACGCGCGCGTTTGTACACAGGGAAGTCGGTAATCTCGGTGTTGTCGATAAAGATATGCCCGTCGTTGGGTATCACCAAGCCCGTAGTCATATAGAACGAGGTAGTTTTCCCCGCCCCGTTAGGGCCTAGCAGCCCCACAATCTCCCCCTGGCGAACGTTGATAGAGACATCGTTCACCACCGTTCGCTTGCCATAACGTTTCACAAGTCCTTCGGCACGCAGCTCCATGTGGGTATCTTCGTGGTTCAGTTCGTTGAGCTGAAAATCATTCATAGACATATCTTCTCCTTATATTCTGAAATTAAAACCTTGGTGCAAAGGTAGGCATAAAAGTGGTAACAAGAAATAAAAAGCGTGCGCAAGATAGCTGTTTCTATCATAATTTGCGTACTTTTGCACAAGTTAGGCGGCGTTCGGCAATCAGAAAAACAAATTTTCATTGCGCTCACTGGCACTAACTTTGCATAAGTTAGACGACATAGGCAACGAGAAAACAAGTTTTCGCGGCCAACAACACGCCAAACGACAAAAGAACTTAAACCTTGCCTGCCGACAAACGGAGAGTTATCGAAAGGCTTACACATTATTATATATAGGATAAAAAAATGTTGATACTCAACTATCTCAACACACTTGGGCAATACCTCATACTGATGGGGCGTTCTTTTTCGCGCCCCGAACGCATGCGGATGTTCTTCAAACGCTACGTTAAGGAGATGTCGCAGCTTGGCGTCGACTCGGTGGGCATCGTGCTGCTCATCTCTTTCTTCATCGGAGCAGTTATCTGCATACAGATGAAACTGAACATCCAAAGTCCGTGGATGCCACGTTGGGTGTCGGGTTATACCACGCGCGAGATTATGTTGCTCGAATTTTCGTCAAGCATCATGTGTCTTATCTTGGCCGGAAAGGTGGGTTCTAACATCGCCTCCGAACTGGGAACTATGCGCGTTACCCAGCAGATAGATGCGCTCGACATCATGGGCGTTAACTCGGCCTCGTACCTGATATTGCCCAAGATACTAGGATTGGTAACCATCATGCCGTTTCTTGTGATATTCAGTTCGGCAATGGGCATCCTCGGAGCCTACGCCACGGCCTACATTGGGCACATCCTCACCCCCGACGACCTCACCCTTGGCATACAACATGCATTCAACCCCTGGTTCATGTGGATGAGTATCGTTAAGAGTTTGTTCTTCGCCTACATCATCGCCAGCGTGTCGTCGTACTTCGGCTACACGGTAGAAGGCGGTTCGGTAGAGGTGGGCAAAGCCAGCACAGATGCCGTTGTAAGCAGTTCGGTGCTCATTCTGTTCTCGGATGTGTTCCTTACACAAATGCTCAGCTAAACGCCACACGCCAACAGCCCACAACAAAGCAGAAGGCTCTTAGGTATCGTAAACGAAAGAGGGAGCCGCCCCAATGGGCAACGGACGGCCACGACAGGGCAAGTAACAAGCCCGAAGGCCAACCCCTAAAAAGCAAAAACAATGATTGAAGTAAAGAAACTGACCAAATCTTTCGAGGACAAGACCGTTCTCAAAGGTATAGATTGCGTATTCGAAACAGGCAAAACCAACCTTATCATCGGACAAAGCGGTTCGGGAAAGACCGTGCTGATGAAGAACATCGTTGGCTTGCTCGAACCCACTTCGGGCGAGATATTATACGATGGGCGCAACTTCGTAAGCATGTCGAAACGCGAAAAGGTACACATGCGCCGCGAAATGGGCATGATTTTCCAAAGTGCAGCCTTGTTCGACTCGCTTTCGGTACTCGAAAACGTGATGTTTCCACTCGACATGTTCTCCACGATGAACCTGCGCGAACGAACAAAACGCGCGCAAGAGTGTCTTGCCCGCGTTAACCTTACCGACGCACAAGACAAGTTTCCTGGCGAAATATCGGGCGGAATGCAAAAGCGCGTGGCCATTGCAAGGGCCATTGTGCTAAACCCCAAATACTTGTTTTGCGATGAGCCGAACTCCGGACTCGACCCCAAAACTTCGCTCGTGATAGACGAACTATTATCGAGCATCACCAAGGAGTTTGGCATGACAACCATCATCAACACCCACGACATGAACTCGGTAATGGGCATTGGCGAGAACATCTGCTTTATCTACAAAGGTAAGAAAGAATGGCAGGGTACGAAAGACGACGTGATGAGTAGCAAAAACCAAAAGCTAAACGACCTTGTGTTTGCCTCCGACCTATTCAGAAAGGTGAAAGAGGTGGAAGAACGCGAAGAGGCCAACATTACCGCCAGCAAGTAATTCTGTTTATTCTGTGCACCAAATGGGTTGCTTGCGCAAACCTAGCAGCATGCCACATGTCACAATACGGCATGCGCTTTATTTTCACTAATGCCCAACGCTCGGCAACGTGCCAAAGCCTATCGGGGAAACGTCAGCGCATATACCACACGCCCCGATGTAACACCATAGGCACAACAACCTCTTCGCTAGTGCTATCGCCATAGGCAAAAAGCAGGAACACATTGGCCGAACGCTTAGCCGTATCGGCCACGCCGTTTACCACACGCACGTCAAGAATACCGCGCCGTTCGGCTTTTTGCTGTCCCACAAACATCTTGGCGTTGTCTATCAGCTGTCGGCGATAGCTTGGCGGAATGCTGTCGGGCCGATAAAACCCATCCACATAATGTTCGTATTTGCCTGCCAATAGCTGCATGTAATATTCTTTGGCCGCTTGTGCAGCAACCTCGCCAGGGTCTGGCCCCATCGAGCAACCCACAACCAGCAATGCCACGAAAAAGTAAAATAGTTTCTTCATCTGTTCGTTATCCTGTTAATTCATAGCGCAAAGATACGAATTATCCGCTTAGAACAACACCCTTTCAACGCTATTTTCCATTATCTAACAATGTTTTAGGAGGAAAGCAGAGGGCATGAATACTTGCGTAATGCAACAACAAGGCATACGCCGGGCAAGACTATGACACATACTTACGGGCATAACATCCACCTGCTTGATGATTAGATGGCATATCACGCACAAGTTATTTCTTGTCATAATAAGAAGATGCAACCCCTTTGTAGCAAGATTGCAACATAAGCAGTGACCATTGTGCCAAATGCCACGATGCGGTAATTAGGGCTATATGGTACAGCCAAATGTGGAGTTTACATTTCGTGTGTTATCCCAAACTCGTATGGATTTGGTAAGAATCCATCGGCTTAGTACAAAAGTTCCACAAACACCGGCGCATCATCGTGATTTGCGCATAGCTGTGGCTTAACGATTTTATTGTATGCACAGCATTTCTTGCTGATATTATCTCTTTTTATTCATTTCCTTACGATTTTTGTTTAAAGTTGTTTGAACAAAAAGGAATAATCACTATATTTGCAGATGTAGGCTGAATTAGCTTTCTCAATACGATTTATCAACACTAAATATCCTCTGCATGACGAAACTCTTACAAGCCATTGTATTTACATTGTCGTCCGCTGCTATGCGGGCACAACAGGTTTCTCATGTATACGATGCCAATGGGAACCGCACTAGCCGAATATTAGCTACTACAAATGTCGGCAATAAAGGTCTCCAGCTTTCTATTTGCTTAATGTTGGTAATATTGCTGTTTTGTTCATGCGACACCTCATTTTGGCTCACGTTTAAAGATGGTACAAAACAGCAAGTTCTGAATACAACGTGTGGACATGTAATAGTAGACGCTAATGAATTTCGAGGAATCTTTTACCTTACGTTTAATTTGAGTGGAGAATATGAAATTAACCCTGATTCACTGAAAATCGGTTTTGACAACGAACAAGTTTCTGTCATGAAAGTAACCCACATGAAGAATGCCGAGAGTGAGATTCAGGCAAAATCTAGCCTAAGTAACTGTTGCATAAGAGTTGAATTGACGTTATATGCGACAGGTAAGAACGTTGACATGAATAAGATGACTATGTATGTTTTACCATCTAAATATCTCACATGCGAAAATGGCCCAGTACTTTCAGACACGCTTAAAATATCAATGCGTAGCTATAGACGTAATTTATTTTGGGAGAAAGTGAAACCACGCCCACTGGTAAATCCAAGCAAGACGTAGTAGACACTAGAACTTTAAAATTATAGTTTGTTCACGGGCGAAGCTCTCGTAAGGAGGAACACTTTAAGGCAGCTTATCCGCAGACAATTAACAACAGAAAAATGGGAGGTGCACAATGAATAATAAATGGAGAAACCATTCCAACCAAGAGGCTTTATGTATCCTTTTTCATAAGGAAAGATGGAAGAAAACAAATAATGATGTGAACGACACCGCTTACAGCAATGAAACCATTGACACCAATGAAACCATGCCAGATTCGGTTATGCTTAATGCGAGAGGAGCAGGTGCTGCAATTACAACATTATATCCGACTCGTTCTACAAGAATGGCGTATAATACTATAACTTATTTTGGTAATTTAAAATGGAAATGAAAAGTATTGAAAGAATAGACGAAACAAGCTATCAGCAGTTTCTGAGTGAAGGAGTGGTTGTTATTGCAGATGCGCTTATAGAGAAAATGGTTTTCACTGGATTCAATTTTTCAGAGAAAGTTGTTATTCGTAATTGCCTGATCAGAAACTTACATATAACAGGATGCTGGTTTGAAGGTGGGTTAGTTTTTGAACAGTGTGTTGTCACAGACTTTACAGAACATGAGATGGGTGGACACAATGAAGAAGAGATACACATCCGTTACAACGTGTTTTGTTGTTTCTTCGACAGCTTCGACTGCCAGTTCCATGCTAAGGTATTCGTGCATAATAATATCTTCGTAAAAGGGACAAGCCTCAAGGGAAATGCTGGTAAACCATTTGAAAATTCATTCGATAATGGACTAGTGGAATACGACAATATAGGTAAACTGGATTTAGACTGAACAGCATGAAGGGTTTATCTTGGTTCAGTAACACAAAGACAATAAACACCTCTCAATTTATAAAACATTAAAAGCCAAGACGACTTCTATGGTAAAAAAAATATTTATATTGGCAATATCGCTACTTGTCTTATCGAGTTGCCGCAACGAAGAGGAGATATTTCTAGACTTGGATATGCCACGGAGGCCATATACAGGCAAAGAATTGCGTACCGATGGTTATTATTATTCGGGCTACATCCATACAAACAAAATGGGCACATTGATGTTGTTTCGTAATGGAGTATGTATGTTTACGTATTTTGATTATAGGTATGGAGACGCTACCCATTATATAGAGAATGACAAATGGGGAAACAAAGCTTACATGAATGAGGTACGTAGTAAGCCAGATGGCATTGGGGTGTTCTCCGTCTTACGAAATGTGCTTGAGTTTCAAATCTTCTTTTCAGGAAGTGGGAGGGTAACCCAAAATTGCACAGGTGAAATTCTGAATGATACAACGCTGAGACTTACAAGTTGGCGTTACAATCGATATGGCAACGTAGAAAATATAGATGAGTTGTATTATTTTAAGGCGTTTAACAATAAACCCGATAGTACGTCTAGTTTCATCAAATAACCACACATATAAATGTGGATTGGAGCTTGCATCCGATATACATTATCATATGCTTGCTTAACACCCACATCATACATAGTATATGACATCTATCCATTTCGTTAAAATGAAAAAGATTATTTTAATATTTCCAATAGTGGTCTTACTGTTGGGTTGCAACTTCTTCAATGAGAATGATTCGCTGGAAGGTTTAGGATTAGAACGCCATCCTTATATCGGTAAGGAACTGCGTACAGACGGATATTATCTTGCAACAAACACCCATAAAAACATGCTAGGATTAATTGTGCTCTATCGAAATGGTGTTTGCCTATGCACATATGTAGAAAACAGCGGTAAAAGCACCAAGCAGTACATAGAAAATGATGTTTTGCAAAATAAATCTTACATGCATCGTTTATGGAGTAAACCCACAGCCATTGGTGTCTTTATGATAACAAAACGAACCGTTGCTTTGCGAACATGGGAATACCAAAACAAACGAAGCACAATTGCTATTGACAATGTTGGCGAGATAATCAATGATACGACGCTGCGCATTAACACAATCGCAAGAACCTACGCCGGTGTCCAACAGTTTGTATACAAAGTTTACCACTTCGTCCCCTTTTCCAACAAACCCGACAGCACTACAAGTTTTATAAAGTGAAACGAATTTTAATAACAGAAGAATGAGAGGGGCACATGATTACTCCCACGATGATAGAAAGTCTAGATATAGTTCACGAACAAGAGATAACAAAGCTAGATTCTACAGCTATTGTGCAAGGCATAAAGACGAGCGGAGCATAAGGTTACGCTGATATTTCAAGGGGGAAACAAGCAAAGAAGAAGGGTTT
The DNA here is from genome assembly GCA_938028745.1 of uncultured Prevotella sp. Classification (GTDB taxonomy): domain Bacteria; phylum Bacteroidota; class Bacteroidia; order Bacteroidales; family Bacteroidaceae; genus Prevotella. The sequence continues at coordinate 7,578 of CALIZL010000056.1, forward strand.
TATCGTACCGATGGACGCCCCAGCAATTAACGGAAAGTACGGCAAGCCATTGCTTATCTGGTTCAGACACAAAACAGAGTATGAATACGTTCCGTTGTTCACCCATTGGTGCCTGATAAAAGCTGGTGTTTTTTATTAAAAGATTAAAGTTAATATGAAAAGGGTATATTTAATTTTCATCATGAGCAGTCTGGTTTTGAGCATTTCAAAAGCGCAGACATTAATTGAACAGATAGAGCGTGCTTATAGCGCGCTCGACTCTGCTTCTTACATCAACAAAATCGTCTTGTCTTATGCAAAGTCGTTAGAAAAGAATGAAGAAGAAACGTACAAATTATTGTATAGCCCCGATAGTGACAGCATGAAGGTCGCTCAGTGGTTCAATAGAGCTGATAGTATGTATCTGAAATATCTTCAAAAAAATAAAATTCTGAATGAGCCAGACATTAGACATTTTGAAAATGAAGTAAAATCAGGAACGCCACTCTACGTTTTGAATTTAAAACTGAAAGATAAGCAGACATTGCAAGTAGATA
>CALIZL010000057.1 GCA_938028745.1 uncultured Prevotella sp.
CTCATAAACTCACAAACTCACAAGCTCATAAACTCACAAACTCACAAGCTCATAATCTCACAAGCTCACAAACTCATAAAGTCACAAAGCATATCACTCCCCTCTCCCCTTGGAGAGGGGTTGGGGGTGAGGCCGAGAGGGGTTGGGAATGAGGCTTTTTATTCAAGATAACACATGGAACAAAAGACAACCAAAGCCGTTATTTACGGCGTTAACGACCGCCCACCCTTGCAAGAAACCCTTTTTGCGGCCGTTCAACACCTGCTCGCCATCTTCGTGGCCATCATCACACCACCGCTAATCATTGCCAAAGCCCTGAGGATGGACCTCGCCACCACGGGCTTTCTCGTGTCGATGGCCCTCTTCGTGTCGGGTGTGGCCACATTTATACAATGTCGCAAGCTAGGTCCGGTGGGCTGCGGACTACTTTGTGTGCAAGGCACCAGTTTCTCGTTTATTGGTCCAATCATCGCCATTGGTCAGGCCGGCGGGTTGCCTTTGATATTCGGAGCCTGCATCGCAGCCGCGCCAGTAGAGATGGCCGTTAGCTATTCGTTTAAATATCTACGCCGTATAATCACGCCTTTGGTAAGCGGAATTGTGGTGATGCTCATCGGGTTGAGCCTTGTTAAGGCAGGCGTGATGGCCTGCGGAGGAGGCGATCTTGCAGCGGCAGACTTTGGTTCGCCGCGCAATCTCATCGTTGCCGCCACGGTGTTGACCAGCGTTATCGCCTTGAATTGCAGCAACAACAAATACGTACGCATGAGTTCCATCATCCTAGGCGTGGTTATTGGCTACGTGTTGGCACTCTGCATGGGCATGGTAGACTTTGGAAGCTTTAACGGCAGCAACGTGGAATCGTTCTATGTGCCCATACCTTTCAAGCTAGGTATCGACTTCAACGTATCTTCTATCATTGCCGTGGCATTGGTTTATCTGGTTACGGCCATCGAGGCCACGGGCGATGTAACGGCCAATTCGATGGTGTCGGGCGAGCCCGTAGACGGCGAAGTGTACGTAAAGCGCGTTTCGGGAGGTGTGCTTGCCGATGGACTCAACTCGCTTTTGGCAGGTATATTCTCATCATTCCCCAACTCAATCTTCGCCCAAAACAACGGCATCATTCAGCTTACGGGCGTGGCGAGCCGCTATGTGGGCTACTTCATTGCCGCCATGTTGGTGGTTTTGGGCCTCTTCCCCATCGTGGGCATCGTCTTTTCGCTCATGCCCTCGCCCGTGTTAGGCGGTGCCACACTGCTAATGTTCGGCACGGTGGCCGCCGCAGGCGTTCGTATTGTGGCCAGCGAGAAACTCGATCGCAGGGCTGTTTTGGTTATTGCGGCTAGCTTGGCTTTGGGAATGGGCGTTGAACTAATGCCCGACATCCTGAAACAATTGCCCGAAGCAGTGCGCACCATCTTCTCGTCTGGCATCACCACAGGCGGACTAACTGCTATCTTAGCTAACGCACTGTTTAATAGAAAGTGAATTTAGTTGGTGAGTTTATGAGTTGATAAGTTGGTAAGTTTTCGCTTATAATCTGCTTATCAACTCAAAAACTCATAAACCCAACAACTCAAAAACCCACCAATTCAAAAAATCATAAACTCGTTAACTTGTCAACTCACAAACTCGTTAACTCATCAACTCGTCAACTCCCAAACCCACCAACTCACAAATGGATAAATTAAAAACGCGCATTCTTCAAGACGGCAAATGCTACGAAGGCGGCATTTTAAAGGTAGACAGCTTTATCAATCACCAGATGGACCCCAATCTGATGATGGAAGTAGCCAAGGAATTCAGCCAGCATTTTGCCGACGCACACATCAATAAGATTGTCACCATCGAGGCTAGCGGCATCGCACCCGCCATCCTTGTGGGCTACATCATGCAGTTGCCCGTGGTGTTCATCAAGAAAAAGCAGCCTAAAACGATGGACAACATGCTCACTTCGGTGGTGCATTCGTTCACCAAAGACCGCAGTTACACGGTGTGTATCTCGGCCGACTACCTCACCCCGCAAGACCATGTGCTGTTTATCGACGACTTCTTGGCCAACGGCAACGCCTCGATGGGCGTGATAGACCTCTGCAAACAGGCCGGCGCACGCCTAGAAGGTATGGGCTTTATCATCGAGAAGGCTTTCCAAAAGGGCGGCGATGTTCTGCGCCAACAAGGCGTTCGCTACAAGGCCTTGGCCACGGTTGAGAGCTTGGAGAACTGCGAAATTAAGCTAAGGGGTTAAGTTTAAGCCCCAATCGGCCATTACACCGCTTATAAAATATTTTAAGTTGCTTACTGTACTGATTGGGGTTTGCAGGCAGGCGCAATGTTCTTAGCCAGCCAGATGCGCCAAAGATATTAGCCGTTTTTGCCTTTCTAGATGGCACAACTAACCCAGAACGCCTAACCGCCAAATAAAAAAACGAGGGCCAGCCTAACTTGTGTTTAAGTAAGTTAGGCTGACCCTCGTATGCTTTTTTACTTCGCTTGCTAGGCTTTACGCTTACAGTTTCTCGCCATAACAAAGGTCGCCGGCATCGCCAAAGCCAGGCACAATGTACTTATGTTCGTTCAATCCGGGGTCGATGGCGGCGCACCAAATAGTGGTTTTGTCTTCGGGGAAGGTCTTGCGGATATGCTCAATGCCCTCTGGCGATGCGATAACGCAAGCCACGTGTATGCGCTTGGGCGTGCCCTTGGTAAGGAAAGCCTTATACCCCAGTTCCATCGAACCACCCGTTGCCAACATCGGGTCGGCTATAATCAGGTTCTTACCCTCGATGCTAGGCGTGGCCAAATACTCAACATGTATGCCCACCTTGGTGTGTTGCTCGTCAACATACTCGCGATAAGCCGACACAAAGGCGTTGCCTGCGTGGTCGAAGATATTCAAGAACCCATTGTGGAAGGGCAATCCGGCGCGGAAAATGGTGGCCAACACAATCTTATCCGTGGGCACCTGCATGCGTGCAACGCCCAAGGGCGTAGTGATGTCGCGTGCCTCATAGTCTAAAGTCTTGCTTATCTCGTAAGCCTCCAATTCGCCAATGCGCTGAATGTTGTTACGAAAAAGCAGTCGGTTCTTTTGGTAATCCACGTCGCGAATTTCGGCTAAGTACTGGTTTACAATCGAGTTCTGTTCGCTAAAATTTACTATCTTCATTATCGATAAGAATGAGTATATGGGTTTGTTAAATGCTGTGGCTAATCTTTTGCCATGCAAAAGTATTAAATTCCCGCTTATTTTTGTAATGTGCAAATAGCAAAAGTGGCGACACACCCTTATTTTTATATTCTTTAACCTAAAAAGAAAGCCGCTCACGTATTTTTTTTCTCGCACGCTTGGTGGTTCTTTACGATTTTGTTAACTTTGCCCAGCATACCGAAAAGACATGTGCTTAGGATAAAATTTCACACTTAAACATATTTAATAAAATGGCAAAGTTTGACAAGTCAGTACTAGAAAAGTACGGAATTAAAGGAACTACAGAAGTTGTTTACAACCCTTCTTACGAAGTGTTGTTCGAAGAAGAGACCAAAGCAGGCCTCGAAGGATTTGAGAAAGGCCAAGTAACCGAACTTGGTGCCGTTAACGTAATGACGGGTGTTTACACCGGTCGTTCGCCTAAGGATAAGTTCATCGTTGACGACGAGACTTCACACAACACCGTATGGTGGACCACCGACGAATATAAGAACGACAACCACCCCGCTAGCAAAGAAGCTTGGGCAGCCGTTAACAAGCTGGCTAAGGAAGAACTTTCTAACAAGCGCCTTTTCGTGGTCGACGGTTTCTGCGGCGCCAACAAAGACACCCGCATGAAGATTCGCTTCATCGTGGAGGTTGCATGGCAGGCTCACTTCGTTACCAACATGTTCATCAAGCCCGTAAACCAAGAAGAACTGGACCAAGAGCCCGACTTCATCGTTTACAACGCATCGAAAGCTAAGGTTGAAAACTACGAGGAACTGGGCCTACACTCTGAAACAGCCGTTGTATTCAACGTTACAACCAGAGAGCAAGTTATCCTCAACACCTGGTATGGTGGCGAAATGAAGAAAGGTATGTTCTCCATGATGAACTACTACTTGCCCCTCAAAGGCATCGCCTCTATGCACTGCTCGGCCAACACCGACCTCAACGGCGAAAACACCGCTATCTTCTTCGGACTTTCTGGAACGGGTAAAACCACCCTTTCTACCGACCCCAAGCGTTTGCTCATCGGCGACGACGAACACGGATGGGACGACAACGGCGTATTCAACTTCGAAGGCGGTTGCTACGCTAAGGTTATCAACCTGGATAAGGAAAGCGAGCCCGACATCTACGGAGCTATCCGTCGCGACGCTCTGCTCGAGAACGTAACCGTAGATGCTAACGGCAAGATCGACTTCACCGATGGCAGCACAACCGAGAACACGCGCGTGTCTTACCCCATCAACCACATCAAGAACATCGTTCGCCCCATCTCGGCTGGCCCCGCTGCTAAGCAAGTTATCTTCCTCAGCGCAGATGCCTTTGGTGTTCTTCCTCCAGTTTCTATCCTCAGCCCCGAACAAACCAAGTACTACTTCCTTTCGGGCTTCACCGCTAAGCTTGCAGGTACCGAACGCGGTATCACCGAGCCCACGCCCACATTCTCGGCTTGTTTCGGTCAGGCGTTCCTCGAACTCCACCCCACCAAGTATGCTGAAGAGTTGGTAAAGAAGATGGAGAAGAACGGTGCTAAGGCTTACCTCGTTAACACGGGCTGGAACGGAACTGGCAAGCGCATCTCTATTAAGGACACTCGTGGCATCATCGATGCTATCCTTAGCGGTGCCATCAACAAGGTTCCCACCAAGAAGTTGCCTATCTTCGACTTCGAAATTCCTACCGTTCTCGAAGGCGTTGCTACCAACATCCTCGATCCTCGCGACACTTACGCTGACGCAGCTCAGTGGGACGAGAAGGCTAAGGACTTGGCTGGCCGCTTCATCAAGAACTTCAAGAAGTACGAAGGCAACGAGGCTGGTAAGGCTCTCGTAGCTGCTGGTCCGAAGTTGTAATTTGCTTTAAGCGTATTAAACTTTCATTGAACACGTTTTTAGTTTGGGCTCGCTCCTTCGTGGGGCGAGCCTTTTTTGCGCCCCTTTGCAGCCCACAGCAGTGCGTGCCTGGTGGGTTAAGTCGGCTCAGCGGAAAATTAGTGGGGACAAATTATTTTTATTACTTTTGCATCATG
>CALIZL010000058.1 GCA_938028745.1 uncultured Prevotella sp.
CAAATCGCCCAAAAACTGGTGCAAATGGCGGTTCTTTTAAATAAAAATTCATTTTACCACATTCACAAAGTCCCCCCCATTTGCATCAAAACCAACCTTCGCGAGAATCGTTTTTTTGCGGTCGGGTTGGCGGTTGGCGGATAAAAAGGCACTCACAATGTTAAAATCCTTACTGAAAAGTAGACAAAACCTGATGGATTGACAAGGTGATATGGGGTAGATGGGCAGTTGACAAGGTGATGAAGTAACAAGCAGTCGGGCAAACAAAGTAATAGTCGCAGCCATTTTTCACCATCATCAGTTGGCAAGTTGCCATACCAACAACGCTGTAAACAGCTATCTATCAATGGACTTACACAATCCAATAAAACGGACTAATATTTACGAAGAAAAGAAGATAAAGTTATTCAAAATAAGAAACTAAAATCACAACAAAACACAATAAGTTTCCAAAATGAAAATATAAAACACTAATAACCAAGCGTTTGACAAATATTAACGCGTTAAAAGTTATCCAAAACGAACAACCTATTGATATTTAAAGTATCTTTGCAGTAATAATTCAACAACAAAATAACGAACCTAATAATACACCCTCACGAGAATGATACAGACAGTTGTAAAGAGAGACGGACGCATTGTGGGCTTTAACGAGCAAAAGATAATGGCCGCCGTACGCAAAGCGATGCTCCACACCGACAAAGGCGAAGACGAAAGATTGGTTCAGCAGATAGCAGACCGCATCGGATTTGTGGGAAAACCGCAAATGACGGTGGAAGACATCCAAAACCAAGTGGAGATGGAACTGATGAAGAGTAGCCGCAAAGATGTGGCTAGGGCTTACATTTCCTATCGAAACCAACGCAGCGTGGCCAGAAAGGCCAAAACGCGCGACGTGTTCTTGGAGATTATCAACGTGAAAAACAACGACATTACGCGCGAAAACGCCAACATGAACGCCGATACGCCGGCCGGAATGATGATGAAGTTTTCGAGCGAAACCACTAAGCCGTTCGTTGACGACTACCTGTTGAGCGAAGAAAGCAGAGAGGCCGTACGCCAAAATCGCCTGCACATACACGATAAGGACTATTACCCAACCAAGTCGCTTACCTGCTGTCAGCACCCGCTGGACCACATTTTGGAACGTGGTTTCTCGGCCGGACACGGCTCGTCGCGTGCTGCCAAGCGTATCGAAACGGCCAGTGTGTTGGCTTGCATCTCGCTGGAAACAGCGCAAAACGAGATGCACGGCGGACAGGCAATACCCGCTTTCGACTTTTATCTCGCCCCTTACGTTCGTGCCAGCTTCGTAGAAGAAGTCAAGGCTTTGGAGGAGCTTACGGGCGAAAACTATGCCCATATATATAATAAGGAGATAAACGACTATCTGAAAAAGCCGCTCGATGGACTTGAAGGCGAGGCGCGCATGGTGCAACATGCCATCAACAAGACCGTGGCTCGCGTGCACCAAGCAATGGAGGCCTTCATTCATAACATGAACACCATCCACTCGCGCGGCGGAAATCAAGTGGTATTCTCGTCGATTAACTATGGCACAGACACTTCGGCAGAGGGCCGTTGCGTTATCCGCGAATTGCTAAACAGCACCTACGACGGCGTTGGAAATGGCGAAACAGCCATCTTCCCCATACAGATATGGAAGAAAAAGCGCGGCGTGAACTATCTGCCCACAGACCCTAACTACGACCTTTATTGCCTAGCATGCAAGGTTACGGCACGACGTTTCTTCCCCAACTTCCTCAACTTGGACGCTACTTTCAACCAAAGCGAGGCATGGAAGGCCGACGACCCTAAGCGCTACATGCACGAAGTGGCTACGATGGGCTGCCGAACACGCGTTTTTGAGAACAAGTACGGCATGAAGACCTCGGTGGGAAGAGGCAACCTGTCGTTCTCTACCATCAACATTGTGCGGTTGGCCATCGAGTGCATGGACATTGCCGACAAGGATGCGCGCATAAACAGTTTCTTTGCCAAGCTAGACAACATGCTCGACGTGGCCGCTAAGCAGCTTAACGAACGCTACGACTTCCAAAAAACGGCTATGGCCAAGCAGTTCCCCCTGCTGATGCGTAGCTTATGGTCGGGCGCAGAGCAGCTTTCGCCCAACGAAACCATAGAAAAGGTTATCAACCAAGGCACTTTAAGCATCGGCTTTATCGGTTTGGCAGAATGCCTTAAAGCCTTGCTTGGCGCGCATCACGGCGAAAGCGATGAGGCACAGCAGCTGGGTTTGCGCATTGTAGACTACATGAGGTGTCGCTGTAACGAGTTTTCGGAGAAGTATCACCACAATTTCAGCTTGCTAGCAACGCCTGCCGAAGGACTTTCGGGCAAGTTTACCAAGATAGACCGCAAGAAGTTTGGCGTGTTGGAAGGCATTACCGACCGCGACTATTACACCAACTCGAACCACGTGCCTGTATATTATAAGTGTAGCGCACGCCATAAGGCCGAGGTGGAGGCTCCTTATCACGAGATGACGAGGGCGGGACACATCTTCTATGTAGAGATGGATGGCGATGCCACACATAATCCGCAAGCCATCATGAACGTGGTAGACATGATGGACCACTACAACATGGGCTATGGCAGCGTAAACCATAACCGCAACCGTTGCCTAGACTGCGGATTTGAAAATGCTGAGGCCAACTTGGAGGTTTGCCCGCAATGCGGCAGCAAGCACTTAGACAGGTTGCAGCGCATTACGGGTTATCTTGTTGGAACGACCGACAGGTGGAACAGCGGCAAGCTGGCCGAGTTGAAAGACAGGGTGATACACGAAACGGAATAAGGCACGCAATATAACGAGCGTGGCGGCAGCTTGCAAGGCTAAGCAAGCACTGCAAGCACTGCAAACAGACATCGAAGTGGCGCTTGATAGGGCGCATCGCTTTCGAAATAGGGTACATATAAGCACAACACGATAATGGCTGACAACAAATATACATTGCGCGTGCTGTCTATTATTGAAGACACCACCGTAGATGGTCCTGGATTTAGAACCTGCATATACTGTGCAGGGTGCACTCACGCATGCGAAGGTTGCCATAATCCGCAATCGTGGAACAGGGGTGGCGGCGAAGAAATGAACATCGGGCACATCATGCAGGTGATTAAAGCCGACCCATTCGCCAACGTTACGTTCAGCGGTGGCGACCCTATGCTGCAAGCGGAGGCGTTTACGGCATTGGCCAAAGAGATAAAACGACAGACGAAGAAAGACATTTGGTGCTACACGGGCTTTACTTTCGAGGCCTTACTTAAAGACAAGGGCAGGCGGGCTTTGCTCGAACAGCTTGATGTGCTTGTAGACGGGCCATTTGTTCGCTCGCTCCGCGATGTGGGATTGCGCTTTCGTGGCAGCTCCAACCAGCGGCTTATTGATGTGCAAACATCTCTGGCAAGGGGCAAAGTGGCCCTTTGGCAAGGCTGACAGATAGGGAAATAGTATTGTGCTAAACGCTAAATGATAAAGGTTCCGTTTCGAATTGCTCGAAACGGAACCTTTATTATGTTGGAGAAAAACGTCATCGCGTTGAGAAAACGCCCTGTCAACGGGGGTATTTTCAAGGCTCTTCAAAGGCTTTCAAACGATGTTTGGCCACGTGTTGTTTGTCGCCTAACGTTTTGATGTCATGGGCATTGGCGCACGTATTTGCAGCAAAATACGGCCACAGACGTGTTTGCCAGTGCTTGTTTTTTTTAGTCTAATTGCAGTGCCACACCGTTGGCGGCGGCCATTCGGCGCATGTTCATCACGGCATAGCGCATGCGTCCCAGGGCCGTATTGATGCTCACGTTGGTGAGTTCGGCTATCTCTTTGAACGACAAGTTTTGGTAGAAACGCATAAACACAACCTCTCGCTGGGTAATTGGCAAGAGATTCATCATGCGTTGCACATCGCGCAGCACCTGTTCCTTAACAAAGTGGTTCTCAATATTCGCGTCGAGAACGCTAGTCGAATCGCCATAGAGGTCGTTTTCATTGTAAACCTCCATCGTCTTCTCGTTCTTCTGGCGCCTGTACCAGTCCATCACCGCATTATGCGCAATGCGCAGCATCCAGGAAACAAACTTTCCGCTAGAACTGTACTTGCCTTCATGAAGTTTGGAGATGATTTTAACGAACGTTTCTTGGAACAAATCCTCCGCCATACTCCTGTCGTGTACAATGAACAAGATATAAGAAAACAGCCTCGATTGGTTGCGTTCAAGCAACAAGTCGAAAGCTTTGTTGTTCCCATTGACGTAAGACATGGCCAATTCTTCGTCGGTCATTTCGCTAATCTTAATCATTTTCTAATGGTTTTGATATGGAGTACAGTTCTGTCGATAGGCTCTACTTTTTAGTTATTGTATTTTTTGCGTTAAAAATTCTTTGCAAAGTTATGTATTTTTGCGGTCTTTACCAAATGTTTTAACGTAAATCGCCCTATTAAAGCGAAGAAAGGCGAACCAAACTGCGCTTTACCGAGAAACAGACCAACCATAGGCGCGCAAGCATTTGAGCAATAAGACGGGAAAGGGCTACCTGTAACAATTTTGAGAGCTTGACCATTAGCAGATAAGCAATGCGAAATAACGGCACACAAAAAGAGGTTGGTGCAGGATGCTACCAACCTCGGAATGTGATTTTGACAATCTCAAAATCGAATTAAGTGTTCGCAAATTTAGGTCTTATAATCGAATAAACCAAACTTTTCGGATATTTTTTTTCGTATTTTAACGTAATAAATCGTAAAGACAAACGTTTGCAAACAATTTTCGTTTGCCTTCGGTTCGCCTCCTCACGCCCCATTCTCCACCAACATTCACCCATATTATGCCCCTCCTTCCTTGTCTATCTCGCTCTTTTTTAGTTACTTTGCACACTGCAAGCAGTACTAGCAACAACTTTAAAATACAACAGAACGATGAAGAAACAGACTTTATGCGTACAGGCTGGATGGCAACCTAAGAACGGCGAACCTCGCGTATTGCCCATTATTCAAAGCACAACTTTCAAGTACGACAACACAGAAGAGATGGCCATGCTTTTCGATTTGAAGAAAGAAGGCTACTTCTATACGCGCTTACAAAACCCTACCAACGATGCTGTTGCGAAGAAAATAGCCGCATTAGAAGGCGGCGTGGCGGCAGTTCTCACCTCGAGCGGACAGGCTGCCAACTTCTATGCCGTGTTTAATATCTGCGAGGCGGGCGACCACTTCGTTACTTCAAGCGAGATATACGGCGGAACATTCAACCTCTTTGCAGTAACGCTTAAAAAGCTTGGCATCGACTGCACGTTTGTTCATCCCGATGCCTCAGACGATGAGATACAGGCTGCTTTCCGCCCCAACACCAAGCTGCTCTTCGGCGAAACCATATCAAATCCCAGCTGTGCGGTGCTAGATATTGAGAAGTTCGCACGCATTGCCCACCGCAACGGCGTACCCTTGATTGTGGACAACACCTTTGCCACGCCCATCAACTGCAACCCCTTTGAATGGGGATGCGACATCGTTACCCACTCTACAACGAAATATATGGACGGACATGCCACCGCTGTTGGCGGCGCTGTGGTGGATAGCGGCAACTTCGACTGGGAAACGAACGCCGAAAAATTCGCAGGATTGTGCACGCCCGATGCCTCTTACCACGGCCTTACCTACACCACGGCTTTCGGAAAGATGGCTTATATCACCAAAATGGTGGTTCAACTGATGCGCGACCTCGGCTCGATACCTGGCCCACAAAACGCGTTTCTGCTCAACATCGGACTTGAAACGCTGCACCTACGCATGCGGCAACACTGCGAAAACGCACAGAAAGTGGCCGAATACCTGCATAACGACCCACATGTGGCATGGGTGCATTACTGCGGATTGGAAGACGATGCCAACTACGAAAAGGCCAAAAAGTATCTACCCAACGGCTCGTGTGGCGTGCTTTCGTTCGGTTTGAAGGGCGACAGGGCCACTGCCGTGAAGTGGATGGACGCGTTAAAGATGATTGCCATTGTTACGCACGTGGCCGATGCGCGCACCTGTGTGCTGCATCCTGCCAGTCATACGCACCGACAATTGTCCGACGAACAACTTCGCGAGGCAGGCGTTACGCCCGATCTTATCCGCCTTTCGGTGGGCATCGAAGATGTGGAAGACATCTTGGCCGACATCAAACAGGCGTTGGAAAAGCTGTAACGCCCTTACAACGCTACGTTAAGTGTGCGTTGAAAAAAAGGGAAAAGGAGCATGGAAAGTGTGGCTAACCCATATTGTGAACAGGGTTTGCGCACTTTCCCCACCTGTCAACAAAACGAAAAAGCAGGTATAGTTGGTAATTTGTGAGCAGGTAATATTCTGTTTCCACCCACTCAGCAGACCTCCATAATAAGAAAAGAAATTGATTAGAAACCTCTCCCTATCGATTAACAAAACATTTAGGGTGAGTGTATTTCGAAGTTTTTCAAACGCCTAGACATGAACATCAAACTTGAAAAGGGAATAAACAAAGACAATGCCTCGCTTTTATGTAAGTGGTCTAATGAACAAGGAAAAGCGTTTCAGGAGCAATGGATGGGTCCCAAAATCTCTTATCCGTTGAGTTATGGTAAAATAAAGGACCTCGAAAATGTATTTTCCATATTCAATGATGGGGAATTTGTCGGAATGATACAAGAAATACAAATTGGCAAAGACAACATTCACATAGGCAGATTTGTAATAAATCCTCAAAAAACAGGATTGGGTTTAGGCACAGAGGCACTAAAAAGGTTTGTAGATTTCATTTTTAAGGATGACAATATTGAAAGTATTTCTTTGACAGTCTTCGACTTCAACCAAAATGCAAAGAAACTCTATGAGAAACTTGGCTTTGAAATCAACGAGATAATTGAAGTCCCAAAGCTGAAATACATTATGAGAATGCACAGATAGGTTATGTCGGTTCGGTATAAAAGCCATAAAGAACAAACCAATAAAAAGAGGAAGTGTCAAGACTGCCACATCCTCTTCTTGTACAAGCATTTTTTAATGCGAGGTGTGGATAAACAAGTTTGTTCGTCTACTATCTTGCAGATAATGATAGAGCCAAGTTTGCAAAAAGCAAATACAAGATCTACATATTGAACAGTGTTATAGGCCTATTGTTCTATACTGTTGCTTATCTTTTCTTCTTCGAAATGAAATACCATTTATCGGATAGCCAAGTGGTATGGCGATCTACACCTTCACCACATGGCACCAACACGCCTGTATCAGTCACCTTTGCATGTCCCTCTTTAAAAGGATAAGCAAATTTAAAGCGTGGTGAGATGACGATATTCCCCAGCGTATCGGCAAATCCCACAAGTGCGTTATCATCTACAATTCTAAACAACCCATCGGCAGGATAATCGGGTCCGTTATCGTAATTAAAGACCTTAAAGAGAAACTCACCTTTGTTGTTAAAACATTTAATTGCGCCCGCACTATCTGCAACGAAACCAATGCGCGAAATAGTATCTGTATAAGCGAAGGGGAATGTGCAATCAACAATAGTATCGCCTTGGGCGTTTATATACCCATAAAGCCCATTTCGTTCAGCAACAAAAAGTCGGTTATCTGCATCCTTGCAGTTTGCAAATAATACCACTGCAAGAAAAGAGATGACGATATACCAGCCAGAAGTTCTCATATTGCTGTTATTTAAGTTCATATAATAAAGCCATTCCGCACTCATCAAAGTACCCGTGACCTTCGACTTCTTTCCCGTCAAACAAATCAATGTGCCCAGCAGCATCGTCCCATTCACAGTTGGAAAAGATTATAACACCTTTCTTCCCTCGAAAATCTTTTGCTGCATGCCCTTTTATAGGAGTTCCTCCTATATGTTCCTTAACAAACTTTTTCATGTCTGCGACTCGATACAAGTACCATTTTTTATCTTTCCCCGAAGAGACACTCCCATCATACCGGCTTATAGGCATGCCAGAATAATTAAAAGCATACGACATTCTAATAGCACAAGCATTTCTAAAAATGTTGGCTTTGATGTTCGCTTCGACTTTACCACCAATCAACTTCCCCACTTTCGAGGGTGTAAGAGACTTTACTCGTGCAAAGTTAGAGCTAAGTGTTGAATAAGAAATTGCCGTCATATTAAATTACTTTTTATTCACAAAGATACTTATTATCCACGAATACTCAAAAGAAATAGAAATATTTTTAGGAAACATTATACACAACGTTTCTAGGACAATCGACAGAAATAAAGCGAAAAAGAGAAGAAACAAAAAGAGGAAATGTTTCTATTGACACTTCCTCTTTAAGCGGTGCGTACGAGATTCGAACTCGTGACCTCCTGCGTGACAGGCAGGCATTCTAACCTACTGAACTAACGCACCTTGTTAAGCTACCGTTCTTAATTGCGGTGCAAAGGTAGACATAATTATTGAAACCGCAAAATGTTTATCATATTTTTTAAGTGCACATTTAAAAAATTAAAGCGGCAGAGGTTGCGTTGTTACCGCCATAACAGCAATTTTTTCGTTGCACATCTTCATCTTTCTAAAAGAAAATATTACATTTGCAAAGGCTACAAAGCAAAGGGCAAAGCCCTGACATTGCATTTCGACCTGCCAACTAAGAGACAAAACATAAACGCTGCCTCCATTTTATTCCACTAACGTTATATAATATGCGATTAACGACAATAATAATTAATAGGAGATACCTAGTTTCTGCCTTAATGCTATTCGCCATGCTCGTCCACGTCTATTCCGCTGGTCTGATACCCTTAGACTTTATGAACAGCAGGTACAGAACATCCCCATTATCGCTAACAGATGGGGAAAGCCCAATGTTACCTTTCTTCTCTGGAGAAACGCACACACAACTTTATACCGTCTATTTCGTCGGTCGAACGGAAAAGGAGCGCAGTTTTTGGGACGTATACAACAAAGAAGGATTTTGGAAAGGGAAAGATAAAGATCGTATTGAACTATATGCCAAAAGCATTGAACGCCACATCAAGGTAAACGCAAAGCTATATAACGTGTTCGTTATCGCCTTAAACAAAGTCATGGTTAAGATGACAACGACAGACGAATTCTCGCCCGACACAAACGCCGTTTATAAAACATACTTGCTAACAAACGGGGAATGGACAGAGGTAGACAGCTTTGAGATACAATGTACACCCAAGAATACGGCGGCTTACCTTATGAGCGTGTTAGACAAAACAAGCAAAAACGGCAGTCTGATTTTGGGAGACAGCTTGGTGGCCGACCCTAATTTTTCGAGCCTAGTAAATGCTTCGTGTGCAGAAGGGCTCGGCGAATGCGTACTAGAAAAGCTGAAAACAAACTATAATCAGCTGTTTTCAAGCGGTGCAAGTGCTACCTTTAATATAGATGCCACACATAAACTGCAATTCAAAACCTATCATAAAAAAGACGATGTAGAAATACATACCAAGCTCTACGCCCTGTTGTCAGCAAACAATCTGGTTTCAGACTCCATTCTATGTTACGAGTATTACAACAACGCCAATACGCTTTCGTGCTGCGAACAGCTATATTATATGGACATTAAGCAAGCTAAATTGTGGACGGTTTGGCTAAACTATGATGAAGAAAGCGCAACGGCCGAAGAGGCAAACGCGTACACAATAGACTTAAAAACAAACCGTTTTAGGCGAGAAGACAATCGGAATGTACAAAGCAAGGACAAACAGCGACCAATTGATAATGACCACTGAAACAACGCATTTTATCACAATGCCTGCTTAATAGCAATTTACCGAGAACCAAGAACTCGTTTTCACAAAAACAACTGCATCAAACAAGCATCCTTATACACGCCCTCTTTCAGCTGCAACCACTGTTTAAGCAGAGCCGTTTGCACAAAACCTAGTTTCTCGAACAGTCGCAAACAGCTTTCGTTATCGCATTCGGCCACCAAGAACAGCTGGTGAAGGTGCAACGTTTGGCTAGCGTATGCCACAAGTTTTGTTAAAGCAGCCGTGGCATATCCCTTGTGGCGATGAGGTTTCATGATAACAATACCCACTTCGGCACGACTGTGTTGGGGCGAAAAGTTCATCAAATCAATGATGCCCACAGTTTCGCCTGCCTCGTCATCAATCATCATTCGCACCTGTTTGTCGGCATAAATGTCGTTAGTATTGGTCTCCACGTATTCGTGTAAGGCAAAACGCGAGTACGGAACGTTTGTTGCACTAACAGCCCAAAGTGCTTGATTGTTCTCTACTTTATAAAGCGTGTCGAGGTCTTCGGGTTCCATCGCACGCAAGTTTACTATGGGATTGTTCATTTGATGATGTCGTTAGTGGTGATAAGCAATTGCGTTTCGGGGTTGAAAAGCCCAAGGGTGATGTTCTTTTGAGGGTGTTTCGACATGATTTCGAGAATGGTTTGATAGCTATACACACTGCTATCGTAAACCATTACGGTGGGTTGCGCAAGCGTTTCTGCGGCTGTGGCATGGCCCAAAGGCAGCGTTTGCTCGTTGGCCACGGTGCATTCCACGCTCAACCCCTTGCGTTTGGCCATCTGCTGGATAGCCAAACACGATGTCTGCGACCCGAAAAAACGATATGCAGGCTGCTGCTTTCGCCGTGGGCGTAAAGCCAATGCGCGGCGCAAAACACGCGTCTGGATGTTTAACAAGGCCGTTAACGCCTTGAAATATATGGCCGCCTTGATGGGCAACGACACCCAAAAGCGCGTGTGCCGATAGTGTTTGCGAAAGAAGATAAGCATGGCTTGATAAAACACATGCACGTAACGGAAAGACGACTTGTGGGTGCTTTCGCCCTTATAATGAAGTATTTGGCACGGCAAATACCAGTTTTCGTAACCTGCTTTGAGTATGCGGTAAGACAAGTCGATGTCTTCGCCATACATGAAATAGTCTTCATCTAGCAGCCCAACCTTGTCAAACGCCTCACACCTTACCATCATACACGCACCACTTATCACCTCGATGCGGGCAGGAGCATTCCACGGCAGATACGAAAGATAATACTTACCGAAACGTTTGCTCTGCGGGAAACGGGCGCAAAGGCCGGTCATCTTATAGAAAGACACCATTGGCGAGGGCAAGCCACGGCGAGATTCCATCGCCTTTTGTCCGTCGGCACCGAGCATTTGCACGCCCATACCGCCAGCTTGCGGATGTTCGTCCATAAAGCTTAGCATCGTTTGTATGGTGTTTTCGGCCACAAAGGTATCGGGATTGAGCAACAGCACATACTGGCTTTGGCTCTGTTTGATGGCCACATTGTTGGCGTAGGCAAAGCCATAGTTGTGCATGCAGGCAATGATGTTTACCTGGGGAAACCGCTCTTGCAGGTATTCCACCGACCCATCGTGCGAATGATTGTCAACCACATACACCTCGGCATCCACGTCTGCCAAGGCTTTGCGAAGTGAATGCAGGCATTGCTCTACATAAAACTTCACGTTATAGTTAACGATAATCACCGTAAGTTTAGGCATTTTCGGAGCTGTTGTCGTTGGTTTGCAAACTGGCTTTCTCGCGTTCGTAGCGATTACGCGTTGGCATTACGAAGAGTAAGCAGAGAAAAAGGATTATGGCCATGTAGCCAAAGGGTACACCCATGAAGGCGTAATAGGCAAAGGTGTTGAGCAACAAAGGCAAGCCCAACAGCAGAATGCGCAAAATGGCACGACAATCGTAACTCATCCTGCCTGTGTTAGAATGCCCTGGACGAACCAAACGGAATGCCACAGGGATAGCACAAAGCGAAAGCAGTTCGAGAATTGCGGTGCAAAGGAAGTCGGCCGAGCGGTTGTCGGCCCACCATCCGCCTATCAACATGTTGGTTTCAAACAGCAAAGCTGCCAATAACGACAACCCAATGCAGGTGTAAAAAATGATATTGAGCGTTTGTTGGGGTTTCATATTGTTTGAGTTTTTGAGTTCATGAGTTCGTGAGTTTGTAAGTTCATGAGTTTGTAAACTCATAACCTCACGAACTTACAAACTCAGAAACCTCAACCTTCTACGTTTCTCCTATTGATATTCTGTTGATAATAGAGCGGCCAAGCGTCACCTCATCAGTATATTCTATCTCGTCGCCCACAGAGATGCCACGGGCAATAACGCTCGTCTTCACCTTGTAAGGGGCAATCTTTCGCGAGATATAATAGTTGGTGGTGTCGCCTTCCATCGTGCTACTCAGTGCCAATATCACTTCGTTCACCCCGCCTTTTGCCACTCGTTCAACCAAAGAATTAATCTCAATGTCGTTCGGTCCCACACCATCCATAGGCGAAATAACGCCTCCTAACACATGATATAGGCCGTTGTATTGCTGCGTATTCTCAATGGCCATCACGTCCTGGATGTTTTCCACCACACAAATGGTGGCCGCATCGCGACGTGGATTGGCGCAGATGGCACACGTTTCGGTGTCGCTGATGTTGTGGCAAAGCTGGCAATACTTAATGTCTTTACGCACTTTGAGGATGGATGAGGAAAAAGACTCCACGTCCTCAACGCGTGTTTTCAGCAAATGCAGCACCAGCCGAAGGGCCGTTTTGCGGCCAATGCCTGGTAGCCTACTAAATTCGGCCACCGCTTTTTCTAAGAGGGCAGAGGGATATTGTTGTTCCATTATGCGATGAGTGACTGCAACTGATGCAGCCCAAGGGTTGTTCGTTGGGTGCGAAAGGGCCTATGGCAAGGCATTCTTCGTGCAGATGCACATAGGCAAGAAAAACCATTAGGCTACTGCCTGTTGGGGTTTTACCCGCCCCAAGCCACGTTCGTTTCTACTTATACTTCTTTATCAGGTCGTCGGCCCGTGTGTCGCCCAGTTCCTTAGCCTTGTTCAATGCAGCCAGACCTTCATTTTTTTTGTTGTCGTTTACCAAGGCCAAGCCCTTAATGAGGTAAAGATCGGGATAATTGGGAGCAATGCGCAAGCCCAAGTCGGCCGTAGCAACGGCGTCTTCTTTTTGGTTAACGCGCAACTGCAATTGGGCTAACTCGGCATAGTAGGTGGGCTCTGCGCGATTAAGAACAATGGCGTGGGCAAAGTCGTTCAACGCCTGTTGAAACTGACGTAACTGCACTTCGCACAAGGCGCGCGTATAATAGAAGTCGTGCGAGGCACGCCCCAACATCAAGCTATCATAGCGATTATAGTCTGCTATTGCCTTCTTGTATTGCTGTGCACCATGCAAAGCCGTACCCCGAGCCAACACGTAAGGGGCAGAAAGGTTGGCATCTTGCGCTGTTACGGCACTGTCGAGCAAGGTTAAAATCTCCGCGAAGGGTGCTTTTAGCTGTTGTTTGCACTGCGCTGCCTCGTAAAACAGTTCGCCATTGCGAAGGTTGGTCTTCGTCAGAGCCATAAACTGCTCGTAAGCCTTGGCGTATTCGCCCTTGAAATAGACGATTTGTGCCTCCAAATGTTTGTACAAAGGTAATGGGTTAAGGGCGTAGGCCTTGTTTGTTTCGGCCAATGCAAGGTCTAAGTTCCATTGCGGATAAGGCATGTTGGCCTGCTTAATCTCCTTCTGATAGATAAGTTTGGCTAGGTTATAATGTGCCTCGTCTTTCTTGTCGGCCATGCTTAAAGCCGTCTGCATGGTGGCGTTGGCCTTGCCAAAGTCGTTTTGGGCGAGGTAAAACTCGGCCTTCGAGACATATCCTTCAACCGACTTAGGGAACTTATGGATAAAGTCTTCCACATAGCGCAGGTAGCGCGAGGGTGACGTTTGCCCAGCTTCGAGCATCAGCATAAGTAAGGCTTGGTCTTGCTTATCGGGCAAGGCCATACGTATGGTGGTTTGCTTTAAGATGGGTTCGTTTACCGACAAGCCCGTGGTTTTAAAGGTTTCGGCCAGACGAACGTCAACAGAATTGTAGTCGCCGCTGAGCTTGGAGTGCTGCAACAAGCCCATAACCTCGCCTTTTTCGTTGGTTACAGGACAGCCTACGTGTAGGCTCTCGGGTTGTCCGTCATACTGATAGAAGTAACAATCGGTCATAAACGGCTCGGCCTTCTTCACTTTCAATGCGCTTGTTTGCGCTCTTCCTGTGGAATACTGCACAAGCCAAGCACGCGCCCCCACAGCCATTTGGGTTTTAGCGGCAGGTGCGGGCGTGGTAATGGCGTTAACCTTAAATTTACAAAGGTCGTAAACTTCGCTTGCACCATATATTACATCCACGGTGTGCTTATTGCCATTGGCATCAATCACGATGGCACTGTCGGCCCCAACAAAGGGTGCCCATGTGCTCACGGCCTCGCCATTAGTCCCCACAAACACGCCCCTACCTGAGGCAAGGAGACTTCCGTCTTTCTTAAATGTGGTGAGACTGAACACCGATTTCAAAACTTTCTGCACATTAGCCGACTGTGCTTGCGCACCGATGGCAAAGCATGTGAAGAGCAAGGATAAGAAAACTGATTTCATATATTACTGTTTCTGTATTTTTATTGTATGCCAAGCAGTGTCTTGGCGTTGTCTATGGCCGCGGCCGATACGTCGCTACCGCTCAACATCTTGGCTATTTCGCCAACACGTTCGCTTGGGTTGAGCAGGCTCATGTGGCTCACCGTGCCTTGGTCGGTCTCTTCTTTCGACACCATATAATGGGTTGTACCCAGCGCGGCAATCTGCGGTAAATGGGTAATGGCAATCACCTGCCTATCTGTCTTGCCCATGTCGGCCATGATATTGGCCATCTTTTCGGCCACTCTTCCACTAACGCCTGTGTCTATTTCGTCGAAGATAATGGTGGGCAACTTAACCGCATTGCTTATCATCGCCTTCAACGAGAGCATCACACGGGCCACTTCTCCACCCGATGCCACCTGACTTACGGGCTGTAAAGCCGTGTTGGTGTTGGCACTGAAAAGGAAAGAAACCTTGTCGCAGCCGTTGGGCGACAGCTCTTTGGCACTCAACGCTATCTTGAACTGCACCTTGGGGATGCCCAATTCCATCAGCATAGACTGCAATTGCTGCTCAATCTGCTGTGCCTTTTCTTGACGAATGGCGGTTAGTTTTGCGGCTTTCTCGGTGCAAATGGCCAACATCTGCTCCTTCTTCTTGCTCATTTCTTCCAAATCGGCGTCGCCGTTGTCGATGTGTTGCAGCTGTTGCTTTATGTCGTTGTGCATGGCGATAAGCTCGGCCACGCTATCTAGTCGGTATTTCTTTTCAAGCGAATAGATGATGTTCAGCCGTTGGGTTATCTCTTCAAGGCGTTGCGGGTCGAAGTCTACGTCCTCTACCTGCGAACCCAAGTCTTGGGCAATGTCTTTCAGTTCGACATAACAGTTATCCAGTCGTTCGGCCAATTCTTTTACGTTGGGATATATGTCTTCAATGTCGTGCAGCTTGCCAACATAGGTATGCAAGCTGCCAAGCATGCTATTGCTTTCGCCATCGATGCCTTCAACAGCTTGATAAAGTGCCGCCTTAATGTCTTCGGCATGCGACATTATTTCCGATTCCTGCTCCAAACTTTCCTGCTGACCGTCTTCTAGCTTGGCCTCTTCCAACTCGGCGTGCTGAAAACGCAGGTAGTCTTCGCGTTCTTTGTTGCCACTGATAAGTTCTTCCAGCTGTCGTAGTTCTTTCTCTGCTGCCTTATATTTATCGTATGCCTCGGCGTACTCGGCAAGTTGAGCTGAGTTTTGGGCGATGAGGTCGATAACGTTAAGCTGAAAATCTTCCTTATTGAGCAACAGATTTTGGTGCTGACTGTGAATGTCGATGAGGCGTTCGCCCAACTCTTTGACCAACGCTAGCGGCGCAGGAGCATCGTTAATGAAGGCACGACTCTTACCCGAAACGTTTATCTCGCGGCGAATGATGCAGTCGTTGGCGTCATAGTCTAGGTCGTTCTGCTCGAAAAAAGGCTCTAACCCATAGTGGGCGATGTTGAAATGCGCCTCAACGGTGCACTTCTCGGCTCCGTGCTTAATGCTTTTCACGTCGGCTCGCTGCCCCATAACCAGTCCAAGTGCACCAAGTATGATGCTCTTTCCTGCTCCCGTTTCGCCTGTTATCACCGAAAAGCCCGAACGAAAGTCCATGTCTAGCTCGTCGATAAGTGCGAAATTCTTAATATATAGTTGTGTTAGCATGTCATTCTTTTATTTTTTCCCAAGCGTTGTTTTGGCTTGCATTGATTTTAAACAGCAGGTCGTACACGGCTTGTTTCTCTTTTTGTGTGCCTTTTCCTTGGTAAACCTGCACCAGTTCGTCTCGCTTATAGTCGGTCCATATCTGCGGCAACATGCTCAATGGCTTGTTTTCCTTGCTACGTTTCAGCCCTTCTTCTAGTGCTGTGGTGATGTTTACGCGACCTCGTTCGGCGTTGTTCACCATCTCGTCTAGTCCCTTTCTGTAATAATCGTACTGCAATTGGCGGAAGGGCTGCATGCGCCCATCTAGATAATCGTTGATGATGGCGAAACGATTTCGGTCGTTGTCGAACGATTTCCAACCAGCAAACGAAAGGTTTTGCGCGTTATTCACGAGGGTCATGCAGCGTTGAAGAACGTCTTCGCCCCCCATAGGCGCAAAGCTATCGAGGTCTAATCCGATGATGAGATAGGCATAATAGGCCAACAGAGCGGTTAGTTGGTTGGAGAGGTTGTCTTCGTTCAGCTCCAATTGGTCGAACTGCGAGTAGTCGAAATTAAAGTCGTTGTCGGTATTGTTGTACAAAACAGAAGAGTAAGAGGCATTGAACACGGGGCGGTTGGCCTGTATCAAAGCTTTACACGAGAAACGATTGGCCTCGCGGTCGTATTGCTGTACGGTGATGTTGAAGTTGCAAACAATGCGTTCGTTCTCCCTAAACTGCAAGTGGGTCCATTGTCGGTTGTTCACAAACTGCTCGATGGCTTGTTGCAAGTTGTCGAACACAGCCGTCTCGGTGGTTTGCACCTGACTGGCGTTCACGGTGACTTTCGCTCGCAACTCTTGTGCGAACGCGCCACGGCAAACCATCAGTAAGACCAACAAAAACGCAATCTTTATCTTCATTTGCAGATACACCTTTTATATATAGGAGGAGTTAAGGAGTTAAGGAGTTATGGAGTTAAGCCAAATGTATAGGTGGCGTTAGGGTAATAGGACAGGTCAGACAGGTCAGACAGGTCAGACAGGTCAGACTTGTCAGACCAGTCTGACTAGTCCGACTGGTCCGAAAGCTACCTTAGAGAGGGGTTGGGGGTGAGGCTTTACTCTCAACATTTCATCCTTTCGCACAGATACTCAACAATATCTTTGGCCACTTCTGACTTCGATTTAAAGCCGAACTGCCTTTTCTCGGTAGCCGAAATAATGTTTACCTTGTTGTTGTCTGTTCCAAAACAAGTGCCCTCGTTGCGCAGAGAGTTCAGCACAATGAAGTCTAAGTTCTTGCTTTCGAGTTTCTTTTGCGCATTCGTTTCCTCGTTATTGGTTTCCAAGGCAAAGCCAACCAGCACCTGATTTCCTTTTTTCTCCCTACCCAACGCCGCGGCTATGTCGTGCGTAGCGGCAAGTTTTAAGGTAAGTCCATCGCCTTCGCGCTTTATCTTTTGTGCAGCAACGGCAGCAGGTTTAAAGTCGGCCACGGCAGCACACAATATTGCGGCATCGGCATGGGCAAACTCGGCTACACAAGCGGCGTGCATCTCGTCGGCACTTTCCACGTCGATGCGCCTAATGGCAGCAGAACATTGCAAGCTTACAGGACCAGCGACAAGCACCACGTCGGCACCTCTTCGGCTACATTCTTCGGCTAAGGCAAAGCCCATCTTTCCCGAAGAGTAGTTGCCGATAAAGCGAACAGGGTCTATCTTCTCGTAAGTTGGACCGGCCGTAATCAGCACTTTCTTGCCAGCCAGCTGCCCTTGGGCTGTACAGATACGGCCGTTATCCTCGCCTTCAAAATACTTTTCAAGCGTGGCCACGATGTTTTCGGGCTCTTCCATACGTCCTTTTCCTTCCAACCCACTGGCCAAAAAGCCAGCTTGCGGCTCGATAATGATGTTGCCCACCTGCCTAAGCCTGTCTATATTGGCCTGCGTTGAAGGGTGAGCATACATGTCCAAATCCATTGCAGGGGCAACAAACACAGGCGCTTTCATCGAGAGATAGGTTGTGATAAGCATGTTATCGGCAATGCCATGAGCCATCTTGCCCAACGAACTGGCCGTGCATGGCGCAATAAGCATGGCATCGGCCCAGATACCTAGGTCGACATGCGAGTGCCATGTGCCGTCGTTCGCTGCGAAAAACTCACTCACTACGGGTTTCCCACTCAATGCAGAGAGCGTAACGGGCGTGATAAACTGCTTGCCAGCCTCGGTTATCACAACCTGCACTTCGGCTCCTTGCCTCACCAGCAGGCGCAAAATAAGGCAGGCTTTGTAAGCGGCTATGCTACCCGTTATGCCTAATACAATTTTCTTTCCTTTCAACATGTGTCGCAGAAACTTTAAAAGGCGAGCAGCCGACATCAGCGTCCGCCAAAGCCCTTTAACCTAATACGAGTAAGAACTTGCTTGGTGTTGTTGGTGAAATCGGCCTGTAACATCCAATTGTAATAGCCGGGATCGCGCTGCAACACCTCGTCAACGGCACTACCCTTGTACTTACCGAAGTTAAAGTATTCTTTCTTTATCACCTTTCCCTTGCTGTCTAGCATCTCATTTCCCTTGCCATCAAGCACGGGTCGCCACACTATTCGGCCGGCGAAGTCAACGTTATCGTTGTTCTTTGAGAACTCGGCAAGGTAGTCCATGTCGTTAGGCAACACGCGTTCGGGCTCTTCTTGGTTGGCCTCCGAATACTTTTCTAGTTCGCCCAACAGCACACGATAAGTGGCTTCTGCGTCTTGGTCGGCGCGATGAGCCTCAAAATCGTCTTCCATCTTTCTACCACAATAAAACTTGTAGGCGGCGGCAAGGTTGCGTTTCTCCATCTTGTGGAAGATGGTTTGCGCGTCGATGAGCCGTGCAGAAGAGAAATCAAAGTCTATTTCGGCACGCAAAAACTCCTCGGCAAGCATGGGAATGTCGAAATGGTTGGAGTTAAAGCCTGCGAAGTCGCAGCCCTTGAACACCTCGTTAAGGCGAGGTGCAAGCTCTTCGAATGTGGGAGCATCTTCCACCAAGTCGGTTGTTATGCCTGTTAACTCGCTCACCTCGTCGGGAATAGGCCTTTGAGGATAAACCAAGAGGTTCTCTCGCTCTTCCTTTCCGTCGGGATAAATCTTGATATACGATATTTGTATGATGCGGTCGTTGACCAAGTCCAGCCCTGTTGTTTCCAAGTCGAAGACAACAAGCGGACGGGTTAGGTTCAGTTTCATTTACACTGTTACGGAGTTAGTTTGTCAATGGCGGTGCGGCAGGGCAGCAAAAGCAAGTTGCACGCCCCAACCCACCACACATGGTTACGCGCTATTGGCATCAGTTGTCGTTGAGCATCATGGGCATGATGAGCATCAGCACCTCTTCGTTCTCTGGCTGAACAGCAGGCAATACCAATGCGGCCTTGCTGGGATCGGCAAGTTGTACCACCACGTCGTCGCTGTCTAGGTTGTTAAGCACGTCGGCCAGCACACTGCCTTTAAAGCCAATGTTCATGGGAATGCCCACGTAATCGCACACCATACTTTCTTTGGCACTGGTGGCGAAGTCGATATCTTCGGACGAAAGCTCAATCAATCCCTGTTCTATGTGCAGGCGAATGAGCTGGCTGCTCTCGCTGGCGAAAGGCAAAACGCGGCGTAGCACGCTCACCAAACCCTTGCGGTCGAGGGTTATTTGGTTGGGATTGTCTTTCGGTATAACCGATTCGTAGTTGGGATAGTTGCCCTCTACCAGTCTACACGACAGCATTCCGTTGGGGAAATGCACTTCTGCATTGCGGTCGTCGAACTTAATTTCCACCATAGTGGCATCTTTCGTGAGGATGTTTCGCAGCAGCGATGCAGGCTTTTTGGCCAACACAAAAGAGCGTTTCACGTCTGAACGGATGGCGTTGTTCTTGTTTTTCACCAGCTTATGCCCGTCGGTGGCAACGATGGCCAGCCCATCTTCCTTCAAATCGAAGTAAATTCCGTTCATGATGGGGCGCAATTCGTCTTGCCCTGTGGCAAAAATCGAACGCACAATGCTATTGAGCAGTACAGCCGACTCCATCTGTATGCTTGCCGCATCGGCAGCCAATTCCTTGTTGCGAGGATATTCTTCGGCCGTCTGAGCCGTGAAGTTGTACACGCCGTTCTGGTAAGTTATCTGCACAGCCATAGTCTCCAAGTTGATGTCGAAGTGCAAAGGCTGGTCGGGCAGTTCGCGAGTTGCGTCTAGAATGGTACGACTAGGCACGGTAAAGCGGCCGTTGCTGTCGCTTTCGTCTAGTTTCAACGCGGCCTTCATCGTTGTTTCGCTGTCGCTAGTGGTAAGTGTCAGCACGCCGTCAACCACCTCAAAAAGAAAGTTGTTGAGAATAGGTATGGACGGTTTCGCGCTTAGCGTCTTGGCCAAGTTTTGCAATTTGCTACTTAATGCCGAACTTGAGATTGAAAATTTCATCAGTATTTATCGTTATTTTAATTATGGCACGGTTACACTCCACCGCACAAGACAATGTTAAATTGCCCTGCACAACATGAAGTTTATAAGTACAAAAATACTAAAATCGCGCTTATTAGCAAAAAAAAAGATTGAAAAGTTTAGTTTTCAGAACTAAATTACTATCTTCGCACTACAAAAACGGGCCATCGGTCCCCGTTTCGTTTGAAAGCAACTCATATTACACATTAAACATATAAGGACATATACAATGGACATACAAGGTAAAGTCATTGCTGTACTCCCCGAAAAAACGGGAGTTTCTGCCAAAGGAGAATGGAAGGTGCAAGAATACGTCATTGAAACACACGAGGCTTATCCCCACAAGATGGTTTTCTCGGTGTTTGGTGCCGATAGAATTGCGCGTTTCAACGTGCAAGTGGGACAAGAGGTGATGGTGTCTTTCGACATCGATGCTCACGAATATCAAGGACGCTGGTTTAACAGCATCCGTGCCTACGACGTTCGTTTGGTAGACCCTGCACAATTTGGTGTGCCTGCCGCCGCGCCACAAGCTACGCAAGCCGCACCAGCAGGTTTCCCGCCACAACAGGCTGCAAGTGCTGCGCCTGCTGGTTTCCCACCAGCGCAAGACGCACCCGCAGAAGACAGTTCAGACGACCTGCCGTTCTAACGAACGCGCTACACGAAATAGCAAAACACGCCCTCACGCAGTTGTAAACGACGTGGGGGCGTTCGTACTTTTCTGAAAGGAAGACAGAAAGGTCACCTCATTCTGAAGTTAATATTAATATCATCTTACTTGAAAACACTATCGGGTAATAATGGCTGACCTATGCTCTCCATAATGCTGTCAGATTCGGATTTGTCTTTTATCTTAACGTATGGAAAGTCAAGCCATTGCTTAAATTCAGAATTTAAAAGAGTTCGTTTTTCGCATACAACATAATATTTGTCTAATATTAACATGTATGTTTTAGGTGAAAGATTCTTTTTCTTAACTTCTCTGGATAATGTATTCCTAACAGAGACGTCTGACAAATATCGAAAATTATGAAGAAATATAGCAGGAAGAGCAGCATCAATACATTCAAGTCTCCTATACTTAGCACCTAATCTTTTGGAAGAAACCCAACCATACTTACATATTAATTGGTATGCTCTATGAAAATTGATAGAATCTATTTTTACCACATACTCTCTTACATCTTTTCTCTTCCTTAATGAATAGAGAGAAGAGGATCTAATTCCTTGATCAAGCCCATAAATTTCAGCCAGGACAACAGCTATACTATCTGTATTCTCCGGCGTTATAAGAACATCTTGGCATCGTTGAGAATGGCCAACAAATTGCCCCACTGACATAATAAATGCTAAGAATGACAATTCTACTTTCCTTATACTCATTATAATATTATAAAATAAACGAAATAACATTCTCTCTCCACAAGTGATTGAGAATGTTAATTTGTTCTTCCTAACTATCAATAGACAATCCCTCTTCTTCTGACTTAATCCTCAATTAGTTTTGAGACGTTTTTCTCACCATCAGGGATTGTGACAATAATATGCTTACCCTTTCCTACCTGCTCGTCTGGGTATTCATTTTCGGTTATTACACCAACTTATATCATTTCAGTTATTGTTGTTCCACCCAAGATATGGGCCATCTTTGTTTTATTTAGTTCTTTGCACATAAAACTTCTATTAATTATTTTTCAAAAATAGAAAATTCTTTCGTGACAGACACAATACCATTCACAAAATTAACCACGATTAACCTTAACTAAGGTTTATAAATAAAAGAAAGTTCTTCAACGATAATAAATACACATGACGACATTACCATCATACAATTAGGATACTGTCGAAAGCAGCAGTTGTAATTGTTTTTTGTATGCAAAATCGGCAATCAAATGAACTCACGAAAACCCAACAACGCCCGAATGTGTCTACTCATCCACTTACAAACTCAATAACCCACCAACTTATAAACTCATCAACTCACAAGCGCATCAACTCCAAACTCACAAGTTCATCAACTCCAAACCCACAAGTTCATCAACTCCAAACCCACAAGTTCATCAACTCCAAACTCACAAGTCCATCAACTCCAAACTCACAAGTCCATCAACTCCAAACTCACAAGTCCATCAACTCCAAACCCACAAGTTCATCAACTCACAAACTCAAGAACTCAAGAACTTATAAACTCACCAACACATCAACTCAAAAACTCTTCAACTCAAAATCTTAAATAATTATCTTTTATTTTACAATACCACTCTAATTTTCGCTCCGTTCTAGCGAAAATACAGGCCATAAAGTAGGTAAATCGCTACTATTTCTGGCCTTTTATTCCTTCTGCTTTGTCTGTTTTTAAGAGTAAAACCTGCATTTTGCACCATTTTGCCTTTCTAGTTTGGCTGAAGGCTCGTAATTTCTCAAGCCCAATTACGCGCGTTTAGCCCCTAAAAACCTACTTTTTAGCGGCTATTTTGCCCTTTTCAGCCATATATTTAATGGTTCAGAAAGGTTTTGTTTATACCATTTCAGTGTATTTTTATGCTTTTCGTCTTGCATTTAGCAGCATTTTGCACTGCGTTTTGCACCATTTTACGTTGCGTTTAGCATCAAAACGAACTACATTTTGCGGCAAAACGCACTGCATTTAGCACCAAAACACACTGCGTTTTGCACCATTTTACCATATATTTAGCGGCAGATAGCCCTAAATCTGGTGCAGATGGTGGCGTTTTTAAATAAAAATTCATTTTGTCGTATTCACAGACTAACCCCTTTTTGCATCAAAACAAACCTTCGCGAGAATCGATTTTTTGCGGCAAGGTTGGTGATTGGTGGACAGAAAGGGCACTCATAATGTTAAAATTCTAGCCGAAAACTAGACAAAACGATTATGCCGAATACACGCGCATGGGCAACGGCACGGAAAACATGCACGCTTACCACCACCAGCGTGAGCGGTTGCAGGGCATGCTGCTCGTGGGCTGCGGAAACAAAATCATGGAAAAGCAGAAGTAAGATGGAATTGACAGTCGGTTTTCGACTTGTGAAAAATGCAGTGAATGACTTCCGCCAGATCAACTTTTTGAGGCATAACCACGTTTTGCCACAGACAAATGGTGCAAAACTTTAGGTTTTTTGTATCTTTGTCCAGCACTTCGTACATGAGCGGGTGTTTATCTTGGTTTTACAGCACAAAGGTAATAAACTGCTCTATTTGTAGAGATATTAAAAGTCAAGACAATTTCCTTTGAGTAAAGCTAATTTCGTTCCTTGTTTCATTCAGTTACTCGCCCTTATACATAACGAAATTAAGAAAGGTCAGATAGCCGTTATTCGGCACAATAAACCATCTCCTTTTGAAACACTTTCGATGTAATTTGCCTCTCTCGAAATTTTATAGTGATGGTATATGGCTCATCATTGGAAGACAAATAAAAAAGGCGAGGTATGCAAATTCTCATCCCTACACTTTTCCTTTCGCCTTTGTTTATGGAGCGGACAAGGGATGCTATGTTAAGGGAAGAGTAGTAGCCATGACTCTCTTCTTGATTGGAAATTAAGCCATACATATCCGTTTCCCAACCTTTGAAACAGTGCGAGATGAGTTTTCCTGACCGTGTGCGTACTTCAATAGACTTGACTTTCTCGTCTATGCCCTTCAAACCAGGTTCTATGCCACCACCAAAAAGCACTGGTTTGCCACCGGTCCAGGTTGTAATGAAGTTAATAACAAAATATTTTTTCCCACTTACCAGCGAATCGGTAAATACTATCGGCTGCATGACGACATTATCAATCCTAAAAGTCTCGTAATGGCATTCACACGAAACAAGTATGATTGTCATAAGCAAGATAAGTAGACTCCTCATTGGTATAAACTTTTTTAATCCTTTATCTTCGGATGTGTGCCTCCACTTTAAGGTGCTTTTTAAGATGCTTTCTGATAATTCCCTGCTTTGGTGAAATGATGATTTCAAACATACCCCTTGCAAGCATTGGGGTTACAAAGATATCGAAATTACTCTTACCATTTAGGCTAGTCTTCAAAACATGGTTTCAACACCTCATTCCACATCCATTATCTTCCTTAATTTCTTTACGGCCAAATGATAACTAGCCTTTAATGCACCAACGCTAGTTGAGAGAATAACGCTAATTTCCTCGTATTTCATTTCGTCGAAATAGCGCAGGTTAAACACTGTTCGCTGCACTTCGGGCAACTCGGCAATGGCCTCTTGCAGTCGGGCTTGGGTGGCATCGCCGTCAAAGTAATCGTCGGCCATAAGCTGTTGAGCCAAAGTAAGGTCGGCAGACGATTGCAACGAGGTGGCATTTTTCTGCTTGCGAAGAAAGTCGAGTGCCTCGTTAATGGCTATTCGGTACAGCCACGTGGACAGTTTGGCCTGCTGCTTAAAGTTATCCAGGCCGTTCCATGCCTTTAAAAACACGTTTTGCACCAGGTCGTCGGCATCTTCGTGTACCAGCACCATACGTCTTACCTTCCAATAAAGCGGCTGGGCATAAGCCTTTACCAAGTCTTGGAAAGCGGCATGTCGAGTGGCAGGGTCGGCCAAACGCTGCAACAAACGTTGTTCGTCTAATTCTATCATTAAGCCATAGGGGCAAAAATAACTGTCAAGAATGTTTTAAGCACCGACGAACACGAGGCAGGAAGACGATATGCACCGATACTAAATGGCGAAATCGCGAAGGTACTGATAAAGCACCTTGTCGTAACCATAGACATCAGCGTATGTCTGCATTTTACCTGTAACGTCGGGATAAAGGGTGTAATAGGTAATGAAAAGCGGAACGTTGGGGTTTACTTTCACACTATTAACTAATCGTCGATAGTCTACGCGCGTCCGTTTCTCTTCGCCCTCTTTGGGCTTAGACAAGTCGGCCTGCATAGAATAATTTATCTTATCAATCAATGTTTTATCTTTCTTGTCGAGCAAGAAAACAGCCAGTTCAAAGGGTTTCTGAACACGTATGCAACCATGCGAAACGCTACGGCTGCCACGATCGAAAGCCCATTTAGAGGAAGTGTCGTGGATGAAAATTGAGAAATTGTTGTTGAAACGGAACACCACACGACCCAAGGAATTGCCTTCGCCACCCTCTTGAATAACAAAATAGTCGGGGTTGAGCAACATGCCAGCCGACACGCTGGCTGGGTCGACACGCCTTCCCGACGAGCGGTTGAGTATGAAATAACGGTGTCGCTCAAAATAATCGGGGTTTCCTGCATGGCCAATCACCTCTTTCTTAATGATGCTGCGGGGTATAATCCATTGCGGATTAACGTCCATACGCATGATATGGCTATTTAGCAGGGGCGTTTTGGTGTCTAATGTGCCGCAGGCCATACGCATAGTAAGCACGCTATCGCCCTCTATGGCGTCGAGATGGTATGAGGGAACGTTCACCAACACGTACTTACGATGGTTTTGCGGATAGTCATTTTGTCGCCAACGGCTGCGTTCTATGTTGCAAAGTAGCCGTACGCGGTCGGTCTCAGACAGGTTTTTGCCCTTAAAATGCTTTATCAATTGGGCATAAAGGGCGTTTTGTGGCTGCGACTCGCGTAGGAAGATGGAAACAGAATCGTTATACACCTTGCGCAAGGCTGTTGAATAAAAATCTTTTGGTGGGCGTTTAACAGGAATGTCAAACAAGCCTCGATAAGTGGTGCGAACAGAGTCTTGTTCGCGTATATCTAAGTTATTGAATATCTGTGTGGGGTTGGTAAAGCCGAAGTGTTGGCCTGCCGTATAGCGCAAGAAAGCCTTGGTGAGGTTGTATTCAAGGCGTGCCATCACACGATTAACATCGCGAATGCCCGTGTCTACATCTAGTGTTCGAATGCGTTGCAAGTCGCGTTCTATCTGTCCCACCACAAACACCCTTTTGCAAAACCCCATTTCTTCTACCGTGTTGAGGTAAGCCAATAGGCTATCAGCACGCTTATCAACTCCAAATCGGTCTATCCAAAGCAGGTTTCCGCCATCGCGATAGTAACGGCGAGTGCGCGAATCGGCCACAAGAGAGTCACGGTCGGCTCTGGCCATCAAATCAAGTTGCTTTCTGATTTTACTATTGTCGAGCCGATAAGACTGTTCTGCCAATTGACTAACAGTTTCCGACGTGGGCAAAGGCCGTTCAATAGAGCCTTTCTCGTGACAAGCCACGAGAAAAACACAAAAGAAGAGTACCGAAGAAGAGAACTTACCTATTAAATTAGAAGAGGACTTACCTAACTCTAAAATGTATTTCATTGAAATGCCGCCTACGATTTGTGCGGCTTGTTTATATTTTTTATCCTTATGCTTATTGCGCATGTCGTCGTTGCAGGCTTGCGTAAAACTAATTAGATTTTGATAGAGAAAGACTCACACCGACATGCCGTCGGAGCCAGCCCCACTGCCATTTCGACCTTCAACAGGCAGGCAGAACCACCCAATGCGGGTATTATCTGACTGCTATTTTACGCACCACCTTGCCTACTTTCACGATGTAGCAGCCTTTGGGTAGGCCCAAATCGAAATGTTTCTCGGCACTGTCTATCTTGAAATAGACCACTCTCACACCGGCCAAGTCGTAGATGGCGAGCATCTGCCCTGCACCTCCCGACACGTGTATGGTAGATTCCGTGACACTGATAACAACATTTTGGAAGTCGTTATCAATGGTTTCGAGTGCAGCGTTAGCCCTCGAAGTCAGCGGGTTGCCCAACATTAGGGCGGTTGCGAATAATATTGTAAGTAACGTCTTTGTCATATACGGGATGTTTTCTGGTTTCATCTGCAAATATAGTGCTTTTTGATGTAAATCAAGAAACTAACCAACTGCAAATCATTTGCGTTAAAGCTATTTAACAATGAGCGACTTTTTGTGTTCGCAAAACGAATTAATTCGAGGCCATTTCACGCACTTTTAAGGTTGAATGGGTTGTTAGTTCACTAGATTACTTAGCCATACTAGCCCAACTCGTTCATCAGTAGGCGCAGCCATTAGCACCCTATTTAGTTAACAGTTTAATAGGCGCAGCCATTTTTTCACCCTTTCACCTTTTCATTTTTAGGAGTTAAGGAGTTATGGAGTTAAGGAGTTAAGCCAAATGCCTTGATGGCG
>CALIZL010000059.1 GCA_938028745.1 uncultured Prevotella sp.
ATGTTTAGACTTTCAAAGATTTATGCGTAGTCCCCACTAATCTTCCGCTGAGCCCCTTTTTTACTTTAGCACCAACCCATAGAACAACAAAGCGCCACTATCATATCTTTTGCTGGTTTACCTTACTAGCAGTAAACCAACAAAGGATATGATGGTGGCGTTTAATAAAATATTGTAGCGGTGTAACAATCAGCGTTTATTCGCTGCACTATGCCTCGCAATGCACCATTTAGGCACATTGCAGACAGAGCCTGTTACACGTTAAGCATCTATTACCACTTAACCGACAGGATACGGGGGTTGATGTTGAGCGAAACAAAAGCCCAGTCTTGCCAACGCTTGTAGTTTTCTGCATCGGCTCCATCCATAGTCTTCGTTGGCAACATAGTGGAGTAACCAACTGTCAGTTTCACATCTTGCGTTATCTCATAGTCGAGTTGCAGGTCAACTTCTCCACCAAGGCCTTGGTCCTTGCCGTCCGTCTTCACTGCATCCATAAAATAGTGTCCGTTAGCTTTCAATGCAAGCTTTTCAGTAGGCGTAAAGGTAACACCCAGCTGAATGTCTTGCAAGCCAAGGCTACGATGCTCTCTTACATAGAAGTAGTCCATTGCTCCATAGAACTTATGATGCGTTCCATAAAGGGGATCGAATGCACTATAAGTGTCTCCCTTCCCGTCTTCACCACTTAGATAATCATAGCCCAAGTTAAACTTCCATTGCTCGTTGGGCATGAAACCTGCGTTAACGCTAGCCATCCAAGCAGAAACTTTCGTGTCGCCTGTTGGACGTTTACCCATTTGATAGTAAGCAGAAGCCTGCAAGTCGAGCTTTTCGGGGCGATAAGTAACGTAGGTGCCGAGGGTTTGCATGTACTTCGTATCACCCTCAGCTCCGGGTCCATACTCCCAACCTAAGTTAGAAAGCAAGGCAGAAATGCCGAATGGGTTGTCCTCATTCCCATAGTGGTACCAGAAGGTTTGCATGTGTTTGTAGGGTTGGCCAGGTGCAAACTTTGTCCCAAGCAAGTTCTCTCCATTTTGGTTATATGCCAAGATAAGGTGCAGCTTGTGCATATCGTTCTCGTAACCCAGCTTTAAAGCGTCGTGACTTCTGCCAGCTACGTTCCAATCGAGTGCACCGAAGATGCGCTCATCATCGTAAGAGAGTATCTGACGACCCAATTTAGCGAAGAAACCATCACCGAACTTGTACTGTCCCCAGGCCTCGTTCATCATGATTTCACCTTTACTTTCAATCTGCATGTACTGTCCCCAAACACCAATCTGTTGAACAGAGAGCTTGGCACTAAGCCCGTCGCCACGTTCGAAACCAACTCCAAGCCTAGCACGCTCTTCGATGAACGATGCCGGTTGTGCGCTTTTGGGGCGTAACTGCATATAACCGTTGCGATATTCAGCGCGCGCACGTACCTGCGCGTCGATGTTAATCTCGTTATCGCCTTGTGCCCACATCATGGTAGGCATGGCAAGTAATGACAATGCGATAAAAGTCTTTTTCATTTCCAAAGCATTTAAGTTCTTAATTATTTTTTACTCCGCAAAAGTAAAAAGAAAAGAACATACCACCAAGAAAAAAGCTAACAATTAACAAAAAAAGGGCGAAAGTTTTCACTTTCGCCCGAAATCTGCAGGTATTTCTCCCCATTTAGAGGTTTCCCATTTAATTATTTGTATATTAACCTCATGGCTTTGCAGCCACCGTTCGGCTCTTTCTATCACTTGGAAAAGCGCTTCTGTTTTGGCGTTGCGCTCCAATTTGGTTTTGCATTTCTTTTTTTGTACCCACAATATGGCGTTATAACTATCGGAATATATCACCTTATTGGTTATGCCGCGCTGCTGCATTAAGGCCAAAGCGTGAACAATGCCGAGAAATTCGCCGATGTTATTGGTGCCGTGTACTGGGCCGAAGTGGAACACGGGATAGCCCGTTTGCAGGTCGACACCTTGATATTCCATCGGTCCGGGGTTACCCGAACAAGCCGCATCCACCGCCCACGCGTCGGCTTTTACCTCTGCGGGCAGCGGCAACACGGTGTCGGTGCGGTGCGATGGCGGGTTAATGAGTTGCGATGCCATGCTTACATCCTCTCTGGAACCTCGATGCCCAGCAGCTGCATGCCGTTCTTAATGGTCTTGGCCACGTTCTTTGCCAATGCCAAACGCAATGTTTTGGCCTCGGTGCTCTCGGCGTTGAGGATGCTGTAATCGTGGTAGAACTGGTTAAAGTCTTTGGTCAACTCGTAGCAATAGTTGGCAATGCCACTGGGACTGTAATCTTTTCCTGCTTGTTCTACCACCGTTTCAAAGCTGTTGAGCTTTTGGATGAGCTGCACTTCTTTCTCGTTTAGGGGCAGCGTATCGGGCAAAACGCTGGGCAGAACAAAGCCTTCGGCCTCGGCTTTACGCATAATGCTGCGTATGCGAGCGTATGTATATTGTATGAATGGACCCGTATTGCCGTTGAAGTCGATGCTTTCTTCGGGATTGAAGAGCATGTTTTTGCGCGCGTCTACTTTAAGGATAAAGTATTTTAGCGCACCCATGCCCACGATGCGAGCAATCTCGTTGCGCTCGTTCTCGGTCATATCAGCAAACTTACCCAACTCTTCGCTGGTGCGGCGAGCGGCAGAAACCATCTCTTCCATCAGGTCGTCAGCATCTACCACCGTGCCTTCGCGGCTTTTCATCTTGCCGTTAGGCAGTTCCACCATGCCGTAAGAGAAGTGCACCAGCTCTTTTCCCCACTTAAATCCAAGCCTGTCGAGCAGGATAGAAAGCACTTGGAAATGGTAGTTTTGCTCGTTACCCACCACGTAAATCATCTTGTCGATGGGATAATCCTTAAAGCGGAGGTCGGCCGTTCCGATGTCTTGGGTCATGTAAACGCTTGTGCCATCGGCTCGGAGCAATAGCTTTTGGTCGAGTCCTTCATCGCTTAGGTCGGCCCAGACACTGCCGTCGGGCTTGCGGAAGAACAGCCCTTTGGCCAATCCTTCTTCCACTTTGGCCTTGCCTTCGAGGTAGGTTTCCGACTCATAATATATCTTGTCGAAACCAACGCCCATTGCTTTGTAGGTCTCGTCGAAACCTTGATACACCCAATCGTTCATCTTTTTCCACAGTGCGCGCACCTCTTCGTCGCCCTGTTCCCAACGCACAAGCATGTCGTGCGCCTCTTTCATCAGCGGCGATTCTTCCTTTGCGCGTTTCTCTGCCTCTTCGTCGGCCATGCCTTCGGCCTTGAATTTGGCCGTAAGTTCAGCCAATTCGGCGCGATAGTGCTGGTCGAAGGCCACGTAATAGTCGCCAATGAGGTGGTCGCCTTTCTTTCCCGTGCTTTCGGGAGTAGCGCCATTGCCCCACTTTTTCCACGCCAACATCGACTTACAGATGTGTATTCCGCGGTCGTTTACGATGTTTGTCTTCACAACGCGGTTGCCGTTGGCCTCCATAATCTGGGCCAACGACCATCCGAGGAGGTTGTTTCGCACGTGTCCTAGGTGCAAAGGCTTGTTGGTATTGGGCGAAGAATACTCTATCATCACAAGTGGTGACTGCTCGTTAACGGCCTTTTCGCCGAAACGAGGTTCGCTATCGATGCGGTTGAGCAAGCTAATCCACGCCGCTGGTGCAATAGTGAGATTTAGAAAACCCTTCACCACGTTGAAACTTTGCACCACTTTGCAGTGCTTAGCCAGATAATCGCCCAGTTGTTGGGCGGTGTCTTCGGGTTTCAGCCTCGACAATTTAAGGAAAGGGAACACCACGAGCGTGAGGTTTCCCTCAAACTCGGCCTTTGTCTTTTGCAACTGAACCATCGTTGTTGGCACGTCTTGGCCAAAACATTCTTTCACCGCTTGCACCACGGTTGCTATTATCTCGCTTTCAATATTCATGCTGTTCTGTTTCGATTTTTTCTGTAAGCAGATGCAAAGGTAGTGATTTTTTTTGGGTTTTAAGCAGGCTAAGGACAGCAAGTATCATTAGAAGAACTTGTTAATCAAGGAGAACTAAGCGTGCAATACGGGCATGAAAAGCCAGCCCTCCTTTGATAAGAAAGGCATCAAAGGCCAGGCTTTGCGCCTGCACTGCCTGGTTATGGTTTGGCCTTTACTGGCCCCTACGCATCATTTCCACGTACTTTTGCATCTTCTCCTTAAAGGCCTTTTCGGTCATTTCTTCGCCTCCCGTGGGTTCTTTCAAGGCATGGTCTACGCTCATCGAGATTTTCTTGGCCACGAAGATGTAGTCTTTCAGTTCAGCTTCGAGTATCAATCCGCCCACATCCGTGTACAAAGGCCCAGCATCTACGGGGATATGCTTGGTAAACCAAATGGTCTGCTTGCCGTCTTTGCTTACCGCCTTCACGCATTCGTAACCCAAGATGTCTTTCTTTTCATTGGGTTTTACGTCGAAGGTATCGGGTTTCAAGGGGTCTACCAGCAAATAATGCTTACCCATCACCACCACTTTCATCACCTTCCTTTTGGTGTCTTTGTTGAAGTATATGATGTTTTCGAGCTGATTTTTCACAAACTCGTTGGCATCAATGGTTTGTCCCATGAAGTTTATCATTTGCTTTTCCTTCGCTGCTTGCGCGCGACCTTCAACCTGTCCGCCGTCTATACACATGATGTAGTAAGACTTAACATCGGCCACCGCACTAATCAACGCTTTGCGCATCTCGTCGGGTAAGCCCGATTCTTTCATTGCATCGGGCGAATTTGCATTAACGCGCGTTTCGTATTCAACGGTTAGTTGTTGGGCGTTAACTGCGAAAGGTATGGCCGCAAACAGCATTGCGGCGAGAGATAATAGGATTCTTTTCATACGTTTATCTGTTTAAGTGTTATGTAAATCTTGCGTTTGGGGTACTACTTAGAAGGTAACCATTGCCCCAATCATCACGTTTCCGGGCATGTAATGGATGTTTCGGGTAGTAACATAATAGTTATCCACCACGCGTTCTTGCATCAGTCGTTCCCTCAGATTGAGCATGTCTTGCGCCGATGCCTTTAAGCGAATGTGCTTGTTAAGGTCGTATTCCATTCCGAAACGCAGGACCGTATAGTCTGTTCCGCTGCCAGTTACCTTGCGCCAACGTTGTCCCAGCCTCACCGATGCTTGCCATTTGTTGGCGATATAGCCCAATTCGCCCTCCAAACGATAATCGTTTTGGTGCGAACGCAGCAGCTTACTCTTGTCGTTTGCCCATGCTGCGGCAGCGAACAGTTCGCCATTGAACCCACGTTTGAAGTAGGTTTTGACGTTAAGGTTGACGTTGAACGACCGACTATCCGACGTTTGCGCCACGCCTTGGTAGAAGAATGGCGAGCGCGCAAGGCTCAATCCGCCGAAAAAACGGAAGTTAAGCGGCGTGCTTATTAGCTTTTTCTCCATCATCGAGCCAAAAGTGAGTCCCTTTCCACCCGACACATTGCGACTGACGACATACGAAACCAACCCATCGGCCATGCTGTAATCGTAGGCCAAGGCGTTGTGGTTGTAGCTTAGCGACACCATATTAAAGAGGGTTATGCCCTTAAAGAGGTTGGCATACGCCTGCATCGCCGTGAGTTCGGTGGTATGTGCGAGCGCATTTTCTATCTGCGCATAGCTCACACGCCTGAAATCGGCAATGTAAGAGCCATCGAACACGGCGCCAGCACCCATCAATTGGTACGTGCTTTTTAGCCGAAGTTCAACGTAATGCATCATACTAACACGATAACTGATGTTGAACAACGGCGAGACGGCCATCTTTGGCGAGACACCGAACGACAAGGGGCGCGATGAATGCAGGCTGAAATGATGGAATATGCCGCCAATGCCGAACCTAAACTTACCCTGATCTTTATTCAAACTCAACTCTGCACCGTTGTCGTCAAAGCGATAAGGCATCTTCAAAGCAGGGTTATCCATGCCCGCGCTGTCGCCCTTTACGGTGGTAGAGAAGGTTTCTAGACCGTGGCGCAAGGCTATCCGCAAGAAGTAATCATCGGCAAATCGACGCACATATTGTGCCGAACCCGTAAATTCAAGCCTGCGTATGTTCATTTCCGAATGCAAAGCGGGCGACTTAAAGAGCGGCGTTGGTTGCGAAGAAAAGTCGTAACGGTTGTTACTGAACAAGAAGTTAAGGTCGGCCTTGTAGCTAAACACGTTCTTCCCACGCCGATAAAGCCACACCAAAGCGTTGTTTATCATGGCCAATCGGCCTTTCGTCTGCTCGTTAAGGCCAATGCTTTGCAGCTGTCGGTCGGTATTTCCTTCGGTCGTTCCAAAGTAACTGCGGTTGGTTAACGTCAGTTCCATGTTCTTTTGGTTGGCCAATTTGAACTTGATATTAGACAAGAAGTGGCGTTTATCTTGCAGTTCGAGTGTAGAATCGGTGTATGCCAGTCCGCCATGATAGACGTAATGGTCGGTACTTTTCATGCGATAACGGTCGGCTCCCACCATTCCGTTCCACAAAATCTTCATGTTTTTGCCAGGTGTCGACACTGTATTAAGCGACACCAACCCATTGTTGCGGCGGTAAACGTTCTCGCGATAGTCCAGCATCATGGCGTAATCGGTAAACGTCTTACGCATGCTAGCCATCGGGTCATCGCCCGAAAGCATTTCGCTCCACCCGCCATTCATGTTCACGATGTCGGCAGGCTGTATCAGTTTATCGCCAGTATTGTTGCCTCCCACGATGATATTGCCCATCATTCGCTTGCCCAGCAGCATGCCCGAACCCTTCGTCATCACCTTATTTAGCAGTCCGCCCTGCGCCTCGGCCTGTCCTTTAAGTCGTCCGTGCATGCTCTTATTCATCGAAAGGTCAACCACAGTTTGGTTACTACTCTTGAAACCAGAGAACACATTGTACTCCGAATAGTTGTCAATAACCTTCAAGTTATCTACACCCGAGGCGGGAAGGTTCTCCATTGGCGTAGACACATTGCCTTGATAGAGGTCTTCGCCCTCCACCAACACCTTGCTCACGCGCTTGCCGTTCACGGTTAACGAGTTGTCTTTCTCGTCGTATCGCACGCCGGGAAGATTGTTCACCACGTCTTTCAGCACCTTTTCGCGCCCCGTTGTAAACCTCGACACGATGTAAGTGGTGGTATCGCCGTTCACAATCATGGGGCTCGACTTCACCTCCACCTCTTTTAAGTTGATGGCCTCCGACTTCAACGTGAAGTCTACCTGCATCTTTGTGTTTCCAAAGAGAAACACTTTCTTGCTCTGCGCCACATGCCCAATGGCCTTCGCCTCCACGCGAAGTGGACCGTTCGGCACGTTCTCCA
Organism: uncultured Prevotella sp.; assembly: GCA_938028745.1. Taxonomy (GTDB): domain Bacteria; phylum Bacteroidota; class Bacteroidia; order Bacteroidales; family Bacteroidaceae; genus Prevotella. The sequence goes on from CALIZL010000059.1 coordinate 7,328, forward strand.
CGCGGAATTTCCCCTTTTCGTCGCAAGCCACAGCTTGCCATTGCTTATCGTCTTTATCGTAAAGGGTTACGGTACAGCGGGCGTTAGGGCTGAGCGAATCTGTTAACACCGTGCCTTCAACTATGTTTTGGGCACGCACTGCCGCCGTTCCGCACAGCATCAGCAGTGCGAAAATCAGCCTTATCGCTAACCATTTGGCTCGAAAACAGCCTGTCGTTGGCATTCTTAACATAAGCGCCATTGGGTTTTAGGTATTCGTAGATGGTTACAAAGATATGAAAAACGAACCATCCAACAACGAAAAGAATGTAAAAAAATGTTTAGCCATGCCATTAAAAAAGACGTTAAACAATCTCCATCGCCACTTACTCAGCCACCATCTGCCATCAGAACGAGCCATATAAATTTTGCCCGATAGGATAAATAGCGTAACTTTGCACATTATTATATATAGTATATGGTGGGACGACAAACCCTATGCCGCACACATAGAAAGCGGACACAACGGGCTTAACCCCCAAACCAATAAACCCACACAAGGATATGGACAACATCAAGAAAGATTTTGCAGCACGCCTGCTTCAGGTTAACGCCATTAAGTTGCAACCCAACGACCCCTTTACATGGGCATCGGGCTGGAAATCGCCCTTCTATTGCGACAATCGCCGCACGCTATCGTTCCCCCAGCTGCGCAGTTTCATCAAGCTCGAACTGGCACATGCCGTGCTCGAACACTTTCCACAAGCCGATGCTGTGGCTGGTGTTGCCACGGGAGCAATTGCTCAGGGCGCGCTAGTGGCCGATGCGCTGCAACTGCCTTTTGTGTATGTAAGGAGCAAACCCAAAGACCACGGACTGGAAAACCTTATCGAAGGCGACCTGAAAGCGGGTCAGAAGGTGGTTGTTATCGAGGATCTCATCTCCACAGGGGGTAGCAGTTTGAAGGCTGTCGAGGCTATCCGAAAGGCTGGTTGCGAGGTTGTGGGCATGGTTGCGGCCTATACTTACGGGTTCGCCGTTGCCGAAGATGCTTTTAAAGCGGCCGACGTAAAGCTGGTAACGCTTACCGATTACGAACACGTGGTGCAAAAAGCCGTTGAAACGGGATACATCGCCAAGGAAGATGTGGTGCTGTTGAACGAGTGGCGATTGAATCCTGCGGAGTGGAACCCTAAGAAATAAACAAACAACCAGCCCACAACAGCCCCACAACCGGCCTCACCCCCAGCCCCTCTCCAAGGGGAGAGGGGAGTGAAATGCGTTGCCGCTACACTGCATAATTTTATCTCTAACATTGTAATAGCACTGCATATTCTTATCTCTAACATTCGCGCATGGAGAAAGCCCATGTGTCGTTGAATTGTAATAGCACTGCATATTACTCCCCTCTCCCCTTGGAGAGGGGCTGGGGGTGAGGCTGGTTGTGGGGTGGAACAGGTCAGTTGTGAGTTGGTTGCTAGTCCTTTTCATTCATTATTTAAACCCTACACATGTCTACATTCGAAAGTAGTATCCGACAAATACCCTATAAACAAGAGGCGGTGTTCAACATGTTGAGCGACCTCTCTAACATTGAACGCTTAAAAGACAAGTTGCCCGAAGACAAGCTAGAACAGATGACCTTCGACAGCGACTCTATCTCGGTGAGCGTTAACCCCGTTGGGCAGATTAAACTGCGCATCGTGGAACGCGAGGCACCTAAGTGCATCAAGTTTGAAACGGCCGAATCGCCCGTCTCTTTCAATCTCTGGATTCAGGTTGTGCCCAATGGCGACAATGCCAGCAAGATGAAACTAACCATCAAAGCCGAACTGAACCCCTTTATTAAAGGTATGGTTAAGAAACCATTGATGGAAGGCTTGGAGAAGATTGCCGACTTGCTGCAAGTGATTAAGTATGAATAAGTAAGCAAGGAGTGAAGTAAAAGTAGTAAGGAGTAAAGTAGTAAGGAGTAAGTTTCGATGGGGTTAAGCAAGCCATCCGCTTTTCCGACCTGTCCGACCTGTCCGACCTGTCCGACCAGTCCTACTTTATCCAACAGCCAGCCACACCCTCTTTTTCCCCCTTAAACCAATCCGCTTATGCCCAAAACAAAAATTCATCCATTACTCATCGCCACGCTTTTGCCCTTGGCAAACGCCCTATTAAGCTCGTGCGGAAAGGTAGAGAACGAGTTTTCGGACCGCCGGGCCCACTTTATTTTTGATAATCAGGTGCAAAACAACTCCGTATTGGCATCGGCAATGTCTCCCCACAGCAATGTTTTCGTAACCGTGAGCATGCAGACGCGCTACTCTGGACAAAACAGCTACGTTGAATTTAACTTCGTTGCAGGTGGCGGCGGAGCACAACAAGCATCGAAGGCCACAGCCGTTGACCAAAACCGAGGGGTGGTTTTGGGCATCAACAACGGACTGATACTGGGCTATGGCCTGCTGTCAGACCCGCCCGTGTTCTATGCCTACGACCTGCAATGCCCCAATTGCTACTCGTCTACCGCCGTTCCGCGCCGCAGTTATCCGCTAACTGTGCAGGCAAACGGGTTCGCCACCTGCGCCAATTGCCGTCGCAAGTACAACCTTTCAACGGGTGGAAACGTGGCCGAGGGTGCACAAGGCAACAAACTGATACGCTATCGCGCATCTACAACTGGGCCGTATGGCTTGTTGGTGGTTAATTAACGCATGCCAACTGTTGCTACCACCTTATTTTATGGATTATTCGATAGAACTTTTCTAACTATCCCTACCTGTACGTCTTAATCGACCATCACACAACGAGGTCATCCTATAAAATCAGAACCAATGAACAATTTCACCCTCTTCTTTATGTACGACATGGTTTGGGTGTCGCTCCTGGCCATCATCTATGCCACTTACGCCTTGCTGTCTAAGCCCAAAGGGGATAAGGCCGTGCGCCTAACCATTGGCTTTGCTTTTGCTTATTATCTGGCGTTTTTCTTGCTCTCGTTTGCTACAAGCATAGCCACGGCCAAGGATTTGTTTCTACTTGCACTCCTTCCTTTGTCTGCCTTGTGGTTTGCCTTTGCCCCTTATCGCAAAAGCAGGCGGATAAAACTTGTCGCATTGATGTTGGCTGCGCTCTATTGCGCATTTTATGGCATTGTAATTCTGTTGCACGGCATGTCGAATATGTAGCATTTTATGGCACAAACCTCAACAAAAGCAGCATTTTATTTTGCATTGTGCGTCTTTTAACGTAACTTTGCAGCACATTAATTCAGGGCTTCCATAGTTCAATGGATAGAACGTAGGTTTCCTAAACCTTTGATCCGGGTTCGATTCCCGGTGGAAGTACACCCAACGAAACGCCTTCGGGCGTTTTTTTGTTATGCCATAAGCCACGCCAAACCCAGATTAACGGCTGGTTATAAATGGCAACGTTCTTTCCCAAACGTCCATTAAGCATAGTTCATAAGCTTAACAAGCCATAAACTCACAAACTCATTAACTCATAAACTTACCACCTCATAAACTCATTAACTCAAAAAATCATCACCTCAAAAACTCATTAACTCACAAACTTACCACCTCACAAACTCATTAACTCAAAAAATCATCACCTCAAAAACTCATTAATTCACAAACTTACCACCTCACAAACTCATTAACTCAAAAAACTTACAACCCCACAAACTCATTAACTCAAAAACTTACCACCTCACAAACTCATTAACTCAAAAACTCACAAACTCAAAAACTCACAAACTTATAAACCCGCAAACTTAAAAATATTTTACAAAACATATATTGTTCGCCACCCCCTTCTAGCGAAAATAAAGCCCTAAAAGTAGGTAATTAGCCGATATTTTCAGCCGAATGCCTTTCGCTTTTAGTCCATTTTTAAGAAAACCACCTGCATTTTGCACCATTTTACCTTTCTAGTTTGGTTGCCAACTCATATTTCTTCAACCCCAATTACCCACTTTTTGCCCCTAAAAACCCACTTTTTGATGGATGTTTTGCCCTTTCGGGCCATGTATTTCATGGTTCGATAAGGTTTTGTTTATACCATTTCAGTGGATGTTTATGCTTTTCGGTTTGCGTTTAGCAGCGTTTTGGCTTGCGTTTAGCACCAAAACGCACTGCATTTAGCGGCAAAACGCACTGCATTTAGCGGCAAAACACACTGCGTTTAGCGGCATATTGCACTGCATTTAGCAGCAAAACGCAGTGTATTTAGCGGCAAATAGCCCTATAACTGGTGCAAATGGCGAGGTTTTGAAATAAATATTCATTTTGCCGCATTCACAAACTAACCCCTTTTAGCATCAAAACTAACCCTCGCGAGAATCGATTATTTGCTCGCAGGTAGGAGATTGGTGAAGAAAAAGGCACTCATAGTGTTAAAATTTGTGCTGAAAATAAGACATTTCTTATTGGCAAGCAAGAGGTTTAGTAAGCTGGTTGGGGTTGTTTATCTTGGTTTTCTAGTTATCTGGCCGAATATTGCAGCGTTAATCCAGCTAGTGTGGTGAATTACATCCTGAAATTGACAGAATAAGAGTGTTTATTGATAATCAATAGGTTACAAATAGTTGCATCCGTTTGTTTTATGTAAAAAACAAGATGCAACTATTTTGTAACCAACAATCGCCATACCTTTGTAGCAACAATATTACTATTGGCATTGATTTAAACATTTTATCATTTTCATAATTTAAAAACTCTACCCAAAATGACAAAGAAAACATGTGCGTGTTGGCGTAAGTGCAACGTACGGCAAATGGAAGGCAAAGGTAGACGTTGGCTTTGCACGTCAAAGTCTTTCGTTTAAAGACATCTGTCTGGATTATAACTTCAACAAAGAAAACTTGATTCGCATGGGCTACTTTGTACATCAGTTTGGTTTGCAGAGCGACACCTCATCAAGCTTTAAAATCACTATGGAAGAGCCTTTGGCCAACCAAGCGTTCTTCAACAACCGCCTTATTGGTGCGATGTTTGTTCATGCAGGCGAGAAGTATCACGCCACAGCATCTGTATTTGCAGAGAACGACGCCATGAAGATGACGGCCGACAAGCTTGGTAACGAGGCATGGGGTGCAATGACACGACTGGTTTGGTGCCCTATGACAGAGCACGGCAAGATATTTCACGTTGGTGTAAGTGGTGCTTACGAGTCGCCACGATACAACAAGAATGCAGCCCACCCTTTCACCTTTTCACTTTTAAAAGCCTTTTCACCCTTTCATCTTTTCTCTCTTTCACCTTTTCACCCTTTCACCCTTTCACCTTTTCACCCTTTCACCTTTTCACCTTTTCACCCTTTCACCTTTTCACTTTTTCACCTTTTCACCTTTTCACTCTTTCACCTTTTCACTTTAATTCCTCTTCCAGCTCATCGAGATTATTCACCACCGATATACGGTTGCGATAGTTGCCGCGAATCATGCCTTGGTGTTCTAGATTGTTGAGCAGGGCCATAAGCGTATCCCAAAAGCCCTCCATATTATAAAGTATAACACGTTGGCGGCGATAGCCAACAGTGTTTGCGGCAGCTAGCGTAAATACTTCGTCGAGCGTTCCCACGCCGCCAGGCAGGGCAACAGCCACGTCGCACAGCGTGTTAAGCGTGTCTTTTCGGTCGGAAAGGTTCTCGCAATGATACACCTCATCCATGTAAGTCGACTCCTTTCCGCCCTCTTCCACAAACTTAGGCACAACGCCCACCACGCGTCCGCCCGCCTCGTGCGCCGCCTTAGCTACGCATTCCATCAGTCCTAGGTTCGTTCCGCCGAAAATAACGGTGTGTCCTTTTTCGGCACACCATCGCCCCAAGGCAGCGGTAGCCTCGTAAAAGCGTGGGTCGATGTCGGTATTTGCCGAACAAAATACAGCTATGTTCATTTGCGTTGAATTTTAATGCTCCCTGTCTATGACTCGTTTCGCCCCTGCTTTTGGCAAAGGCGTGGTTTTTTATTGCCATTTGATTGTAATGCAAAGATAAGTAAAAGGCATGGCACTCTCAAATTTTATTACTACATTTGCGATAAGGTGCTGCTTTTGCACTTACAGGTTGGATATACCAATTTGTATAAATCGGCTCGTACGTTAACGAACGTTATATATAAGGTACCGTGTTGATGTTTTTGCGTATCTATTATAGATGTTAGCATTTTATGGTGAAACGAATTGTTGAACGGTGTCGGCGATATTCGTTGGGGCGATTGTCTCAGGCGAGTTTTGAGCAACTTCAATATGGAGTGGCTCAAACATCGAGTGGGGCATTGTGGGGCTTGACGGCCGCGGACTTTTCGTTGTCACAAGTATTAAGCGGAGTTAGGCGCAAGTTGCTGCAAGGCTTTTTGCAATGGCTCCAAGCGTTGTGCCTGCCTGTTTCGTTTCGCCTTGTTGAAAGACCTCATTTCCTTTTCCCATGAAAGACAATTATGAAGAATATATCGCGTTGTTAAAGGAAGGTTCTTATGAGGCTTTCTCCGATTTGTATATGCACTATGCAAACAAGCTATATAGTTTTGCTTTGGTGCAAACAAGGAACAGTGCGCTTTCGGAAGACATTGTGCAAGAAACGTTCTTGAAGTTGTGGAACACGCGAGGACAATTGGATTGTTATGGAAATGTGCATGCCTTGTTATTCACCATCGCCAGAAATTTAATAATTGATGGTTTCAGAAAACAAATAAGGCAGATTGATTTTGAGGACTATCGCCAATCGTGCAATAAGCTTTCTTTATTGCCTACGCCCGAAGAACAACTTGATTACAACGAGTTTATAAACCGTTTGCAACAGACGAAAGGTTTGCTGTCTAAGCGTGCTTGTCAGATATACGAGATGAGCAGAGAAGAGAATATGCCTATCCAAGAGATTGCAGAATCGTTGAACCTATCCTCGCAAACGGTTAAGAACTATCTGACATCAACCTTAAAGATTTTCAGAAAGAAGTTGATGAGGGAGTAGCTGGCAAGTTCTTATATCTTGCTTTGACACAAACGCTGCCCTATGTTTGACATAAGAACATAAGGGACATAAGGCTAATCCATGGGATTTTTCTGGATTAGATAGCCAACACACTAATAGCCGCACCTTATTAGGAGTTAAGGAGTTAAGGAGTTATGGAGTTAAGCCAAATGTTTGGGTGGCGTTAGGCTAATAGGCAAGTCGGAAAGTCGGACGAGTCGGACAAGTCGGACAAGTCGGACTTGTCCGAAAGCTAGACTGAACTAGAAATCTAGGAACCGACAGACAACTTTAAAGGCGTTAGCCATCTTTTCAGCATTAGGAGTTGAAGGAGTTATGGAGTTATGGAGTTAAGCCAAATGTAGAGGTGGCGTTAGCCATCTTTTCACCCTTTCACCTTTTCACCTTTAAAGGGCGCAGCCATCTTTTCACCTTTTCACCCTTTCACCCTTTCACCTTTAAAGGGCGCAGCCATCTTTTCACCCCTTCACCTTTTCACCTTTTCACCTTTAAACGGCGTTAGCCATTTTTTCACTCTTTCACCTTTTCACCTTTAAAGGGCGCAGCCATCTTTTCACCCCTTCACCTTTTCACCCTTTCACCTTTAAACGGCGTTAGCCATTTTTTCACCTTTTCACTCTTTCACCTTTTCACTCTTTCACCTTTTCACCTTTAAAAGTTAACGAAAGTTATATACAAGTATCTTGTTTGCGTATTCGCGTATATATATTAGAAGTTAACAGAATATGGACAAACGTATCGAAGAATTATATCAGCAATACTTATCGGGGCAACTATCGCAAGAAGATTTTGAGGAGTTGCAACGCAAGGTTACACGGGCCACCGATGAGGAGCTGTGGAACTTGATGTGTGAAGACTTTTCCATGTCGTCTGAATTGGCTGAAATGAGCGATGAATCGCAGCAAAGGATATGGCAACGCATTCATGATGAGATACAAAAGGGGCGACGGCGCAAGCTCATGCACACGCTTTTGCGCTATGCAGCGGTGGTAGTGGTGGTGCTATCCCTGCTTGGTGGCGGTTATTGGGGACTTCGTTCGCTTAACTCGGCAACACCCGTCTACACCTATGTAAACGTGAAGGCCGGCAGCAAGAGCGTGATAACGTTGCCCGACGGAACCCACGTCAGCCTGAACGGAAACAGTCAGTTGCGTTACAACGTGGTGCCCAAAGCACATCGCGAAGTGGTGTTGATGAAAGGCGAGGCTTACTTTGATGTGGCCAAAGATGCCAACTGCCCTTTTCGGGTGCATGTAAACGATATGCAAATAGAAGTGTTGGGCACAACGTTTAATGTGCGGTGCCATTCGGACGAAATAGAGACGTCGTTGTTTACGGGTGCCGTTCGGCTTTCGGCCAAAGGCCTTCGGCAGGCTTATCAACTGCTGCCTGGTAAGAAGTCTATTTACCAACCCGCATCGCATAACATCGAGATTTGTGACAATGATGGCGCCAGCGACGGAAGATGGAAAGACGGTTATTTGGCGTTTAGCAGCAGCCCGCTCGGCGAAGTGCTGCACGAAATCGAGAATTGGTATGGCGTAACCATCCAACTTCGCAACCAACACTTGGCAAACGACCTGCTTACAGGTTCGTTTTATCATGAAACATTAGAAAGTGTGCTCCACTCGTTGAGCATGCAATATGGCTTTAAGTATCGTGTAAATCGTGGTTATGTAGTTATTGAATAAACAAAACCTAAAAACCTATATCATATGGCAGGCAATCTAAAAAGTAGAAGGAGGGGCCTTCTTCGTTTCTTGTTGATGATGGTATTGTTGCTTGTACCAACAATGTTGTCGGCCCAGCGCGGCAAGGTTAGTCTTAATCTTCAAAACGAAGAAGTGAGCCAATTTATTCGGCAAGTAGAGAAACAAACAAAATATACGTTTGTGTATCGCAACAACGTACTTCAACCCAAGACGAAAGTTACGTGCGTGTGTAAGGATTGGCCGTTGGAGAAAGCACTTGCGCATGTGTTCTCTTCGTTGGGCATTCAATACTCTTTCAACAACAATACCATCGTATTGGTGAAGGGAAAGGTTGAGAATGCAGAGCAGAAGGGAACGAAATCGGCAGAAGGAAAGAACACTGACACAACGGACAAGAAGAAACTATCGGGCATTGTTCGCGACGAAAACGGCGAGCCGATTATAGGTGCCAGCGTTTTAGTTAAAGGCACGAAGGTGGGCACGGTTACCAACGCGGAGGGCGAGTTCTCGTTGGATGCTCCTGCCAGTGGCATGCTCGTAATTTCTTATATGGGCTTTGCCACACGCGAAGTTCCCATCAAAAACAATTCGAACTTAAAGATTACTTTAAACGAAGACGAGGCGCAAAACCTCAACGAAGTGGTGGTTGTGGGCTATGGCACACAAAAGAAAGCGTCGGTAACGGGTGCTATCGCATCGGTAACGACAAAAGATTTGGTGCAGACCCCACAGGCCAACATCAGTAACATGCTGGTGGGTAAGATGCCCGGACTGATTGCCATGCAGCGAAGTGGCGCGCCAGGCGAAGACAATTCTACGCTGCTAATTCGCGGTGTGAGTACGTTTTCCGACAATACGGCGCCGTTGGTGATGATTGACGGAGTGGAGCGTCCTAATTATAATGGGCTCGACCCCAACGAAATTGAATCGGTAAGCATACTTAAAGATGCCTCGGCCACCGCCATTTATGGTGTTCGTGGTGCAAATGGTGTTATCTTAATTACCACACGGAAAGGGCAGAAGGGCAAACCTCATTTAAGCTATTCGGGCAATGTAGCCGTTCAATCGCCTACCGCCTTGCCTCATTATCTGAACAGCGCACAATACTGCGAAATGTATAACGAGGCGTTGAAGAATGATGCCTATACAAAGGGCACATCCTACGTTCCACGCTTTACCGACGAAGACATAAGGCTCTATCGCGAAGGAACCGACCCCATTATGCACCCTAATACGGATTGGGTGGGAACATTCTTGCGTAAAGCCTCGTTGCGCACGCAACACAACTTCAACATATCGGGCGGCACAGACCGTGTGAAGTATTTTATCTCGGCTGGCTTTTTTAATCAGGGTGGCATGTACAAATACACAAAAATAGACCGCGACCATGATGTGAATGCCTCGGACACACGTTATAACTTCCGTTCAAATCTCGACTTTAACATCACACAAGACTTTAAGGCCGTTGTGCAGTTGTCTACCCAGATAAACGACATCCGTACGCCGGGCCTTGGCAATAGCAACCTGTGGAAAGAAATATCTTGGGCCACTCCGTTGGGTACTCCCGGCATGGTAGATGGAAAATTGGTTCGCCTTGAAAACACCATCGACGACGAAAACCCTTGGCAAGCCTTGTTGAACAATGGCTATAAAAACACCTTTGCCAATACCATCAATACAACGCTGCGTTTTGAGTACGACCTGTCGCGGCTGTTGTTGAAAGGGTTGTCGGTTCATGCCAGCACCTCTTACGACAGTTATTATAATAGTAGGCGCCTTTCGGTGAAAACCATGCAGACCTTTGTACCGAAGAGAGACCCGAACGACCCCACCCATATTATCCTTGTTCCCCAGAATGAGGCAGGCACTTGGGGCGGTGGTTTCGAGTATGACAAAAACAGGAAGGTGTATTTTGAAACCGGTATTCACTTCGACCGAACATTTGGAAAGCATCAGGCCACGGCACTCTTGCTTTACAACCAAAGTAAATATTATGCCCCGAACTTGGCTTACCATGTTCCCAATGCCTATCAAGGAATTGTTGGGCGCGTTACTTATGGCTATGCCAATCGTTATTTGGCAGAGTTCAACATGGGTTATAACGGCACGGAGAATTTCGCCGCCGGACGGCGGTTTGGTTTCTTCCCTGCGGTGTCGGCAGGTTGGGTTGTTAGCGAAGAACCATTCTTTCCTAAGAACAACTGGGTGGTTTACATGAAGTTAAGGGCAACCTATGGCGAGGTAGGTAATGATAAGATTGGTGGCGACCGCTTTTTGTACCTACCCTCTGTCTATGGCGAAACAAGCGGAAAGCTGACGGGCTACAACTTCGGTTCGTCTGCAAACCCCGTTTATTCGCAGATGATAGAAGAGAAACGCTTAGGCAACCCGTTGCTGACATGGGAGAAAGCGCGTAAGCTTAATTTAGGTGTCGACATGAACTTCTTGAAAAATCACCTCACGGTGTCGTTCGACTATTTTAAGGAACGCCGTAACAACATTCTCTCAAACAGAAACAGCGCACCCATGCTGATTGGGGCATCGTTGCCGGCTTATAACATGGGCGAAATGGAAAACGCTGGCTTTGAATTAGATGTGAACTACCGCAATAACATTCGCGACTTTAACTATTGGGGCCGTTTCAACTATTCTTTTGCGCGCAATAAAATTCTTTTTCAAGACGAAGTGCCAGAGAAGTACGCTTATCAAATGCGTACAGGTAGGCGCGTAGGGCAGTTCTATGGTCTGCTTTTTGATGGCTTCTATAACTCGTGGGAAGAGATAAACGCGCTCGACCGCCCAGTAAGCAGTTGGAACGGCAATCGCTTACAGCCTGGCGACATGCGCTATGTGGATGTGAACAAGGATGGAAAGATAGACATGTACGACATGGTGCCCATCGGATATTCGCCAACCCCGGAGATAATCTATGGTTTCTCGGTTGGTTGTAGTTGGCGCGGCATCGACTTCTCTGCTCTCTTTCAGGGCGCATCCCATGTTTCAATCAAATACTTTGGGCGTGCGTTGTGGCCGTTTATCAACGCACACAACAGTGCGAAGACCTTAATATTGGAGCGTTGGACACAGGAACGCTACGAACGGGGAGAGGCCATTAACTTCCCTCGCTTGTCGATGAGCCCCTCGCGAGATACCGATAATAACTATCAAGACTCTAATTTTTGGATTCGCAATGCCGACTATCTGCGTTTGAAGAACGTTGAGATAGGTTACACTTTTCGCAAGAGCCAACTCAAAGCCTTGGGCTTAGAGAGTTTAAGGCTTTATGTTAGTGGCACTAACCTGTTTACTTGGACAGACGTTATCGACTTAGACCCAGAGGCGCCTTCCAAAGGCGGTGCAACAGAAATCAACACCTATCCGTTGCAGAAAATCTACAATGTCGGCATAAATGTTCAATTCTAAAAAAACCTTCCTTATGAAAAAGAAATCATCATATATAGCATGGATATTTGCTCCCGTATTGTTGGTTGCCTGTTCCGACTTCCTTGAAACTCCGCCTTCTGTTGATTATGGAGAGAACGAGGTGTTCGCAACACGTGCAGATGCAGAGAAATTGTTGACTACGCTTTATGCCGAGGGTATGCCTTATGGCTTTTGCATGAGCAGTTCTAATACCGACCGTAGGCTGTTATCGTCTTCTACGTTGGCCTCTGCCTGCGACGAAGGCGAGGATGTGGCCACTTGGGCAATGGGTAATGCCGCATGGAATGCAGGTAACCACACGAACAGCAACTTTACATGGGACGAAGATTGCCGTTTTTATTTGCGAAACCACACCACACGTGTGGCAAACCTTATATTGAAACGCATTCATGAAGTGCCTTTCGATGAAGGAGACCCTGATTTTAACAAACGCGCAACGGGCGAGGCCTACTTCATGAGAGCCATGTTGCTGTGGGAAGGTGTTTATCGTTATGGTGGTATGCCGATTGTAAGAGAAGTTATAGACCCGACAGACGTTTCGCAACGTTCTCGCAGCTCTTTTGCCGATTGCATCGACTCAATTCTTGTTGACTGCGACCGCGCCACACGTTATCTACCCGATTATTATACCGATAACACTAAGCTTGGGCGCGTTACGCGCATTGCTGCCTTGGCTTTGAAGGCACGGGTGTTGCTTTATGCAGCAAGTCCGCTGTTCAATACCAATACGCCTTACATGGCATTCCCAGGGCACGAAGAGCTTATTGGTTATGGCAATTATGACAAGGAACGTTGGAAAAAGGCAGCCGATGCAGCCAAAGCTACAATTGATGCAGCGCTTAATTCGGGGCATTATCGGCTGTTTAACACGGGCAATCCCGATAAGGATTATGAGGACGTGTGGACCATTCCAGATAATGAAGAAATTATTTTGGGTAACATGAAGTATAGGAACTTCAAGACAACGAGCCGTCCTTTGGTTGCAAATCTGCCTACATGGGCGATGAATAAGGCTTGGGGCGATGCAGGGTTATATGTAACATTCAATTTTGTTCGGCATTACGAGAAACGTGCTGATGGCGAACCCGCAGATTGGAATATGAATGGAGGCGACAACCTGATTGATATCTATAACAGTCTTGACCCTCGATTTAAACAAACCGTTGCTTATCACAGCAGTAGTTGGAACGATGAAATACCATTTATCAACTTCCTTGAAGGCGGAGCCGAGAAATCAAAAATGGATCGCACGTGTCATTTGCTCCATAAGTGGGTTCCCCGCATACTACATGTAAATGGCAGCAACACGGCCAATGTGCAATGGCCTGTTTTTAGGTTGGCAGAACTATACTTAAACTATGCTGAGGCACTTAACGAATATGAAAGTGCACCACCCCAGGCAGCTTATGATGCCGTGAACCTTATTCGTACGCGTGCGGGAATGCCCGATTTCCCTGCGGGAATGACGAAAGAAGCCTTCCGAACGAAACTTCGTAACGAGCGTTCGGTAGAGTTGGCATTCGAAGATCACCGCTTTTGGGATATTCGAAGATGGCGCATCGCTGGTGAAGAAGGCGTGATGAAGGGTAAGTTTTATGGCTTGAAAATCCATTCCACGGATGGAAACAAGACCCATATCCACTATGAGCCGTATGTGTTTGAGCATCGCTTTTGGAATGATAACTGTTATTTATATGCCATTGACCAAAAGGAAGTAAATAAAGGCTACCTCATCCAAAACCCAGGATGGTAAATATATGGTAAATATATGGTACGTTATAGTATGCCTTAATGCAAAAAAGATAGAACAATGAAATACAGAGATTATATTCATATAGTATGTGCGCTCATGCTGTTCTGTTCGCCAGTAAATGCACAAAATGCCGCAGATACGGCGGCAACACAAATTGCATACGGCGCACAACCCTCGTGGGCACAAACGGCTGCCATCTCAACAGTAGGGGGCGAACGCCTAATGGAGATTACATCGCCCACGGTGGGCAATGCCTTAAAGGGATTGTTGCCGGGATTGTCGATGCTCCAAAAGTCGGGCGAGCCTGGTTACGACTTTTATATGGAGAACATGTTCACGCGTGGAGTGAGCTCGTTCAACGGCAAACAGCAAATGCTTGTCTTCGTCGACGGCTTTGAAACGCCGCTGGATAACATCTCCACAGAAGAGATAGAGTCGGTTTCTTTGCTGAAAGATGCGGCGGCATTGGCCATATATGGTTCGCGAGGAGCCAATGGTGTGTTGCTCATCACGACGAAGAAAGGCTTTCATTCTGCTCCGAAGATAGGATTTCGCATGCAAACGGGCATTCAGATGCCTACAATCATGGACTCGCCGATGGACGCTTACCATTATGCAAGCCTCTATAATCAGGCACTTGCCAATGATGGGAAGGCGCCTTTGTATACAGACGAGGCCCTGTCGGCCTATCAGTCGGGCAGTAATGGCTATCTATACCCCAATGTAGATTGGAAAAAGCAAGTATATAAAAGCACTGCGCCTCTGACGATGGGCGAGCTTTCTTTTCGCGGAGGCGGTGGTGGCTTGAACTATTATGTCATGGCTGGCCTATTGCAAAACGACGGTCTTTATCGTGGAACCGACTCTAAGGGGCGTGAAAGTGCTAATGTAGATTATTCGCGTTATAATTTCAGAGCCAACTTGGATGTTGACATCACGCGTTATTTCCGAGCTTCGCTTTATTCTGGTGCAAGTCTGGCAGACAAGACAACGCCCGGCGGAGGTGGTGCAGACGACTACCTAAAATCTATATGGACCACTCCCCCTAATGCTTTCCCCGTATACAATCCGAATGGAAGTATTGGCGGAACTTCGCTTTATACCAATCCCGTGGCAAACCTTTTAAATCGCGGTTTGTACAAAGAAAACTCGCGTTCGTTGCAAGTAATCTTCGGCTTACAGTATGATTTTAGTGCTTTGGTGCGCGGATTAAGTGCCAAGGTGACGTTTGGCTATCACAATTTCATGGCAGAAACGTCGCCAAAAACGCGTGATTATGCACGTTATTCGCTTACACAAACAGGTGTTGATGCGCAAAACAACCCGATTTATAGCTACATGCAATATGGTTCTGATGCTGCACTAACAGCCACAGAGGGGTTCCGAACCAGCGAAACGCGTGTGGGTTTGCAGGCACAGATAGATTATCAGCGGCGTTTCGGCAAGCATGGCATTCACTCCATGTTGCTGATGCTCAACGATCGCTACCAATTATATAATGTGCGCGACGACGAACGCTATGTAAACTTCGCAGGACGTTTGACCTATGACTTTGACAAACGATATGTTGCCGAGCTGGTTGCATCTTATATGGGAACCGATAATTACGCACGCGGTCAGCGTTTTGGCGTCTTCCCTGCGTTGTCTGCGGCATGGATAGTAAGCAACGAGACGTTTATGAAAGCGGCATTGTGGGTCGATTTCTTGAAGTTGCGTTCCTCTTATGGCCTTACGGGCAACAACCAAACGTCGGCCCGCTATATCTACGACGAGACTTATGGCGGCAATGGCAGTTATCTTTTCGGTGTAGGAAGTTCACAATCTTCTGGCTTTACCGAGAGAACCCTGGCCAATCCCTCTGTAACGTGGGAGAAGAAACGTATCTTTAATGTGGGAATCGACGCCACGTTGTGGAGAAATCTCTCCATTAATCTAGATGTTTTCCACGAAACCCAATCAGAAATTCTCACTTATCCCTATGCACAAGTGCTGGGTATCGTAGGCGCATCCTATGGCGGCATACTCCCATTGATGAATGTGGGTAAGGTAACTAATCATGGTTTCGAATTCAAAGCGCGCTATCAAGGTAAGGTTAGCGACAAAATATCTTACTTTGCTGAGGCCGGAACATGGTATGCCATGAGTAGAGTTGACGAACAAGGAGAAGATGTAAAAGCCGAAAGCTACCTTTATAGGAAAGGCAACCCCGTGTGGAAACCCATTGTGTTGGAGGCCGACGGGTTCTATACGGCCAACGACTTTGACGGCGACGGCAAATTAAAGGCTGCCTTACCACAACCTCAATTCGGACATGTTGCGCCTGGCGACATTAAGTATAAGGATTATAATGGCGACCAAATCATCGATGAGAACGATGCGCACCCCGTTGGCAATGCAACCGTTCCTGCATGGAACTATATGCTGAGTGGAGGCATGAAGTACAAGGGTTTTGATGTTAGTGTACTGTTTCAAGGGGTTGCCCAGCGCGACATTTATTTGCGGGGAGCCAGTATTTACTCTTTCCAAAACAACGGAACGGCCTCTAACTTAGCCTTAGACAGTTGGACACCCACGCATACCGATGCCACTTATCCGCGTTTGTCGACAGTTGATTTCAACAACAACTACCGCACTTCTACCTTCTGGCGGCGCAATGGAAGTTTCCTAAGACTGCGCAATGTGCAGGTGGGTTACGAACTTGCCGAACGCGTTTCGCGTGCATTACGCCTAAGCAGCGTGTATTTCTACATGAATGCAACCAACTTGTTTACGCTCGACTACCTTGGAAAGTTGGGCGATGCCGAGCAAGACAACCTCTTAAGCTACCCGCTCATGCGTACTGTTAGTGTGGGTTTGAAACTTGCATTCTAATTTATTTTCCATTAAAACCTATTCTTATGAACGCAAAGTTCTTTTCATATATCTACATTTCTGCGGCGATAAGCATTGCTTTCACCCTCAGTTCGTGTAATGGATTTCTGGATCGTGAGGAAGATTCCTTCATTGATAAAACAGCAACGTTCGATTCTTACAATCGAACAAAGCAGTACCTGACCTATGCTTACACGCTACTTCCAGACGGGTTGAACCGCTTTTCGAGAGAAGCAATGTTGGCTTCGGCAACAGACGATGCCGAGTTTGCCATCGAATCGGCGGAAATTCAGCAGCTTAACAATGGCTCATGGAATGCTTTAAACAATCCGGACGATGTGTGGAACCGCTATTTTTCGGGAATTTCCAAGTGTTGTACGTTGTTGGAGAACACAAATCATGTAAATCTCGACATTTCGCGCCTAGACCCCGACAAGCAAGTGGAGTATGCCAACAGCCTGAAAGACATCCGCATGTGGCGTGCCGAGGCGCGTTTCCTTCGCGCTTATTTTCATTTCGAGTTGCTCAAACGCTATGGTCCAATCCCCATTGTCACCTCTACGCTTAGCATTAACGGGAATTATGAGAACACGCCGCGCCCAACGATGAAAGAAGTTGTGGACTTCATTGCCAAAGAGTGTGACATAGCTGCCGATACGCTTGAACTCACGCCGTGGAGAAACGTAAACGATGCCTTTGGCCGTGCAACGAAAGGTGCAGCCTTAGCCTTAAAGAGTCGTTTGTTGCTCTATGCGGCAAGTCCGCTTTATGTTGACTTCGGTGATACAAACGAAGCCAACAAACCTACGGACATTGCGATGTGGAAGTCGGCGGCCGATGCCGCAAAAGCGGTTATCGACCTCAATCAATATGAGCTGGCATCGTCTTATGCCGACTTGTTTAAGAATGATTTTCAAAACAAAGAGTATATCTTTGTACGTAGATATGCTGCCAATTCCGATTTTGAAAAAAGTAATTTCCCCGTTAGTTTTGGTGGAAAGGGTGGCACAAACCCCTCGCAAAACTTAGTGGACGACTACGAAATGCTTGATGGAACGCCTTTCGATTGGAACGACCCGGCCAAGGCTGCGCAGCCTTTTGAGAATAGGGATGCACGCTTAGGGGCCACCATCTTAATGAACATGGCACCATTTAAAGGCAAAAAGGTTGCTACTTGTCCAGAAGGAGCAGATGCAAGCCCTAGCCCCAACGCCACGAAAACTGGCTATTATCTGCGCAAATTCCTCAATGAAGATGTGAACATCCAAACGGGAGGCAGTAGTAGTGGCCATGTTGTTCCGCTGTTTCGCCTGGCAGAAATCTATTTGAATTATGTCGAGGCACTTAACGAATGCGACCCAACAAATCCCGATATAGCCCTTTATCTCAACAAGGTTCGTAATCGGGCATCACTCCCTAACGTGTCGGCACTTTCGCAAGAGCAGATGCGCGCTGTTATTCAGCACGAACGCCGTGTTGAATTGGCCTTTGAGGAGCACCGCTCTTGGGATGTTCGCCGTTGGAAGATTGCCTCTTCCACGCTCGGAGCACCCCTCATGGGCGTACAAATTGAGCGAAAGCCTTTGGGCGGATACACCTACATGCCTGTAAAAGTGGAACAAAGGGTGTTTCAACCCAAGATGTATTGGTATCCGATACCTCAGTCGGAAGTGCTCAAATTAAAGCAATGGAAACAAAATAATGGCTGGTAATTAAACAATCTTATCATGATAAAGTTAAAGAACATAGTGGCAATGCTGTCCCTCTTAGGCGCGATAGCTTGCACCGAAAATAACATAGCCTACGATGAAGTGGTGGATGTCCCCGAAGGCGTTTACCTTTCTGGCCCCTCGTCCGAATTTTCTTTGCCCATAGAGGCTGGGCGATTAACGGCCAGCTCGCGTGCCAACATGTTGAGTATTCGCGCTTGGTTGAAGAAAGATGGCCATTTTAAAATCTCGTATGTTGGCACCGACGGACAGCCTGTGGCCTATGGCAAGGGAAGTGAAATAACGCTTGCCAATAACTACGTCAATACGTTTAGCTTATCAGCGGATGCCGAAGGTTTCTCTGTTCCTGCCGAAGGGCTTTACCAAGTGGTTGTTAACAAGCAACGAAAAGAGTTGACCCTCATCCCCATGCAGTTCGCCATGCAAGCCGATGGTGCGCTTACCTCAGACGGAAACACGGCTGTTGCGCTTAGCAACGTGGCTTACGACAAGCTTACGCACATCGTAACTTGGAGCAATGCCGACTCTACCCAACAGCTATTGCCCAATAAATATGTGTTCAACATGAACAATGGCGTTCCGCTTTATCTGCGCGACAGCGATACGGAGAACGACACGCTGTCGACCGTTTTCACGGGCATGGCCTTGGCAGAACGCACCAACCAACTCACCGAAGTTTATCAAGAACTCACCAACCAGTCTGCCGTAAAGCTTAAATTCCCTTTGAAAGGACAGTACAATGTGCAGGTGCAATACAATGTCTTAACAGGAAAGTTTGCTGCGCGCATGGGTGGAAAGGGCGTTGAAGTAACGGGACTTGCCAACGAACTCTATATGGGCGGCACCAATTTTGGGACATGGAACACCAACGATGTGGTGAAGATGGCACCTGTTGGTGCTGTTGGCAATGGCGAATTTTGGCGGTTATGCCATTTGCAAGCAGGGAAAACGGTGGAATGGGCAACGGCAAAAGATGGTTCGCAAGCCTTTTCTTCGTTAACCACGATGCAGGGCGTTACTTTGGATGGAAATGGGAAAGCCACGGTGAACACTACCGGACTGTATTTGGTTTATGTAAACTTAGACCGCAAATTAATTGCCTTTGAAACGCCAAAGGTGTATGCCGCAGGAGAGGCGTTGGGCAATAAAGAACTGCCCTTAACATCCAACGACAGCCGCTTGCAGGTAGAAACAACCGAGACGGGAAACCTTAATCTCTTTGCTTTTTCCGACCAAAACGCACGCGATTGGTCAACGATGCAGTTCACCATTCGCAACGGCAAGGTGGCTTATCCAGGTGTAGCCGTGAACGAAATGCCTGCGTTGCCAGTGGCCAAAGGCACAACGGTTACGCTCAACATGGCCGACAATACGGCTGATTTTGGCGGAACAACCCCCGAAAGCCTTATACCGGAAGGAGTAAAACAGCTTTATATGACAGGCGACGACTTTGGGAAATGGGATTGGAACGCTCCCGAAATAGCATCGTTTGAGAATGGCTATGCCGGTGCTGCTCGTTGGTTTTACATTACGTATCTGCGTGGCGGAACGGCATTGGAGTTCTCAACAGAGAAAGCTTTTGGTAAAGGAAACTTTGCCAAACTGAAAACAGCAACAGATTATAACGTTGTAAACGATAGGGCTGTTGTGCCTAGCGATGGCATCTATCTTATCTATGTGGGGTTGGATTCGCGCGAAATTGCCATCCAACCGCTAGAACTGTCGGGCGATTGTGGCGGCTCTGCGGTACAGTTTACAACCAATGCCGATGGGCGAACCATGAGCGCAACGCTTGCCAGTGGAGGCCGCATGCGCATCTATCCCAACATACCTGCCTTTAAAAACGTGAAGAAGTTTGGCTCGTGGAAACGCGAAGTCTACGTCGACCCTGTGTCTAAGGCCTTCTTGTATCGCAAAAATGGCGAAGGCGAACCCAACAAAGACTATGTGTGGAAGGCAGGAACAAAGATAACGATAGACTTTGTTTCAAAGAAAGCAACAATCCAAGAACCTTAAAAGTTCTATCGAGCAACTTTGCAACCGCTATCGTATTGCACGGCTATTCTATTCATCTGGTGTTGTAAGGTCTGTCCTATCGTGTGGCGAGTGCCATCACATAACGTCGCCAAACGATAGCGATAGGCTTACAATACAACAAAAAATACAGGAAGTATGAAAACAATCATTGCAACCATTTGTGCCCTGAGTATGGGCTACATCAGCATAAGCGCACAGCCCCATGTGCCTAAAACGCACGCGTTACCCGGTTGGACCAGCTTGAAAGGCGACGAGTTTAACGGCTCGTCTGTCGATAAAAAGCTTTGGGGACTCTATGGAGATGCCACAAAAAACTATGCCAACGATTACTATGGCAATAACACAGGTCAAGGTATGGCGCAGGTTTACCGCGACAAAATGGTTACGGTAAAGAACGGCATCCTAACAGTTCGTGCCACGCGAGATGCCATTCAGACGGGCATTCGCCGTCCTTCACCCCCCGACCCCAATGTAGACTATGGTCCAATTATGCGTTATCCGCTAAAACCTAACCACAATTATACCACAATTGGGTGGTGGTCGGGCGCGTTGTCTAGCCGAGATGCCGAGGGTGGCGGCAGGTATTATCCGCTCTATTCGCGTATCGAAGTAAAGGCAAAGATACCTTATACCATTGGTGTTTGGATGGCATTATGGTTGCGCCACCGCTATGGGGGTGCCGGAACTTTTGAAATTGACCTCGAAGAATTTTTCGTAAACGATGATGATAAGGATATAACACATAACTGGGAAGGGCACACTTACCATTTTAAAGGGAAAAGAACCGTTCACCAATCCGTACACGGACTGGACCGTGCAAAGGCATATAAGGACCCAAACACGGGCGAAACCAAGTATAAAACAACCTATAACCATAACGATTTTGCCGACCGCATAAGGGAGATTGACTTCAATCCGGCAGAAGATTTCCATGTGTACGGGGCACAAATGGACCCGCTGCCGGGCGACTCTTCTGTTCATCTGGCCGTTAGTTTCTTGTTAGATGGAAGGGTAAGGTCGGTATTTACAACCAAAACGGATAAGGTAGGCGGCTCTTCTGAATATCGTTTCAATGAGTTGTTGAAAGACAAATACATTAAAGGCAACATCGACCATATTTGGGATGTGGCGATAACCGGACAGGTTGGCGGCAAACCCGACGGCCAAGGCGGTGGCGTGTTGTACCCTGAAATGGACCCAAAGTATGGCGGAAACCTCAATAAAGTGCCTCGCAATTATGAAATGGATATCGATTGGTTGCGCGTTTTTAAGCGAACCAATAAGGCATTGTGGCTTGGCTCTATGCCCAAGGGCTCGGATTGGAAAACAAAAAACGTGGCACTAGAAATGTCTGCAACGCAGTTTAAGGGCTTGCAAGCGGGCGATCAGCTTGTAATGGACATCGACACGCTCAGCAACTCTGAATATCGAAAAGTGGGAAAGCTGAAACTCGACATCTACGACCACAACGGTAATGCCATTACAACACTGAAACCCGAACTTGCACAACGCGATGCACAAGTAACCTTTATTGTTACAGACGACCTCTGCAAGAAACTGAAAGCCCAAGGGGGCGTGATGAAAGGCGAAAACATCCGCTTGTTCTCCGTTTGTCGTTCGCAAAGAGACAGTGCCAAGTGGGTGGGTTTCAAACAAATGGCAAATGGCGAGGTACTTATTCCCGCCACCATGTTTGCAGACATAGAGAAAGGCCAACAAATAGAAGTGATGGTGCGAGACGTTGCTGCCGGAGGAACGCTTTGCCTACGACAATTTAAGAAACCAGAAGCAGGCAAGAACCATAGACCCGACCTTTCGGCCGATAAAGCCGCTGGAAACGTTTTGCCCTTAAAGGCTGGGCGTGACGAAAACACCTACACGTTTACCCTCAACGCGCAAGCCGTAAAGGAGTTAAAGCAACACGGACTGGCCGTAACGGGCAAGGGATGTTACTTGCGAAGTGTGCGAATTGTTGGCGAAAAGAAGAATACGGCTGTGAATAAGGTAGAAACTCACGCCCAAACCAACACGGCCGTCTACACCATCGATGGCCGCAAGGTGGCCGAACGTTGGCAGGAAGGCGCGCTTCCGCGCGGCATCTATATCGTAGGGGGCCGTAAAGTAATCGTAAAATAAGGTAAAAGATTGTTTCCTCCTATACGTCGTGGCCTTTCTTCGCCTTAGAGTTAGGAGTTCATTTCTTATGAGTAAACTTGCACATAGCAGGCTTTAACATCAGTACAACGCGGCTTGTACTGACACTACAAGACGCTTGTACTGGCACTACAAGATGCTTGTAGCGTGACTACAAGCCGCTTGTAGCCACACTACAAACGGCTTTGTACTGATAAGGCAGGTTCTAAAAATTGCCTTTGCTGTATTATTAGCTTTTAGTTGAGCAGGTTTTGCTTACTGCTTGAAGGAGCATAATGGACTATGCGACTGAAAGAATAAGCAAAAGATGCCAGATAAAAGCAAAAAGACAGTGAAGAGCAATACAAGGAACAACAAATGAACCTTTGCGAGGAATTTTTAGAACATGCCATAAGTTGATAACAAAAATCATAACCATCTCAATTCAAAGATGAGAACATTTACCAATCCTTTCCTCAAACCTCTCTATATAATAGCGGTGTCATTGCTGTGGTTCTGCACGGTGGTATGCCATGCGGCCGAGCGGCATTTGTGGGACGAAGGCTGGCGATTTGCCTTACATCCAGACGATGCCCCGCTGCAACCTGACTTTAAAGACGATGCTTGGCGCCTGTTGGACTTACCGCACGACTGGGCAATTGAAGGCGACTTTTATGCCCAAAACCCATCGGGGGCCAACGGCGGGGCATTGCCTGGCGGTATAGGGTGGTACAGAAAGCATTTGGTTTTGCACGACAGCGATACCGCGTCTCGTTATGTTCTGCACTTCGATGGCGCATATATGAATACGTCGGTGTATGTAAACGGCACGCTTTTGGGCACGCGCCCTTATGGCTTTATCAGTTTTAGTTACGACATTACGCCCCACCTTAACAAGCAAGGTGACAATGTTGTGGCTGTGAAGGTAGACAATTCGCGGCAGCCTAACAGCCGTTGGTACACGGGATGTGGTGTTTATCGCCACGTATATTTGTCGAAATCAACAGATGTACGCGTGGCAGAATGGGGCGTGCAAGCCATTTCTGAGGTGAAGAAGGGTGTAGGACATGTAACGCTCAATACGCAGATTGAGAATTTCAGTGGGCACAGTCGTAGAGTTACGGTGCGCCAAAAGCTATGGAATAAGGCCCGCCGGCTGGTTACGCAGGCATCGAAGACCTGTGATGTTGCTGTTTCGGGAACAACAGTAAAACAACAAATGCGTGTGCCTAAACCGCAATTGTGGTCGCCCGCTTCGCCATATCTCTATACCCTAACAACCGAAATTATAGAGAATGGGCGTGTGCTAGATGGCGATACCATAAGGATGGGCATGCGAACGGTGGCGTTTGATGCTAAACAAGGCTTTTTCTTAAATGGCAAGAACATGAAGATTAACGGCGTTTGTCTGCATGGCGACTTAGGTTGTTTGGGTGCAGCCATTAACGAAGACGCCCTTTATCGGCAGGTTTCGATGATGAAAGCGATGGGCGCGAATGCCATAAGGTGTTCGCATAACCCGCCGGCACCCGAACTTTTGAACCTTTGCGACAGCCTAGGAATGCTAGTTGTTGACGAGGCTTTCGACAGTTGGCTGCACGGAAAAACGCCTTTCGACTATTCGTTGCATTTCAAGACCTGGTTCGAACGCGATTTAAGAGATATGGTTTTGCGCGACCGCAACCACCCTTCTATCATTCTTTGGAGCATTGGTAACGAGGTTTTGGAACAATGGGACAAGGTGGACAACGCCGGAATGGCATTAGAGGATGTGAACATTTTGCTGAACAACAGCAGGGATAAGGCCGCATTGGCACAGGGCGACACACTTAATGTTAAAGCGAAACTCACCCAAGCGTTGGCCGCCATTGTGCGCCGTTATGATTCAACGCGACTTATTACGGCTGGGTGCAATGAGGTGTCGCCAGACAACAACTTGTTTAAAAGCGGGGCATTAGATGTGATTGGCTTTAACTATCATCAGAAAAAGGTGAAAGATGTGCCGCAGAATTTCCCCGAAAAGCCTTTCCTGATGACCGAAACGGTGTCGGCCTTGCAGACACGGGGCTATTATAAAATGCCGAGCGACTCGGTTTATCGCTTGCCTGGGCGTAAGCGCCCGTTCACCGACCCCACGTTCCTTTGTTCGGCTTACGATAATTGTTGTGCCCATTGGGGCTCAACCCACGAGGCTACGTTGGACGTGGTGAAACACACGCCTTATTGCGCTGGGCAGTTTATTTGGACGGGTTTTGATTATATTGGCGAGCCAACACCGTTTAATTTCCCTGCTCGGAGCAGTTATTTTGGACTGGTAGACTTGGCCGGTTTTCCCAAAGATGCTTACTATCTATATCAGAGTGAGTGGACAAAGGGGCCAGTGTTGCACCTCTTTCCGCATTGGAATTGGATAGAAGGGCAAGCCATAGACATGTGGTGTTATTATAATCAGGCCGATGAAGTAGAACTGTTTGTGAATGGGAAGTCGCAAGGCGTGCGCCAAAAACGCAACGAACACGAGTACCATGTGGCCTGGCGCGTAACGTTTGAACCTGGGGACGTGCGTGTGGTTGCTAGGAAAAACGGAAAGGTTGTAGCCGAGAAGTCGTTGAAAACGGCTGGTGCGCCCCATCATATTCGGCTAACTCCTAATCGGCAAGTGATAAAAGCCAATGGCCGAAGTCTGTCGTTTGTTACGGTCGAGGTGGTGGATAAAGACGGCAATCTGTGTCCTTGGGCAGAAAACAACATCTTGTTTTCATTGACGGGAGAGGCCAAAATTGCAGGCGTTGACAATGGAAGTCCGTTTTCGTTGGAACGTTTTCAGGCTCACGAGCGGCGCGCCTTCTTCGGCAAATGCTTGGTGGTGGTGCAGGCAGGCAAGTCGCCTTCTACCGTTCGGCTTACCGCAAAGGCTGTGGATTTAGCCCCACAAACCATTGAAATCAACACGGTTGATGTGCGTTAACACTTAAAGTCCCTCCATTTTGTGCCGCTACGATGCTTGTAAAAAGGCGTTTCGGTTTGAGCGGAGGGCATAACATCTGAACGAAATAAAAAACAACAATCTCGAAGAATATGAAACGAAGTGTCCTAGCCGTTGCCTGTATAGTGGGTAGCCTACTTGTTGGACATGCGCAACATGCCCATGCCAAACAGCCGCGAAAGCTGGTGAAGAAAGAACTAAGCGCAGCAGATAAAGAAACCCAATTTGTGACGTCGCTCATGCAAAAGATGACATTGACCGAGAAGATTGGGCAGATTTCTCAATATGTAGGGGGTTCTTTGCTGACAGGACCGCAGAGTGGCGCCCTGTCCGACTCGCTCTTCGCTCGTGGTATGGTGGGTTCCATACTCAATGTAGGCGGTGTTGACAAGCTACGACCGTTGCAAGAGAAGAATATGCAGCTGTCGCGATTAAAAATTCCCATTCTGTTTGCGTTCGATGTAGTACATGGTTACAAGACGATATTCCCAACACCCTTGGCCGAGTCGTGCTCTTGGGACACCAATCTCATGTTCGAAACGGCTAAGGCTGCGGCCGTTGAGGCCGCTGCATCGGGCATTCATTGGACCTTTGCCCCAATGGTGGACATAGCACGCGACCCGCGTTGGGGGAGAATTGTTGAAGGTGCGGGCGAAGACACCTATCTGGCAAGCCAAATTGCAGCGGCGCGAGTGCGGGGCTTTCAATGGAATTTAGGGGAAACCAATGCTGTATTTGCCTGCGCCAAGCATTTTGCGGCCTATGGCGCACCGCAGGCAGGGCGCGATTATGCCCCGGTAGACCTCTCCTTGTCTACCTTAGCCGAGGTTTATCTGCCACCCTTCAAGGCCTGTGTAGATGCTGGCGTAAGGACTTTCATGTCTGCTTTCAACAGCGTTAATGGCATTCCTGCTACTGGAAATCATTGGTTGATGACCGAACTGCTGCGTAATCGGTGGAATTTTCAAGGGTTTGTGGTGAGCGATTGGAATGCCGTGCAAGAGTTGAAGGCGCATGGCGTGGCCGAAACAGATAAGGATGCTGCCCTGATGGCTTTTCGTGCAGGGGTGGATATGGATATGACCGACGGGGTATATAACCGTTGTTTGGAAGAGGCTGTGCGTGAAGGGCAACTGGATGTGCACGCGATAGACACTGCTGTTGAACGCATATTGCGAGCAAAATATGTTTTAGGGCTTTTTGACGATCCTTATCGCTTTCTTGATTTGAAACGCGAACGCCGTGAGGTACGCTCTGAATCTGTTACCGCTTTGGCCCGAAAGGCTGCCACGGCATCAATGGTGTTGTTGAAGAACGCCAACGCCACACTTCCGCTTTCTAAGCAAACGAAACGCATTGCGCTTGTTGGGCCGCTGGCAAATAATCGCTCTGAGGTGATGGGCTCGTGGAAAGCGCGGGGTGAAGAAAAAGATGTGGTAACTGTACTGGACGGCATTAAAAACAAGCTGGGCAAGGATGTTGTGCTTAACTACGTGCAGGGTTGCGACTTCTTAGAACCCTCCACGCACGAGTTTTCGGCGGCTTTCGAGGCTGCAAAGCATAGCGATGTGGTGATAGCCGTTGTGGGCGAGAAGGCCTTGATGAGCGGAGAGTCGCGCAGTAGGGCCGTGCTTCGCTTGCCGGGTAAGCAACAAGCGTTGCTCGATACGCTGCGTAAGGCAGGCAAGCCGCTTGTGGTTGTGCTGATGAATGGGCGACCCTTATGTTTAGAGAAAGTGGATAAGCAGTCGGATGCACTGCTGGAGGCTTGGTTCCCAGGTACGCAATGCGGCAATGCAGTGGCCGATATTCTCTTTGGCGATGCCGTACCTTCGGCCAAGTTAACCACTTCTTTTCCGCTTACCGAGGGGCAAATACCCAATTATTACAACTATAAACGTTCGGGAAGGCCTGGCGATATGCCCCATAGTTCGACCGTTCGCCATATTGATGTGCCCAATAAAAACCTGTATCCTTTTGGTTATGGGTTAAGTTACACCACGTTCTCGTATGGCGAAATGCAATGTCCGCAGCAGTTCTCTGCCGATGGTTCGCTGCAAGTGTCTGTCGAAGTAACCAATACGGGCCACTTTGACGGCGAGGAGATTGTGCAACTTTATGTGGCCGACAAGGTGGCCTCGATGGTTAGGCCAGTGAAGGAGTTGAAGGGTTTTCAAAAGGTTTTCATCCCTAAGGGGCAGACAAAGCGCGTTGACTTCGTGCTACATGCTCATGATTTGGGATTTTGGGACAACACGATGCAATATGTTGTTGAACCTGGAACGTTTGAAATAATGGTGGGAAAGAATAGCGAGGACTTGCAAAAGAAAGATGCAACGTGGAAGGGCGATAGCCATACACCATAATTATAGGCAGGTTCTAAAAATTACCTTTGCTGTATTTTTAGCTTTTAGCTGAGCAGGTTTTGCTTACGGATTGAAGGAGCATAGGGTACTATGCGACTGAAAGAGTAAGCGAAAGATGCCAGATAAAAGCAAAAAGACAGTGAAGAGCAATACAAGGAATAACCATTGAACCTTTGCGGGGAATTGTTAGAACATGCCTATATAAGGCAGCGGATGGTACTATCTGCCATGTCTTTCGTATTATTTATGTGGTTTTCTTAAAGATGAATGTTATTGACGAATTTAAATAAAAGCACATGAGATGTTTATTGTTTAGCTTGATGCTGCTGTTTTCTGTTGGTGCCAAGGCCATTAAGGTTACGCATGGCCCTTGGATTTGCGACATGGACAGCACGGGTACTACAATTGTTTGGGTAACCGATGTTCCTGGAATGTCGTGGGTTGAGATTGCGCCCGACTCTGCTGACCATTTCTATGGGAGGGCGCGGCAACGCTATTATGATGTGTTGGCGGGAAGAAAGGTGCTGACGGATAGTGTGCACCGCGTGCGTATCGAGGGCTTGAAACCTGATACGAAATATCGCTATCGGGTGTTTACGCAAGAGGTTGCCGAATGGCGATACGATGATTGGGTGACTTTGGGAAAGACGGCATGCACCGATGTGTGGCGCGGAAAACCGTACGAGTTTAAGACTTTCCCTGCAAAGCCGCGCGAAGTGACGTTCCTTGTACTGAACGATATTCACGAACGCGCGCAGTTTATGAAAGACTTGTGTAAGAATGTAGACTTTAAGAAACTGGACTTTGTGTTGCTCAATGGCGACATGTCTAACCGTTTGAGGAACCAACAACACATGATGGAGGCTTATTTGGACACCTGCGTACGTATGTTTGCAACGCACACGCCTTTATTTTTTAATCGCGGAAACCATGAGCTGCGCGGGCAGTTTGCCGATTACCTTTATCGCTATTTTCCCACGAACAATGGCAAGTACTATCGCGTGCAACATGTGGCAGGCATAGACTTCTTGTTTATTGATACGGGCGAGGATAAGCCCGACGAGGATATTGAATACAGCGGTATTGTGAACTACGACCAGTATCGTGAGGAAGAGGCCAGGTGGTTGCGTGGTCTTCGCGAAAGCAAACAAGTGGGGAAATATCCCTTAATTGTGTTTTCTCACATTCCGCCGACGCTACAAAAGTGGCACGGCCCTTATCATTTGCAGAAGACTTTGATGCCCGAACTCAATAAGATGAACGTGTCGGTGATGCTTTCTGCCCATCTTCACGCCTTTGGCTATCAGGAACCGAATGAGGTTATTAATTTCCCCAATCTGGTAAACAGCAACAACACTTATCTGCTTTGCCGCATCGCAAATGGTAAAATGGAGGTGGACTACGTGGGACTGAAAGGAAAAGACAAGAAACATTTCACGTTCCCATTGAAATAGGGAACATGTTTCTCTTGGAGAAGGGGAAAGAAACTTGGGTTGAAGTAGGGAAGAAACTTCGGTGAAGGTGGGGAAGAAACCTTGATGAAGGCAGGAAAGAAACCGTGATGAATGTGGGGGAGGAAACCTTAATGAAGGCAGGGAGCGGCCTTGGAAGGCACATGTGTTCCATGCAAGTTGTAGAGCGTATCGTGCAACAATGTGCGTGCATCTAACTCTCAACATCCATTTATCCACCCATGACAAGGATAAATGCGGCGGGTTAAGGAAAAAAGCGATAACGAACATGCCTTAAGCCCAAAAGAGCCATATTGAACGCAGACAATGAGTTCCAATATGGCTCTTTTTGTGTTAGGTATAAAATGGCAGCAAGGGGTGGAGTCTACCCTATGCCCATTTGTGTTTGTACCTAGGATTTGATTTGAGATGCTTTCCCCTTCCACCTCAATTCTAGCGTATGAGTTTGTTTGTCACCATGGTGGGGGTCTTTAATTTGGGCGTTCCTAATTTCAACATTAAATTCCTGCTTTTTGGAATTAAAGTCTATTTTCATTGTTCCGCTTGAGAACCTTACGTATTTATGTATTCCCACTTCATCTTCATCTTCTTCAAGTGCTTTACCTTCGAATAGCCAACCTTCCCCATCCGGGTTGCAACATGTAATATCCCAGTTTGATGCATCATCCTCAAATCTCTCCTCGGTTTTCGTAAGGTCTATAATCTTTCCATTGTACTTTTCGGCATCTCCCTCAATCCTTATCCAACAACCTTTATCTCCAAGGTATAGATAAAGGATATAGCTTTGGTCTCGTTCAGCTATGGCTGAATACTTGGGAGTGGTCAGGTTGTACACTTTCCCGTCAATAACGGCACTTTGCTCTGGAACGTTTTGGACGTCATCCTTATGGCTCAGCGGAAGATTAGTGGGGACTACGCATAAATCTTTGAAAGTCTAAACAT
>CALIZL010000060.1 GCA_938028745.1 uncultured Prevotella sp.
GTTGGCAACCAAACTAGAAAGGCAAAATGGTGCAAAATGCAGGTTCTAGGCTTAAGAATAGACAAATGCTAAGGCGTGAAAGGGTAGGAAAACTTGCTTTTTAGCAGCTTTTTAACTAATATTTTCGCTAGAACGGAGCGAAAATTAGAGGGGTATTGTAAAATAAAAGAAAGTGATTTAAGTCTTGGAGTTTATGAGTTGGTGAGTTTTTGAGTTGGTGAGTTTTTGAGTTAGTGAGTTTTTGAGTTAGTGAGTAGGTGAGTTTTTGAGTTAGTGAGTTGATGAGTTGGTGGGTGTGTGCGGTTGTGAGTTTACGAGTTAGTGATCTGATGAGTTTGCGAGTTTGCGAGTTTGTGAGTTAATGCTTTCGGGAAGTGTTGGGCTTTAGTGTTTTTATAAGCCAGTGAGTTGACTTGTGCTGCACTCCTCTCAATTTGTTGAAACATTAAAAGTCAAGATTACTTCAATGTTTAGTGAAGTCTTAAATGCCTTTTTGTGGTGATAGGTGCTCTCGCTTAATCTTGTAGCTTGTCGTCTGTAATGCTGTTACGTATGATAAGCAGCAAGGCCATTGGGCGTTAGCGGCCGTGCTAGACCGTATCTTTTATTGGCGTTGATGCCCATGTGGCAGTGCGTTTAGTGGCTAGTTGTACGCCATTTGGTGTAAGTATAACCTTCATGTAATACCTAATGGTCTTTTCATCTATAATAATTTTTCTACATGTATTTTTGACCCAAGGTTTTGTTTATTCAAATAAAAGCATTACCTTTGCAAAACATAACACCTGTTATATTAGGATAGTTGTATTATAAAACTTATGCCGAGATCAACGATAATAGCCCAGGAAGTGATTATAGAAGCCGCTTTCGAGTTGGTGAGAAAAGAGGGTTTTGAAGTGCTTTCAGCCCGAAATATTGCTAAACAGATAGGTTGTTCCACTCAGCCTATCTATTGGTGCTACAAGAATATGGACGAAATCAAAGCTGAGGTATGTAGAAAGGCACTTCCTTATCTGCAAAACCTAATGCTCGGTTACGTTAAGACGGGCGATGCTTTCTTGGATTTAGGCTTGGGTTATGTGCGAATTGCATACGCCGAGCCTGCTCTGTTTAAAGCGTTTTATATGGATAACATCATGAAGGTAAAGCTTACGGATATATTTCCTGAGAGCGAACGGGTGGTGGAAGTAATGAAAAGTAGTGATGAATGCCGACATTTATCCGAGCAAGAGGTGAAAAATGGCATCGCAAAGGCGTGGATGTTGGCGCATGGTATTGCCTCGTTGGTTGCGGTTGGCATGTTTGTTTACGACGAAGAAAAGATTATAGAAATTTTAAAATAACCCCACTGCGATATGGGGATAACACATCATTGAATGCCTATCGAAGGCACTTAACCCAAAGAAGGGTTGTTGTAGAAAAGTAATTGATGGGATGTTAGGGAGAATTTTGTAGAAGAGAGAAAGCGTGTGGATAATCTGTATGATAAGCAATTTCAAGAACATGAAAGCCAATAAAAGAACCCTTCGGAACGTTATATTGTTCAGCTTTGTGGCTGTTGTTTGCGGTTGGGTGGGCGTTGGGGTAGATAAGCTGCTTGGTCAGCCCTCCAATTTAGAATCACTCGGGGCGTTGATTTTTATCTCTTCCCCCATCTTGTGTATGGTTTTACTTCGCCTTTTTGGTGGCGATGGCTGGAAAGACCTGCCGTTGAAACCTAACTTCAGGCGGAACGCTCGTTGGTATTTGTTTGCCATTGTTGTCTATCCTGTGGTCATTGGCATAACGTTGTTTGTAGGCAAGCTGTTTGGTTGGGTGGATGTAAGCAAGTTTAGTATTGCTGCATATTTTCCTGTCTTTATTGCAGCTTTCTTGCCCCAGTGTCTTAAAAACATCTTTGAAGAGTCGGTTTGGCGGGGCTATCTTACGGTAAAGGTGGAACAACTAACCCAAAACGAATGGCTCGTTTATTTGGTGGTGGCGCTTGTGTGGCAGGTATGGCATCTGCCATATTACCTAATACTCTTGGACGATGCTTATTTAGCAAGCTTCTTCCCTTTCGGCAACGTGCTGTTTGTGGTAACTAGCTTTGTCGTTATTGGCGTTTGGACGATCATGTACACCGAGATATTTTTCCTTTCGCGCTCGTTGTTGCTCGTTGTCTTGATGCACGCGATGGAGGATGCACTCAATCCGCTTATATCCGATGGCTTTGCCGTGGTGTCGCCCGATAAAGCTCTGTTGGTTTCACCCAGCTTTGGACTTATTCCGCTACTGCTCTATCTGGTAATAGGCTTATGGCTAAGGCGAATAAGGAAAAGTAGTGCGCGTTGCAGTTGAAAATGAATAAATGTAGAACTAAAATATTAGCAGTATGAATACAAACATGGAAATGCCTAAGTGCAATAATGGTTGGGATAAGATATTTTCGCAAAGCGATAAGGTAGAAAATAAAAAGGTTTCGTTCAGAAATCGTTATGGTATCACCCTTGTTGGCGATTTGTATTTCCCGAAAAACAGCGAAAACAATAAGCTTGCCGCCCTTGCCGTGTGTGGTGCTTTTGGGGCTGTAAAAGAGCAAGCTTCGGGATTTTACGCTCAGACGATGGCCGAAAGGGGCTTTGTTACTTTGGCTTTTGACCCATCTTATACGGGCGAAAGCGGTGGAGAGCCTCGTAATGTGGCATCGCCCGACATCAATACCGAAGACTTCTCGGCTGCGGTGGATTGCTTGGGGTTGCTGCCCTTTGTGGATAGAGAGCGGATTGGCATTATCGGCATCTGCGGTTGGGGCGGTTTCGCTCTTAACGCTACGGCCGTCGACACCCGTATAAAGGCAGTGGCAACGATGGTAATGTATGATATGTCGCGTGTTTTCGGCAAAGGCTACTTTGATAGTAACACGCCCGAAATGCGTTTGGAAATGAAACGCTCGCTTAATGCCATTCGTTGGACGGATGCAGAAAAGGGAACTCCGGCTCCGGGCTATTCGATGCCAGACACTCCGTCGGATAAGCTGCCTCAATTCTTGAACGATTATATTGAGTTTTATAAAACACCGCGCGGTTTCCACGAACGTTCGATCTCTAATAAGGTTTGGACGGCCACCACGTTGCTTTCGTTTCTCAATTTCCCGATACTTGCTTATGCTAATGAAATTAATGTGCCAACCCTTATCGTTGCAGGAGAAAACGCCCATTCGCGCTATATGAGCGAAGATGCTTACCAAGCCATAGGAACCGATAAGAAGGAGTTGTTCGTAGTTCCTGGTGCTAGGCACATTGACTTTTACGACAATCAGGGCGGAGTTGTGCCGTTTGATAAGCTGGAAACGTTTTTCAAGACGAACCTTCAATGAGCTAGGTTGGGGGCAGATTAAGACACTAGGCTCCAAGCAATGGTGATTTGTAGACTTTGAATATTCTGCATAAACGCAACTGTATCTAAGCCTATATGCAACGATATGGTCTAAAACAATTGTAGGGATGCACGCTGCTGTGCATCCCTACAATTGTTTAAGGCAGGTTCTAAAAAGTACCTTTGCTGTATTTTTAGCTTTTAGCTGAGCAGGTTTTGCTTACGGCTTGAAGGAGCATAGTGAACTATGCGACTGAAAGCGTAAGCGAAAGATGCCAGATAAAAGCAAAAAGACAGTGAAGAGCAATGCAAGGAACAACAAATGAACCTTTGCGGGGAATTTTTAGAACCTGCCTTTATCGTTTGGCCTATTTGTGCCAAACGTTATTCCTTATTCAAGCGTTTACGTTCGTTATGGTCGAGTGTCATCTTGCGGATGCGCATGTTTTTGGGCGTAACCTCCACAAACTCGTCGCCTTTGATGTACTCCAATGCCTCTTCCAACGACATGATAACCTTGGGAATAACGCGTGCCTTGTCGTCGCTACCGCTGGCGCGCACGTTGGTAAGTTGCTTAGATTTGGTTACGTTGATAACCAAATCGTTGTCGTGAACATGCTCGCCCACAATCTGTCCGTAGTAAACTTCTTCTCCTGGGTCGATAAAGAACTTGCCGCGGTCTTGCAATTTGTCGATAGAGTAGGCGAAAGCGGTACCCGTTTCCATGGCAATCATCGAACCGTTGGTGCGCCTTGTAATCTCACCCTTAAAGGGCTGATATTCTTTAAAGCGGTGAGCCATGATGGCTTCGCCCTGACTGGCGGTGAGAACGTTGGTGCGAAGGCCGATGATACCACGCGAAGGCACGTCGAACTCGATGTTCACGCGTTCGCCTTGCGTTTCCATCGAAGTCATTTCGCCCTTTCTGCGTGTCACCATGTCAATCATTTTGCTGGCGAACTCTTCGGGAACGTTGATGGTTAGTTCTTCAATGGGTTCGCAACGCTGGCCGTCTATCTCCTTATATATAACCTGCGGCTGACCCACTTGCAGCTCGTAGCCCTCGCGGCGCATGGTTTCGATAAGCACCGAGAGGTGAAGCACACCACGTCCGCTAACAATCCAGCGGTCGGTATAGTCTTCAAAGGGGCGTACGCGCAGGGCGAGGTTCTTCTCCAACTCCTTTTCCAGTCGGTCGTTGATGTGGCGCGAGGTAACAAACTTGCCTTCCTTGCCGAAGAAAGGGCTGTCGTTGATGGTGAAGAGCATGCTCATCGTGGGTTCGTCGATGGCGATTGGCGGCAGCGGTTCGGGCATTTCAAAGTCGCAAATGGTGTCGCCAATCTCAAATTTTTCGAGTCCGATAACGGCACAGATGTCTCCGCTGTCCACGTGGTCGGTCTTAACGTGTCCCATTCCCACGAAAGTGTGTAGCTCCTTGATGCGTGTGCGTTCTTTTTCACCATTGCGGTGCACCACAGTTACGTTCATCCCATCGGTGAATGTGCCGCGATGCACGCGCCCCACGGCAATACGGCCCGTGTAGCTGCTATAATCTAGCGAGGTGATGAGCATCTGCGGCGTGCCCTCAATTTGTCTTGGGGCAGGTATTTTCTCAACAATCTCGTCGAGCAAATAGTCGATATTGTCGCTTGGAGCCTTCCAATCTGACGACATCCAGCCGTTTTTGGCCGAGCCATACACCACGGGGAAGTCTAGTTGGTCTTCGGTTGCGTTGAGCGAGAACATCAAGTCGAACACCATTTCGTACACCTCTTCGGGTCGGCAGTTGGGCTTGTCCACCTTGTTTACCACCACGATGGGTTTCAATCCCAGCTGTAAGGCCTTCTGCAACACGAAACGTGTCTGCGGCATAGGGCCTTCAAAGGCATCGACGAGCAGAATGCAGCCGTCGGCCATGTTAAGCACACGCTCCACTTCGCCACCGAAATCGGAGTGTCCGGGTGTGTCGATGATGTTTATTTTTACGTCTTTCCACGTAATCGATACGTTCTTCGACAGGATGGTTATGCCCCTTTCGCGTTCCAAATCGTTAGCATCCAGCACTTGTCCGCTGTTATCCTGCCCTTCGCGAAAGAGCTTTCCAGCAAGCATCATCTTGTCTACCAGCGTGGTTTTTCCATGGTCCACGTGGGCGATGATGGCTATATTTCTAATGTCTTGCATTGTCTTTACTTAATTGAAATCGACTGCAAAGTTACTGATAATTATTGGCAAATGCCCCCGTAACTGCGTTAAATCTGACGTTTTGGTACGTTTAGGCAATGAGAAAGATGCTTATGGCATTTGAATTTGATGAACAATGCACCTCATGTTTTAGTCGCCCTTCCTCCAATCTGCATGCACCTTTAATGCGTGTAGTAATTTCTTTTTTCTCTATTTTCAACCATTTTTCGCTTAAAAAGCATTACTTTTGCACCCGACTTACAAAGCGTGAGTTAAGGGGTGCCCGACATTTCGGGCTGAGATGAAACCCTCTGACCTGATCCAGACAATGCTGGCGTAGGAAAAAAAGAAGGATAAACACCCCTTTTGTGTGTCTTCATTCAAAAGGAAAAAATGAAAAAAACAATGACATCGCTTGCGGCACTGCTTAGTGTCGCCACGGCTTATTCGGCCAACCCCAAACAAGAAACACTTGATACGCTTCGCAGTTATCAGCTGCAAGATGTGCAAGTGGTGGCTACGCGCGCCACAAAGAAAACACCAATGGCCTTTACCAACATGTCGCAAGAACAGATTAAACGCCTTAACACGGGGCGCGACATCCCCTTCTTGCTCGCAACCATGCCCTCGGTTGTTACCACCAGCGATGCTGGCAATGGCATGGGATATACCGCGATGCGCATTCGCGGCACCGATGCCAGTCGTATCAACGTTACCACCAACGGCATCCCGATGAACGATGCCGAAAGCAGTCTGCTCTATTGGGTAAACATGGGCGACCTTGCATCGAGCCTTGGAAGTATTCAGGTGCAACGCGGTGTGGGCACTTCTACCAATGGCGCGGGCGCATTTGGCGCAACGGTGAACATGCAAACCGAGAACATCGGACTGCAACCCTGGGCTGCATTCGACCTTTCGGGCGGCTCTTACTACTCGCATAAGCAGACTGTGCGTTTTAGTACAGGACTGATGGGCGGACATTGGGGCATCCAAGGCCGACTGTCTAACCTCGGTTCGAAGGGCTATGTAGACCGCGCATCGTCTAAACTAAACTCTTATTTCCTGCAAGCAGGCTATTTCGGCGAGACCACCGTGGTGAAATTCATCACCTTTAACGGAGTGGAACAGACTTATCACGCATGGGATTTTGCCTCGAAGTACGACCAAGAGCAATACGGACGTACTTACAATCCAAGTGGAAAGATGGAGAAAGACGCCGCCGGAAACGCCCAATTCTACAAAAATCAGAACGACAACTACCACCAACAGCATTACCAATTGTTGTGGAACCAGTTGATGGGCGACTACTGGAACCTTAACCTTGCCTTGCATTACACCAAGGGCGGCGGCTATTACGAGCAGTATAAAAAGAACCACGAGCTGGCGCAGTATGGCCTTGATGCCGGTGGAACGAAAGCAAAGAGTTCGCTTGTGCGCGAAAAATGGCTTGACAACTATTTCTATGGAGCGGTTGCCGCATTGAATTACGACAACAAACGCAACTTCTCGGCTACGCTGGGCGAGGGCTGGAACAGGTATAGCAACGACCACTTTGGCCGCGTTACGTGGGTGAAAAAGCCCGTAGACGACTTTATGCCCAACCATGAGTATTACAACAACAATGCGAAAAAAACCGACTATAATGCTTATCTGAAAGCCACTTACGAGTTTGTGAAAGGTCTTAGTGCCTTTGCCGACCTGCAATATCGCTATGTAAACGTGCGCATGGTGGGTCCGGCAGATGCCACAAGCGCAAAGCGCAGTTTCAGTTACGACGTAAACGAAACGTTCAACTTCTTCAATCCCAAGTTCGGACTTAACTACGAGCTGTCGCCCTTGCATCGTTTGTATGCCAGTTATGCCATCGCTCACCGCGAACCTGTGCGCAGTAACTACGAACATAACATGGATGCAGAGTTGGAAAAGCCACGTGCCGAACGTCTGAACGACCTCGAAGTGGGTTACGAATTTACCGCGAAGAACTTCACGGCTGGGCTTAATCTCTACCACATGAACTACAAAGACCAACTCGTTCCTACGGGCGAAATAAAGCTCGACAAGCCCATTACGCGCAATTTCGACAAGAGTTATCGCATGGGTGTTGAGCTTTCGGCAGCGTGGATGCCTGTTGATTGGTTCCGTTGGGATGCCAACGCCACTTTCTCTAAGAATAGGGTGAAGGACGTAACGGTAAAGCTTACCGATGGCACGGTGTACACCATAGCTGGCGAAAGTCAGTTGGCTTTCTCGCCTAACACGGTGTTCAACAACGTGTTTACGTTCGATAAGGCTGGTTTCCGCGGTATGGTGATGAGCCATTTTGTGGGCGAACAGAACCTAACCAACACGGGCTTTAAGACGATGCAGACCAAAGACGCCGGCAAAAACACGGTGAATGACTTGATTTCGCTGAAACAATACTTCACCACCGACATCGACTTGTCGTACACATTCTCGCTTAAAGCCTTGGCTTTGAAGGATGCAACTGTCGGCGTAACGCTCTATAACGTGTTCTCTTCTAAGTACGACAACAATGGTTGGGCTGCTCCGCAGTATCGTTTGGATGGCTCTACGCTCGTTGCAGAAAACACTTGGGGCACGCGCGACAGCGAAGCAGCTGGCTTTGCACCCTCTGCTCCCTTCCATTTTATGGCTAGGTTGGCGGTGAATTTTTAGTGGAGGAGTTGCTTTGAGGAGTTAAGGAGTTAAGTTGAGGAGTTAAGGAGTTATGGAGTTAAGGAGTTAAGCCAAATGCTTTTTGATGAGTAGTTAAGGAGTTAAGTTGAGTAGTTAAGGAGTTAAGGAGTTATGGAGTTAAGCCAAATGTATAGGTGGCGTTAGCCATTTTTCCCCTTTCTCCCTTTCACCTTAAAGGCGCATACTCTGCTGCTTTACGCATCTCTCTGTGTGTTCTGTCAACCAATTAACTTCCTAACTTGTTGCAGGCAGTCATGGCTTTACCGCTTTAATGGGCAACTGTCCTTAACAACTTAGAGTGTGCAAATTATCAAAAAAGGCCCTTAAACCCCAGCTCCTCTTCATGGGGAGTTGGGGTCGAGGGGCTTTATTAACAAGGCATTCATCTTCGATTTTATAACAAAGTGGGTGTGTGCCAACATAATAACAACAAGGCAAATCACTCCCCTCTCCCCTTGGAGAGGGGCTGGGGGTGAGGCTTTCTCCCCCAGGTTGCCTCTCAAAGAGGGGCTGGGGGTGAGGCCGTTTTATAAATTCTCGCGTATGCTTTCTTTCCTTTCCCTTCATTGGCTCGACATTTTCACCACCATATTAGGTCTACTTTACATCTGGTTAGAATATCGTGCGAGCATAGCCTTATGGGTTGTGGGTATCGTAATGCCCGCCCTTGATGTGTGGCTTTATTGGCAACACGGACTATATGGCGATGCGGGTATGGCCGTTTACTACACGTTGGCCGCCATTTACGGCTACGCCGTATGGAAGTTTGGGCGCAAACGCGGACAGACGGCTGGCCAACAGATGCCCATTACGCACATGCCGCGTAGGCTGTTTGTGCCTACCGTGGTGTTCTTTGTTGTGGCTTGGGGTGCCACTTATTATGTGTTGATAACCTTTACCGACAGCAATGTGCCCGCGCTAGATGCCTTTACCAACGCCCTAAGCTTTGTTGGCCTTTGGGCTTTGGCGCGAAAATACGTTGAGCAATGGCTGTTTTGGATTGCCGTAGATGTGGTTTGCACCGGCCTATATATATATAAAGGTATTCCCTTTAAAGCCCTGTTGTATGGCCTGTACGTGGTTATTGCCGTGGCAGGGTATAGAAAATGGAGGAGAGAGGCAGAGGTTAGAAGTTAGATGCGTGATGAAGTTAAGTGGTTGGGCCAATGGATGGCGAAGTACTTAATGGCTGACTTATAGGTTACAAGACAAGAAAATGGTATTGAAGGCTGATGCAATGTGGAATTAAATGTAGTAGTGGTTAGCCAACAAACTCGTCAACTTGCCATTGTTCCAACGCAAAAACCGCCCCGAAGTGCATTGCATTTCAGGGCGGTTTTTGTGTTGGGGGTTAAGCCTCCTTCCTCTTTTTTCGCCAATCTAAGTACAGCGTTGCGGCGATAAGCAGTAGCAACGCGGCGTAAGAGATGTAGGCGATGGTTTCGGTTCGGTCGATGCTCTTGGGGTAGAAGCTTAGCACCACCTCGTGCTTGCCTGGCTTTATGGCGAGTGCGCGCAGCAGATAGTTCACGCGCCCCAACTCTGTGGGCTGCCCATCTACCGTGGCTGTCCAGCCCGGATAATACACTTCCGAGAACACCAACACGCCACCCTTGTCGCTCTCTACGCTGTAATGCAGTTGGTTTGGCGCATACTTCTTCAGCTCGGCCTTAGCAATTGTGCCTTGTTGAACGCTCGTTCCCAGCACACTTTCAAAGCGTTTGTCGGCCACAGCCTCGTGTCGAAGGTTCAGTTTTGCCAGTGCATCTAGTTCGGCATTGGCGTTATCCACATACTTCACCTTGTCTACCAGCCACGCATTGCCATAGGCATAGGGGTTTAGAAGTGGCACTTTCTGGTTGTTTTGCAACGGCAGGATAAAGTATTTGGCGTTAAGCATGTTGATAACGGGATAAATCGAGTCGCCCTTTACGCGTGTCATGTCGCCGCCGGCTTCGGCAACAGACTTCATCAATCCCTGCATTTCGGGGGCGATGTAAGCCTCAATCAGCTCTTGGTAGCGGCGCAGTTTGGCGGCGTGATACCCGCCAATGCTCTTATGATAGTACGAAGTCTCGTTTTCGTTAAAGGTGTTCGAGGCCAAGTTCAGCACCCTATAATCCAAGCTCTTGTCTTGTAATATCAGTCGGTCTGTATTGTCCATTGGCTGTGGTTGGTCGCGAACAGAGGCCTCCACAAACATATCGTCGTGCAGGTAGCGTTTGTTTACCTGCCACATGTCGATAAGACACAGCAGCGTTAGTGCACCAATAAGATATTCAGACTTCAACTTCTTGGCCTTATAGAGCAGCAAGAAGGTGGTTCCGATGACGATAATCCAGAACGAACGCCAGCAATCGGCCCTGAATATGGCTTGCCTAACCTGTGTTAGGTCGGCAAGAATGGGGTTGAGTTGCTGTTGCGGAAACTGCGAAAGGGCTTGCAACTCGTCGCTAGAAACGAACGAACCGAAGAATACGCTGGGCATAAGGGCGAACAGCAAGGCCATGCCTGCCGTTAGTCCAAAGCTTGCATACACGTATTTTATCTTGTGCGTGAGCAGCTCGGGCTCGTCGATTATCTTCTTTAAGGCCATTATCGCAAGCAGCGGAATGGTAAACTCGGCGATGACGAGGATGGAGGCCACCGTGCGGAACTTGGCATATAGCGGCATGTAATCGATGAAAAGGTCGGTGAGCCACATCATGTTCTTACCCCACGAGAGGGCAATCGACAGCACCGTGGCGGCCACCAAAGCCCACTTCATCGGACCTTTCACGATGAAAAGTCCCAGTATGAAGAGCATCAGCACAAACGCTCCCACGTACACAGGACCCGATGTGCCAGGCTGTTCGCCCCAATATTGGCCTATCTGCTGATAGAGGTAGCCCAGTTCGGGGTTGCCTTTCTCTTGCACAATGGGGTTGGCCGACATGGGAACGGAAGCTCCGCCCTTGGCGTTTGGCACCAATAGCGTCCATGTTTCGCCAATGCCGTAGCTCCATTGCGTAATATAGTCGCGTTCCAACCCGCTGTTAGATTGGTTGGCGTTGTTCTTCTTCACCAATTCGCTTTTACCTCGCATCGACTCTTGTCCGTATTGCCACGTGTGGTAAAGCGAAGTTAGGTTAAGGCAAACGGCAAGTGTTGCGCCGATGGCGCATGCTGCGGTGGCTTTAAAGAAACGCGCCAGCTGTTTCTCCTTAATGGCTTGCACAAGGTAGGCAATAACCATAAAGAAGATAACGAAGAGGTAGTAATACGTCATTTGCACGTGGTTGGCGTATATCTCGAAGGCCGTAAACACGGCTGTTACAATCAGTCCGCGCACGTACTTTCCCCTATAAGCCCATACAATACCCGCAATCATGGGCGGCAGATAGGCAAGGGCCATCACCTTCCAGATGTGTCCGGCGGCGATGATAATGAAAAAGTAGCTTGAAAATGCCCATATCACCGCGCCAAGTGCGGCCAACGATTGCCTGAAATCGAAGGCGCGTAGCAATATGTAAAAGCCCAAAAGGTAGGCAAAAACATACCACACGTAGTCGGGCATCCACAGGTGGTAGGCCTTAGTTGCGGTCGAGAGCACGCTTGTGCTGGGATACGAAGGCGAGGTTTGGTAGGTGGGCATGCCGCTGAACGTGGCGTTGCTCCATCTGGAAGTCTCTCCTGTCTTCTCTTTATACTTCAACACCTCTTGTCCTGCGCCTCGTCCTGCTGCACTGTCGTGCTGATAAAGTATGCGTCCGTCTATGGTGGCAGGTACAAAATAGGCATAGGCCAATACGGCAAAGGCCACAACGGCCACCACATCGAACAGGTATTTTTTTAGTATTTCCATTATGGTATAAATAAAATCTGTTCTGCAAAGATATATATAATATGTGTATTTCGCACCCTTTATGCTGTTAATTTTGACAGAGAGGGCAAATGTGTGGGGTAAGGGGAGAGTAAAAGCCGTACTTGCAGAAGGCCATTAGTATTGATGATGCTGCTTGTGGACGGTGAAATGGTGTGAAAGCGGGTAGGGAAGTGAATGCGATGCCCCGTAAAAACAAATGGTTGTGCCGCTTACCGGATTGGGGTAAGGGCACAACCAATGGGTGTTGTATGTTTTAATGGCGATGTTTTAGCCTTATCTAATAATAGTTTTAACGATCTTTCCGTTGGCCATCTTCACGATGTTCAAGCCACGAACGGGAGCAGAGATGCGCTGGCCAGCGGCGTTGTAACGCGACACTTCGGTTGCAGAACCCTCTTGTTGCAGCCCTTCGATAGACGAAGTGTTTAGGGCTTTCACCTCATAGCGGCCTGTTGCAGCAGCACTTTTCTCCGCCAAGCGGGTTTTAAAAGGCTCTACCTTGTCGGCAGGAACAAAGAAAATAGTTTGTTTGCTCAGAGTACGGAAGGCTTGATTGCCTAATTCGGGTACAGCGTTCATCACGTTGAAAGTAACGGTAGAGAGGCGTGTGCCAAAGAAAGCCTTTTCGCCTATGCCGCTAGGACCGCCCTTAAACGTAACGCTAGTTAGGGCGTTGCAGCCCATAAAGGCCTCGGAACCGATGGAGGTTACCTCGGCAGGAATGACAATCTCGGTAAGTCCCGACCCTGCAAAAGTCTTCGATTGGATGTTGGTGATACTCTCAGAAAGCGTAATGTGGGTAAGATTTTTAGCCCCTGCGAATGCTTGTTCGGCTATGCCGCCCACCGATTGGGGTACGATAAACGACTTATCTTCGCGTGCGATGGGGTAGAGTAGCAGCTCAGACTGGTCTTCGTTGTACAGCACACCGCCAACAGAAGAATAACCTTCGATGCCGTCTTCCACCTCGTAATTCTTGATGGGCGTGTTTAGGAAGGTGTCGGCCGCTTTCTCAATGAACGATGCCGGCAAGGTAAAGGTGTTGAGCGAGGCGCAATTGGCGAAGGCTTTACTGCCTAATTCTTCTACTGCCGACGACAATTTTACGTTTTTCAGCGCGCTGCAACCATTGAAAGCGTTTGCACGTATCTCTTTTATCTGGCAGTCTTCGTTGAAGTTTACGGTCTCAATGCTCGTGCACTCTGAAAAGGCAGCGGCGCCCATGTAGCTTACTGCGGCCGGTATGTTCACATCTTTTAGTGCCTTACATTTGGCAAAGGCATTGTCGCCGATGTGGGTTACGGCTACAGGGATGGCGCAAGTGGTAAGTTTCGAGCAGCCGCTGAAGGCGTTATTGTTTATCTTTTGCGTGGTGGCAGGCAGTTTCACCTCAACCAGTTTGTCGCAACCAGAGAACATATATTGGTCTACGAGGTTGTCTTCGGATATGCCATATCCCACATTCGACAGGCCTTTCTTTATGAAGAAGTACGCACCAGAGCTCTTTTTGAAACTTGCGGCGCGCAGGTTAAGGTGTTGTAGCTTGCCTGGGTTGATAGGCTGATTGTCGCCATTATTCGCACCAGCCATCTGGCGGATAAAGAGAATGTCGGCGGTGTTGATGGGGCCAGAGATGGTCAAGTCGGTGGTGTTTTCTTTCTCATTACCACTGAAATGACTACTCAACGTACCTGCCTCGGTCAGTGTAACGCTCTTTTGTTGGGCGTTGGCCGTGGCGCAGAGCATGGCGAAAGCCATGATTGCAAGATGCTTTTTGCTTGTAAAAATCTGTAACATGTATTGTTCTATATATTTAAATGGTTATTTGTTTATCGTTTGTTTGGGGATTAACGTTCGTATGGCAGAACCAGTTTAAAGCCTCTGCCGCGCAACACCACGTTTTGTTCTCGCACCTCTTCAACCGTAAGCTTGTGTTTGCCTTCGCGCAAAAGCGTGCCGCTGAACTCTTCTGGATAGTTCATGCCAAGGTTTACTTCCACCTTCTGGCCAAGCTTTGGCGCAACGATGGCGGGTTTTATTTTAAGTACCCGTCTGGCAGCTGCGGGGCGCGCGCCATTCATCAGCCAAACGCCAATGCCTGGTCGGCGAACGGCCATTACGGTGTTCATCTGTTGATAAATACTTCGCGAAGTGGTGCCGTATACGCCCACCTTTTGTGCCGACCCGCTGCAACGTACGGTTACTTTAAGCGTTTTAAACTGGCCGTCTTCGCCAATGGCCTTTATGTTGGCCTCGCCTTCGTAAGCGGCAGCAATTTCTAGGATGCCGGTTTTGGCGTTCCATTTG
Organism: uncultured Prevotella sp.; assembly: GCA_938028745.1. Lineage (GTDB taxonomy): Bacteria > Bacteroidota > Bacteroidia > Bacteroidales > Bacteroidaceae > Prevotella. Next base: position 14,414 of record CALIZL010000060.1, read on the forward strand.
GTGTTGAGTATGCTGTCGGGGTCGTCGATGGTGAGCCGTGCGAGGTCGCCACCGCCTGCAAGACTAACGAATTTGCTCTCGTCGCGTGGATAAAGGCGTATTTCGGAGTCGCTGATGCTGATGGGCGGAACCACAACACTGATTTTTAGTTTGCGCTTAAAGTCGCCCGAAAGGATGGTGGCGTAGGTTTCGCCTTCCAGCAAGCCATTGATGCGCAGCGTATCTTTCGATATGGAGATGCTTGCCACCTTCGAGTCGGCGATGTTGGCTTGGTATTTTCCCGTTCCGCCACGTAGCAACACAATGCGTGTGGACTGCTTGTTGAGTGCCACCGAGTCGGTGTTGTTGGTGCCGAAGGCAATATCCGAAAGTTCTGTGTCTGTGGCATTGTCGCAACTAGTCAATGCCATAGCCGCGAAAACCAGCAGAAGGCATAGGCGGCTTGCCGTTTTGTATATTGGTGTTGTCATCGTTTAGTCTACGTTTAGTTTGTATTCTATTTCCCATTTGCGTGTCGGCGTTTCTTCAATCTCTATGCGTAGGGTGTGTTCGCCCTTTGAACCGAAAGTAATAACGCCAGATGTGGGTGTAACGGGTTGGCCATCTATCCAATAAAGCATTTTGGCATCGGGGTTGGCCAAGTCGTGATAGTAGAGCGGAAGCGTGCGAGGTGCCGTTCCTTGCTCGCGAACCATATATAGATAAGGTATTCGGTCTTCGTCGTTTACGCCGAAGTTTAAGGGCATAGTGGTTTGCGACACGGTTGCAGAAGCATCCGAGGCAACCGAGCCTTTAATGGTTTTCACACTGAAAGCATAGCTCTTGCCTGGTTCCAACCCCGTAACCACATATTTAGTTGCTTTCGTGGTTGCCGCAGCTTTGCCGTTGATGGTTATCTCGTAGGTTACGTCCGTTTCGGCCACAGCGTTCCACGACAGTTCAATCTCTCGCTGTTGCGGTGTGGCATGCAGGTTAGCTGGTGGTTCGGGCTTGTTGGGCACAACGCCTTCCTTGGTTTTTACCATCGAGATGTCGTCGATAAGGATGTGTCTTCCTGCATCGGCGTCTTCGTATACAGACAGTATGTAGAAACCCAATGCAGCCGATTCAACCCCAGCAGGTGCCTTAAAAGTGAGCGTTTTCTTTTTCCATGTGCCCGTAAAGTCTTTGGCCATGTCTTTTTGTGCCTTCCGTTCTTCTTTCTTAATGAGCTGTTCGCCCTTATACCAGTCGATGTAAACCAAGATGTTAGGCTTGGTAACCGTGCCTTGATACCAGTACGACAGTTCGTATTCGGCACCCGGTTGCACCTTTATATAATGTGTGTTGAAGTCTTTGTCGCGTGCGATGAACGACCCACCATTGGGGAAAACGCGTATGGCGTAGTTGCCGCTGTGTGCCGTTTTCGTGCGTTCGCGCGACAGCGATGAGTTGAAATACCAATACTGGGGTTTGAGATAGGGGTCGAACGAGGGTGCAGTACCCCCTTCGCCGCTGCCTTCGTTGCCGTTTTGAGGCTTAACATAGACTTCAAATCCCCCGTCGATAACCAACTCTTCGTGTGTTTGGGCCGTGCCAGCCTGTGCAAAGGCAAGCGCGAGGGCAAGGATATGCAGTTGTTTCATATTATTCTTATTGATGTGTTGGCGCGTATATGTTGTTTCATTGCAGGCTTATGCCATACCTCTGTGCCACCTGCCAGGCCACGTTTCGCAGCGAACCTGTGGTGGATGTGTCGGCAAGGAGCCGTTGTTTGTCCCAAAGTCCGTTGCCGGCGGTTAGTTGGTCGATGAGCGTTTTTACCTCGTTGTAGGTGAAATGGGGCTTGCCCGATGCCTGTGCGGTGAATTGCAGGCCATAAACTGCACCACATGCCTCGGACAAGAAGGTAAGGGCGTTGGCTGCATCCTCATCAATGTTGGCCATAGTGGTTTCGCCCGTTAGCAGATTTATGGCTCTTATGGCAGCCACTTTCGATAGCTCGGCACGAATAATGGCCTGTTGGCGCAACATGTCGGCATAGCGATATTGGGTAATTGCTGCCCTTCCTGCTGCAAACGCGTTGTAAAGCGTGATGCGCGATTGGCGTAAGGCGGGCGCGTTGGCGGCCTGAACGTAAGGCAACCAAAACTGATAATAACCGTAAGCTAGGTCCCAATGGTGTTCTAACTCGGTGTAGTTGTGGCCTGCAACGAGCACGTTGTCTTCGTGGTTTTTGCGTAGGGCCTCACTATTCAGCACGCTGTCGTTGAGGTGGGTGTTGAGAATCTTGTCGAGATAGATGCCGCCATAGACGATGCCTTGGAAGAGTTCGGCCACCACTAGCCCCTTTTCGTTGGCAAAAGCGAGGTTAACATCGCCGATGTTGCGGCCTACATATCCGCCTTTTCCTGGCTTTGCCTTTTGGTTACGGGCAGTTCCAGGCCCCTCTTTGCCCATTCCGCTGAGTGTAGCAGCTTGGTTGAAGATGTCTTCCACGTCTTTCTTTACGAGTGCGCTATCGGCTTTGTGGGTTGGCGATGCCGACAGTTCGCGGCGCGGTTTCAACCCAAATTCGCCATTATTGTAATAGCCCTTCATCGTTTCCAGCAGTGTGCGGTTCTCAATTCTGGCCTCTTTAAGGTAGCTGTCGTAAATATAATCGAGTGGGTAGCGCAGCAAAGTGCATTCCAAGTAGTCTACACTGCTGATGCCATTCCTTGCAAATTTGTACTGCGGGTCTGGGTAGGGAGGCATCACATAGGCCGATTCAACGGTTTCTCCTTCCCAGCGATTGCAGGACGAAAAGACGAGTGGCGCCAACAAAAGCACCAAGAATATCTTGTGGTTCATCGGGTGTCGTTATATATATAATGTGTATGGGGAAGGTTAGGGCAAGATGATGTAGGCGCAAAATGGGCCTTTTATCTTGCCTATTCCTTCTTCGTTTTGGTGTTCGTTCACTTTAAGTGGTTTCACAATGGTAAGTCCGTCTTCGGAAATAGCCGAGATGGTGGCCTTTATTGACGACCCACGAGGACCTACACCGTTTACCAAGAGGTACATCGGGAAACCAGATTTGGCCTTGAAATGCAGTTCGTGTTGCTGACCATTAGAAAGAAAAGACGTTGCATCTTCGTTTGTTTTGTTGGTGGCAATGGTGGTGAGCGAGCGGTTTGCAGCCACATAACGCACCACATAGCGCGACGCAAGTTCGGCCTCGGGCACGTTATTGCCCAAGATGTCTACCTCGCGAAACGAGCAAGTAAGCGTAACATCGTAGGTTCGCACGTCTTTGGTTATCTCCACTCCGGGGTAAACGAAGTCGGAAACGGGTGCATCGGGGTTCCCCAATTGCACTACTTGGTCCTCGTAAGAGACCTTGGGTTTCTCTACACCTGTGAAAGGAAAGAGCGTGTCATAGTCTTCTTCGGCATAATCGGCAGTGCTACGCGAGCAGCTTACAAGCATTGCGACCAGTGCTAAGAGCGTATATTTCATTGCGTTCATGTGTTCAGTTTGTTTTAAAGGTGGTGTATCAGCGGTCGTCGCCTTCGTCCCAAATCTCGGCAACAAGTCCCGTTGGCTTGCCTTCTGGGTGCAAGTGCTTGCTTACAAGGCGCGTTTTGCGAAAGAGTGGGTCGTAAACTTCTACCAGTTCGGCAACGAAACGTTGGCCTACACGTTGGAAATCGAAGAACATGATTTTGCTGTCGTAGCGCAATCCTGCACGGAAAGTGATGCCATGCTCTGTGCCAGCGTAGCCCGAACCCAATCCGACAATCTCTTTTGCTGGATAGTCTGGTATGGGATTTTTCTTTTGCGCAAAGAGAAAAAGGTAGTATTTCTTCTCCCTGATTTCGCGTAACAGCGATTGGTTTGTCTCAACGTTGCGTTTTACATAAACGTCGCTGCGGAAGAATATGCGGCTACCACGGTGAATGGATAGTTGCGGATTGACCATGCTTTCGAAGAAATCGCGGTTCTGGAAAGCTCTATCAGCTGTTTGTTTCCATTGCTCTTCGCTGGCAAGTTTGGTGAAAACGATGTATTCGCGAGCGGGTTCTAGGTAGCTGGCGGTGCGGAAAACGAGGTCGCCGTCTTCGTTCTTGCCCATGAACAGCCAATCGGAAGCGGCGCGAAAAGCATCGTTAACCAACTGATGCACGTAGTTGCGGGTGACGAAACTCAGCTGTGTGAAGCTGTTTCGGCCCACGCGATATTCGCTTTTCTGTAGTGTGGAGGCTGTTTGTTGGGTGAAGTCGGCCTTCATCTCCATCGTGTTGTCGGCGTTAAACCGCATGGTGAAACTGTCTCCACCATAGCCGTATCGTCCGCGGTAACCGAATTGTGGGATTAATTCTGATGGATTGGAGAAGAGCAACGAGTCGGTTCGTGGGAAATACAGCACTCGCCAACCATGCTCGGCGCTGGTTAGTTCGGCTTTCAAGGCGGCAATGCTTTCTGCGTTGCGCTGTGCCGGCGAGCGGTCGAAGACGTCTTGACTGGCATCGCAAGCCGCAAGTAACGTTACGATGATGGCTGTTAGCCAAGCTTTGGTTTTACTGTGCATGTTGTTTGATGTAGTTGTTTATGCGGCGCAGACTGGTAATCTGCAACTGCTTTAAGTTGATGTGCAGGCTTTTTTGCATGTATTGTTCCACAAAAGCCTGCTTAGTCACAATCTCTTTATAGGCTTGTTCGGCCTCTTTGTTGTATTGTTGCTGTACCTCGGGGTCGATGTCTTGGTCGGGAGTTTGCGCTGTATTGATGGCATCGTTCACCTCTTTGGGCGTAGAGCAGAGGGTTGAACTGATGATTTCAGCAAAGTCGTCTTCGGCCGAAAGAAAGGCTTGCATGGTGTAAAAACCGCGTTTATTGGCATAATCGGCTAGTCCGAAGTAGTCTTTTTCTTTCTTCGAGTAGCCCAAGGGAGCGGCCAAAGGTTCGGTCGAACCCGTGTAGCGATGTCCGCTTATGGCCGTAAACTTGTCGCGATCGTAGGCAACAAGCTCTGCCAAACGACGTGCAAACTGGTGATGAACGCTGCGCATCAGGGCATACATCTTGTTGGTGTCGCCTGCTTTGAAGTCGTCTACGCGGAAGATGCACATCTCCGAGGGCGTGAGCTGTGGGTTGTTGAGCAGTTCAACGCCGTTCTCGTCTACGTTCTTCCCACCATATAGATATATTCGTAGGGGCGTTTTACCTTGCAGGAAGTGGTCTCCTCCGAGGTTTTCTTGTCGATAAGTCTCAAAGCATAGTTCGCGAACGGCCCTTAAAATGGCCTTCACGTTGTCGGGTTTTGGTGGCGAAACGAAGGTTGTACCTGTGTTGGCGTTCTTCTGCCAACGGTAAACCACCTCAATGTTATAAGGTGCGGTTATGCTGTCGGCTATCCAATGGTCTAGCTCTGTCTGTGGGGTTTGCACCGTTCCAGCATCCACCACGCTCTGCGGACTGAGCGATTCGTTGGTGCAGGCCTGCAAAAGGCATGGCAACAACAGGCAGATAATGTTCTTTATATTCATCGTTTATAGTTCTTTTTGCGTTAAAAGCCTTTTAATGTAAGGGTTCGTTGCGCTCGCGTGGGTTGGGTTCCAAGCCTCGGTTGATGCCTTCGGCTGGTATTTGCAACAGCTTTCGCGGGTCGTTTTTCTCCAAAGGGAAATAGTAGGTGCTTTTAGACGAGCGTTTTACTGCGATATGAAAGCGGCGAAGGTCGAACCAACGCAGGCCTTCTTGGAAGAATTCTTGCTGACGGAAACCAACGATGGTTTTCACCAAGGCCAACTGTTTGAGGGTCATTCCGTAGAAGGGCGTGTATGTTTTGTAGTTGTTGCGGTTGGTCGTTGTGTATACGTCGCGGTCGATAGAAGGCATAAAGCCAAACTTTCCTTGCATGTATTGCAGCAAATCGTCGATGGATTTGGTGTAGTTTCTTAGCATGGCGTGTGCCTCCATGCGGTTGAGCAACACCTCGTCGGCGGTAAACAGCACGTTGGTGACGTACAATCCACGCGGTTTGCTGCCTACACTCTCGGTGGTAGACAACTCATCGAACTTGGCTAAGTACCTACTTGAAGGCACACCAAGTACGCCAGAGGTGAATATATAGGTGCCGATGAAGTTCATTTTCTCATAATCGCCGCCGCCCTCAATACCTTTTTGGGCGAACACTTTGTTTACAATGTTGAACGTAGAGCCATACTTCTCGGTGGGAAGGGTGCGTGCCAAGCGGCTCTCGGTGGTGGTTAGCAAGAGGTTTGCGGGCTCGTCGGTGGATGTGTAGCGGCGAAAAAGGTCTTGATGTCTGAACTCTAACTCGTTTGCATACGTACGCCAAGGGCGCAATTGGGTCTTAGGGTCGCCGCCAAGTACATAGTCGGCATAGGCCACCACTTGTTCCCAGTCGCCCTTCATGAGGTAGAAACGCGTGGCAAAAGCATAGGCAGCCTTCTTGTTGAAGTGGAATTTGGGGTGCTTGTAATACTCGTCGGCAACGAGCGTTATGCCTCTTTTCAGGTCTTTCTCAATCAGTTCGTACACCTCGCTCACCGTTTGTCGCTTATAATCTACCAGTGCCTCCTTCTCTGGTTTGGTGATATAGGGGATGCCAGGGTCGGTGCTTTGGGTGGAATAGGGTTGTGCCCAGATGTTAACCAGCATGAAGTGTAGGTAGGCTCTCAGCAAGAACGCCTCGCCATAAAGTGCTTTTACGCGTGCACTTTTGGGGTAGGTAGAGAGCAATTCCAGCGCTTTGTTGGCTTGGGCGATACCTTTGTAGCAGGCATTCCAATAGTTTAGGGGCGTGTCTAGGTCTTCTTGGTCGTAGTCTTCCCAAAAAAACATGGCCTCATTCAGTCGCGAATGCACGCCGTTGGGCCGTTCCTCAACGTTGTCGGTGCGTGGTTCGAGAAACGGAATGTAGCTGGCTTGGGGGTAAGCACCCGTAAGTAGCTCGGCAATCTTGTCTTCCGTGTCGATGGCTACATCGAGATCGGAGTCGGGACTTTGGTCCAGAAAGTCGTTGCAGGCTGTAAACAGCGCGAGCAACGCCAGTAGCAAGATGTTATTCTTCATTTATATATGGAGTGATTTCGTTGTGTTGGTGGGGTTTATATTGTATGTTCGACTGCCGTTTAGAACCCTAAGTTGAGCGTGGCAGTGAACTGACGGGGTGTGGGGAGCGACACACCGCCCGTGCGATAGTATTCTGGGTCTTGCCCTTTCAGCTTGCTATCGGCATAGATGAGGAAGGGATTGGTGACGTTGAGGCGCAAGGATGCGGCGTGCAAGCGCAACTTTTTGAGCAAAGCAGGTGTGCATGTGTAGCCCAAAGAGATGTTCTTCATGCGCACGAAACTGCCATCGGCCACGCGATTTTGCGAAAAGTTGTAGGTGTTATACGCTTTCTCGATGTTTTCTTTGCCCACTTTGGCGATGAGTTCTTGCGATGGCAGCGTGGGAACATCCGTGCGCAGCTCGTCGCCTGGGTTGAGCCAGCGGTTGTAATACTCCTTGGAGAAGACGTTGAGGTCGGCAAAGTCGGGGTCGAATGTTGGGTTGAGCCTTATCTTGTTGCCTGCCTGCATGGTGAGAAAGAACGACAATTCCCACGCGCCTAGCTTGAAAGTGTTGTTCAATCCGCCCAAAACCTGCGGTTCTATGGGGCCGTGGTAGATGAGATATGTCTTTGCATACTGCGTGTCTAGAAAGTCGGCACCTGCGTTTTTGGCGTAAGCGTTTTGGCTAGAAGGGTAGCGGCCGAAGTTGAAAGTGGGTAATCCGTTGCCGTCTAACCCTTGAAAGTTGTACGAAAAGAGCGAACCCTTGGGATAACCCACGATGTTTCCGCGGCCTCGTCCTGCCACCATGTCGAAAGCATTGGGCGTGTTTAGCAAGCGGGTAATCTTTTGGTGCATGGCACTAAGTGTAAGACTGGTGGTCCAAGAGAACTTGTCGGCAACGATGTTCTTGGTGTGTAGACCCAGTTCTACGCCTCTTGTGCGCATGTCGCCAAAGTTAGCGTACTTGTAGTACTGGCCTCCAACGCCCGAAGTGCGTACAAGGTCGATGAGGTCGAACGTGTTGCGCTGGTACAAGTCGATGGTTGCGCTGATGCGATTGTTGAACATTCCCAGTTCAACACCCAAGTTCAGCTCGTACATTTTTTCCCATGTCAGGTCGCGATTTTCAAGATGTTTGATGTTGAGTTTGTTCTCGCGGTTGTTAAAATGGTAGCGGTTTACGATGCCGCTTTGGTAAACGGCGTTGGCGTTGATGGCCTCTTCGTTCATCTTGGCGGTAAGTCCGTAACTGGCGCGAAGTGCTAAGCGCGAAATCCAAGCATGGTTTTTAAGGAACTTTTCTTGGTCGATGTTCCATTTGGCACCAACGTTCCATGTGGGCAACCATAGTGCACGCGCACCACGACCCGAACTATTTGAGCCCTCGGTGTTGAGAACGAAGTTGAAAACATAACGTCCCGCATAGCCGTAGGTTCCGTTTAGCGAGAAGGTTACGCCGCGTTCGTTGCGCTTATGCAGGCCAAAGTAACTGTTATCTTCGTTGGTTAGCTTGTCGAAGATAAGCGGATTGGTGTACACTTGGTTGCCGCGACCATATTGTATGCCGTAACCTTGGAAGGGTTGGTTGGAGCGATTGGCGGCGCGAACCTCGGTAAAGGCAAACGCTTTAAAGTCGTGCTGCCCCATGCGCTTGTCGAAATCGAGGGCCAAACGTGCCAGAAAGCTGGTCATTGATGTCTCGGTGCGGTTGAACAAGCCGCCGTGGGTAAGGCCAACCTTTGGTTGGAGCAGGGGATTGTCCTTGTCGCGCACCAAGTAGATATTCTCTTGTGCAACCGTCGGGTTGTCGTTGGCGCGATAAGCTTGCACTACGTTAGAACCTTCGTCTACCTCGTGTGTGGTGACTGTGTTAGCACGACGGGCCGAAAACAAGGTTTTCACGGCCAAGTCTGTCGTTAGTTGGTAGCTGCCTTCGGCTTGTAGCTTAAAGTCAAGCACGTCTACATGGGTACTGTTGTTGGCATATTCGTTCAGAATGTTGAACGGAGCCCAGTTGTTTCGATAATAAGCCAGGCTGCCGTCGGCGTTGTATGGGCGCAGCGTGCGGCTTGTGCCCAGGGCGTAAGAGAAGGGATTGATGTCGAAATCGCGCTCAAACACGCCCAGAGTGTGGTTTTTGCGTTGGGGCATTGTGCCTGGTGCCTTCTGCGAACGTATGTTGCCTTGTGCCGAAAGCGTGGCGCGCATCTTCTCGTTAATATAAAAGGTGCTCTTGATGTTGGCCGTTAGGCGGCTCACTTTGTCGGCGATGGTCCAACCGCTATCGTGATAAAAGCCCACAGAGGCATAGGTTGCCACGTTTTTTCCGCCGCCGGCGAAGGTGAGCGAATGGTTGGTTGTGGGATTAAGTGTAAAGAGCAGGTCGAACCAATCGGTGTTGGCATATTCCCTTTCGCGCAGAAAGGCGTTGCGTGCCTCTGCCGTATTGGCTATTTGGTATTGGCCTGTTGCTGGGTCGATGGTGCTCAAACCTCTGTACAACTCGTGGTAAACGCCTGCCCTTCGGCCGTAAAGTGCGTTGCGGAGCCCAAAATATCCCTTGTCGTTCATCTCTTGATAGAGGGCCATTGTTTCTTGCGAGTTCAGCAAGTCGAACTGGCTGTAACGCGGTTTCATGCGAATGGAGTTCTCTGTAGCGTAGCTTACGCGCAAGGGCGTTTCTCTTTTACCCGATTTTGTGGTCACAACGATAACGCCGTTGAGCGCGCGCGCGCCGTAAACAGAGGTTGCCGAGGCATCTTTCAGCACCTGAATGTCTTCTATGTCGGCAGGATTAAGACCTGCAACGGCCGACCCAACCAGCGTGGCAGCATCGCCCGATGCCAGTTGGTCTAGGTTTAGGTGTACCAAGTCTTCGTAAACCACACCATCGATAACCCACAGCGGCTGCACGTTACCGATGATAGAGGCACCGCCACGGATGTTGATACGCGGTGCAGAACCAAACGTTCCCGATATGTTTTGTATGGAAAGACCAGCCACGCGCCCTTCGAGCATGCGCGAGAGGTCGGCTATACCTTCTAGTTTAATGTCGTTCATCTTTACCGAAGTGGCCGCACCTGTGTACACGCGGTTGCGAATGTTCTGGTAACCCGTTACTACCACTTCGTCCACCATTCGGCTATCGGCCTTCATCACGATAGTCATGGGCTTGGCTTGGGCCTTGGTTCGCAGGGTGGTCATGCCCACATAGCTCACTTGTAGCGTATGTCCAGGGGCGGCTTTAAGGGTAAAGTGTCCGTCGATGTCGGTCACGGCGCGCTCCGTGGTGCCTGCGGCTTGCACCAAGGCACCCACTAGGGTCTCGCCTTGTTCGTTCTTCACCGTTCCCGTTATGGTGTTGGCGGTTTGTGCCATAGCCACTTGTAGGCAGGCCATCAATGCGATTGTCAGTGCCACCGCTTTGTAAAAAGGGGTTGATATGTTTGTTGTCATAAGTTTGTTTGCTTAAACAGAGGGGTTGTATGTGTGGGTTACAGTCGCCAAAGCACGCCTCCATAGATGCCAAGGGGATGGCCTGCGCGAAGTCCGGAGGGATGGCGCGACACTAAATAAACCTTGTTGGTGAGGTTGATGGCGTTAAGTGTGAGGGTGAGATGGCGGTTGAGGTGTCCTTTTAGCGATGCATCCAAAATGGCATGAGCGGGAATTTTCTCGCGTTCGGCAATGCGTCCTTGTCCTGGTTGGGTGCGCATGTCGCTGTTTATGCGCACGCCGATGTTGGCCTCAAAGCGTTTGTGCTCAAAGCCTAGCTGGGCATTGAAGGCGTGCTTATATATATAAGGTATCTCGTCGCCATAGACCACGTCGCCCCACGACTCGCTACTGAATGTGTTTCGCATCTCGGTATCGGTGTAGGTGTACGACAACTGCAAGGGCAATTGCACGCCCCAATGACGGGGTAGGGGCTGATAATGCAACATCAGCTCAATACCTCTCACCACGGCTTTGCCCACGTTAAACTGGTCTAGCGTGCCTTGTCCGCCCTGTGCAGCAAGGTCGCTACCCAACATGTTGTCGTAGTTGTTGTAAAAACCGATGGCTTCTGCCTTCAAGTTATTGGTGGTAAGGCGCAATCCCGCTTCGAGGTTTACGCTGCTTTCGGCCTTTTGGTAGAGGGTGGCACTGGGTGGTGCGAAGCCCTTATGCACGCCGCCGAATGCCGAAAGCACGGGTAGTAGGCGATAACTAACGCCCAATCCGGGCAAGAAAGCTTGTGCGTGGTTGGGTGTTTCGATGCGAACCATGCCCGTGCGGCGCGGATCGGCGGCGGTATAGTCGCGTTTTAGCAGGTCAACATCTTCGTAACGAACGCCCAACGTTAGGGTTAGCGCGTCTTTGGCCCACTTGGTTAGGGCATATCCGGCCCATGCGTGGGCCGTGGTGATACGGTTTGCCTGACTTCCTGGCATACCTGCTAGGAACAAGTTCATCTTACCTTGCTGCATAGCGTAGGCATCATCCTGCTGAAAGCGGTCTTCGCTGTCGGCGTGATAGCGCAAACCTGCCTCGGCGGTGAAGTATCCGCCGAAGAGCATGGTGCGATATTCGGCCTTGCTTTGTATGCCTCGCGAGTGGTATGTACGGTAGTTGGCGCGCATCATGAGGGCCTCTCCTAGATAATCTTTTGCGCCAGTAAGGATGTCGAAATAGTCTTTATTGGTTTCGGGGTCGGTAAGCACGCTGGCAATAGAACGTTTTTCGGCCTTGGTGTAGCCTGCTTTCACATCGTTTAGCTTGTACCAGTTGCGGAAAAAGTGGTTGTAGTAGAGGTTGGTGGTTATCTTCCACTTGTTGGCTTTCTCTATGATATAGGTGCCAACCCACTGCGTATGGCGCGTGGTAAGCTGGTCGCGTTGTGCGCCTGCATAGCGAAAGTAAGGGCGTTGTGCGAAATCGGCTTCCGAAAGGCCAACGTATGTTTCGTCGGAGCTTTCGTTGGCAAAGCCGAATTTAAGTTCAAAGAGGTGGTTTACGCCCTCGTCGTTGTCGGTTTGTGCCGAAACCTTGGCTATTAGGTCGTTGCGTTTAAAGCCCGTGCGGTTGTCTGGCTCATCACGACGAAAGCCTTTCGATTGGTAACGCAGGTATTCTACCATATAACCCACGTGCTTGTGGCGGTTGCCAAAGCCTGCATACGATTTCAGGGTGTTGTAACTGCCATACGAAACTTGCGCCTTGCCCCACAATCGTTGGGGAATAGGCGTAGAAACCATGTTGATTGCACCACCCGTTGTGAACGGACCGTATTGCACTTGGCTGCTACCTTTAAGCACTTCGATGGCATACATGCGAGCTGCATTGGGGAAATAGTAGGCGGCAGGCGCAGCGTATGGGGCAGGCGCAGCCAGTACACCGTCTTCCATTAGTGAGATACGTTCGCTACGTTCGGCCTTCGTACCGCGCAAACTGATGTTGGGGCGAAGTCCAAAGCCGTCTTCCTCGTACACGTTTACGCCAGGAACGCTTTTAAGCATGCGGTTAATGTCGGTGTAACCAAACTTAGCCAGTTCGGTGGGCGATAGATAATAGGCCGAACCCGTGCGGTTGCGGGCCTCGAATTTGCTACCCAACATTTGGTTGGAGCGCACCACCACTTCGCGGATGCGGTGTGTAGAGTCGGTCATAGCGTTGCTCTTGGTTGTTTCTTGGGCTTGGGCAGAGGCAAATGAGGCAAGCGCAAGGGTTGCAAGAGCGATAAGAAATTTCGTCCTGAATGTTTGACGCATCATGATTTTTGGGGGTTCTGTTTGTCTTTTGACAGTATTTCTCGACGTGCCCACTCGTTCCTACGTCGCCAGGCGTGGGCCAGCATCGCCTTCCGCTCCCTCTGGGTTGGCAGGCGCAACGTTGTAGTTAGTGGCAAAAGCCTTTGTTTATCAAGTAGATAATGTCAGTAAAAACAGTTGATGAATGGTTTCTTTTTGTTCGTTTATTTATTTTCGGGCGCAAAATTAATAAATAATTAACTTATATACAATCACCATTTCTCGGTATTTTTAAATGGATTGCGGAGATTTAAAGGTGAAAAGGTGAAAAGGTGAAAGGGTGAAAGGGTGAAAAAATGGCTAACGCCTTTTAAAGGTGGAAGGTGAAAAGGTGAAAAGGTGAAAGGGTGAAAAGATGGCTGCGCCTTTTAAAGGTGAAAGGGTGAAAAGGTGAAAGGGTGAAAGGGTGAAAAGGTGAAAAAATGCCTAACGCCACCTATACATTTGGCTTAACTTCTTAACTCCATAACTCCTTTAACTCCTAAAAGGTGAAACGGTGAAAAGATGGCTAACGCCTTGTAAAGGTGTCTAGCGTGTTCTAGATTTCTAGTCCATTCTAGCTATCGGATAAGTCGGATAAGTCGGACAAGTCAGACTCGTCTGACCTGTCCTATTAGCCTAGCGCCACCTCTACATTTGGCTTAACTCCTTAACTCCATAACTCCTTTAACTCCTAAAAAGTGAAGAAGTGAAAAGATGGCTACGCCTGCCGATAAACGGGCAGAACTAGTTGGGCTAGTATAACAAGAAAGCCTGGTGAACCTAGTACAACTAGTAAACCTTTATAGAATAACTAGTAAACCTAGTACAGCAAGTAAACCTAGTACAACTAGTAAAGATACTAAGGTTTAGCCCACTAGCCCCTTAATATAATTGCTTTGCGCTTTGCACTAATAAGCCCCACGCAGCCTTGATAGGGGTATGCGTGGGGCTTATGTGTAGTGTGGTTTCGTGTGGGCTTGTGGTGAAAGTAACGGGCGGTGCACACAAAGCGAAAGGCGAATGTGGCACGTGTGCCGTTAGCCCACAACGTAGGAGCAACGTTTAGGCCAACGGTGTGGCAGGGCTGTAGGCGCGTTGACCCAGTTCCTTGTCAATCATGTAAATGCCGTAGCCGTTATCCTTAATCATCTTGATGTTGTCGATGATGGTTTGCACGTTCTCTTCTTCTTCCACTTGCTCGTCGATGAACCATTTAAGCATGCTTTGTGTGGCGTAATCGTTCTCCTCGGCGCAGAGGGCGAACAGCTTGTTGATGCTCTCGGTGATGGTTTGCTCGTGGCGCAACGAACTTTCGAACACGTTAAGGATGCTGTTCCACTCGGTGGGTACGGCCTCGATGGGACGAAGGTCTACCTTACCGTTGCGCGAGATAACGTAGTTGAAAAGTATCTTGGCGTGGTCTTGCTCTTCCTTAAATTGAACTTCAAACCATTTCCCCATACCTGGCTGGCCTTGTGTGTGGCAATAGGCTGCCATTGACAAATATAGATAAGCCGACCACATCTCGGCGTTGATTTGCGCGTTGAGCGCATCTTCGATTTTCTTCTTTAACATAATGATGTTTGATTAATATTGTGAATACTTTTACTAACTAGCTAGCTTTATAGCTCCTTAAACAATCTCTTTATTGCATTATAAACAAACTTCGTGCCACTTTTGCTGTGGCGAATAAGGGCAGAACGCGCTTCTTGCATTTTTGTTTTAGCCATTGTCTATGGGCAGGAAAAAGCAGTGTGGCCTGCCGTTTGTGTGCCGTTTTAGCATTTCCAATGTATAAAGAGGTAGGCAAAGGCTGTGAGTAGCGCCATAAAGAGGTTTACGATATGTATCCCATACATGACGTTGGTGCAGCGGTTGTTGTGAAAACGGCAATGCGTTGACAACTGATTGGAGTTAAATGGTTTGGGCAGTTAATGGGGGCATGATGTTTGCAATATCCGTTTATGCACAGCTGTTACGTCTCCTCGTCTGCCCTCACTGCAATGGATAGCTGCATGCCTGGCCGCAAACCGTCTACTTTATACACGGGGCGCAGCTGCATTTCCCAGGTTTGTGCGCCCTCGTTTCCACGTTTGTAATTGTTGGGGTCTAGGAAATCGAAGTTGGCTTTGAAGCCCGACACGCGCATGGGAACGGACATGTTGAAGGGTTTGCAATACACTTGGATGGTGTCGCCCTCTTTAAATTGCACCTTCTCGTTGCGATTTACCGCAATAGACCCCCACAGGTTGTCGAGCAAGGCGATGCTCATCAGGGTGTTGCTGGCCGAGAGTTGTTCGCCGCGCTTCACCACAATCTCGCTCACTTCGCCCTCTACCTTAGTTACGATAGCGATGATTTGCGGCCCTTTGCTGTTGCTTTTTTCGGTTTTTAGGTTGCGCAATGCCTTCTCGTAATCGGCTTTAAGCGATAGGGCTTGCACCTGTAAGGTTTTGTATTCGGTAAAGACGTTGTCGCGTAGGCTTGCAGGTGCCTTGCCGTTCATGAACTTGTTTTGCACATCGTTGTATATCCTTTCGGCCTGTTCTTCGGCAGATTTGGCTTGTTGCCATCGGCCATAAGCGCGGTCAACGTTTTTGTTTCCCGTGCGATAGGGATGCAGTGTGGTGGCCAAAAGCTCTAATGTGGCATCTTCGGGCATGGGGGTGTCGTCGGTTCTGTATAGGGCTAGGGTGTCGCCCACCTCCACATAGTCGCCTTCTTTAACCCTAATCTCTAACACTTTCCCCCGCTGTTGCACCTGCACAGAATACTGCAAGACCTCCACTTGCCCATCAATTTGCCTAGGTTTTGGGGTCTTTATCACATTGGCTACAATCACGGCCGCAGCCGCAAGAACGATGAGTACCGTTCCGCCAATGAGCAGTTTAAATCTTAATCGCAGTTTTTTTTGCATGGTTAAGTTAAGGGATGAGTGTTTGGGTGGTTGCTTGCGCGCCGCTTGCGCATGGCTTGGGCGCGCCGCCCGCTATTTAAAAGCGAAACTACGCGACCCAATCATGTTTCCGTCGGCAAAGATACTCACCTGATAAGTGCCTGCAACAAGGGCTTGTGACACGTTCCAGAAGAGCGTCACAGGCGTTTCTTCGCCATTATATTCCACACTGCGTTTCATCGAATATTGCAGCGTTCGGTTTTCGTAGCTAAACGAACCCGCGCCGTTGAGCAGGTTGCCCGTGGGCGACATGATACGTACATAGATGTCTTTAACGCCACTTGCTGCCGTTACGTTGCGCGTGATGTTGAAACTTACTTGCAGCGTGGTGGCCTTATCTATTTGGTCGGTTGCCTTTCCGCGCTTGTTTTTGGCTACGAGCGAGATGCCCGTTGCATCGAGTTGTGCGGCGATAGCCACTTTCTCTGATAGCGAACGGCGTTCGCTACTAAGCCCTTCTATCTGTCGGGTGGCGGCCTCGTACTGTCCTTTTACGCGCGTATTCTCTTGCGTAAGGTTGGCATTCACCTTGTTTAGCGAGTCAATCTCCATCACGTAACTGCGAATTACCGCCCTAACTGTGGCCAGTTCTTTCTTCAAGCGGGTTATTTCGATGGCGTCAGTGCTCTTTACTCTTCGCAGTTCGTTGAGTAGTCGTTGCGTTTTTTCTTGCTCAGCGGTAAGTTGTGCCACGATAGAGTCGTTGTTAATTTGCGTCTTCATCTCGCTGTATTGCTGGGCAAACTGCTGATACTCGTTTTCCATCTCCTTCTTGTCTATCTCTGCCAGTTCCTTAATGGCGGCGTTTTCTTCCTTTTGTTTGTTCAAGTTGATGAAGAGATAGGCCGTTGCGCCGGCTAAGATTAGCACCACAATGATGGTTGGTATCCAAATTTTCTTGTTCATAGAGTCAATCGCTTATATAGGGATTTGATTATATTTGCAAATTTATATATTTCTAACGATACGACAAAACAAATGTGCAATTGCAAACATTTAATAACTTAAAATATGTAGATTGCATGGCTTGGAAGGCCTCAAAGTGGGGGTTGAGCTGGCTATTTGCCGACAAAGGGCATTAATTGGCGACAAAGGGAGTGAGCCTTTACGCCGACGGAAACGGACGGGGAGCAGGCACACGGCGGCATTCTTCACTCTTGGTTGCCGCCGTTTGCCGCTTCTTGCTGCTGTAACGCTATAAGCCTGTTCGCCTTGTTGGCTGTTTGTCGCCGCTAGTTTGCCGCTTCTTGCTGCTGTAAACGCTATAAGCCTGTTCGCCCTGTTGGCCGTTTGTTGCCGCTGTCTGCTGTCTGCCGCCGTACAAGTTGCACCCTTAGAAGTCGCTGTTGGGGCGCAGATTGCCGTTTGCGCCTATGGCTCTGCTAGGTATGGGGAAGATGGTTGTATAGCCCGTGTCTTCTTTTTCCAGGGCGTGGCGCAGGTCATAGCTGTGCGTAAAGCGGCCAAACCGTATGAGATCTTGCCTTCGCCAGCCTTCCCACACCAGTTCAAGCCTACGTTCTTCCAGTATGTTGGCCAGCGTGGCCGTGCGTGCGGGCATGCCCGAACGGGCTCGAACGGCATCCATCTCGGCCTGTCCGCTTTGTCCGTTGCGCACTTTTGCCTCGGCCAACATCAGTAACACGTCGGCATAACGATACAGCACGATGTCGTTGTCTTGCAATTTCCCGTCTAAAAAGGAGTGTCTGTCTATCTCGTACTTGGCCATACGTGCGCCAGCTGTCTTGATATAAGGTGAGGTGGTGAGGTCTACGGCCACGTTCAAAGGCATATACACCAGCGGTTGCCCATTGTCTAGCCGAACCGTATCGCCGTCTACCATCACCGTATCGGCATAAAAGTTAAGCTTAAAGCGTGTATCTGGCTTTTCTGATGTGCCATATCCAAAGGCGCGAACGGTGGAAATGGTGGCGCAGGGTCCGTTTTCCGACCCCATTCCCAATGCCTTGCCGTGGTTGTAGTGCCGCGAACGAAAGAGATATTGGTATTGGTTGGGGTAGATGTTCTTGTCCATCGGGATGGTGAAGATGTTCTCGCGCGAGGTTTCGTTGTGCACTTTGAAGTTGTCGGCATAGCTGTTTTCGAGCGTATAGCCGGCCGCTTGCAGCTTTTCGCAATAGCGGATGGTGGTTTGCCAGGCGTTAAGCTGCTCGTTATCGACGGTGAAAAGGATGTCCTTGCCTGGCTTGCGGGCGTGGCGCACGGGGTTGTCGCAGGTGTAAACCTCGGCGTTTAACGCTAGTTTGGCCAATAGAAAATGGGCAACGGGGCGAGTTAGCCTGCCATAATACTGCCCTTGCAGGTTGGAATGGGCATCTGCCAGATAGGGCGCAACCTGCTGCAACTCCTTAAAGGCAAAGCGAAACACCTCGCTGCGGCGTGTGTTAGACACCTCTGCAACCGACGTTTGGTTTTTCTCTAACAGCGGAACATTGCCAAAAAGGTCTATCAAGTAATAGTAATACATGGCCCTGATGGCCCTTGCCTCTGCATTGTAGGCCATTAATTGGGATTGGTTGAGCAGGCTTTTGTGCTTGTCTATGAGGGCGATGGCATCGTTACAGCACACCACCGATTGGAGAAGGTAGCACCAAAGGTTGTACAGTTCTAGGTCGTTGGCGCTCCATTGGTGGGTGTATAGCCGTTTCCAAAAGCCGCCGTCGTACCAGTCGCCGCCCCTAATGGGCACGATGGCCTCGTCGGTTGTGAAGGTACTATAATCGTATATGCCTCGGTTCGTGCCTTGAAGTCCGCTTCCATCTTCGACCGAACCGATGTTGTTGTACAGGGTGCCAATGCTGTTTATCCACAAGGAAGTGGGCGACGTGATGGCTTGGTCTTCCGAAATGCGGTCGCGTGGATCGTCTTCGAGACAGCTTACGAACATGCCCAGCAGCGCAATGGCTACCAATGCCAGGTGTATGATGTGAGTCTTGGGTTTCATTATGGGCGTGGTTTTGGGTGAGAAGTTAGAATTGAACGCTAAGCCCTAGCGAGAAAGAGCGATACGGAGGGTACGAACGCTTGTCGTCGATGCCAAGCGTGTTGTTCACTACATAACTATTGATGATGGGCGTTAGACCGCTGTAACCTGTGATGGTAGCGAGGTTGTTAACGCTGAGCGACAGGCGCAGGGCGTTTACAAAGCGCGAGCGGACGGGCAAGTTGCAGCCGATGGTTAGGTAATCAATGTTGAGATAGTCGCCCCTTTCCAGCCAATAGTCGGTGGCCTTTTGGTCTTTGATGTTCTGTTGGGGTGCCTCGCGCAGCACGTTATAGTCGGGAAAACTGGCCATGTTCATGTAGGTGAGCGACGTTCCGTTGTATATCTTGTGCCCGAAGGCACCGTTTAGCTGCATGGTTACGTCCCACATGCGATAGCGAAAGCTGATGTTCGAACCCAAAGTGGCCTTCGGAACGGCCTGCCCTGCCACACGGCGGTCGCCGCCATCTTCCAAATTGATGCGTCCGTTGTTGTCTAGGTCGGCACAGGCATAGCTATACGAGCCGTCGGCGTTTTTGGTTAATCCCGTGCAATGCGGCAGATAGAACACGCCAAGCGGTTGTCCCACTATCTGATAAGTGATGAAGTTGTGTCCGCCGTGCATGCCCGCACCGGTCAATCCGCCAATGGGCGTGATGTCGGGCGACGACAATTGCTCGCCGTTATACATTCCTGTGAGCGACAGCAGCTTGTTTTTCTGGAACGAAAGGTTCATGTTTACGCTCAGTTCCATGTCTCTTTTGCGGATGAGGTCTAGGCCCAAACCTAGTTCAAGGCCGCTGTTGCTCATGCTGCCGATGTTGGCCAGCAACTTGTTATAAGCAAAAGGCGGCACGCTAACGTCGTAGTTGTACAGCATGTCTGTGGTTTTCGAGTGGTAGTATTCGGCGTAAACGTGTATGCGGTTGCTGAAAAATCCTGCCTCCATACCCACATTAAACGATGTGCGCGTTTCCCATTTCAAGTCGGGATTGATGTTGCGCAGTTGTCCCAAGGTAACGGTGGGGCGGCCGTAATGGGGCACAATGCCGTTGGGCATCAACATTTGCAGGGTGTAATAAGCCATTATTCCGCCCAGGTTTCCAGAGCGGCCAACACTGGTTCGCAGTTTAAATTGGTCGAGCCAATGCACGCTTTTCAGCCATTTTTCTTCCTTAACGTTCCATTCCAAGCCCACAGAGGGGAAGTAACCCCACGTGTTGTTCTTACCAACAAGCGTCGAACCATCGGCGCGGAGCGTCAGCGAAAGGGCGTAACGCCCCAAAAGCGTGTACGAAAGGCTACCCATGAACGAGGTTAGCTTGGGCGATTCGTACCCACTTCCCGTGCCGTCTTGGGGGCGGATGCTGCCCGCGGTGAGGTTGTCGTAACCAAAATCGTTGCTCGAAAGGCCTTTCACCGTGGTGAAGAAGAACTGCTTGCGGTTGTTCTGATATTCTGCCGTGCCCGTCAGTTGCAGCTTGTGTGCGCCCCAGGTGTTGTTGTAGTTCAGTTGCACGCTGCCAAGTAGGTCTTCGCTTTTGTTTTCGCGGCGGTACATTTTGCCTTGCGCCTCGGTCCAAGTGGGTTGGAATATGTCGTTTTCGAGCGTTGTAAACGAGTACGAACCAAAGAGGCGGGCGGTAAGTCCCTTGGCGAGGGGGAAGTCGAAAGACAGGTGTGTGTTGATGTTAAAGCCGCGGTCGTGGTCCTTTTGGTGCAAAAGTGCCATAGGGTGGGTAATCTGCGAGGCCAGGGTGTTAACGTCCCAGCCTCCTGCGGGGTTCTGTTGGGTGGAGAAAGTGGGGTTTTGCGAGGCGGCAGAATAAAAAAGTCTCTGCGTATCGAGTATCTTTTTGTTGGATAACGACGAGCCGAACAGCCCGAAGTTAACGGTGAGCCAATCGTCGAAGGCCTTTTGCATGAGGTCGAATTTGGCCGTAAAGTTGCGGTAGTTGTTGGTTCGCACCACCATTTGATGGTTCATCACGCTCATAGATGCGCGGTAGTTGCTTTGTTCCGTGCCACCCGAAAAGGCCAAATGGTGATTTTGTATAAACCCCGTTTGCGTAATGGCGCGTAGGTAGTCGTTGTCTTCGCCGCCGTCGTTAACGCTTAGGCCAAGTGCTTTTGCTGTGGCCACGTAATCGCGCCCGCTTAGCATTTTGAGGTTTTTGTAGGCAGTTTCAAAGCCCACATTGCCGTCGTAAGAGATGTGGAACTTGCCGCGCGACCCCTTGGCCGTGGTTACGATGATTACGCCCGATGCACCGCGCGAGCCGTATTGGGCCGTTTCGGAGGCGTTTTTCAGCACTTGATACGAAAGAATGTCTGATGGGAAGATGGTGGAAAGCGTGGCGAGGTCGCTCGAAACGCCGTCGATAACCACGAGTGGGTCGTTGCCGCCCGTTAGCGAAGTGGTTCCGCGCACACGCACGCTGGTAAGACTGGCTTGCCGTTGGTCGCCTCCACGCGACACATTTACGCCTGCCACGCGACCATAAATGGCATCAAGAGGGTTGAAAACGAGCCCTTTGTCGCCAAAGCCGCCTGTTTTTTGCCGCACTTGTTGCACTTGTATCAGCATTTGGTCGCCTTTTAAGCTGTCGGGGATTAGGCGCGACATGTATTTCGGCTTGTCTTCGCCCACTTGTGCAAACAAGTTTTCGACGCAAACAAACGACAATAGGCAGGCCGCTAACAGGTATGCAGCAAGCCGCGCACACGCTGCAGCTTTGCTTTTGCTTTGCCCTAAGGAGCAAAGGCGTGGTTCTGAATACGAAAAAGTACCATCAATGTTCATAAGGGCGATTGTTTAGGGGGGTGTTGCGTAAGTTGAGGGATGGTGGTGCGCACGTCTGCGGGCAAGTTTTGGGCGGCAGCCTCAATGTTCGCCCGCAGTGTTAAGGTGTTAAGGCATGTTCTAAAAATGCCATGCAAAGGTTTGATTGTTGTTCCTTGCATTGCTCTTCACTGTCTTTTTGCTTTTGTTTGGCATCTTTCGCTTACTCTTTCGGCAGCATAGTCTTTAAGAAGTAAGCAAAACCTGCCTGGCTAAAAGCTAGTAATACAGCGAGGGTAATTTTTAGAACCTGCCGCAAGCTAAGTGGCCATGTGTGCCAAATGTCTTTTGGCGTGGCTGGTAAAGCCTTCGTTATGGTGCCTTGTGTGGCGGCTGTGCCCCATGTTGTGGGGCTGTCTGTTCTGTATTGTGGGGTGGGTGTAAGCCTGCTTACTTGTGGGCTTTATAGTATTCTAAGCCAATTTGCACGTTCTTCATGATGGCATCCGACGAGTATGTGGCACCCGTAATGGCATCGGGCTCGTCTTCGATGGCCTTGCTAACCGGCTTGCCTTCCCAATATTTCAGCAAGGGTTTCACTTTGTCGAAGAACCTTGGCGTTTCCTGATTGGGCAACGTCTCTACCTTTACCACCTTGTTCTTCTTGATGTAAATCTTCACGGGCGTGCTGCCCTTAAAGCCTTTAACGTCGCGTGTAAGCTCGGTGGTGTTAACAATGATCATTCCCTTTTCCTTGGTCATGATGTTGTCGTTGTTGCTTGCGCTGGTGAGTGTTGCCGCGAAAACCACGGCGGCTATTCCGAATATCAATCTAGATGTTACTTTTCTCATAACTGTTTGTTTACTGGTGTGTTAGCTGAAGGCGTCTTGCTGGTTGCCCGTTCGGTGGCGGGCTTCGGAGACGCTGTTATTGCAAAGATAGGAATAAAAAAAGAAAAAGCCACCATGTAGGGGCAAAATGTTGTGCCATGTTGCGCGTTTTGTGGTTATAGTGGTTGGGTTTTCGGCAGTAAATGGTTTTTCATCTTACCTCAATTCCGCAGCATAAATTCTTGTGAAAACTCCAAGTGTCTGAGAAACAAAGTTCCCAAAACACTTGGACATGTCAGAAATTTCACCTATCTTAGTGCTACCAACAAAAAAAACAAATAAAATATCTGACATGACAAAGGTAGCAATTAAAAACGAGAATATCACTTCTTTCGGTGGA
>CALIZL010000061.1 GCA_938028745.1 uncultured Prevotella sp.
GTTAGTGATTTATCCTCTAAAAGTGTAGCGATTGGCCATTTATATCCTCTAAAAAATGTAGGTTTGTTAGTGATTTATCCTCTAAAAGTGTAGCGATTGGCCATTTATATCCTCTAAAAAGTGTAGGATTGTTAGTGATTTATCCTCTAAAAAGTGTCGTGCTAGGCCATTTCTATCCTCTAAAAAGTGTGAAGTTGTTTTCTTTATGCCAAGAGAACAGCAATGTTCTGTCGTGTGTTAGACGATGAAGAGAACATGTGATGTGGGCTAATGGTCATGCTATTCTGGCCTACCCTCATTCCGTCGGCTTATCTGAAACTCCTTTTGCCCACTTCTCTTAGGTGCATCCCCCGCATCACGAATTCCCTTTGAACGCCGAAGTAAACCTTAAAAAACCGAATAAAATTTCGTGGAATATATGGTCGGCTATGTATTATTTTCACTACCTTTGCATCGAACAAGACTGAAAACACAAATCAAAAACGGCATAAGGCCGACGATATTATACAAAGAAAATAAACAAGAATTAGAACATTATGAAAGATTTAAAAGGAACAAAGACCGAGAAAAACCTGCAAGAAGCATTTGCAGGCGAGTGTATGGCACGCACCAAGTACACTTTCTTCGCATCGAAAGCAAAGAAAGATGGGTTCGAACAGATTGCGGCCATCTTCGAAGAGACGGCTCACAACGAGAAAGAACATGCCGAGTTGTGGTATAAGTACCTGCATGGCGGCGAGATTGGCAACACCAGCGAGAACTTGAAGATTGCCGCCGAAGGCGAAAACTACGAGTGGACCGACATGTACGACCGTATGGCGAAGGAGGCCGAGGAAGAAGGTTTCAAGGAAATTGCCATTAAGTTTAGAAAGGTTGGCGAGATTGAAAAGACCCACGAGGCACGTTATCGCAAGCTGTTGAAGAACATTGAGGACGCATTGGTGTTCTCGCGCGACGGCGATTGCATCTGGGTATGCCGCAATTGCGGACATGTGGTAGTTGGAAAGAAAGCTCCGCAGGTGTGTCCCGTTTGCTTGCATCCCCAAGCTTTCTTCGAATTGAAGCCCGAAAACTTCTAAAACTGAAAAGGCTTTTAAAGGTGAAAGGGTGAAAAAGTGAGAGGGTGAAAAGATAGCTGCGCCTTTTAAAGGTGAAAGGGTGAAAGGGTGACAAAGTGAAAAGATGGCTTCGCCTTTTAAAGGTGAAAGAGTGAAAAGGTGAAAAGATGGCTGCGCCTTTTAAAGGTGAAAAGATGAAAAAGTGAAAAGATGGCTGCGCCTAGTACTTGTTGACTCGTCAGCTCGTCAACTTGTTAATCAATACAGCTATTGGTTTAACTCCATCGCTCTTTAACAGATCAAAGAGGCACTTTAACCCCTTAGAGAAACCTCTTTCCCCACACTAAATTTTACTAAAAACGCTGTCCAACTTTACGCGGACAGCGTTTTTTTGTATCTTTGCACACATGAACGAATACGCAAACATCATCGCCACGAGTCTTGAACTAAACCAAACCAAAGTGGCAAACACCCTCGCACTGCTCGATGAGGGCTGTACCATCCCGTTTATCAGCCGTTATCGTAAAGAGAAAACAGGCGGATTGGACGAGGTGCAGATTGCCAATATCAGCCAATGGAAAGACAAACTCACCGAACTTGCAAAGCGCAAGGAAACCATTTGCAAAACAATTGACGAGCTGGGCAAGCTTACTCCCGAACTGAAAAGCCGTATCGACAACACTTGGGACAGCACCACGCTCGAAGATATATACCTGCCCTATAAGCCCAAACGCCGTACTCGCGCGCAGGTGGCACGCCAACAGGGGCTCGAACCCTTGGCGCAAATCATCTTGTTGCAACGCGAACCCAACCCCCAAAGCGTGGCACGAGCCTACGTTAAGGGCGATGTGAAAGACGTTGAGGCCGCCATTAAGGGCGCACAAGACATTATTGCCGAAACAATTAGCGAGAACGAGCAAACCCGACAGCAGGTGCGCAACGCCTTTAAGCGCGAGGCCATCATCTCGTCTAAGGTGATTGCCGCGAAGAAAGACGAGGAAGGGGCGCAGAAATACACCGATTACTTCGACTTTTCTGAACCTCTTCGCCGCTGCAACGGCAATCGTTTGCTGGCCATGAGGCGTGGCGAGAGTGAGGGTTTTCTTCGTGTGAGCATCTCTATCGACGGCGAAGAAACCACCGAACGCCTGCAACGACACTACGTTAGGGGGCGCGGTGCATGCGCGCAGTTGGTTGAAGAGGCCGTGGCCGATGCCTACAAACGACTGATAGAACCATCGGTGGAAAACGAATTTGCTGCTGCCAGCAAGGAAAAGGCCGACGAAGAGGCTATTGGCGTGTTCTCGCTCAACCTCCGTCAGCTGCTACTTGCCGCCCCATTGGGTCAAAAACGCGTGATGGGAGTAGACCCTGGCATTCGCACGGGGTGCAAAGTTGTGTGCCTCGATGCGCAGGGCAACTTGCTTTATCATGATGTTGTGTATCCGTTTACGCCACGCGGCAACGAGCAGGCCGCCAAAACGCAGTTTCAGAAGATTGCCAATCGTTTTAAAGTAGACGCCATCGCCGTGGGCAACGGCACTGCCAGTCGCGAAACGGCCGACATCTTGCGGCAGGCAGGCCATGCAGTCGAGCCGCGAATACCCGTGTATGTGGTGAGCGAAGATGGCGCATCGGTTTATTCGGCATCGAAAACAGCACGCGACGAGTTCCCCGACGAGGATGTTACCGTGCGTGGGGCGGTGTCGATTGGTAGGCGATTGATGGACCCTTTGGCCGAATTGGTGAAGATAGACCCGAAGAGTATCGGTGTTGGGCAATACCAACACGACGTTGATCAAACCAAGTTGAAGAAGAGTCTAGATACAACGGTGGAGAGTTGCGTTAACCTCGTGGGCGTTAATGTCAATACGGCCAGCGTGCATTTGCTTACTTACATCAGCGGGTTAGGGCCAACCTTGGCGAAGAACATCGTGGATTATCGTCGCGATAATGGGGCGTTCACCTCGCGTGCGCAACTGAAAAAGGTACCCCGACTTGGTCCTGCGGCCTTCGAACAGTGTGCGGGTTTCTTACGAGTAGACGGTGCGAAGAACCCATTAGACAACAGTGCGGTGCATCCCGAACGCTATGCCGTGGTTGAAAGCATGGCCAAAGATATGGGCTGCTCTGTGGGTCAGCTCATCGGGAACAACGAAAAGATTAGGCAGATACCGCTAGCCAAGTACGTAACGGCCGAGGTGGGCATGCCAACGCTTAACGATATTGTGGCCGAATTGGAGAAACCGGGACGCGATCCGCGTGAAGACCTCGAAGAGTTTGCCTTCGACGAGCGCGTGCATACCGTTGCCGACCTTGTTCCGGGCATGCTCTTACCAGGCATAGTTACCAATATCACCAAGTTTGGAGCGTTTGTAGACGTGGGCGTTCATCAAGACGGACTGGTGCATGTGTCGCAACTGGCCAACCGATATGTGGCCGATCCTGCCGAGGTGGTTAAGCTACACCAGCATGTTCAGGTGAAAGTGGTGGAGGTAGACACTAGGCGAAACAGAATTTCTTTAACGATGAAAGGGGTGTGACGTTATGAAACAGTTTTTTATTTTCGCGCTCATGGCGTTGTTCGCGCTTGTTGGTTACGCTCAAGAACGAAAGAGTTTTAAGGGCCATCTCTACAATAGCGAGTACAATGTGTACATGCGCATCAACTTCCACGATAAGGATGTGGTGGCGCGTGGACAAGAATTATTTGGTAAACTGCCCGGTTATCTTGGGTCGAAGTTCGATACGCGCCTGTGGCTTATCACCGATGTGAAGCTCAATAAGGATAAGGAGGCTAAGCTGTCTATTATTAACGATTATGGTAGCGAAGACTTGGAGGCCAAGTTGGAGAAAGAAAATGATAGTACCTATACGCTCAAACAGCTGGAAGGAAGTCCTATTAAGATTGTGGTAGACCGCAAATGGGTGAAGTTGCCCAAGGTGATGCAGTTTAAGGTGAAGAGCTATTAAAGGTGAAAGGGTGAAAAGGTGAAAAATGGCTAACGCCTTTAAAGGTGAAAAGGTGAAAGGGTTATTAAAGGTGAAAAAGTGAAAGGGTGAAAAGGTGAAAAAATGGCTAACGCCTTTAAAGGTGTCTAGCGTTTTCTAGGTTTCTAGTTCTTTCTAGCTTTCGGATAAGTCAGACAAGTCAGACAGGTCAGAATTATCCTATTAGCCTAACGCCACCTATACATTTGGCTTAACTCCTTAACTCCATAACTCCTTAACTCCTAATGGTGAAAAATGGTTTACCTTTTTACTAAGACGAATAAAGACATGATTTAATACTATTGAAATGAGAAGGCCGTTGAGAGTGAAGATGATTTTGCCATCTTTGGATGAAGCAAAAAGCCCATACTGGCGCCCTATTAAATATTCACTATTTCCTCCAATAGGGTTGGCAACACTAGCAGGATATTTCCACGACGATGATGAAGTTGTGCTTTTAGATCAGCATGTAGAGAAACTAGACATAACCGATACTCCCGATTTGGTATGTATTCAGGTATATGTTACAAATGCTTATAGGGCTTACGCCATAGCGGATAGTTACAGGAGTCGTGGGGTATATGTCGTTATGGGCGGGTTACATATTACTGCACTTCCCGAAGAGGCAGCCTTGCATGCCAATACCATTATAATAGGTCCTGGCGAAGAGGCATTTCCTAGGTTTATCAATGATTTCAGAAACGGTTGTGCACAAAAGCGATATTCCGCAAAATGGCGTTCTATTGAAGACATTCCTCCCGTTCGTCGCGATCTTATAAAGCGCAGTAAGTATTTTGTTCCTAATTCGCTTGTCGTATCAAGGGGATGTCCGCATCATTGTGATTTCTGCTATAAGGATGCTTTTTATGAGGGTGGAAAATCCTTTTATACGGCTCGTGTTGATGCGGCTTTGAAAGAAATCGACGCACTTCCAGGCAGACACCTTTATTTTCTAGACGACCATTTGCTTGGCAGTAAAAGGTTTGCTGCCGAACTGTTTGAGGGCATGAAAGGCATGAATCGCGTTTTTCAAAGCGCGGCAACGGTTCAATCTATCCTTGAAGGCGACCTTATAGAGAAAGCTGCCGAAGCAGGAATGCGAAGTGTTTTCATCGGCTTTGAGACATTCTCGCCAGAAAACTTAAAGGCAAGCAACAAATGTCAGAACCTTCAGCGCGATTATAGTGCAGCGGTGCAGCGGCTGCATAGCCTTGGTATCATGATCAATGGTAGTTTTGTGTTCGGATTAGACCACGATGATGCAGATGTCTTTCGACGTACTGTTGATTGGGGAGTGGATAACGCAATAACAACTGCAACATATCATATCCTAACCCCATACCCTGGCACACGGCAGTTTAAGCGAATGGAAACTGAAGGAAGAATACTCACCTACGATTGGAGTAAGTATGACACACGCACCGTTGTATATCAAACAAGGGGTCTTACCGCAGAGCAATTGAAAGAAGGCTATGACTGGGCATGTAGGTCTTTCTATTCGTGGAACAACATCCTTCGTGCGTGTAGTCATGATACGACCCTTACGCAGCGAATTACGCACCTTATGTACACAGGAGGCTGGAAGAAATTTGAACAGGTTTGGGGAGCTCTTGTCAGGGTAGGGGGATTGAACAAGGCACTTCCGTTGCTTGAACAATTATTATCACACACCAAGTAAACTATTATATGAAATCGTATTGCAAGCCCTACAACCGCTCGCGCTAGTGCTTGTAAGTGTACATGTTCCCCCGTTCCGTTGCCCCTGCGTGTGTATATGCGATAATCGTTTTTTTTGTCTAGTTTTTAGTAGAAAATTTAACATTCTGAGTGCCTTTTCCGTCCACCAATCGCCCACTTGCCGCAAAAAATCGATTCTCGCGAGGGTTGGTTTTGGTGCAAAAAGGGGTTAGTATGTGAATGCGGCAAAATGAATTTTTATGTCAAGACACCGCCATTTGCACCAGATTTTGGGCTATTTGCTGCTCAATGTAGTGCATTTTGCTGCTAAACGCAGTGCAATATGCCGCTAAATGCAGTGCGTTTTGGTGCTAAACGCAAGCTAAAATGGTGCTAAATGCAGGGCAAAATGGTGCTAAATGCAAGACGAAAAGCATAAAAATCCACCACAGTTGTATAAACAACACCTTTTCGATCCATGAAACACATGGCTGAAAAGGGCAAAATAACCGTTAAAAAGTGGGTTTTTAGGGGCTAAAAGTGGGTTGTTGGGCGCAAAAAATAATGGGCGGGCAACCAAACTAGAAAGGCTAAATGGTACAAAATGCAGGTTTTGTTCTTCAAAACAGACAAAACAAAAGGAGTGAAAGGCCAGGAATAGTGGCAATTTACCTACTTTATAACCGATATTTTCGCTAGAACGGAGCGAAAATTTGAGTGGTTTTGTAAAAGAAAAAATAATAATTTAAGGTTTTGTGCTGGTGGTTTTTTGAGTTGGTACTCTTTTGAGTTGATGAGTTCTTGATTTGATTTGCGCGTGTTCTTTTTTTCCTTTGGCAAGATGAAAGCATTTTTTTCTACGACCGATTTGGGATAAACTAACAAACTGATTAACACGCAAACTAATGAGCTTATAAACTCATGAACGCATAAGCTGTTTTCATGCGTGTGTTCAGACCTTAGCATAAGTATCGGTCTGCCAAAGCTAAGCCCGAAGGTTAAGGGCTTTATCGGGTGAGCGAGAATTTAAGGCTTAGGCCAAAGTCTTGCGTTGTGGTGGGGTAGCTGTTGCTACTTAACAGTGGCGTATTGGTTTGGCGGTCGTAGAAAAAGCTCATGGTGAGCAGGCGCGAGAGCGTGTAGTCGGCCGAGAAACTAATCTTAATGGCCGTGTTGCCGCTGCTTGCCGCACTTGTTCGGGTTGCAATGTCGCGACTGATGCTAGCCTGCGACCTGTAACTTAGGTCGAGACGCATGTTTAAATCGTGGTTGGTGTTGCCCTGCGAACTGCTGCTTGTGGCTGTGTTTTCGTTGGTGTCGGTGCGTTTGGCCTTTGTTTTCTTGGCGCGTGGCGCACGCATGCCAAAGAGTTTAAAGTTGTTGATGCGATAGCCCATGCCCACAACCCAGTCGCGACTGACGGCCTCGTTTATCTGAACACTTGTCATGCTGAGGTTCAGCACGCGCGTTGAGCGATACTCAACCTTGGCGGTGAGGTTGTTGTTAAAGGTCATGTCAACGCCAAGCAGTGGCGAGAAAGCCTCGTTTATGCTTACATTGGCCACGTTGTACAGACTTCGCGGAAGGGGATTGCCCGTTGTAACGTCGCTGATGAAACCCAATCCGTTCATGTATTCCACGAAGGTGTTGTACGATGCGTAGGCACCAACGGCGTAAATGCTCTTATAGCCGTGGTTGATGTTTACGCTTTTGAAGTTGTCGCGGAACCAAGGCAGCTTGCCTAAACCGCTATAACGGAGGGTCCAGTTGGGCAGCAGGCGGGCCAATGTTGGGAAAATGTTGAGCGAAGAGCCGCCCATCGCCGTGTAAGTGTTGAGGAAAGCGGGTATCATTACGTCCGAACCATATCGGTCTACTGCTCCGTTGGCCGGATTAAACACCGCACCTGCCATACTTGTTCCTGCGGGATAGCGTGCCCCTACGTATTGCGATTCCACACGATTGCGGAAGGCATCGAGGGCATTGCAGAACCTTTCGAACGATGCACTGCGGTATCCGTTGGCCGCCGAGCCCATTCCCTCAAACGCACTACGTATAGATATGGTGGTCATCATAAACGTTCCGTTTTGCGTTGTGGGTGTTCCAGCGTACATATATTGGATGTTTCGCGCCGTGGTTTGCGTTCGCGAGGCGTGCAGGTCTATCTTTAAGTTGCGCACGGGTTCGAGTGTCATGCGCAGTTGCAGGTCTTCGGTCTTGGTAGTTGCGGCAGGTGTGGCGATAGAGTCGTTGTCGAGCAACCATCCCATGTTGCGTGCCTTATTGATGTAAGAGTCGTCTGTTAGTCCAAAAGCAAAGTCTAAGCCAGGCGAAAGGGCGGAGGGAAGGCGTGCCTGACCGAACGCATCGCCAATGCGCGGCATGAAACCGGGTAGCGATATGGCGTATTGGTTGCGGTAAGAGATGCTTACGTTGCGCACCATCATCAGCACGCGCGCCACGGTTTGCGCCGTTTCGTACCACGATTGCTTTTCTTGTGGCTGTCGTGGCGTTACGGTTAGTTTCAGCCTTAGTGCCGAGTCTACCTTGCTAAGTATGCGTATGCTGTTCTCGCCACTGGTTTTAAACTTCAGTGGGAAACGTTTGCCGTCTTCTGTTCGTGCCGTAACCATTAGCCGTTTCGAGCGTTTGTTGTGGCTGATGGTGAGGGTTGAGTCGGGCATGAGGGTTATTTCTTGCTCAAAACTGTTGCGGTTTTTGGGCAATTCGTTGCGTTGCTGTTGCGCCAAAGTCTCGTTATTATCAATCTTTTGACCATCGGGCGTAACGCCTTTACCCTTCATTCGCGCCTCCATAGCCTTGCGTTCTTGCGCCTTTCTCCGCTGTTCGGCCTGCCTTTCTTCGCGTTTTCGGTTCAGTTCGGCAGTGTTTGGCTCGCGGTTAAAGCGTTCGTTGGCCTTTTTAAGGAAAGGTATCTGGTTGTAAAGGCGCACGAGGTCGAACGTTCCGTTGAGATTTAAGTCGCGGTTGTTGGCAATGGTGTTGCCCAACGAAGAGCCGTCTTCGAGTTGCGTTCCGCGTACCCAACGATAGGTGGCGTTATAGGTGAGGTCGGCATTAACCCAATTGAAGATGGGCAACAGATTGAGCGGCGGTTGATAGGAGAGGGTGAACGATTGGTTGTAATCTAGCGGCGTACCGAAGTTTCGTATGCTGTTCCACACCGAGTCTTTCCAGGCTTGGTAGCGTTCGGCGTACAGGTCTTTGTTAACGGGTGTGTAAGGTTGTTCCACTTCGGCGTGTGTTGCACTTTGGAAATTGGCGTGCAGGTTGCGCGTTAGGTCCCAACGGATGGCAAAGTCGCGGTTCCAAAGGAATTGCGAATTAAAGGTTAGCGGTAAGCGGTCGCCGCCCTTGCTCTCCATGTCGCGCTCTTGCAGCTCGTAATAACTGCGGTTGATGTCGGAGTTAAACGAGAGATTTTGAGGCAGCCAGTTCAGTCCGAACCGTTTAAGAATGTCTAACCACTTGCTCTTGCTTTTAATATTCTTAAATGGTTCGAGGGGCTTGTACACGGGGGTCCAATTGTATGCCATTGCGGCACGCCAGTTGTTTTCGCGTTCGTAGACGGTTGTTTTGCCGCTAGTGAAGCGCGAAGAGCTGCTGTACGAGAACGAGAAGTTGGCCGGGTCGTAGGGCATGGGGTGGCGTTTGTTCTGTATGCCGATGCGAACATTAGACAACGAGAAGTTTGTATTGGTGGTACGCCGTATGGCAATGCTCTTAATCGAGTCGCGTTCTTGGCGGTTTGCCGCATCGAGAGCATCTTTAAGGCGCAAGTCGGTGTCAAGGGGATTGTACTTCGGACTGCTTTCTTCTTGTGTTCGCGAGTAGTAAAGCGGGGCCGAGACCTTGGCTTTTTCGGAGAAGAACTTGCCCAGTTCTAGGTTTGTTGTTACGCTGTAAGCCTTAAAGTTGTCTTTGGCGCGGTCGGCAACGCCGTCTTCCAGTCCGCCGAAACCTTCTGAAACGTATCGTCCTTGCAGGTTAAGCGTGCCGAAATCGGATAGTTGCACGTTGAGGTTTCCTTGTGCAGCCCATCCGCCTTCGTTCTCATATTCCTTCAATCGCAGTTCGTTCACCCACACTTCGCCGCTTTTTTGCGTGGCGGCATTGTTGCGTACGCCGATGATAATGGTCTTAACCTCGCCCAAAGTGGGGTTACCCATGATGCTGACCTTGTTCTTGGGTTTATCAACATCGTAGGCACTGTATAGCGAAGTAAACGAGGCTAATCCTGTGGCACGTGCCTTATTGCGTGCCTTCTTTAAGTTGGTAAACACGCTGAGGGCAATGTCGAGCATGTTCTCTTCGGGCCAAACAGCACGACTATCTGCCCACAAGCGGTCGTTATAGCGGCGTGCTGGCGTGAGCGATAGGGGAATGTCGTATTCGTAGAAGTTGTTTTTGTAGTCGCTACCCAAGCGAATGAACACCGACAACTCGCCGTTGGCTAAGGCTGTGGCATTGGGTTCGAGCGCGTTGGCATGCACAAACATCTGCAAACGACGATATTGTCGCAGGTCGATAGTGGTGTTTTTGTACACGGCTTTCGCTTCGCCCTGACTTAGATTGTCCACAACAAGGCTCAGTGCTTGCTCATTGTTCTCCACCATTTGCGGCTGGTTGGGGTCGGATCCGCGTTCTATTCCAGGCGGAAGGATATAGTTGACGGGCGTTTTGTCGCTGTTTTCTTCGTAGCTTACGGCACTAACCGACATCCTTCCTGTTTGTGAAGCCGTGTTACTAAGGTTTTGTTCGTAACTACGCCATTCGCCCCGCACAAGGTCGAGCGAACCAAAACGCAAAACGATGGGACGCTTAAAGCCTGTGAGAAACATACGCATGAAACGGATGCTAGAAAAGTCGGAGATTGTGCCGAAACGCTTTTCGTATTCGCGAACGGGGATGCGGAACTGATACCAAGTAACGTTTTCGTTGGTGCCATTGCGCAGAGAGGCCGATGCTTCGCGCTTGTCTACGATGAAGTTACGGCCCACCACCATGTCTTGTGGGCGCAGCGATACGTGGTATTGGTAGTATTTTTCGTATTCGTTGAGCGTATAGTCTTGGTTGATGTCTTCTACATCGGGCGTAGACTTGTACGATGTGTCGTAGCTTTCGTTGCGTTGGTCGCTGTCGGGCGAGTTGCCTTGGGGGTTGTTTATGCGTTTGTATCGTTGCAAGATGGGCAGTTCGGCACGGTCGTAATCAGAGCCGCGGAAGTAGTGGTAGTTGTCGTTGGCGGGGTCGGCCTGTATCGAATCGAATACGGCGGCACTCACCCTGCCCCTTACCGCGTTAAGGAACGACTGGTAAGCGGGGAACGAACGCTCCTCGTTATCGTTCAATCCGTTAAACCCAACGTCTTGCAATGCCCTCGCTCCACGTGATGTTGCGAAGGCGTAAGTTGTGGTGGCTTGGGTGGGTATCTTACCCCATTGGGTGGTAACAAAGCTTTGTGAGCCGTCGACAGGCATGCCGCTTTCGTAAAATTTCTTGCCGTCGCGCAGCACGTCTTCGCTCACTTCGCCCAGGTTGAGGTAGAAGTCGCCGCCGTAGTCGTTGGCGTTGGGCTGGCGATTAGAATAGATAAAGGGGTCGAGCATCCAGAATTCGATGTACTCGATGTTGGCAGCCTCAAAGTCGTTTGTGTCTAGTTTGCGCATCATACCGCCCCAACGCTTGTCGGGATTGTCGAGTGTACCGTCGGGATTAAGGTCGGGATTGAAGTTGTAAGGTCCTCTTTCGGCCGGGTAGAAGGCCAAATTGAGCACCGATAGGGTTGAAACGCCACCATAACTGTTTTGGTCGCGCTTGGGAAAAAGCTCTCTTACGGGCACTTCGCGCACGTAATGGTTGGACAATTGTTGCAAGTCGCCCTTGATATGCGAGGGTGTTAGCGAGCTACTTCTTCGAGTAAACAGCGGGTCTATGGTGTACCAAGCCAGTCGACTGCGGTTAAATCCGCTGTTAAGCGTGGCCTTGTCGTCGTGTTCGGCAAACATCGAGGGCGTGCTGGCCAGCGTCCACGAGGTGGGTGTGCTAACATCGAGCGAGCTTTTTGTGGTTTCAAAGTCGTCGAGATACGAGGCATTGTCTTGCGTTCCCTTGTTACGGCCCGCTATGAGGTGGGCAAACTCGCCCGTAAAGCTAATCTGCGAGGGCTGAGTAACGTGCAAAAAGGGTATCTTGTCGAGCAAATTGGTGAGCCATTGGCTTTCTTTCTTCCAATTAAGGTTCAGTCCCCAGAGGGTATTGTTCAGCGGTTCGGCACCCATATTCACCTTTGTGGTGAGTGCTTGCTCGGTTAAGTGCTGCAAGGTTCCGCTTAGTTGCAGGTCTTTCGAAAAGTTGTATTCCCAGTTTAGGCCGAACATCGTTTTGCGTTGTTGGCCATAGTCGGTGTTGCTTTCTAGCGAAACGTTCACCGCTGTGCCTGCATCCAAGATGCTTTGGTTAAGGATGGTTACTTCGCCGGCATAATAATCCACGGTGTAATCTACGCCTTCGGTGAGCCTAACGCCGCCAGCCGTGACCACAACCGAACCTTGCGGCACGTTGTATGCGCCAAGCGAGATGACGTTGGCACTGGTTCCGCGGAATTGTCCGGTAAGAATAAACTTGTTTTTCTCGGCAATTTGTTTGGCAATGGTCTTGGTCGAGTCGTACAATTGGTCGTAAGTGTAGCTGCGAGCAACGGCATCTGGCACGCCCTTGGCCCGAAGATAGTTGTACAGGTGCTTGCCGAAGGGCTGCGTTTTGGGCAAGAACACGCGCCCGTTGCTTATGGTATAGCCCTCAACGAAATCGAAATAGCCGTTGGCATGCACCTTATTGTTGTTGTCAAGTCGGTCTGCGCCCATCACCCTAATCAAGGGTTGGTCTTTTACTTGCGTTTCGGGAATGTAAGTAAGGTAAACACCTGTGGTATCGCTTTGATACTTGATGTCTAGACGGAAACGCTCTTTCTCAACCGAAGTTGCCAGATAATACACGTTCTTCATCATCAAATGCCAGTTGCCTTGCCGCGGGTTGTTACTGGTGTTTTTGAGCGATTTAACGAACAACGCCTGATTGGTGTCGGTGTTGTCGGCAGCAAATTCGCCCACTTGATAGGTGTTTCCGCCGTAAGTGTACTCGTAGGCCACGGCCAAAACCTGGTCGGTTTGCAGGCCTTGCCTTAGCGAAATGTAGCCCATCGTGGTGTTAACGGTGTACTCGGAGGGTTGAAGTAGTCGTGCGTTTTGAAGTTTTTCGTAGTCGTTTCCGCCCACGAAACCCGCTATTCCGTCGAGTGTTGTCGACGTTTGGTCGATGTTGCGGGCTGCAACGTATGTACTAACCATCGCCGGATATTCGGAGTTGGCGTTGTTGGCAGGCACCAATCCCGATGCGCTCCACAGCGGATTAGAGATGTGGCTCACCTCACCAAGGTCGGTAAGGGCAACGATATTGCGCGTGTTAGTGGTTGTTCCCGTCTTGTTTGTTACCCAAACCTCCACGCGATTGATGCTGATGCCACTCTTTACGGTGGGTAGCGAGGCCATCCACTCATCATACTTGTCGCGGAAATAGTGCGAAAGAAAGAAGTGGCGGTTCTCTTCGTAGTTGGCCGCATCCAATTCGAAAGGCGTTAGTTGCACACCTCCGCGCGACGAAACGCTTTTCGACGACGATTTCTTTTGCGACGCCACGAGTTGCAATTTCAATTTTCCGAATTGCAAATCAGTACGTATGCCGAAGAGCGAACTAGCCCCCTTGATGAGCGATGAGTTGGCCGGAAAACTCACGTTGCCAGCCTCAACAAGCTTTATTATCTCGTCTTCCTTACCGTCGTATTTCAGTTTAAGGCTCTGCGCATCAAAGTCGAAGGTGGCATCGGTGTTGTAGTTTAGGTTCATGTTCACCTTATCTCCCACCTTTCCGTTCATGTTGATGTTAATCTTCTCGTCGAAGTTTATCGTCGTAGTCTTGCGATTACGGATGGGTATAGACGGGTTGTCGATGTTTTTAAGCGTAGCACCGAAACGAATTTCTGCCGAACCTTGCGTTTTGATGCGCACGCCACCTGGTCCGAATATCTTTTCGGCAGGACCTAAGTCGAAGTGCATGTCGGTAAAGTCGAACTTCTCTTTGCCTTTCGCCTTGTATATCTCGTCGTTCTTTTTCCTAAAAAAGCTGTTACGTGCTTGTCGTTCGCTCCAACGCCGATATTCGTCGGGCGTCATCATGATAGGCGTTCCCAGATACGTCCTTCCCCATTTCGTTCCAAGCAGATAACGGTCAAGCGTGTCGTTATATTCCACCCCCTGTTTCATGTTTTCAGGGCGTTTCAGGTCCATTGCGTTTTGCCATAGGTCGGCATAAGTGGTGGGCGTAGTGGGCTGCACGCGCCAAAGCGGTGTTGCAGGGGCTGTTTGGGGGTTGTCGTTGGTTTGTGTTTCGGGTGTGTCTTCGTTGTCAATCACCAGCGTTGTGTCTTCCGGTTGCTCGTCTTCGGGTAGGGTGGGGCGTTCCACGTCGCGTTGAGGCGTGTTGTTTTGGGGCGTGTTGGCGTTTCTTGCAGGTGCCGTGTTGGCGTTTCTTTGCGTGCGGTTGTTTTGCCTTCGCCCTCTGTTGTCTTGCACAAAGGGCAAAGCGAGGGCATAACCCGTCAAGCAAATGACGAGCACCACCATCAACGTCCTTTTTATTTTCTTACTTCGCAGCACGCCTTTTAGGGTCACTTTATCATTTTCAACGCCGCTTTCACCACCTGTTCAACGGGCAGTTTGGGTTGTTCTTTCAGTATTTCAACCACCACCTTGGCCGATGCTGCCGGTGCAAAGCCCAGCATGGTAAGTGCGCCCACGGCCTCGTCCTTCACGGCTGTGTTCATAACCGTGGCGTTTGCGTTTGTGGGTACCGACAATTCTTGGGCCACTCCGCTTGTAACAATCTTGTCTTTCAGGTCTACGATGATGCGTTGCGCCGTCTTTGCGCCAATGCCTTTAACGGTTTTCAGCATCTTGTCGTCGCCGGCGGCAATGACATTGCACAGTTCGGCGGGCGACATTCCCGAAAGAATCATGCGTGCCGAATTGGCTCCAACGCCTGAAACGCTGATAAGCAAGCGATAAAGTTCGCGCTCTTGGCGCGTGGCGAACCCATAAAGCGTGTACGAATCGTCGCGCCCGCCCGTTACCAATGCCTCGTGAACAAACAGTTTTACCTTGTCTTTACCTTGGATAGCGGTGTATGTATTCAGCGATATGTTGAGCGCATAGCCCACCCCGGCCGCCTCAATCACAGCCATTGCTGGGGTAAGTTCGGCCAAGTCGCCCTTGATATATTCAATCATTAATGATGTTTTTTATATGTGTACGTATACGTTATTATATAACGACTCTTGTTGCGCATTATTGTGTGTGCGCATAAAAAACTGCATTTGCAGGCGAAAGAAGGGGGCGTAAATGCCCTCGCGCAAGCTAATTTTGTGCCCAGGAGTGGCATTTGCGGGGCCAACTTACATCAATTGCGCCTTTTTTGTGAAGTGAAATTGCATCGTATATGCCAAAATGTAAATAAATTATAAACCATGTGATGCAACGCTTGTAGTATAAAATGAAATGTTTATCTTTGCCAACGTATAGGAATAGCCGAAGAAATTTAGAGGTAGTTTCTGATGTATTCGTCAGAGTTTGATACAAAGTATCGTTTATGGTAAATGGGTTTTACCATAAAGTAAACTTCTACGGCATTCCTATATTTTTAATATATAACCCTAGATAGCATGGCTCGAAATCATAGAGATGTAAACCTAAAAGCACTAATTGGCAACCAATTGCAATACATATACTCGGCCGACGAACTGACCAATGTTCTTAATACCTTGGCCAGCAATATTGGTGTGCCTGCCGGTTTCAGGCGAAACCAGATGCTTTGCTTTGCAGATACCAGTAAAGACAACCGCCGAGCAAAACGCTACCGCATGCACAAAAAGCACGGCGGAACACGTGCTATCGTGGCTCCCCATCAGAGTTTGTTGTACATGTTAAAGGGATTCAATGCCTTGTTGCAGCAGTATTACCAACCCACAACTTGGTGTTACGGCTTTGTTAGGGGGCGTTCGGTGGTGCAAAATGCCCAACAGCATGTGGGCAAACGCTACATCCTGAACATCGACATCAAAGATTTCTTCCCCTCCATTACTAGGCAAATGGTGGAAGATGTTTTGTTGGCAGAGCCTTTAAAGTGCTCTACCGAGGCCGCCCAACTGCTTTCGGGTCTCTGCACTGCTGCTGAACCGCAGGGCGATGTGTTGCCGCAGGGATTTCCCACTTCGCCAACACTCTCGAATATGGTGTGCAAAAAGATGGACGAAGAACTGGCTGCCGCCGCCCAACGCATAGGGGCAACCTACTCGCGCTATGCCGATGACATGTCGTTTAGCAGCGACAAGGATGTGCTGCGCCCAACGGGAAGTTTTTATTTGCAGGTCTCTGGCATTGTTGAGAAGTACGGATTTAGGCTGAACGACCGCAAAACACGACTGCAAAGACGTGGACGAAGACAGCAGGTTACGGGCGTTGTGGTGAGCAATAAGGTGAACGTAGCGCGCGAATATGCACGGCAGATACGTAGCTTGTTGTATATGTGGGAGCGATATGGCTATTGGGAGACTGCCAAAGCAGCCTTGCGCGCTTATCGTGAGCAACATGGTAAGACTAGGGGACATGGTGAATACCTCACCTTGTATGCAGTTTTGCGCGGCCGACTGAACTATATGAAGATGGTGAAGGGCGAAACAGATCCCACATACCTTAAACTTTGGAACAAGTATAACCAACTGATGCAGCGGGATGTTCCTAAGCGCAGGAGAGGTGTTTACGGCACTAACGCGCATAGGCCTGAGCCTTCTAGGGCCAACGATTATCTTGGCGAACCGCAACGAAAGGGGTGCGCGGGTGTTGTGGCACTCTTTGTGGCGCTTACGTTAGCGGGTTTGCTGGCTTGCAACTTGTTGGCTTAATGTCTTTTTATTGGTTGTTGCACGCGTTAATCCGGGGCGTTTTAACCCGCATCGGGCATAAGTATTGCTAAGATTTGTATTGCATAGCGCGAAATGCCTTATGCTTGTCTTTACCTTGTTGGATGTTATGATGGTTGAGATTTGTATTGCATAACGCGAAATGCCTTATGCTTGTCTTTACCTTGTTGGATGCTATGATGGTTGAGATTTGTATTGCATAACGCGAAATGCCTTATGCTTGTCTTTGTCTTGTTAGTTGTTAAACACATCTTGTATTTTTGGGATAGCGTAAAGTTTTCGGTGTAAATTTTAACATCGAGAGTGCCCTCGCCGCTCACCAATTGCCCACTCGGTGGCAAATTTTCAATTCTCGCGGAGGTTCTTTTGGGCTAAAATTGGCATTAGCCTGTATAATGTTAGCAAACCATTTTGTGGTGCATAAATGCGTATTTATACAGAATGGTGGGCAATTAACAACAAAAAAAGTGCTATTTGCAGCAAATTGCACCGCATTTAGCGGCAAAACGCAAGGTAAAATGCAGCAAAACGCAGTGCATTTAGCAGCAAAACGCAAGGCGTTTTGCTGCTAAATGCAAGGTAAAATGCTGCAAAATGCAAGACGTAATGCCGCAAAATGCAAGGTGGAATGTATATTCTTGCATCTTGTATGTTGGCTTTTGGGGGGCTGTGAATGGTAAAGAAAGACATGCTTAGTGGAAAAACTTGCTTGAAAAGGTGATGTTTTGACCATTAAAAGTCGTTTTTGGGGTGGCGTAAATTTGCGAGTCGGCGACAATCTAGAAAGGCAAAATGGTGCATTTTGCTTGTATTGTGCTCAAAAATAGACAAAAAAATAAATGCGAAAGACCGAAAATCCTGCTAAATAGCATGCTTTTGGGCGTTTGTTTTCGCTAGAATAGGCTGGCGGAAATAATCTTTTTGTAAAATGTTTATACTGCAATTAACGATAAGGCAGTCTTCGCTTTTAATATTTCTATAAATTGAGCGAAGTTTATTTTCTTTGTGCTACTATACCAAGATAAACACCCCTTTCGTGTACGAAGTACTAGACAAAGATGCAATGACCGATTTGGCTTAACCCTGACTTCATAAAACAAGTATCCCAAGACACCCTTTTAAATGGGGCTTGGGATACTGAGATATGCTTTGTGGGATGCCTTTTCACATTGTACCTGCCATTTTGAATTGCTAACTCTTTTACAAATCGCCGTGAATGGATTAAATGATGTTTAGCTAAATGACGTGTACTTACTGCAGAGGCGATGATTATTGCGTTTTCCCTTTTATCAAGTCGAAACGATAGCCGAGTGTGAATTGGAAAACACTAAATTGAGAACGTACCCTCACTTCGGTAAGGCCGAAATTATAACGTGCATCTGCAACAAACTTGCCCAGTTCGTAGGATATGCCCAAAGGTAAGGCTACATCAACATCTCTAATGTTGTCGTTAACCCGCGAAGTTTCCCAGCCTCTACTTTCAAAATAGTCTTTGCTACTAGACTTTAAACCAAGTTGCAAGCCCACCTTTAAGGCTAGGTTCTTTGCTACATAGAAATTGGCTAACACCGGAATGTTAAAATAGTTGTATTCGTAGTGGTGGTTTTCATCTCCAAGCGAGTATTTTGCTCCTTGTTGAGAGTAAAGCAAACCAGCGGACAAACCCAGTTTGGGCTTAATTTGGTATTCTGTCTCAAAGCCAACCACAAGGCCTGTTCTGAAATCGGAGTCGTAATGGTTGGTTAATTTTGAAAGACCAACACCGATTTTAGGTTGCAACGAGAGCGACTTTACATTGTGTTGGGCATAAACATTGCAGCTTAATGCGAATGCAGTGATTAATAACGAGATTGATTTTATCA
This sequence comes from uncultured Prevotella sp., assembly GCA_938028745.1. Classification (GTDB taxonomy): domain Bacteria; phylum Bacteroidota; class Bacteroidia; order Bacteroidales; family Bacteroidaceae; genus Prevotella. The sequence continues at coordinate 18,642 of CALIZL010000061.1, forward strand.
TGTTTACCTATTTAGTTTAACGTCAATTCTGTGAACTAGTTTTTAGTAACCAAACTTTCGCAAGTGAATAAATCACCCCGCGATTTTATACTTATATGTGTTTTGTAGCGTATGAAACATAGGATTACTATTTACAAGATTAGAGCGTATCTCGCAAGCATTGGCGGAGCAAAACTCTGCTATTTCCCAAACGGCATCCCATGTGAGTTCCCATATCTTGTTTGTAACTTTGTTCTAAATTTACATTAATGTATGCTTGGATTCAGCACTTGCGGACCTTTAGTTATAGCCTACATTTGTCCTTCTTCCAGCATTTTCTTTATTTCCTCGTCGGTCTTAGTCAATTTGTCTTTGCACATCTTGATAAGTTTTTGAGCCTTTTTCAGTTCATCGGCAAGCGAGTCGAGGTTGAGTTCGCCTGTTTCCATTCGGCGAACAATAGCTTCTAGTTGTGCCACAGCCTCTTCGTATTTCATTTCCTGTTTAGCCATAATTTGAGTTTTTGAGTTTATGAGTTATTGAGTTGTGTGAGTTTATGAGTTGTTAAGTTTATGGGTATTTGGCTTTATAAGCTTATTGGTTGTTGAGCGTAATGGGTTTATAGGGTAAGCAAACTTACTAATTCACTTCCAAACTCATAAACTCAACACCTCAATACCTCACAAACTTCCAAACTCAAATCCTTATTCAACAACAGATTTAACCTTACCTTTTTGCAGTTGGGTAACGATAACATCGCCTTTTTGCAAGTCGTTGGCGTTGCGTACCACCTTTCCGCCGCACGTGGTGATGCTGTAACCTTTGGCAAGCAACAGTGATGGGTCGTGCGACTTGATGGCTTGTTGCAGCAGTTCGAGGCGATGTGCGGTCTTTGTAAGCAAGCGTTCGGCGTGGGTTGGCAGGGCAAGTGTCAGCCGTTGCAGGCGCAAGTCTTGCCGTTGCAAGGTGGTTGCTATGGTGTTTCGCATACGCAGTGCCATATTTTCGAGCCTTTTCTCTTGCCTTGTACGCACCAATGAAAACAACATCGGCACCTTTTCGGTAAGTCGGGCCAGTTGGATGCGCTCCAATTCCATGCGCCTTTGCACTAGGTGTACCATCTCTTCTTGCGCATCGAGAATGCGTTGGTAGGTCTCCGCGAGGTGTTCTACCAGAAAAGCAGCCGCAGCAGTGGGCGTTTTTACACGGCGGAAAGAAACCATGTCTAGCACGCTTTCGTCGCGGTCGTGCCCGATGCCGGTGATGATTGGTAGGGGGAAGTTGGCCACATTCTCGGCCAATGGCAAGCTGTCGAAGCCACTGAGGTCGCTGGTGGCCCCTCCGCCACGTATGATAACCACCACATCGAAGTCGGCTAGCCGCTCGTTGATGGCGTTAAGGGCCGCAATGACGCTCCGTTCTACGCCTTCGCCCTGCATGGTGGCGGCAAAAAGCTGTACCGAGAATTGCAAATGCCATTCGTTTTCGTGCAGATGACGGCAGAAATCGCCGTATCCAGCCGCTTGTTCGCTAGAAATAACGGCCACACGTTGCGCAAATAGCGGCAGGCGAAAGTCTTTTTGCAGGTCGAACACGCCTTGCTGTTTCAGCGTTTGCACAATTTGGAGCCGCTTGCGTGCCATGTCGCCCAGCGTGTAAGTGGGGTCTATGTCGGCCACAATCCACGAAAAGCCGTATGCTTCATGGAAATCGGCGTACACCAAGAGCCTTACTTTCAGTCCTGCACGTAGTATTTGATTGGCGTTGCGTTCGAAGTGGGGGCGCAAAAACGCCCATTTGTTCTTCCAACATTTGGCCGATGCCTTGGCCACGGGCGTGTTTCCTGCCGCGTCTTTCTGCACCAACTCCATGTAACAGTGGCCGCGAACCTCCCTCATTTCAGAGATTTCGGCCTCTACCCAATATTCGTCGGGCATGGTGATGGCGAGCGCATCGCGCACCATTTGGTTCAGTTCATACAATGTTAGGGTATCTTTGCGCATGGGTTTGGGATGAAATGGCGTGGTGAGCCTTGCGGTTGGCGGCTCTTTACATGATGCAAAGTTAAGGTAAATGGTGGTAACGACAAAATATAATTCGATGAAATGGGGGTAGTGAAGTGGTAAGGTGGTAAGTAGTAAGTAGTAGAGTAGTAAGTAGTAAGGTAGTAAGGTAGTAAGTAGTAAGGTAGTAAGTAGTAAGGTAGTAAGTAGTAAGGTAGTAAGTAGTAAGGTAGTAAGTAGTAAGGT
>CALIZL010000062.1 GCA_938028745.1 uncultured Prevotella sp.
CGAGAATTGGAAATCGCCAACACGGAGCTTTGGGCGAAGTGGAAAGGCAAAACGCACTTTTCGAGGAACGAAAAAGAACGTTTTATTCAGGCCAACATAGGCTTTTATTCCAAACCAACATGTCATGCCAAAGCTTTTTTACGTTCGACATAACAGGTTGGAAAGACCATCAATAATCAAAATAACGTCGTTACAACCTTATCCAAACAAGATGCGCAATGCCTCTTCTACCTTACGAACGGGGTGTAGTTTGATTGTATAACGCGACGGGTCGATGCCCGAAAGGTTGTTTTTGGGTATCACCATATCAGTAAAACCAAGCTTTTCGGCCTCGGCAATGCGTTGTTCTATGCGGTTCACGGGGCGCACTTCGCCGCTAAGTCCCACCTCACCAGCCATACACCACTCCTTATCTATGGGCGTATCTACATTGCTAGACAGCACGGCGGCAATGATACTAAGGTCCATTGCCAAGTCGGTTACGCGCAAACCACCGGCGATGTTCACAAAAACGTCTTTCTGTATAAGCTTAAAACCCACGCGTTTTTCAAGTACGGCCAAGAGCATGTTTAGTCGGCGTTGGTCGAAACCCGTGGTACTACGTTGCGGTGTGCCGTAAGCGGCAGTCGAAACCAGGGCTTGTGTCTCCACCAAAAACGGCCGTACACCCTCGATGGCACAGCTAATGGCGATGCCCGAAAGCCCTTCGTGGTCGCGAGTAAGCAGTAGTTCGCTGGGATTAGACACAGGGCGGAGTCCATTTTGCTGCATTTCGTAGATGCCCAACTCGGAAGTAGAGCCAAAACGGTTCTTGATAGAGCGCAATATGCGGTACATATAATGCTGGTCGCCCTCAAATTGCAGCACTGTGTCTACAATATGCTCTAATATTTTGGGGCCTGCCAGCACCCCCTCTTTATTGATGTGGCCAATGAGCAGCACAGGAACAGACGACGTTTTGGCGTATCTAAGCAACGCCGAGGCACATTCGCGCACCTGAACGATACTCCCTGGCGAGCTGTCGATGGCTTCGCTCTCGATGGTTTGGATGGAATCCACGATAAGCAAGTCGGGCTTAACTTCGTCTACCTGCATCAAAATCTTCTCCAAAGCGTTTTCGCTCAGCACGATAACGTTGTCTGCCACGTTTTCTTCTATGCGATCGGCACGCATTTTCAGCTGATGCGTGCTCTCTTCGCCGCTAACGTAGAGTATTCGCTTTTCGGGCATTCGCAAAATGGTTTGCAACACTAGGGTACTCTTTCCAATGCCTGGCTCGCCACCAAGCAAAACGATAGAGCCGCGCACTAGTCCGCCACCAAGTACGCGATTCAGTTCATCGTCGTGTAAGTCGATACGCGGTTCGTCTTTGGCTTGCACCTTCGAGATGGGCATAGGTTTGTTTCTTGCGGAAGAGGCATTGCCTACCCCACCCGCAACTTGTCGGCGCGCGCTACTCGCCACAGCGGGTGCTACGCGTATTTCCTTAAAGCTATTCCACTGCCCACAACTCGGACATTTGCCAATCCATTTCACCGACTCATGTCCACAATTGTCGCAAACGTATGCTGTTTTATCTTTTGCCATGGCCTACAAAATTACTAAATCTTTTTTTTCGCAACAAAATTATTGCTAAATTTGCAAGGATAAAACCTCACGAAGAGGCCGTCTTGAACACAGCAAACAAGGTATTTAACAGCAAACACCAATTACAATGACCCTATTTCACATTCGCACGCTCGCCTTGGCCACGCTAACCACGCTGCTCTTTGCCTGCAACGGCAAGGGCAATACACCGCAAAAGCAAAGCGAACGACAAACGACAAACGACTCGACACTGCGAATTGCGGTGATGCCCACACTCGATTGCCTGCCGCTATACGTGGCAGATGCAACGGGAATGTTCGGCGAAGAGCACATCAACGTGCGATTAATGAAGTACACGGCACAGATGGATTGCGACACGGCCATACTTAGAGGCAGGGTTCAAGGCGTGTTTACCGATTTGGTTCGTGCCCAACGCCTGCGCCAAAAAGGGGCCAACCTGCACGAAGTGGGCGCAACAAACCTGCATTGGCAGCTGATAAGTAACCGCAATGCGCGCTTAAAGGACGTGCGACAATTAGGAGATAAGATGGTGGGCATGACCCGTTTCTCGGCAACCGACTTTCTTACTGCCGACCTCATCGACCGCAGTAAACCCAAAAACGAGGTTTTCCGCATACAGGTTAACAATGTGTTTATCCGCTTGAAGATGCTCGTTGGCTACGAAATAGATGCCGCTTTCATGCCCGAACCGCAAGCTACTGTGGCTCGAATGGGCAAGAACAACGTGCTGGCCGACACCAAAGCCAAGGACATTAGGCTAGGCGTGGCCGTGTTTAGCATGGCCGCCAAAGATCCAAAAAAGGTACGCCAAGCATTGCCTGCCTTTATTAAGGCATACGATAGGGCGTGCGATTCGCTTAACATCAGGGGCATACAGCATTATGCCGACTTGCTAAAAGCCCACTTCCAACTGAACGACGCTGCCATAAAGGCACTGCCTAAAACAGCCTTTGCCAAGATGTCGGCCGTGAGAGAGAAAGACAGAAACGCCATTAAAGACTTTCCAACGCAATGAATAAAGACGACATTAACAACATAAGGTGGAATATTACGCCCGAAAAAGAGAGCATCCCCGGACTTATTCTCTTGTCGAAAGAACTAGGGGAGGCACTCAACAGGATGCGTAACGACATAAACAGCTCCGGACTAAGGAAGTTTTACGAACGTTTGGAAAGCATCGAGGAGGACTATCGCTTGATGAAAGACTTCATTAAGCGCGGTTTCGACGACCCCAAGCGCGAGGAAGTGTACAACAGTCTGCTTAAAAGGCTGTACCATCTGCACTGCGACGTGATGATAACGCGCAGAAAGCAAAACACGACGGGCTTTAACTATTACTCGCCGTTCAACGTGGCCGCCATGTCGCTAGACGATATTAGGCAACGATTGGAAAGTTTCGTGCAAGACACCGCACTACTTTCGCTCGACCCATCGGCAACCAACAGCGAAAAGAAAAAGACTATATACGCAGAGCATCACGAACTGACAACAGCCCTGTTCTATCACCTGATGACCGACACGCATTGGAACGAAGAGACACAGAAGTTCTACCAAGAACTGCTGCTGTCGCCCACTATCGACAGCATAGATGCACAACTGCTCGTCGGTGCCTTGCTCTTAGCCTTACTCTTAGCTTTCGATGCGCGTAAGTTCGCCACCCTACTCTACCTCTATCAGTACGCCACAGACCCACAAGTAAAGCAACGCGCCTTGGTGGGATGGGCACTTACGCTGCCAAAAGTAGAGATAACGCTTTATCCCAACCTGGCCGAACAACTGCACAAAACCGTTAGTTCGCAAGCCGTTCAGCGCGAATTGCTTGAACTACAATACCAAATAGTGTATTGCATCAACGCAGAAAAGGCCATGCAAGAGATTAATCGCGACATTCTTCCCACAATGATGCGCGGCCAAAACATCGTCTTGGGCACTGAAACAGAAGAACAAAAGCTGCAAGACATCCTCAACCCCGATGCCGAGGAACGGGCGATGGAGGATCTGGAGAAAAGCTATATGCGCATGATGGACATGCAACAAAAGGGCGTGGACGTGTATTTCGGGGGCTTTTCGCAAATGAAACGTTTCCCATTCTTCAATCGGGCCAGCAATTGGTTCGTGCCATACTACCCCGAACACCCCGAACTGAAGCCCCTTGAAGGGCTAGACGAAACCCGTTTAGAACAAAACATCTTTGCGCACAGCTCGTTCTGCAACTCGGATAAGTATTCGTTGGAATTGGCCATGGCCATGATTGCCAACCAAATTCCTGCCGAACTGAAAAACGCCATCAACGCCAATGGCATCGAGATACAAGGCGATATGGACGTCGACAAAAGCAACCCGGCCTACATTAGGCGCATGTACTTGCAAGACTTGTACCGCTTTTTCTTCCTCAACAACATGAAAGAAGAGTTCGTCAACCCTTTCCGAGGCGGAGGAATTGTGATGCGCGGACTGTTTTTCGGCAACCAACTGCTGGCACAAGTGGGGCTATCGTCGCAGTTCGTAACCTTTGGTAAGTTCCTTTATAAAAGAGGACTTTGGCAGCTGCTGCAACTATTTACCTCGATATACGAGTTAGACACCACCCTAACCAGCAACGAGTGGCTCTACTTCCGCGCCGTGGCAGCCATGCAAACAGGTAACTATGGCGAGGCTAAAAAGCACTTCGCCGAGCTGATGAACCGCTTGCCCGAAGACGACAAAGTGGCTCACGGCTATGTGGAAACATGCATCAGAAGCCACGATTTCGTCCAGGCAGAGCAGGTGTTAGAACGGTTACAGGGAAAAGGAAACATCTCGCCCGAACAAGAATTGTTTCTGGCCAAGGGCTATGCCCGTACAGGAAAGGCCGAGAAAGCCATCGAACTGTTGTTCAAGCTTAACTACGAGCACCCCGACAACATGGAAGTGAAACGCCAGTTGGCACTAACCCAACTGCAAGATGGCAGAGCCGAAACCGCCATCGACCTGCTGAACAGCATTGTTTACAACAACAATGAAGTGGATACGAAAGACATGCTCTACTTGGCAGCCGCCCATTGGTTTGCCAACAACACGCAAAAGGCCATCGAACTGTTTGTGAACTTCCTCAAAAAAACAGGCGAAAAGCCCAGCGAAACCCGCTCTGGAATAGACGAAATATTGCATTTGCTGGACTCTATGGCCGAGAAATACAACCGTTCGGCCATAGACATAAGGATATTGACAGACATTGTGGCCGACGAAATGGAGGTCAACAACTCGCCAAACATTAATAACGATTAGGATGAAAACCATCATACGCACTACATTCACACTGCTTTTCGCGGCTATGGCAACCTTCGCCTTTGCTGACGGCGCACCAACCATCAGCCCCGTGGCCACATTCTTCACCCCAAACGGCGAAGAACAAAGCAGCGATTACCAAGGTTCGGCACCGCTTAGGGCGCGATTTGCGGCCAACGTTGCCAATGCCGACGGCTGGAACGCGCACTACGAGTGGCGGTTTTACACCGACCCCAAACGCCAAACGCCATATCTCTCGCGTTTTGAAAAGGACACCGAGGTGACGTTCACCGTGGCCGGCACCCATTATGTGGAGCTTTATGCCACCTTTGTGCAAGGCACAGACACCGTAGAATATACGCAAGAGTACTGGAAAACGGCCGATCCCATACGCGTTAGCATTGCCGAAAGCAAGCTGGAAATGCCCAATGCCTTTACACCCAACGGCGATGGCGTGAACGATGTGTATCGGGCTAAGCCCGGTTATCAGTCACTTGTAGAGTTCAAGGCATACATATTCAACCGCTGGGGGCAGAAAATATACGAATGGAAAGACCCTGCTGGCGGTTGGGATGGCAAGTTTAACGGACAAGACGTGAAAGAGGGCGTGTACTTTGTACAGGTTAATGCCAAAGGTGCCGACGGCAAAGTGTTTAACATCAAGAAAGACGTTAACCTGCTAAGAAGCTATATAGAATAATGTGCCCCTAAGACATGGGCTAGCTAAGGGCGACAAACGAAAGGCACACCGCCCAACAATAATAACAACAGGACAACAAAAATGCAAGACGAAAAGATAAATGTGTGGGGTGCGCGGGTGCACAATCTCAAAAACATAGATGTGGAAATACCGCGCAATAGCCTCACGGTCATCACCGGACTGTCGGGTTCGGGCAAGTCGTCGTTGGCCTTCGACACCATCTTTGCCGAAGGTCAACGTCGCTATATGGAGACGTTCTCTGCCTACGCACGCAACTTCTTGGGCAACATGGAACGCCCCGACGTGGACAAGATAACCGGTCTAAGCCCCGTTATCAGCATCGAACAGAAAACAACCAACAAAAACCCACGCTCTACCGTAGGCACAACAACCGAGATTTACGACTATCTGCGACTGCTTTATGCACGCGCCGGCACTGCATATAGCTATGCTACGGGCGAAAAGATGGTGAAGTACACCGAGGAAAAGGTGATACAAATGATTTTGGAACGCTATGCCAGTAAGCGCATATACATTCTTGCGCCATTGGTTCACCAACGAAAGGGACATTACCGAGAACTGTTCGAGAGTATGCGACGCAAGGGTTACCTGTACATACGCGTTGATGGCGAGGTAATGGAGATAACCCGCGGCATGAAGGTAGACCGCTACAAAAACCACAATATAGAAGTGGTGATAGACAAGTTGAAGGTCCAAGGGAAAGACGACCAACGGCTAAAAAAGACCGTTGAGGTGGCCATGAAACAGGGCGACGGCGTTATTATGATTCTGGATAAGGACAACGACGAACTGAAAAGCTACTCTAAACGGTTGATGGACCCTGTTACGGGCATATCCTACCCCGAACCAGCACCCAACAACTTCTCGTTCAATTCGCCCGAAGGCGCATGCCCTAAGTGCAAGGGACTGGGTTATGTCAATGAGATTGACCTCAAAAAGGTAATCCCCGACACCAATAAAAGCATCTACGAAGGCGCTATCGCACCGCTGGGAAAATACAAAAACCAAATGATTTTTTGGCAGATAGATGCCATTCTCAAAAAGTACGACTGCGAATTAAAGACTGCCATCAAGGATGTTCCTGCCGATGCGCTCGACGAGATACTGTATGGTTCGATGGAAAGAGTGAAGATTGCGAAGGAACTTGTGCACACTTCGAGCGACTTTTTCAGCACTTACGATGGCCTGATAAAGTATCTTAAAAGCGTGATGGACAACGACGACTCGGCCAGTAGTCAGAAATGGGCCGACCAATTCTTGGCTACATGTCAGTGTCCCGACTGCAAAGGGCAGAAACTTAAACGCGAATCGCTGGCGTATCGCGTGTGGGACAAGAACATTGCCGAGCTAGCCAGCATGGATATCAGCGACTTGAAGACGTGGTTAGACAATGTTGAAGAGCATCTTGACACCAAAGGGCGCAAGATTGCAGCCGAAATTGTGAAGGAAATACGAACGCGCGTGAGCTTTCTGCTCGAAGTGGGGCTCGACTATCTAACGCTTAACCGCCAGTCGGTGTCGCTTTCGGGTGGCGAAAGCCAACGTATCAGGCTCGCCACGCAGATTGGTTCGCAGTTAGTTAACGTGCTTTACATCCTCGACGAGCCAAGCATTGGCCTGCATCAGCGCGACAACGAGCGGCTGATTGCCTCGCTTAAAGAACTGCGCGACCTAGGAAACACGGTCATCGTTGTAGAACACAACAAGGATATGATGATGGCCGCCGACTACATCATAGACATCGGACCCAAGGCAGGCCGTAAAGGGGGCGAGGTGGTGTACCAAGGCACGCCCCAAAACATGCTGAAAGGCAACACCATCACCGCCAAATACCTTAACGGACAAATGAAAATAGAAGTGCCCGCCCACAGACGAGCGGGCAACGGCAAAAGCATTTGGATACGCGGAGCCAAAGGCAACAACCTAAAAGACGTGGATGTGGAGATACCCTTGGGCAAACTGATTGTCGTTACGGGCGTAAGCGGCTCTGGAAAGTCGACGCTCATCAACGAAACGCTGCAACCCATACTCTCGCAACACTTCTATCGCTCGCTGAAAAGACCCATGCCATACGATGATGTGGAGGGAATTGACAACGTTGACAAGGTAGTGAACGTAGACCAGTCGCCTCTTGGGCGCACGCCACGTTCTAATCCCGCAACCTACACGGGCGTTTTCAACGACATTCGCAACCTTTTCGTAAATCTTCCCGAGGCAATGATAAGGGGTTATAAGCCTGGTCGTTTCTCGTTTAACGTCAAGGGCGGCCGTTGCGAGGCCTGTTCGGGCAACGGATACAAAACCATTGAGATGAATGTGCTGCCCGATGTGATGGTGCCTTGCGAGGTTTGCCACGGCAAACGCTATAACCGCGAAACGCTGGAAGTGAGATATAAGGGCAAGAGCATTGCCGATGTGCTGGACATGACCATCAACCAAGCAGTGGATTTTTTCGAGAATGTGCCCAACATCTTGCAGAAAATAAAGACCATTCAGGATGTGGGCTTGGGCTATATCAAGCTTGGGCAACCCTCCACAACACTGTCGGGCGGCGAGAGTCAGCGTGTAAAGCTGGCCACCGAACTGAGCAAACGCGACACAGGAAAAACCATCTACATCCTCGACGAACCCACAACAGGACTGCACTTCGAGGATATTCGCATCCTAATGGACGTGTTACAGAAACTGGTAGACCGTGGCAACACGGTGCTAATCATCGAACACAACCTCGATGTGATTAAACTTGCCGACCATATCATCGACATGGGTCCCGAAGGTGGGCGCAATGGCGGCCTCCTCCTTTCGGCAGGAACACCCGAAGAGGTGGCCAAAAGCAAGGCAGGATTTACCCCCAAGTTCTTAAAACAAGAACTAGAAGTGGGCTAGAAAGCGTGAAATTGCATTACATTTAAGGCTATTGGGGATAAGCAAATGGCAAAAAAGTATGCCATTTGCTTATCCCCAATTCTGGTATTTACGACCAAGCAAGACACACGATGCCGCATTAAACACACAAAATTGTGCCATCTTGTGTATAGGCTTTCTTGCATAAAGTGTATAGTGCGCATCCTATCTCGCTTATTATATATGAGTTCAAGATAACAAACAACTCATGTACATGTTAGTGGCGTTGCGCCAACTACCACTACGCCGCAGCTAACATAGCGATTGTTTCTTGTCCCAAACTTGCATAGCAAATTGTACACACATCAGTGGTTACGAAATTTTTTCGGCCTATTTTCATTGCACAATAAGTTATTTTTCATATTTTTGCAACAGAACAGGTAATTAAACAAAAACCGCTTTGGCATAAAAAGGAAGGAGGGCAATAAGACATGCCAAGGTGCAGACAGACCTAACTTAAACGTTCAACATAAACTTACTAAAAGATGAAACACTATTTTCGCTGTTTAGTTGGCATCGTCACAGTGCTGATGCTTTCTTTATTAATGGGTTGTAGCCATCATAACGCTGAAGAAGAAGAGAATTCTTGCTGTTTAGGGCGTTATGAAGCAAAGGTTGTGGGTGTCATGGAGGATGGTTATGTAACCACTGATGCAGTGTTATTGCCTAATGGGAAAAAACCTAGTATTTTAACTAGGGTTTATTTTAACAAATCCAATCTACCCAACGAAACTTTCGAAGAAGGAAAGATTATATGCTTTATAGTGGTAAAGACATTACCCATAGATTATATCCACACACACGATAGGGTCATCATTGACGCAATTGTGAAACCATGTAAATAACAAAACTATGAAATCTATATTATTACTCATACTTTTGTCTTTTGCAGGACAAAAGGCGGAAGCCCAATATGGGTACAATTATAATGGTCAGTTTATAAGACTCACACCAGACAAGACATCTGTAACCTACCTTGAAACAAAGGGCATGGACATTTCTACATTACAGGCTAAAACCCGAACATTAGGGACAAGAGGTGTGAAATGGGTTAAGGTAAGCCAAGACGGGTTCATGGCAGACGTAAATGCAGAGAAGGCACAAGCGCTGGGATATGTTTCTAAACAGTATCGTTCCAGTGCAGGAGGAAAAGTGATTGTTCTTCCACGCATTTTGGTTTCACTCATCGATTCTAGTCTTATAACTACCTTTCTTGCAGAAAACAAGCAACGCTTAACGCTAGATAAAAAGATTGGTGACATGTACCGGTTTGCTTGCCACGTTAAAAATTCTACCGAAGTGTTGGCTCTTATTGCAAACTTAGCTAAGCGCATTGACGTGAAATGGTGCGAACCCGACATGCTGTCCGACTATAAAACAGACAATCCGCTGTACTCGTGGCAATACTATTTAAAGAATACTGGCCAGTCGGGGGGCAAACAAGGTATAGACATTAACATAGAACCTGCATGGGAAAGTGTTCAAGGTGGAAGTGACGTTGTTGTTGCCATAATAGACGATGGCGTTGACAACAATCACGAGGATATGCAAGGATGCGTTTTAAATGGGTATACTGCCGGTGGATATAACTCGGCAGGTGCCCCTTGCAATCCAAGTAAATATGACTCAAAACCCCATGGGATAGCCTGTGCAGGACTTATTGGTGCACTAAACAACAATATAGGCATTAGAGGAATTGCTAGCGGTGTTAAAATCCTACCCGTAAATATCTTTCCCCGTTATGTTGCAGTAAAAGGTGGATCAAGTTCGGCATCGAACTCAGAAATAGCAAATGCCATAAACTGGACATACAATAAAGCTGATGTATTGAGCTGTTCATGGGGCGGTGGGACACCTTCAAATGCCATAGTAGATGCTATAAACTCTATACAAAAATATGGAAGACAAGGAAAGGGAGCTGTTGTCGTTTTCTCTTCGGGGAATAAAAACGAAATAGATTTGTCTGATTCTCTCTCATTTCCTGGCTGTCTTAAAAACGTACTAACGGTTGGTGCGATAGACCAATTTGGCGAGAAGACGGATTACAGCAAGTTTGGTTCCGCTCTTAATGTAGTTGCCCCAGGAGAAGCGATTGTTACTCTTGACAGGATGGGTTCATTAGGTTATTCGTATGGAAACTATTTTTATGGTTTCGGAGGTACATCCGCAGCGTGCCCACAAGTAGCAGGCATTGCAGCTCTAATGATATCAAAGAACAGGGAACTGACAGAAAAACAAATTCGCGAAATTATTCAAAACACTGCACGCGACCTAGGGGACAAAGGCTTTGACATCAAATATGGACATGGCTTGGTAGATGCAACTGCGGCCATAAACGCCGTTCCTTTCCAAATATATGGTGACGATTACCTATGTGACGAATCTGTTTACTACATAAGGAACATACCTGATGACAAGAGTTATTCTGTGCAATGGCAGTTACATGGTCCCTACGTTGTACCTTCAATAATGAAAATAGACGAAAGTGGAAGATTCTGTACACTAACAAAAAACGACAATTATCCCAATCAACATTCTTTCTACCTTAAAGCAAAGTTATTTAGAAACGGTAACATAATTGCTGAACTGAACAAAAAAATCACAAAGCTTGTTAAGGTGACAGGTACATACGAGCAGGAGGCTTGTGGATATTATAATGCTTGGCATCCTAAAATCAACCCTCAGGAACTCGAAGACAAAGCCCATTTTGTACATCAAGGCTGCAACGTAACACTTAGACTTCAAAATGTAGGAGGTCGCAAAGTATGGTATGAAGAGATGCCAGGCTGCAAACCAGAATACTTTTTTGACTGGGGGAACAAGGTGACTTTTATGCTTCCCAAAGGAACGGGAGGAATACCATTTAATGTAATCATAACAGACGAGAAGGGTTGTAACAAATGCAGGTTTCTCTTCTTCACGGTAAGCGCCAATCAAAACTTACCACCAGATTGCTTAAGCATCCGCCAAGAAGGAAAAATCTACCACATATCATTGGTTGACAACAAAGCCCTTAATTCTGGCCAAACGAACGCAGAACAAGGTGTAAAGATGCAAAGCATGCAAACGCGTGAAAAGGCGACTGGCTGGAAAATTGAAGTATACAACACGAAAACGGCACATAAAGTTTATGAAAAATCTATTTCAGGTGAAAGCGTTGAGCTTGATGCCACAAATTGGGAAAAGGGCGTTTACATCATCTATGCAGTGCAAGGAAACAATTCATATACGAAAAAGATAAGAGTAGAATAAGCATTTAACTGTGTGGGCAACTGTAGCAATGCAGCTGTCCACACTTTATACTATGGCAAATCATAACACATATTCCTGCGCAAGGCACCTAATTTGTGGTGCATTGGGAAGGACTACTTTCACTTAAATCAGGTTCATAGAACATGCGGAATGCTTTAAGGGCACTCTTCAATGTTGCTATTCAAAGGGATTACTCGCTTACTTTTAAGAGATATATAATCAATAAGCGGCTGATGCGTGATGCATCAGCCGCTTATTAGATTACAATTGGTGTCTATCCTCTTAGCATTTAGCTCAAACTATTGCAGTACAAGCCCCCTTGTAGTGGCACTACAAGCGGCTTGTACTGACACTACAAGCGGCTTGTAGCGACAGTACAACTTACTTGTAGTCGCAGTACAAGCATGTTTGTACTGGGCAAAAACAATTTAACCGAAGTCGTAAACATCGGCATAATGGTCGAAAACAAGGTTTGTGGTGTAGCCATAGTCGCGAAACAGGTCGAGAATCCATGCTTGTTGTTCGGAATTGAGCATCTTTTTGCCGTGCATGTAGCAATAGTAAGTGCCGTGTCCACCAAGAAACTCTTTGATTTGATTTCGCAACGGAAGGTCGTCTTTGCGTTTCACTTCGCTGAAAAGCGTAGAAAATCCCCACGCAACGCGTATCACACGCTTTTCAAAATAGTGTTTGCAAACATTTCCCTGCAAGGCCGTTGGGTAGACGGCAGAGCCACTTGTTGCATTCATTGGCACCTGTTCGCCAACAAAATAGCGCATACATGTTGCCTTCAAAGGGCAGTTTTGGATGAAACACAAGGTCCAATCGCAAGGCACAGACCTAAAATCGAATGTGGTGTAAGACATAATGATTTAAATTAGAAAGTTGATAATGTGGTTAACATACTAACGATATGATGTGCGATAGGCAAGCTACCAATGCGCCAAAGCACAGCTTTTGGTTAATATAAATGCTCGTTAGACGATGGAACAACAAAGAAAGTTTACGCAGGTATGAAAAAATGATGTCATATAGTAAAAGATAAACTTAGCAAGGTTTTACCAAAACACACAAGATGCGGATAATTAAGAAATCGCTTATACTTGCTAATGGTATAAAACAAGAACGAGAACAATCTTGCAAAGCCTCCCTCATGCACACGTATTATCATAAGGTGTAAACTGCATGCCATAAGCATTGCAGTGGCTACATGTCGCTTTAAATCACACTGCCGCCTCTGGTGCATAAAACAATAAGTGCGTTTACACTACTTGCAACCAACAAGCAAGTGTGTAACGCACTTATCGTTAATATCGTATTGCAATGCCTAGGCTGCATGGAGCAAGGCAAGCGGCATGTTATCCCTTCTTTTTCTTCGCCCCTTTCATCCAAAGATACAGTAGGAGGAGCAGGAAAACTACGAGGATGGAACACAACTCGAAGACGTAATGTTGGGGTTCGGTCCAAAACTCCTTAAAGAAATTGATACGTCCCAATATCTCAACAGGCGTCCAAAAGACGATAACCGTGGCGATGGCCATGCGGATGTTGGCTCCCCATGAGGCCAAATACAATTGGCGCTTGAACATGAAAAGCGAACCAACAAGGCAGCCTAGACCAACGAGGAAGGTAACGGGATGGTGGTCGCCAAGGAAATTCTTGTCGTAACAGAACATCAAAAGCAAATAACAACCCCACAGCATCATGTTTACTTCCATAAAGGTAACGATGCTGGTATGGCGAGTCATGGGCTGTGCAACGATGACTTTGCGCTGGTCGCGGAAACAAACCTTTTGTATCCAAGTAATAAAGTCGCAACCGTTGCGCGTACTGAAAATGTACATCACCATCACCATCATCCACAATCCAAAGGATGCGGGCATGATGAGATATTCGGGTTTGGTAACAACTTCACCGTTCTCTATTTCGGGCTGAACACCATAACGGCGAGCATAATAAAGGAAAAGGAACTCAACCCAGCCAGTCCAAAAGAGCAGACCACCCAGCAATCCCCAAATGGTTTGCCTCGTGTCGCCCTTGACGAACACGCCAACAATAACCATGATAAGACCTACAAGCCCCAAAAGGAAACCGGCAACGTGCATGGCAGAAGGCTCCATGGTATGCTCCATGATAATCATGAGCGCATGACCTAGGGGCATGGAAAACAGCACAACTAAGAAAGAGGCGAGCGTGCGCCAAAGATACATCTCTTTTGTTTTCATCGTTTATAAAGTAAAAAAATGGCCCCGAAACATGTTCGGAGCCATTGGGTTGATTGTTACTCGCTACTGTGTGCATCGCGTTGACACACAACAGCGCGATTGTATCGCAGGGTATAAAAGCTGTTTGGGTTATTAAAACGACTTAACGGCTTTTGCCCCCGTTTGTAGCAATGATTTAGAAGAACAAATAGCGGTTGTCTACAACCTTGCCGTTGATGTACAGCTGGTTCATGAAGTTGCCCGCATATTGCATGGCACGCTGACGGAGGCGCATTTCGGTTTCCTTAGCGTTGAACTTAACGGGGCGCATGGTGCGACCTGTTACTTGGAACATGTAAACACCGGCGTTACCCTTAACAGGGGTCTTATCGAATGCACCCTTGGCAGTGGCTGCAACGGCACCGCTAAGTGCTGGTTCGCTTGCGCCTGTTGCGGTAAGGAACACGGGCGAGGCAAAAGTAACTTGGTTAACGGGCGTTACTACCGCTCCTTTTGCCTTTGCTGCGGCAATGCTTGTTACGCCATTGAGCTTAGCCAAAATCTGTTCGGCCTTCTTATCCCTTATCACTTCGGCCTTCACCATCTCTTTCACTTGCGAGTCGGTAAGGCTACGATAGCCCATAGGGTTGATGTGATCGAGAACTACAAGCAGCAAGTGGTTGTTGTCGCCACACTCGTAAAGGGGCGATACGCTGCCTTCCTTAGCATCGAAGAGCCATTTCAATGCCTCGCGCGTACTGCGTATGCCAGCCAAATTGTGCTGTGAGGTGGTAACGTCCTTAGCCTCTTGCAGGCGATAGCCATTCTTTACGGCATTCTTCACCACGGCATCGGCTGTGGCATTGGCACTAACGAAAGAGCTGAACTGATTGTAAGCCTTGCGATAGGTTTCTTTCGAGAAGTCGATGGTGCGCTTTACCACGGCTGCTTGGTACTTGGTAACCATGCCTTTGCGGTTGAGCACCTGCAAAATGATGTTGCCTTGCGCCAAGGTGATGTTCTTAATGTCGTTCACACCCATCGTGTTCAGACTGTTGATATAGTCTTTTGTGTCTTTATCCATCGAGGGTGCCATCTGATATTGACGTGTGGTCATCCATGTTTTCTCGCCAGTTTGTCCGTATTTCTTGGCCAAAGCCTCGAAGTCGGCGCCGTTGGTGAGGGCGGTGTAGATAGAGTCTGCGGTTTTGTGTGCAGCCTCTGGCGTTGCGCCACCCACCTGAATTTGGCGATATTCAACCGAGTCGGGCAGCTGAACCTTCGCTACCAGCTTAATGAGGTTGAGCGTATTGTCTTGTTTGTTCTCAACAGGACCATACACCGAGCCTACACTCATCGAGTCGAGACGTGCTGCGATGTCGCCAGGATAAGCCTCTTTGCCTACAGGTAGGCCCAAGTAGCTTACTAGGGAAGTGCTCCTACGCACCACGTTTGTGGGGTCGGCAGCCTCGGTCAGTTCCTTCGTGTAGTCGGTAAACTGCTTTCTCAGGTTGGCCTTGTCGTCGGGCGAGGCCTCTACCTGTATGTCGATGTACCTAATATCGCGTGTTTCAACATATTGCTTAAAGCGCGGTTTCAGCTCTTCGTATTTGGCTTTGAGGTCTGATTCGGAAACTTGTACCTTGCTGTCTTCGATGCTCGAATAAGGGAAAGCGGCCAACTGTATTTGGCTTTCTTCGTTCTCTTCCTTGAAAGCCATCTTAGCTTCAACGGGATTAGAGAGCAGGCAGTGAGCTAGCAGGCTCTGATATTTTTGTGCAAGCAGCTGTGTGCGCAGCTGTTTCTCGATAAACGTCCAAAACTTGTAGATGGATTCGTATTGTTGAGCCATCTGGGGGTTGGTTGTTTTTTGGTTCTTGTATTCAGCCAAGAACTTCTTAAGCGAGCTTGCATCGAAACGCCCCGTCTGTTGATTAACAAAGGGTGTCTGCATCAGCATGGGATTGGTTCCTTGGTTCAAGACGTTTTGCATCTCTTGGTCGGTAACGGTGAGCCCCAACTCTTTGGCTTCCTTCTCAACGAGCTTGTTTTGCACATAGCTAGTCCACACCATGTCCTTCACTTGGTTAAGTTGCTCGTCGTTCAGGTTATCCTGTCCTTGTTGCATTTTGATAGCCTCGGCGTACTCGTCAACCATCTTTTGGAATTCTTGAACGCTGATTTTCTCGCCATTCACCTCGCCAACCTGTTGTCGTTGGTTGTTGCGTGTGGCCTCGCAAGAACGGAATGCCTCTTCGGCAATAAATGCCAACAAGCCAAGACCAATGATTCCGATGAGAATCATACCACGGCTTCTAATTTTTCCTAATACTGCCATTATTATTTTAGTTGTTTAATTTATTATTCGAGCTTTGGTTGGGGCGAGCCCCAAGCTGTCATCACGCCGTAGACGCTTGCATGGCAAAAGCAATTGGCTAGGGCTAATGAGCTTTAAAATGCGCACAAAAATACGAAAAAGAAATGATATTCTTTAACGTTTCGTGCAAAAAGTGCTTTATTGATGCACTTTTAGTTTCACGAGTTCGATTTTATTCATCGTGTTTTTGAGAATGCGAAACTGGTAGGGACCAATGTTCACCTCCTCGTTTATCTTCGGGAAACTCTGATAATGGTGCAAAATAAGTCCGCCGATGGTCATGTAATCATCGCTTTCGGGCAGGTCTAAGTCGAACATGTTGTTCACCTTATCAATCTCCAAGCGGGCCGACAGCACGTAATCGCCTTCTGCTGTTTGCTTGGCCACATACTTTTGGTTGTCGTGTTCGTCTTCGATGTCGCCGAAAATCTCTTCAACGATGTCTTCGAGCGAAACAATTCCGCTGGTTCCGCCAAACTCGTCGACCACAACTCCTAAGCTACGTTTCTGCATCAAGAACGTTTGCATCAGCTTTTGGGCCGCCATCGTTTCGGGAACGAATGGCATTTTACGGATGTGCTGTTTCCATTGGTCGGGATTGCGAAACAGTTCGGAGGAGTGTATATAGCCAACAATGTGGTCGATGTCTTCTTGGTAGACGATAAGTTTCGAGTTTCCGCTTTCGATAAACATCTGAGTAAGCTCGTCGATGGTGCAGTCGTTGAGGTCTACCGAATTGATTTCGGTTCGCGGAACCATGCAATCGCGAACCTTGGTATCTCTAAATTCCAATGCGTTTTGAAAGATTTTCACCTCGTCGTTGATGTCGTCTTCGTTTTTGGCACTGTCTAAACTGCTCTGTACGAGGTAGTCTAAGTCGGTCTTTGAAAAGAGAATGTTCTCGTTTTCCTTCTCAATCCGTACGCCAAAGATACGCATAAGCACGCGTGCCAGAAACGTTGAGAACCTACTGAAAGGCCAAAGCAGCAAGTAACAGAGGTAAGCCGGCACGGCGAAGAAAGAAAACAGCCTGTTGGGGTTGCTCTTAAAGAAGGTCTTTGGCAGAAATTCGCCCGTAAAAAGCACGATAAGCGTTGAGAGGATGGTATCGGCCGGCACGGTGAAACTGGCATCCATGCCGCGAAAGATGGTATTGTCGAAGAATTTAGCGATAAGTATACCATATACAACAAGCGCGATGTTGTTGCCCACAAGCATTGTGCTTACAAAGTTGTTGGGATTTTTATAGAAGATGGCCTGAACCTTTTGCGACAGGCCGTTGCGTTCCTTGTCCATCTCAACAAGCATGCGGTTGCTGGTGACAAAGGCTATTTCCATGCCCGAAAAGAACGCGGAGAACACCATCGTGACGATTATTCCGAGTACAAGGCTTATACTAATAGGGTCGTCCATATAGAACTTAGAGTTGTCTTTTTGTTATGGGTTGATGTGTTGAGCCGTGCGTTGGCGCAGGCTATGGCTACTAACCACCCAACTTGCGCTGGGGCATGGCCGAGGGGCGAACGGTTTCTTTGAGGGTGTCGGGTGCCGAACTGAGGCTGTCGTTCTTGCCGGCGATGTCGGTTCGTGCAAACGAGCCCTTCGAGTTAGACACGTAATACTTAGTCATACGCTCGTCGCTACGGAAGTAATTGCCCTGCAACTGGCGGTCGGGAGTGATAAGTCGCGAGAACTTATTGGAGTAAAGCTCGTGTCTGTTCTCATCGCGAAACAGCTCTTCACTATAAAAGCGCACGCCGTCTTTGGTCTTTACGCGCACTCTTCCACGCAGTTCCCATAGGCGTTGTTGGTCGTAATAGTAGGCCGTATCGCACTGAATGTAGAGTTGCACATGAAAGTTTTCGTCAAACTCTTCGAGAAAAACGCCCTTATCGAAGGTCCAACGCGGCGGATTCTTCACTTGGTTCACCTCGTATCGCTCTGTAACGATGCGGTATTTCACCACACCAGAGTCAGAAATAAGCGTGTTTACGCCATAAGTTACCATCGTTGGCACCGAGTCTTTGGGGTTTACCGCAGGTGCGGTATGCTCCACCGCCTGTTCGCAAGCGGTCAATGCCACGATGCAACACAGCATAAACGCTAAGCCCGAAGTTCTCAACAAGGTGTACATGCGCAGTTTATTTTAACGACAAAGAGGTTATTCCAACTTCCATTTCTTGAACCATAGTTCGTTGAAAGTTAGCCCCACGTTGATGCGGAACACGTTCTCGGTGATATAGTTCTTGGCCGCAGAATGCACCCATTGTGCGCTAACGTTGAGAAACGAGCGGTTATTGTATGGGTTGATGATGGGAATGCCAAAGCCAATGCTGGCACTCATCTCCGTTGGACCATCGTTGCCGTACACCTTTATATAAGGAGTGGCGTACGAAACGCCTGCGCGATAGTGTATGCGATTGAAGAAATTACGACTAAATGGCGCAGGACAGAAGTCGCCGCCAAGGGTTAACTTATGCCTGTCGGTAAGCATATTGTCGCGCAAGGCAAAGCTAGAAACGCCCCCATTGGTTTCGTAGCTGGGGAATTTCACGGTCGACCACTGTTGCAAAGTGTAGTCTGCGCCCACCTTCCATTTGCCGTTGTGGTCCCACATAAGCCCCACACCGAAGAAGTTCGGCAAGTTTAGGTCGAAGTTTCCGCCATAAGAGGTGGTGTCCGACACGTTTGTTTGCGAGTTGGTAAGTATCTCTTGCAATTGGGGTTTGCCGCCAATCTTGTGCGTAGGACTAAATGTTAAGCCCAAGGTGATGTTGTCTTTAGACGACACTTTGGCTGTGTACTGCACGCCGAAGTCTACCTTATAGCTCCGTATGTCCATCGTATACTGATGCACAAGGTTGTTGACAGAGCCGTCGCTGTAACTGTTGATGAGTCTGCGATCATAGTCTCCCCACATGTAAGACATGTTAGCACCCAAGGCCAAGCCCTTAATGGGTTCCCAACCAATACCCAAATAAGCTTGGCGAACGCCGCCCGTACCCGTGTAGGTGTTGGTTAATATGGTAGCATCTGGCTGATCTGTCAATGCCTGAGCGGCCGAATACTGATACCCCACGTTTGTGAAAGGTATCAAACCAAAGCTCAATCCCAGCCTACGGGCGGCCTTAAAGCCTGCAACCACATATTCTATATTGGCGTTTTTAGCGTTACGCTTCACACCTTTCTCCGAGAAATTGGTGAGTTGCAACGATATGCCGGCATCGAAAAGGAATGTAAGCGTATCCAGTCGAGCATAAGACGCGGGGTTAAGGTAGTTCACCTGATTGCCTTCATGGAAACCTAATCCCAGCCCATTCATGCCTCGGTTAAATCCGCTGGACTGCTCGGAGAGCACACCTAAGCCGAACTGACTATAAGGAGAATTAGTTCCACTCTGCGCAAAAGCCGCCATACTGACAGCAGACGCTAAGACAATGCCTATTACTTTCTTCATTATGAGTTATATGTTTATTGCGGAGCTGAGGCTCCATTTATCCGTTTTGAAATGTGGCGAAAAACATACAGACTTGTTATGGTACGCCAAATTAGGGGCAAAATTATCGAAAAAAAACGATATAATCGCATCAAATGTTCAAAAATAAGGTTATTTTTGCATCGTGAAACCAATTATGTTGCTTTTGCGGCACCTTCTTGCCGCAGTTTTGTTATGTGCTTTCCAACTCTCGGCACAGGCTCAAGGCACTCTTGAATTAAAGGATATGGATGCCGTGCGCATATCCTTGCTCACTTGTCAGCCCCACGAAGAAGTGTATAGCATTTACGGACACACGGCCATTAGGTATCAGGATGTGGCACGCGGAACAGACATAGCCGTGAACTATGGCATGTTCTCGTTTCACAAACCCTACTTCGTGCTGCGTTTCGTGTTCGGACTTACCGACTACGAAATGGGTATCGAGTCGTTCGACGCTTTCTGCGCACAATACGCCTCGTATGGAAGTGGCGTGTACGAGCAGGTGCTTAACCTCACGCCCGAAGAGAAACTGACCATCGCCAAGGCCATCGACACCAACTACGAACCGCAAAATCGCGTGTACAGGTACAACTATTTCTATGACAATTGCACCACTCGTGCACGCGACATGATTACCAACCACCTGCAAGCAAGCGTGGAATATGGCAACGAAAAAGCGGAGGATGCCACCTCTTATCGCCAGATTGTGCACCAATGCGCCAGCCAAACGCCTTGGATAAGGTTTGGAAACGACATGCTGTTAGGCATTAAGGCCGACCTGCCCATCGACAGGGCACAACGCCAATTCTTGCCTGCAAACCTCATGAACGACTTCCAAAGCGCCACGCTAAACAACAGTTCGTCCACCAAACGCAAGCTTGTTGCCTCTTCGGGATGGGTTGTTCAGCCAGGCGTTCAAACCTCTTCGTCGTCGTTTCCCCTATCGCCCACGGCCCTCATGCTCATTCTTGCGGCGATAATTCTCGGCACAACAGCCATCGAAAGCAAGCTTAACACGCGTTTCAGATGGTTTGATGGCTTTTGGTTTCTTATCTGCGGACTAATCGGCATCCTATTGTTTGTGATGATTTTCTCGCAACATCCCACCGTCAGCCTCAACCTCCAAATACTCTTTTTCTGCCCTTACACCTTATTATATATATATAGGGCCGTTAAAAAAGGCAAGGAAACGCAGTTCTTGCGCGGCATAAAGATATGGTGCATACTTATTTCGCTCTTCCTCATTGGCGGCTTTTTCCAACACTATGCCGAAGGGGTGAGGTTTTTGGCACTATCTTTGCTCATCAGATACATATATTTAATATATCGACATAAAAGGGCATGAACAAGTACATAACCCTCTTTGCGTTGGCCACGCTTGCCAACATCGAATGCAAGGCACAGCCTAACGTGGCTGTTCCACGGCTTGTTGTGGGCATTACCGTTGACCAACTGAACAGCGACGACATGGAACAGTTCGCTGCACTTTACGGAAATGGCGGTTTCAAAAAGCTGCTCCGAGAAGGCGTGGTGTACGAAAACGCCCAATACGACTTCGCTCCCATCAACTTGGCATCGGCCACAACAGCCATTGCCACGGGCGCATCGCCTGTAGACAATGGCATAACGGCCGAGCGATGGGTTAGTCGCGAAACGCTCCGACCCGTGGGTTGTACCTTTGATAAGAAGTTCTTCGTGTCGCCAAACAACGTGAAATCGTCTACCATCGGCGACGAAATGAAGATGGCCAGCAACGGAAACGCATTGGTGTTTTCGGTAGCTGCCAACCAAGATGCGGCAGTATTGCAGGGCGGACACGCTGCCGACGGGGTGTTTTGGATTGACGAGGCCACGAAAACGTGGAAAACGTCGGCCTTCTATCCTCGCTCCGCGCAAACGTGGCTCGACACTTACCTGCGCATGCCGGGGCTAGATGTGGCGAAGAAGAGCCCCAATCAGGCCACTTGCCAATTTGCATTAGACTGCATTAGCGACCATGTCATGGGGCGCGACGCACATGCCGACTTGCTTTTCGTTACCCTTTCGGCCAGCAACTCAACTGCCGAGAGCAACCCTTTGCTCACCAGAGAGAACACTTATAGGGAACTAGACAAGAACCTGTCTGACTTAATTCAGAACATCGAGCAAAAGGTGGGCAAAGAAAACGTGCTCTTTGTGCTTACCGCCACGGGACGTTCGGATAGCAACATACAAAACTACGCCAAGTACAACGTACCCACTGGCACGTTCTACATCAACCGAACGGCCAACCTTCTGAACATGTACCTCAACGCCATTTATGGTGTTAACCGATTGGTAGACGGTGTTTTGAACAACGAGATATATCTCAACAAAACCATCTTAGAGCAAAAGCGCATCAACATCAGCGAGGTTTTGCGCCACGCACGCGAATTTCTCGTGCAGATTTCGGGCGTGAAAGAAGTGTACACAGCCGACCAGCTGCTGCTCGAAAACGGCGTTTCCTCGAAAGTGCGCAACGCTTTCAACCACGCCGTAAGTGGAGACATCATCGTGAAAGTGGCTCCGGGATGGAAGATTTACAACGAAGAAACCAGGGAAGAGCATCTGCCTGCTACTGCCAGCCTGCCCTTCCCCATCATCATTTACGGGGCTGGCGTAAAACCCAATACCATTTCCACGCCCGTAACCACCAACCGCATTGCGCCCACCATTGCCCGTTTTATCCGCATCAGGGCGCCCAATGCCTGTGTTGTACCGCCGCTCCCGCTTAAATAATTATACGATAAAGGCGGATTGTTGGCAAATTTCGAGCCAAATAAACCAATTTATTTGTAATTTTGCAGACATTTAGGCGCAACGCCAAAAGCAACGTGTGCCAATGCACACCATAGGCTTACGCCAACGATGCAAACTTTCATCACACAACACAGATAATACAACGAAAATGAATTTAAATAAAATCCTACAATCGCTCTTCGGCAATAAGTCGACGCGCGACATGAAACTTATTCAGCCACTTGTTGAAAAGGTTAAGGCCACTTACGACGAAATTAAGGCCCTTAGCAACGACCAGCTGCGCGCCAAAACCAAAGAAATACAGGCGCATGTGCAAAACGCGGCAAAAGAACAAAAAGAAAAGATTGCCCAACTGAAAGCACAGATTGAAGAAACGCCCATCGACGAGCGCGAATCGCTGTTCAATCAGATTGACAAGTTGGAGAAAGAGGCTCTCGAAGTTTACGAAGTAGCCCTCAACGAGGTGATGCCCGTGGCGTTCGGCATTATGCACGACACCGCCAGACGTTTTACCGAGAACGAAGAAATTGTGGTTACGGCTACCGATTTCGACCGCGATTTGGCCGCCACCAAAGACTTCGTGCGCATCGAAGGCGACAATGCCATATATTCTAACCACTGGATTGCTGGCGGAAACGACACCAAGTGGGACATGATTCACTACGATGTGCAAATCTTCGGCGGTATTGCCTTGCACCAAGGAAAGATTGCCGAGATGGCAACGGGTGAAGGAAAAACCCTCGTGGCCACGCTCCCCGTATTCCTAAACGCGCTTACAGGCAATGGCGTACACGTGGTTACGGTGAACGATTACCTTGCCAAGCGCGACTCCGAGTGGATGGGTCCGCTCTACGAGTTCAACGGTCTGTCGGTTGATTGCATCGACAAGCATCGCCCCAACTCGCCCGAACGCCGTAAGGCATACATGGCCGACATTACATTTGGTACAAACAACGAGTTCGGTTTCGACTATCTGCGCGACAACATGTCGAACTCGCCCGAAGACTTGGTGCAAAGGGCTCACAACTACGCCATAGTCGACGAGGTCGACTCGGTACTTGTCGACGATGCCCGTACGCCACTTATCATCGCAGGTCCTATCCCCAAGGGCGACGACCAAATGTTCGAAGAATACCAACCTTTGGTAGAACGCCTTGTAGACGTACAACGCAAGCTGGCCACGCAATACCTTGCCGAGGCCAAACAGCTGATAACAGAAGGCCAGGAACAGAACGACCAAAAGAAACTAGACGAGGGTTTCCTCTCGCTCTATCGTTCGTTCAAGTCGCTGCCAAAGAACAAACCGCTCATCAAATATCTCTCCGAAGAGGGCATCAAAGCCGGAATGCTGAAGACCGAAGAGATTTATATGGAGAACAACAACCGCAAAATGCCCGAGGCCGTTGCACCTTTGTACTTCGTTGTTGACGAAAAACAAAACTCGTGCGACCTTACCGACAAGGGTACGGAATGGTTGGCCAAGCAGGTTAACGACGCCGAGCTCTTCGTTTTGCCCGACATCGCCACCCAACTCTCGGCACTTGAAGCTGACAAGACCATGAGCGACGAGCAAAAGATTGACCGCAAAGACGAACTTCTCAACCACTACGCCATCCAAAGCGAGCGTGTGCACACCCTCCAACAGCTACTCAAAGCCTACACCATGTTCAATAAAGACGACGAATATGTGGTTATCGACGGCGAAGTGAAGATTGTTGACGAGCAAACAGGCCGTATTATGGAAGGAAGACGTTGGAGCGACGGACTACATCAAGCTGTTGAGGCCAAAGAACACGTCAAAGTGGAGGCCGCCACGCAAACCTTCGCAACCATAACCCTGCAAAACTACTTCCGCATGTACCACAAGCTAGCGGGTATGACGGGTACTGCATCTACCGAGGCAGGCGAGTTCTGGGACATCTACAAACTTGACGTGGTGGAAATTCCCACCAACCGCCCCATCGCACGTAACGACATGGACGACCGCGTGTACAAAACGGCCAGAGAAAAATACGCTGCCGTTATCGACGAGATTGAAGACCTGCGCAAGCAAGGCCGCCCTGTGCTCGTTGGTACAACGTCGGTTGAAATATCCGAGTTGCTTAGCAAGATGCTCAACATGCGCAAGATAGACCACGAAGTGCTTAATGCCAAGCAACACCAAAAGGAGGCATCCATCGTGGCAAAGGCCGGACAGTCTACCAATGGACTGGGAGCAGTGACCATCGCCACAAACATGGCAGGTCGTGGTACCGACATTAAGCTGTCGCCCGAAGTGAAAGCCGCAGGCGGTTTGGCCATCATCGGTACCGAAAGGCACGAAAGCCGTCGTGTTGACAGACAGTTGCGCGGACGTGCCGGCCGTCAAGGCGACCCCGGCTCTTCTGTATTCTACGTTTCGCTCGAAGACAAGCTGATGCGCCTTTTCGCATCAGAACGCATCGCAAGCATCATGGACCGCCTTGGATTTAAAGAGGGCGAACGCATCGAGAGCCCAATGATTTCGAAGAGTATTGAGCGTGCACAGAAGAAAGTAGAGGAAAACAACTTCGGTATTCGTAAGCACCTGCTGGAATACGACGACGTGATGAACAAGCAACGTACCGTGATTTACGAGAAACGACGCCACGCCTTGCTGGGCGAACGCATCGGCATGGACATCACCAACATTATTTGGGACCGCGTTATCAACATCATACAAACCAACGATTACGAAGGTTGCAAAGAGGCGTTCATTAAGATATTCGCGATGGAATGCCCCTTCACCGAAGAGGAATTCATCAATACCCCACACGACGTATTGGAAGAAAGAACCTTCCAAATGGCTATGGGAACCTTCAAACGCAAAACCGACCGCCTGCAAGAGGTAACCTACCCCACCATTAAGGAGGTGTACGAAACACAAGGCGACCGCTTTGAACGCATTGTTGTGCCCATAACCGACGGCAAACGCATCGTACAGATTGTGTGCGACCTGAAAGAGGCTTACGAAACGGAGGCCAAATCGGTGATTAAGCAGTTCGAGAAAAATGTGATGTTACACATCATCGACGACTGCTGGAAAGAGAACCTGCGCCAGCTAGACGAACTGCGACACAGCGTACAAAACGCATCGTACGAGCAAAAAGACCCCCTACTGGTGTTTAAACTCGAAAGTGTGAAACTGTTCGACAACATGGTTAACGAGATGAACGACCGCATAACAAGCTTGCTGATGCGTGCACAACTGCACGTTGAACAGCAGGTGCAAGAGGCGGCACCCGAAGTACGCCAGCAACAACAGTACACCGAGAGCAAAGAAGACCTCGACGAGCAGGCGCAAAGAGCTGCTAGGCAGCAAGACACGCGCGAGAGTGCTGCATCGCAAAACCGTACGCCCGTGATGAAGGAACACATGCCCAGAAGGAACGACCCATGTCCTTGCGGTAGCGGAAAGAAGTTTAAAGACTGCCACGGAAGGGGCATCGTGTAAGCCACTAACAGGGTTATAGGCTGGTTCTAAAAATTACCTTTGCTGCATTTTTAGCTTTTAGCTCAGCAGGCTTTGCTTACTTCTTGATGGAGCATAGTGAGCTATGCTTTCTGAAAGCGTAAGCGAAAGATGCTAGATAAAAGCAAAAAGACAGTGAAGAGTAATACAACGAAACTCAATTGACCCCTTGCGGGGAATTTATAGAACATGCCTATACAACATCGCAATAACATTTTCCTCCCCTCAAAACACTTTTGTGGGGAGGGAAATACACACCAACAAAGCGGGTTAAGTTGAGCCTATGGCATTGCATAACCCGCCATAAACAAGCACAAGATGCAAGTAAACATCAACAACCTTACAAAAAAATACGGGGATAAAACGGCAGTTTCTATCCCCGTTTTTTCTATGTCAGACAACGAAATTGTAGGACTAGTGGGAAACAACGGCTCTGGAAAAACCACCTTTTTCAGACTTCTAACCGACTTGGTTAAAGCCAACACGGGCGAAGTGAGCCTCAATGGTGTGGACCCTACGCAAAGCGAGTCGTGGAAACAACACACGGGCGTGTACCTCGACGAGGGCTTTCTCATCGACTACCTAACGCCCGAAGAGTATTTCGACTTCGTTGCAAGCATTTCGGGCATAGACAATGAAAACCTAACACAAACGCTGCAGCAGTTTGAAAACTTTATGGCTGGCGAAATACTTGGCCAAAAGAAACTTATACGCGACCTCTCGGCAGGCAACAAACAAAAGGTAGGCATCATTGCCGCCATGCTTACACACCCGCAATTTCTTATTCTCGACGAGCCCTTTAACTTTCTCGACCCTACCAGCCAAAATGCCTTAAAAGCCATACTTACTAAGTTTGGACAACGCCAAGGCACAACGGTTATCGTGTCGAGCCACAACCTACAACACACCATCGACATTTCCACACGCATCGTTTTACTGGAAAAAGGCCTCATCATCAACGACTTCAAGACTGTTGATACGGCTGCCATACGCGAATTGGAAAACTATTTCGCTGCCCAATAGCCTCTACAAGGATGTTTTTTCCCAAGCATGGCTCGGCTTTAAGCACCTAGATATGCGATAAACGCCCCACTATAAGAAAGGACGTACATAAACACAATTGCGAACATGCAACTAAGAAAAGAGATAGAACCCGACTTCGAAACGGTTGAGAAACGCTACCCAATAGCCCTTAAAGCAATAATGAGTTATACAGCGTATTGCGATGAAAACGGGGACGAAGACTTGGTGGAATATAACAAATTGGCCGACTATCTTCATCAGCTTACGGGTAAAGACATGTCGCAATTTAATCTTTGGGAATGGTGGGAAGAAGAAGGTGCCGAGGTTTTGGCCTTCAAAATTGTGCTGCCCGAACCTCAATGTGTACACAATATCACTATGGACGAAGTGCATGAGATTGTAAAAAGGCTTAAAACCGACATCTACACTCCCTCCGAAGATGGTTCGTTAAAAGAGATTTTTAAATATCATCTAGACGGGTATTATAAGTTGTTCTTGGAAAGAAACTTTAATACGTACGACCCTAAACTGTTTGAAAGGAATATAAACGATAAAGGCGAATACTTTGAATATACCGAAGCACAGATTGTTCAAATGCTTTGGAGATAGTTGCAACACGATGCGACACTGCTCGCACCCACATTGCCCACTTCACTATATAAGTCTTAACCAAAGGCAAGCCATTCTTTAAGCTCCCCTTCACAAACTTTCGCTGGCCTAGCGATGCCAACTACAAAGGTGTATAAGCTGGTTAAACTGGTATTAACAGCCACTAACACATCGTGTTTATAAGCCTTTGGCACCAGCTGGCGAACCACTAATACGAGTTTACTTGCCCCTAGCTGCACGCAAACAATGTAAAATTTTTGTACCGTTTTTTTAACATTATGAGTGCCCTCACCGCAAAAATTCCGGACATTGGGCGAATTTTCGCTCGTATTCTTTAAGCTTGTAACAGCCTGATTTATTGCCAATTGTAGCAATATTAGGCAAAACACCCACATTAATGGTCGGCAAGTAGAATATTTATACGGTTAAAGGGTCAGCCAAACACTCATCAAGCTATTTCTCATTTCTTTGTCGCTACGTGCCGTCAAATATACATTCTAAACCATTTTATCTCGGATATAGACCACAA
The DNA here is from genome assembly GCA_938028745.1 of uncultured Prevotella sp. Lineage (GTDB taxonomy): Bacteria > Bacteroidota > Bacteroidia > Bacteroidales > Bacteroidaceae > Prevotella. The sequence goes on from CALIZL010000062.1 coordinate 28,241, forward strand.
ATCAACACCAAAATATGGCAATTTGCAGCATATTGAATTGCATTTTGGTGCTAAATGCAGTGCGTTTTGGTGCTAAATGCAGTGCGTTTTGGTACAAAATGCAGTCCGTTTTGGTGCATATTGCAGTCCATTTTGGTGCATATTGCAGTTGGTTTTGCTGCATATTTACCACATATTAGCGAGAGATATTCATACATTTTCGTGTTATTGAGGGTGCAAAATGGGCGATTATTTTCAACAAAGAGAGATGCAATGTTATATGAGATTGCAAAAAATGGCGCAGAAAACGCGCTGGAGCGGTGTGCAAATTTGACTTTTTCGGTGCGTTTTATATAGGTTTTCACCTCATTTTCGTCTAGAAGGTGGTGCCACAAAGAGTGTGTTTTGTAAAACATTATTACCCATTTAACAAATCATAGCTGTACTTACCATTGTGAAAAGCGGGTAAAATGGGCGCTTAAAATGGGTACATCCGTGTTTTTAACCTATATCGCGCATTAGACCGCTTGGGGGTAAATGCCGTGACATGCTGTGCAACAACTGCACTACTTTCATTAACTAGCACAAGAGAAAAGCAAAATATAAGGCTGAAAAAATCATCAATAATAGGTAAGCCAAGAGGCAAGCACACACCCGCGCAGTACCCACTTCTAGGTATTTTAAAAAAGGATAACGCACCATTTGCCACCCCTCAAACGGAAATGTTATAACTTTGTGTAGGCATAAACACGTAACACAGACAAATAGGAAATGAGATTATCGGAACTAAGAACGGGAGAAAAAGCCGTTGTGGTGAAAGTTTTGGGCCACGGTGGTTTTAGAAAACGCATCGTAGAGATGGGCTTTATCAAGGGTAAAACCGTTGAGGTGTTGCTCAATGCCCCCCTTCAAGACCCCGTGAAATACAAGATACTTGGTTACGAAATTTCGCTCCGCCGCGACGAGGCGCAAATGATTGAAGTGGTTTCGGAAGAAGAAGCCAAGCTTATCGACACGCCCAACGACGAAACGAAAGACACCGAAAACACATTGGGCACGAACGCCGAAAGGGACGACATGCCGCAGCCAACGGCAACCGACATGCCCGTTAGCGAAGAAAAGATGCAACAAGCGGCACGCCACAAGCGCCGCGTGATAAACGTGGCACTGGTGGGAAACCCCAACTGCGGAAAGACATCGCTGTTCAACTTCGCATCGGGAGCACACGAAAAGGTGGGAAATTATTCGGGCGTAACCGTCGATGCCAAGGAAGGCATCGCACGTTTCGAGGGCTATGAGTTTCATTTGGTAGACCTGCCAGGCACTTACTCGCTCTCGGCATATAGTCCAGAGGAGCTATATGTGCGCAAACAGATCGTTGAAAAAACACCCGACGTGGTTATCAACGTGCTAGATGCCAGCAATTTGGAACGTAACCTTTACCTCACTACCCAACTCGTAGACATGAACTTGCGCATGGTGTGTGCCCTAAACATGTACGACGAGTTTGAGAAACGCGGCGATACCATAGACCTGCTGATGCTAGGCAAGCAATTGGGTGTACCCATGATACCCACCGTATTTAAGACGGGGCGGGGCGTGCAGCTGCTTTTCCACATCATCATCAACATGTATGAGGGTATGGACTTTATCGACAAGGACGGCAACATCAACCCCGAAGTGGCCGCCGACCTGCAAAAGTGGCACGAAGAATATAAGAATGACGTGCCCACCGAGCACCAAGAAGACTTTGCCACAACCGATGCCCGACCACATAACAAGGTTTCGAGACACATACACATCAATCATGGCCCTAGGCTAGAACTATGTATCAACCGCCTGAAACTGCAAATTGAGCAGAACCCAGAGGTAATGCACAAGTTCCATACGCGATACTTGGCCATCAAACTGTTGGAGAACGATGCCGAAACAGAACGCGAAGTGGCCTCGTTAAGCAACGCCAAGGCCATATTGGCCACGCGCGACAAGGAGGCGCAAAGCATAAAAACACAACTTAACGAGGACTGCGAAACAGCCATTATGGATGCCAAATACGCCTTTATTCATGGCGTTTTGGCCAAAGCTGGCTACAAGGAGGGTAAAGCCACCGACACCTACAAGCTTACCCACAAGCTAGATGCCATCATTACCCATAAGTTTTGGGGGTTCCCCATCTTCTTCTTGCTGCTCTACATCATGTTCCAGGTAACGTTCACCGTGGGGCAATACCCTATGGATTGGATAGACCAAGGCGTAAATTGGCTGGGAGAATGGGTTAAGGAAAACATGAAAGACGGCCCAGTAAAGGACCTCTTGGCCGATGGTATTATTGCCGGCGTGGGCGCGGTTATCGTGTTTCTGCCGCAAATTCTCATTCTCTACTTCTTCATCTCGTTCATGGAAGACAGCGGCTACATGGCACGCGCTGCCTTTATCATGGACAAGTTGATGCACAAGATGGGGCTGCACGGCAAGTCGTTCATACCCCTTATCATGGGTTTTGGCTGCAATGTGCCTGCGGTAATGGCTACACGCACCATCGAAAGTAGGCGAAGCCGACTGATAACGATGCTTATCCTGCCCATGATGAGCTGTTCGGCGCGCCTGCCTATCTACATCATGATAACAGGAACATTCTTTGCCTTGAAGTATCGCTCGGCAATTATGATTTCGCTTTACGTGGTGGGCATACTCATGGCCGTGATAATGAGCAAGATTTTCAGCCGTTTCTTGGTGAAAGGCGAAGATACGCCCTTCGTGATGGAGTTGCCGCCGTATCGTTTCCCCACCAAGAAAGCCATCGCCCGACATACATGGGAGAAAGGCAAACAATACTTGCAAAAGATGGGTGGCATTATTCTTGTGGCCAGCATCATTGTTTGGGCATTGGGATATTTCCCACATAACGACGGGCTAGACAAGCAACAGCAGCAAGAACAAAGCATTATCGGAAGGATGGGCAAGGCCGTCGAACCCGTGTTCCGTGCGCAAGGTTTCGATTGGAAACTAGACGTGAGTTTGCTTGCTGGCGTTGGTGCCAAAGAGATTGTGGCCTCTACGATGGGCGTGCTATATGCCGATGACGACAGTTTTGGTGATGACAACAGTTACAGCCACGACACCGAGAAATACACCCGCTTGCGAAAGCAAATGATAAACGATGGCATTTCGCCCCTATCGGGCTATGCCTACCTCATCTTCGTGTTGCTTTACTTCCCTTGCATAGCCACCGTTGTGGCCATTCGCAACGAAAGTGGATCGTGGCGGTGGGCCTTGTTCGCCGCCATTTATACCACAGGATTGGCATGGGTTGTTAGTGCCGCAGTATATCAAGTGGGCAGTTTGATAATGGGAAGTTAGGCACACGCCCCCTACCCCACACCTTATTTATATAGGCAACCACAAACCCAAGAAACGCTTTCGGCAACCACAGAGAGGCAGCCGAAAGCGTTTTTTGCGTGGTACAATAGGCAAAGCTACACCAAAATAGAACAGCCAAAATGAATAAAAACCAAACAAAACCCACCGCTACCCAATAATGATGACGTTTATACCCACATTTTGCAACATGGGGATTACATTTTTTGGGAAAACATGTAATCATTTTCATATTTATTATTACCTTTGCACCATATTTGGCTGAATACAAACAATTATATAATAACGTTATATGTCTTTTATTTTATTTATTACCGTTCTGATAACGGCTGTCCTTTTGGTTGTGGCGGCATTTGCCATAGCCAAGGCGATAGGGCCTCGGTCGTACAATGCGGTGAAAGGTGAGCCATTCGAGAGTGGTATCCCGACGCGCGGTTCCTCGTGGATTCCCGTGCACATCGGTTATTATCTCTTTGCCATCCTTTTCCTCATGTTCGACGTAGAGACCGTATTCCTCTATCCTTGGGCAGTGGTTGTTAAGCAGTTTGGAGCTTTGGCTCTGGCGAGCATTGGTTTCTTTTTGGTGGTACTTGTATTTGGCCTGGCCTACGCTTGGCGGAAAGGAGCATTGGAATGGAAGTGAAACAACCCCATATCAAGAGTATTCCCTACGCGGAATTTAAAGACAACGACACGCTCGAACAAATCATGAACGAACTACACGAAGGTGGCGTGAACGTTGTTGTTGGTTCGCTAGACCAAGCCATCAACTGGGGGCGCAGCAATTCGCTGTGGTCGCTTACCTTCGCAACGAGCTGTTGCGGTATCGAATTCATGTCGGTGGGATGTGCCCGCTACGACTTCGCACGCTTCGGCTTTGAAGTAACACGCAACTCGCCCCGTCAGGCCGACCTCATCATGTGCGCAGGAACCATCACCAACAAGATGGCGCCCGTTATGAAACGCCTTTACGACGAAATGGCCGATCCGAAATACGTTATCGCCGTTGGCGGATGCGCCATCAGCGGCGGACCTTTCAAGTCGAGCTACCACGTGGTGCGAGGCATCGAAGAGATTGTTCCCGTAGACGTTTTCATTCCCGGATGTCCTCCAAGACCAGAGGCCATTCTCTACGGAATGATGCAGCTGCAACGTAAAGTGAAGGTTGAGAAATTCTTTGGCGGAGCAAACCGCAAGGAAAAGAAACCCCTGGTTATCACAGATGTTCCAAAGGATTTCGATAAAGACAAGGAATGAGACGCTATTATGAAACTAAATAACATTGAATTAAACGCGAACGATTTTGCCAACGAGATGGCAAAATTAAGAAATGAAAAACATTTCGACTTCCTCGTCACCATCGTTGGTGAAGACTTTGGAGAGGAAGGTTTCGGGTGTATCTATATTCTGGAGAACACTCAAACCTACGAACGCATCTCGGTTAAAGTCGTTGCTGCCGACCGCGAGAACCCTTACTTGCCCTCGGTGACTAGCCTTTGGAAAGCCGCCGACCTGCTGGAACGCGAGGTTTACGACTTCTTCGGCATCAAGTTCATCGGACATCCCGACATGCGAAGGCTCTATCTGCGTAGCGATTTCACGGGCTACCCCCTAAGAAAAGACTACGACATGGACCCCGAGAAGAACAAGGCTCACATGTACGACGACCCCGAACCCGACTATACCTTGCAATATAGCCTAGATAAAGACGGGAATTTGGTGGAAACACGCCATAAACTGTTCGGAGACGACGACTATGTGGTGAACATCGGACCGCAACACCCAGCCACACACGGCGTGTTGCGCCTGCAAACGATACTAGACGGCGAGGTGATTAGGAAGATTTACCCACACTTGGGCTACATTCACCGCGGCGTGGAGAAGATTTCGGAAAGCTATGTCTATCCCCAGACACTGGCATTTGCCGACCGTTTGGACTATCTCAGCGCAACCATGAACCGCCATGCACTGGTGGGCGTGATTGAAGAGGCGATGGGCGTGGAGCTTACCGACCGCATTAAATATATCCGTACCATCATGGACGAGCTGCAACGCCTCGACTCGCACCTGCTGTTTTACAGCTGCTGTGCGCAAGACGTTGGCGCATTGACAGCATTTATATATGGCATGCGCGACCGCGAGCAGGTTATCAACGTGATGGAAGAGACCACCGGTGGCCGACTCATCATGAACTATTACCGCATTGGCGGTTGTCAAGCCGACATCGACCCCAACTTTGTGCAGAACGTAAAGAAACTTTGCGCCTACATGAAACCGATGTTCAGAGAATATCAAGATGTATTCACGGGCAATGTTATCATGGAAAACCGTTTCAAAGGCGTGGGTATGCTATCTCGTGAGGATGCAATCAGCTACGGATGTACGGGCGGAACGGGTCGTGCAACGGGCTGGCAGAACGACGTTCGCAAGCACCACAGCTACGGTGTGTATGATAAGGTAGACTTTAAAGAGATTACCTACAACAACGGAGACAGCTACGACCGCTATATGGTGCGCATGAAGGAGATGGAACAGAGCGTTCATATCTTGGAAACGCTTATCGACAACATCCCCGAAGGCGACTTCTACATCAAGCAAAAGCCCATTATCAAGGTGCCCGAAGGCCAATGGTACTTCTCGTGCGAGGGCTCGCGCGGCGAGATTGGCGTGTTCCTCGACAGCAAAGGCGACAAGAGCCCCTATCGCTTGAAGTTCCGCCCTATGGGTCTTCCTTTGGTTTCGGCCTTAGATACCATGCTACGTGGCGAGAAGATAGCCGACCTTATCGCCGTCGGCGCATCGTTAGATTATGTTATACCCGATATTGACAGATAATTATGTTTGACTTTTCAATCGTTACGACGTGGTTTGACAGTCTGCTGCGAGATACTTGCGGACTGAGCAGCTTTTGGGCCATACTCATCGAATGTGTGCTCGTGGGTGTATTCATACTGGCTGCGTACGCCATATTAGCTATCCTGCTTATCTTCATGGAACGCAAGGTGTGTGCGGCTTTCCAATGCCGTCTAGGCCCGATGCGTGTTGGTCCGTGGGGTATTTTCCAAGTTATCGCCGACGTTTTGAAGATGCTTATCAAAGAAATCTTCGCTGTCGACAAGGCCGACAAGCTGCTCTACTCCATCGCTCCCATTCTGGTGCTGATTGGTTCGGTAGGTGCTTTCTCGTTCATGCCGTGGAACAAAGGCGCCACAATCTTGGATTTCAACGTCGGCATCTTCCTGATGACGGCCATTTCGAGTATCGGCGTTATTGGAATCTTCATCGCCGGATGGAGCTCCAACAACAAATATAGTGTTATTTCGGCCATGCGTGGTGCGGTGCAGATGATTTCTTACGAGATGTCGTTGGGCCTTTGCCTCATCGCAGCCGTGGTTCTTACGGGCACAATGCAGGTTAGCGGCATCGTGGAAGCACAGAGCGGCCCCTTTGGGTGGCTTATCTTCCAAGGCCATATCCCCGCCATTATCGCCTTCGTGGTGTTCCTCATCACTGGAAATGCCGAGGCAAACCGTGGTCCGTTCGACTTGGCCGAGGCCGAAAGCGAACTTACCGCAGGCTATCACACCGAGTATTCGGGTATGGGTTTCGGTTTCTTCTACTTGGCCGAGTATCTAAACCTCTTCATTGTAGCAGGTGTTGCCTCGATGGTTTTCCTTGGAGGGTGGATGCCGATACACATTGGCGTGGAAGGTTTTGATAAGGTGATGGACTATATTCCAGGCATCGTTTGGTTCTTAGGCAAGGCATTCGCCCTTGTTTGGGTACTCATGTGGATACGCTGGACGTTCCCCCGCCTTCGCATCGACCAGATATTGAAGTTGGAATGGAAATACCTGATGCCCCTGTCCTTGCTCAACCTCGTGATCATGACAATTGTCGTGGCCTTTGGCTGGTACATTAAATAACGAAAAAGACATGGAAGATAACAAGAAATCATATTTTGGCGGTATACGAGATGGCATCAAGTCGCTCGCCACTGGCCTACGTGTCACGCTGCGCGAGTACTTTACGCCGAAGGTAACCGAACAATACCCCGAAAACAGAAAGACCACTTTGCACGTGGCAAAGCGTTCGCGCGGAAGGCTCGTTATGAAGCGCGACGAGAACGATGTGGTGAAATGTGTGGCCTGCCTGATGTGCGAAAAAGCATGTCCCAATGGTACCATTCGCATTGTTTCTGAAATGGTGACCAACGAGGAGGGCAAGAAGAAACGCCAATTGGTGAAGTACGACTACGACTTGGGCGACTGCATGTTCTGCGAACTGTGCACAAACGCCTGCAACTTCGACGCCATCGAGTTCACCAACGACTTCGAGAACTCCGTATTCAACCGTGACAAGCTTGTCATTGAGCTAGACAAGGAACACTACCAAAGCTCCTTGCCCAACATCATTGACGGTGGTGCGGAAAGTGAAATCGGAACTTTCAACACTAAAACAAAATAATAGGAGTAGACATCTTTATGGCAAATATCATCATGTTTTGCATCTTGGCCGTGGTAATTATCGGCTCGGCCATCGTATGCGTATTCACAAAGAGAATTATGCGGGCGGCTACTTTCCTGCTGTTCGTGCTCTTTGGCGTGGCAGGTGTTTACTTCCTGTTAGACTATACCTTCTTAGGCACGGCACAAATTGCCATCTACGCCGGCGGATTGACGATGCTTTACATCTTCGCCATCCAGCTAGTGTCCAAGCGCACCTTGCAAGGCTTGCAAGAAAGACAACGCGGAAAGACCGTCGTTGCTGGCGCATTGGTAGCCCTTATCGGACTGGTTACCGTGGCATTGGTGTTGCTTAAGAACCAATTTATAGACATGTCGGCCAGCATGGTCGATGCCGAAGTGCCCATGTCGGTTATCGGAGAGAAGCTCGTCGGTGCAGGCAAGTATCAGTACGTGCTGCCTTTCGAGTTCATTTCCGTATTTCTCTTGGCATGTATCATCGGCGGAATAATGATTGCAAGAAAGGAGGATAAGAAATGATACCCGTAGAATTGTTATTGGGACTGAGCACTTTGCTCTTCTTCATTGGCTTTTTCGGATTTGTAACGCGGCGTAACCTCATCGCGATGCTCATCTCCATCGAGCTGGTACTCAACTCGGTTGACATCAACTTTGCCGTATTCAACCGCATACTTTACCCTGGCGAACTCGAAGGTTTCTTCTTTTCCTTGTTCTCCATCGGCATCAACGCCGCCGAAACGGCAGTGGCCATCGCTATCATCCTTAACGTTTACCGCAGGTTCCACAGTGATCAGGTGAACAGTATTGAAAACATGAAACTATAAACGACAATGGAATACAATTTTGTATTTTTGATACTTCTTCTGCCTGCGCTATCGTTCCTCGTGCTAGGACTATTAGGCATGAAGATGCCGCACAAGGTGGCAGGTTCCATCGGAACGGTGGTTCTGGGCACAATCTTTTGCCTTTCCATCTATACGGCGTACGAATACTTCATCGGACAAGGCCGTGGGGCCGACGGACTTTACCCGCACGTTACGGCGTTTAACTTCTCGTGGCTGAAGTTTTCCGAACTGCTGACGTTCAACCTAGGTTTCCGTCTCACCCCCATTTCGGTGATGATGCTGGTGGTTATCACCACCGTGAGCCTCATGGTGCACATCTACTCGTTCGGTTACATGCACGGCGAAAAGGGTTTCCAGCGTTATTACGCCTTCCTTTCGCTCTTCACCATGTCGATGTTGGGCCTAGTTGTGGCCACGAACATCTTCCAGATGTACCTATTTTGGGAACTTGTGGGTGTGTCGTCCTATCTTCTCATCGGCTTCTACTACCCTCAAGGGGCCGCCGTTGCCGCATCGAAGAAGGCATTTATCGTAACTCGCTTTGCCGACTTGTTCTTCCTTATCGGCATTTTGATTTACAGTTTCTACGTCGGAACGTTCAACTACGACCTCAACGCCATGCCTTCGCTCCACGAGCAGGTGGCTGGTTCGGCCGTAATGATGCCCGTAGCCCTGTTCTTCATGTTCATCGGCGGTGCAGGTAAGAGCGCCATGTTCCCCTTGCACATTTGGTTGCCAGATGCAATGGAAGGTCCTACGCCCGTATCGGCGCTTATCCATGCCGCAACGATGGTTGTAGCAGGCGTGTTCCTTGTGGCCAGTCTGTTCCCCATCTTCGTAGAGTTCGCCCCCGAACAGTTGCATTGGATAGCCTACATTGCAGCCTTCACGGCCTTCTATGCCGCAGCTGTGGCTTGTGTACAGAGCGACATCAAGCGCGTTTTGGCCTTCTCTACCATCTCGCAGATTGGTTTCATGCTCGTGGCACTTGGCGTTTGCCTGCCCGACCCACAAACAGGCGCAGTGGCAATGACCGAGGAATATGCCGATATGCAAGGACTTGGCTACATGGCAGGCATGTTCCACCTCTTCACTCACGCCATGTTCAAGGCTTGTCTCTTCTTAGGCGCAGGCTGTATCATACATGCCGTGCACTCTAACGAAAAAGAATACATGGGCGGACTACGCAAGTACATGCCCATTACGCACTGGACATTCCTCATTTCGTGTCTCGCCATCGCTGGCATACCGCCTTTCTCAGGCTTCTTCTCAAAAGATGAGATATTAGTAGCTTGTTACAATTTCAGTCCTATTATGGGCGCAGTGATGAGCGGCATCGCCATGATGACGGCTTTCTACATGTTCCGACTCTACTATGTGATATTCTGGGGCAAGAGCTACTACGAAACGCACATCAACGAAGGAGCGCACAAGCCCCACGAGGCACCGCTCACGATGACTTTCCCCTTGATATTCCTGTCCATCATCACGGTAACCTGCGGTTTCTTGCCCTTTGGCGAACTCGTTTCTGCCAACGGCATAGGATTCCATACCCACATCAACTGGGGTGTCGCAGGCACCTGTGTGGCATTGGCCCTTATTGGAATTGCAGCAGCAATGCTGATGTACAAGAAGGCCGAAACGCCTTTCGCCGACAAGTTGGCCAAGACGTTCCCCGCACTTCACCGTGCAGCCTACAAGCGTTTCTATATGGACGAGATTTGGCAATACGTTACCCATCGCATCATCTTCCGCCTCATATCCAAGCCCATCGCGTGGTTCGACCGCCATGTAATCGACGGCACGTTCAACTTCTTGGCTTGGAGCTCCAACGAAGCAGGCGAAAGCATACGTCCCTGGCAAAGCGGCGACGTGCGTCATTACGCCATTTGGTTCCTCTCCGGAGCCGTTGCCCTTACCTTGGTTTTGCTATATATGTTGTAAATATGAGGTAACAACCAAATAAAAGAAAAACAAAATGAGTATATTAACATTATTCGTAGTTATCCCCGTGCTGATGTTGCTGGGCCTTTGGCTTTCGCGCAACCTCAATCAAGTGCGCGGTGTGATGGTTGTCGGCTCGTCGTGCTTGTTGGTACTTTCGGTTTGGCTCACCATCGCTTTCCTTCAAATGCGCGATGCAGGCAACACCGATGCCATGTTGTTTCAATACACCGTGGATTGGTTCAAGCCGCTCAACATAGCCTACGCCGTGGGTGTCGACGGCATTTCGGTGGTGATGCTCCTCCTTTCTAGCATCATCGTGTTCACAGGCACATTTGCCTCGTGGCAGTTAAAGCCACTAACAAAAGAATATTTCCTTTGGTTCACCCTGCTTAGCATTGGTGTTTACGGTTTCTTCATCTCGGTAGACCTCTTCACCATGTTCATGTTCTACGAGGTGGCACTTATCCCCATGTACCTACTCATCGGCGTTTGGGGTAGCGGAAAGAAAGAATATTCGGCAATGAAGCTAACCCTCATGCTTATGGGAGGTTCGGCTTTGCTCATCATTGGTATCATCGGCATCTACTTCTTCAGTGGTGCAACCACGATGAACATCCTCGAATTGCAAGCCCTACACAACATTCCAGAGAGCGTACAAAAGGTGCTTTTCCCCTTCGTTTTCATCGGATTTGGCGTGCTTGGCGCACTCTTCCCCTTTCACACATGGTCGCCCGATGGTCACGCATCGGCTCCAACAGCCGTGTCTATGCTCCATGCAGGCGTATTGATGAAACTTGGAGGCTATGGATGTTTCCGCATTGCCATCGTGCTTTTGCCCGAAGCTGCCCATCAGCTATCATGGATTTTCATCATCCTCACCACCATTTCGGTGGTATATGGTGCCTTCTCGGCCTGCGTACAAACCGACTTGAAGTACATTAACGCCTACTCTTCGGTGTCGCACTGTGGCTTGGTGCTCTTCGCCCTGCTCATGATGACGCAAACTTCGTGCACGGGAGCCATCTTGCAGATGCTCTCTCACGGACTGATGACGGCCCTTTTCTTTGCCCTTATCGGTATGATTTACGGCCGTACACACACACGCGACATCCGTCAGCTGGGCGGATTGATGAAGATAATGCCTTTCCTCAGCGTGGGTTATGTCATTGCCGGTTTGGCCAACTTGGGCTTGCCAGGTTTCTCTGGTTTCGTTGCCGAAATGACCATCTTCGTGGGTTCGTTCCAAAACAACGACGTATTCCACCGTACGGCCACCATCATTGCCTGTACCGCAATCGTTATCACGGCGGTCTACATCCTGCGTGTTGTGGGTAAGATACTTTTTGGCAAAGTTGCCGACCCCCATTACGAGCAACTCACCGATGCCACTTGGGACGAGCGTTTCGCCGTTGGTTGCCTCATCTTCTGCGTTGCAGGCCTTGGCCTCGCACCGCTTTGGGCAAGCAACATCATCAGCGACACGCTAGGTCCGATTATCGACCACATCAACAACGTAACCGCAATAGCATCACTTTAAACGTTTCGTACAATGAATTTAGATTATAGTCAGTTTTTCCACATGATGCCCGAGGTTACCTTGATGGCCATGTTGGTGATTGTCTTTATCATAGATTTCGCCACAGCTCATAAAGCCCCCATCGTGATAACCGACGATAAGACGGCACCTTCGCCACGTCCTTGGTTCAATCCTTTGGTGTGCGCATTCATGCTGATACATATTCTTCTGAACTGCTGTCCCACCGAACCAGCCACTGCCTTTGGCGGAATGTATTCCACCACGCCCATGATTGGCGTGTTGAAAACCATCCTTGCCTTCGGAACACTCATCGTTTTCATACAGGCACGCATGTGGCTTTCGCGACCCGACAGCACTTTTAAGGAAGGTGAATTTTATATGCTCATCATTTCAACACTGCTTGGAATGAACATGATGGTAAGCGCCGACCACTTCTTGCTCTTCTTCTTAGGGCTCGAAATGGCATCCGTGCCTATGGCTTGCTTGGTGGCATTCGACAAGTATCGCCACAATTCGGCCGAGGCAGGCGCCAAGTTCATCCTCACCGCAACCTTTTCTAGCGGCGTGATGCTCTATGGCCTCACCTTCATCTATGCCGATGCAGGTTCGCTTTACTTCAACGAAGTGTCTCAACACCTATCGGCCACACCCATGACGGTTATGGGAATGGTGTTCTTCTTCAGCGGATTGGGCTTTAAGATTTCGCTTGTGCCCTTCCACTTCTGGACAGCCGACACCTATCAAGGTGCGCCAACAACCATCACGGGCTATCTCTCCGTGGTGTCTAAGGGTGCCGCTGCCTTTGCGCTTTGCTCTATCTTGATGCACGTTTTCGGTGTACTGTTAGAACAATGGCAATATCTTCTCGGCATTGTCATTGTGTTGAGTATCACCATTGCCAACCTTTTCGCCATACGCCAAACCGAACTTAAACGTTTCATGGCGTTCAGCTCTATTTCGCAAGCAGGATATATCATGCTCGCCGTGATGGGCGATTCGGGTATGGGCGTAACCGCTCTCACCTATTATATATTGGTGTATGTGGTGGCCAACATGAGTGTTTTCACCATCATCAGTGCCATCGAAGAGCGCAACAACGGCGTAACCGACATGGATGCCTACAACGGACTCTACTCCACCAACCCCAAGTTGGCCTTCCTTATGACGTTGGCCCTCTTCTCGCTTGGTGGCATTCCGCCCTTTGCAGGTATGTTTAGCAAGTTCTTCGTGTTTATGGCCGCCCTCGAACAGGGCAGCGCTTGGGCTTATTTAATCGTGTTCATCGCGTTGATTAACACCGTTATCAGCCTTTACTACTACTTGCTCATCGTTAAGGCGATGTACATCAACAAGAGCGAAAACCCGTTGCCTGCCTTCAAAAGCGACTGCAACACGCGCTTGGCCTTAGCCATCTGCACCCTAGGCGTTGCACTCTTCGGTGTTTGCAGCTACGTGTACGACTGGATTTTCTCCGCCCTGTAACCCTCACGAACCATCTTGCCCACGAGGATAAGACACTTATCCCCCAAGGGCACACAAGTAATAAAGCCCCGAAAGCGTTTTGCTTTCGGGGCTTTTTCGTCTTAAACGTGGGCATTACTAGATAATACATGCCCATCCATAACACCTAATGCGCAATGGCACTGCACTTCGTCAACACTTAGTTTGCATCTCGCACCAACCCACAAGTTCTTTAACATAAGGCAATACCGATTGCCCTAATGGCGATAAGCGATATACACCGCTTGACTTCTCAACAAGATGGTCTTCCATCAAAATACGAACGGCAGATGCAACCTGTTGATGTTTCATCCCTACTATACCCCAACAAAGTTGCTCCATTGAACCCGACACACACTCTGCTAGAACAAGTATCACCCATAAAGCATCTAATCCGCAAAGCCTTGAAAGGACATTGCGGATTGGACATGTAGGAAATTGCGGGTCGATTACCATGTTAGCTTATCGCCAAGTATCACACCATCCCCAGCAGGAGAATCGTTCTCGCCAAAGCTATCGGCCTTGTATTGTATGCAAAGCATCAGCATCTCGCCCTCTCCGGTGTTCTTTAAGGCGCGCTTACCCGCTGGAGCAACTCGTACGATGCTACCTTCCGACACGGGGAACACCTCGCCATCAACCTGATACTCGCCCTCGCCTTTAAGGATAAAGTACAGTTCTTCGTGGGTTTTATGCGTATGAAGGAAACCACTATCCTGACCAGGAACCAGCGTTTGGAACGACACTTCGCTACCTGTTGCCTGCAATGCCTGGCCCACAAACACCTTTCCAGGTATTTCAATGTCGCCCAAAGGCAGTACATAATCCTTCACTTCGCTTAACTTACCGATGTTCACTGCTGTGAAATTCTTACCTTCTGTTGTTGTCTTTACAGTCTTCATAATCTTTATTGTATAATTAATTTTGTGTTTAATCGTCATTGTTCTGACGATGCAAAGGTATTCACAATCAATGGCTCGCACAAGTAGGCACAATAAGGTGAGCCAGTTACCTTGAAGTAAGTAATGCTGAAATATATCGAGTTACGTCTGTAAGTTTTAGCACTGTTTAACAATAAACAGACAAGCATTGCAAAGGATAATAGTTACTTTTGTGCAGTAATGCAACTTAAAAACCCTATTAACATGAACAGAACAGAAGTACGTGACGCGCTTTTCCCTAATTGTCCCGTCCGAAATATACTATCAAGAGTGGGTGATAAGTGGTCGATGTTGGTGCTTTTCACCTTAGAAACAAATGGCAACCTACGTTTCAAAGAGTTGCAACGCAACATTCCCGACATATCCCAAAAGATGCTCACGGCTACTTTAAAGATGCTCGAATGCGATGCACTTATTACCCGCGTTGCTTTTCCCGAAGTACCGCCACGTGTAGAGTACTCGCTATCAGAAAAAGGAAAGAGCCTACTTCCACACATTAGTAACCTACTTGCGTGGGCAACCGAACACATGGGTGAGATTATTGAGTCGCGCCAACGTTACCTCTTAAAGTAAGGAAAGCGTTTAAAGATGAAAGAGTGAAAAGGTGAAAAAGGGAAAAGGTGAAAGAATGGATACGCCCATCAACTTATCAACTTGTACACTCATTGAAAACGTCTTGACTTTTAATATTCCTATAAATTGAGAGGGGTTTGTTACCTCTGTGATGCCAACACAAGATAAGCACTCCTCCCATATACGAAGTGCAGGGCAAATCAACTCACTGGCGTATAAACTCGTGAAAACCCAACAACTCCCTAACACATCAACTCACCAACTCATAAACTCATCAATACATCAACTCATCAACTCACCAACTCACCAACTCACCAACACATAAACTCATCAACACATCAACTCATAAACCCACCAACACATCAACTCACCAACTCATAAACTCACCAACTCACCAACTCACCAACTCATCAACACATCAACTCACCAACTCACCAACTCATCAACTCACCAACTCACCAACTCATCAACTCACCAACTCATCAACTCAAAAACTCACCAACTCATCAACTCAAAAACTTAAAAACTTAAAAACTTATCTTTTATTTTACAACATCGCTCTAATTTTCACTCCGTTCTAGCGAGAAAATCGGCCATAAAGTAGGTAAAAAGCCACTATTTCTAGCTTTTCACACATCTCGTTTTGTCTATTTTTAAGACCAAAACCTGCATTTTGCACCATTTAGCCTTTCTAGTTTAGCTGCCAACTCGTAATTTTTCATGCCCAAATACTCGCTTTTAGCCCCTAAAATGCCACTTTTTAATGGCTATTTTGCCCTTTTCGGCCTTGTTTTCAACAACTCTAAAACGTATAATTTATACCATTACGATGTATTTTTATTCTTTTCGCCTCGCATTTAGCAGCATTTTGCACTGCATTTAGCATCAAAACGCACTACATTTAGCACCAAAACGCACTGCGTTTAGCATCAAAACGCACTGCATTTAGCATCAAAACGCACTGCGTTTAGCACCAAATTGCAGTGCATTTAGCAGCAAATAGCCCAAAAGCCGGTACAAATGGCGGCTTTCTTAAATAAAAATTCATTTTGCAGCATTCATAAACTAACCCCCTTTTGCATCAAAACAAACCTTCGCGAGAATCGTTTTTTTGCGACTAGGTGAACAATCGGTGGACAAAAAGAGCACTCAGAATGTTAAATTTCTTACTGAAAACTAGACACAAAAAAAATAATTATGCCATGTTCGCGCGCATGGGCAACAGTACGGAAAGCACGTACACTTACTACCACCAGTGCGGGCAGTTGCAGGGCATACATTAAACTTCAGTAAAAAAAGCTTGGCTGAACACAAGCATGTATTCAGGCAAGCACATTTTTATAGAAACTAATTTTGTTTTCTAATGGCGATGCACACGGAAAAACACTGGTGTCCACAAATTGCCATGCCTGAGGTAAATCTCGTAGTCTATGTAACTTCTTCCTTCAAAATCGTCTTCCCACGATTTTAGTTCTATTGTCAACTTGCCACCATTAACTTGCACATTAAAATCACTTCTACTAGCAGGCGGGTAATACCCAAAAGTACATTCTGCTCCCTCTGGTACAGAACACACTATCTTATTTCCTACTTCATTATTCATTTCACCTATCACACTTCCTTTTGCAGGGAGCGCATTAGTAGACACGATGGTTTTAACGAATTTAACTACAGCTCCCTTAGTGGTATTTCCCTCCGTAATTGGTTCGTCCACCCACAGCTTATAACATACTGAGCCAGCTAAAACCGCCGTCTTCCCAGAAGGAAAACGTCTTAAAAGGTCAGCTTCAAAGAAATGATAACAATGCTTATACTGCACAACAGCCCCAAACAATATGTTTGTTAAATCGGCTTGCCATTTCGTGTTAGACAAGGATGTGCTGCCAGCATCTACAAAACACCAATCCCTAGATTCAGAAACAAAGATATTAAATTGGTCGAGATAGTATTGTGTTTCCTCAAAAAGCGTTTTACCATTAGCCTCATTCATCATGTTGAGGGTTGTGCTATGCACTTCTGGCTCCTCATCGTCATTCTTGCTACTACATCCAGCTAAAAATAGAAGTAGCATTAATGGGATAAGTTTAAGTAATTTGTCCATAATATAAGTTTTTAGTTGATAAAGTTATTATTGGATATTTGCAAAGATACGAAGAAATTAATTTTCAACAAAGAAGTACTTTTCCTTTTTGAGATTCCGCAAATGTTCCGTTATATTTCTTACAGGCACGACAGAGTTATATATAATTAATTCACAAATAACTACATCGAGTAAACAACACATCATGGCTACCATTGGTTTAGTTAAGCAACACTTTGCCACTCGTTAAAATTATCTAAATCAGCATGTTGTTGGTTCTCATCTACCAATCTTTTGTTATTTTTGTACCGATTATCGCCATTGCCCGTACAACGAGCCACGCGATGCCGCAAGAAGACAATGAACTAAAACCCAAACCCGATATTTTTTTCTAACTAGAATAGACAGATGAAACATCTTAAATTCTTGGCCGTGGCAGCCTTGATGTTGCTTGCTGCAACAAATGCCGAGGCCAAACAAAACAAGCAAACAAAAACTACGCGTAACACTTTCGCCATCGCCGATGGCCAATTCGTTTACAACGGTAAGCCCATGCAATTGCATTCGGGCGAAATGCACTATGCCCGCGTGCCTGCCCCTTATTGGCGCCACCGTATGAAAATGATGAAGGCTATGGGCTTGAACGCTGTTGCCACATACGTGTTTTGGAACTATCACGAAACAGAACCCGGCAAGTGGGACTGGAAAACGGGAAACCGCAACCTACGACAATTCGTTAAGACGGCTGCCGAAGAAGGCATGCTGGTTATTCTAAGGCCTGGTCCCTATTGCTGTGCAGAATGGGAGTTTGGCGGCTACCCTTGGTGGCTGTCTAAGGCTAAGGGTTTGGTGATACGCGCCGACAATCAGCCGTTCCTCGATTCGTGCCGTGTTTACATCAACCAATTGGCCTCGCAGATGCGCGACTTGCAGATAACCAAGGGCGGACCAATCATTATGGTGCAGGCCGAAAACGAGTTCGGTTCGTATGTGGCACAACGCAAAGATATACCCTTAGAAACCCATCGTGCTTATAGTGCCAAGATTAAGCAGCAATTGCTCGATGCGGGTTTCGATATTCCCTTGTTCACATCAGACGGAAGTTGGCTTTTCAAGGGCGGTACGATAGAAGGTGCATTGCCAACGGCCAACGGAGAAAGCGACATCGAGAAACTTAAAAAGGTGGTAAACGAATATAATGGCGGTAAAGGTCCATACATGGTAGCCGAGTTCTACCCCGGATGGCTGTCGCATTGGGCAGAGCCTTTTCCACAAGTAAGCACCGAGTCGATAGTGAAACAAACCGCCAAGTATCTTGAAAATGGCATCAGCTTTAACTATTATATGGTGCATGGCGGAACAAACTTCGGCTTTACGTCGGGTGCCAACTACACCACCGCCACCAACTTGCAGCCCGACCTCACCTCGTACGACTACGATGCACCCATCAGCGAGGCTGGTTGGAGCACGCCTAAGTACGATGCCCTGCGCGCATTGATGATAAAGAACGTTAAGTATAACGTGCCTGCCGTGCCCCAACGCATTCCCGTTATAGCCATTCCCAACATCAAGCTGAACAAGAGTGCCGACGTGTTGAACCTGCTTACCAAGGGTAAAGCCGTTGAAAGCGATAAGCCACTTACCTTTGAAGACCTGAACCAAGGGCATGGCTACGTGCTATACAGAAGACACTTTAACCAACCCATCGGCGGAATGCTGAAAGTAGCCGGCTTGGCCGACTACGCTTTGGTTTACGTAAACGGCCAGAAGGTGGGCGAACTAGACCGCGTTAGCGATGTAGACAGCATCGAGATAAACGTCCCGTTCAACGGCGTGCTCGACATCTTGGTTGAAAACATGGGCCGAATAAACTACGGCGCACGCATCACCCAAAGCATCAAGGGTATTAATGGCCCTGTGGTTATCGACGGAAACGAGATAACGGGCAACTGGCAGATGTACAAACTGCCCATGAACGATGTTCCCGACGTTAACGCCTTGCCTACGGCCAACAACAAGGGGCTGCCTACACTCTATTCGGGAACGTTCAACCTAGACACCACGGGCGACACTTTCCTCAACATGGAGACATGGGGTAAGGGCATCGTATTTGTTAACGGCATTAACCTTGGCCGCTATTGGAAACGCGGACCGCAACAAACGCTCTACCTTCCCGGCTGTTTCTTAAAGAAGGGCGAAAACAAGATTGTGGTGTTCGAACAGCAAAACGACACGCCTCAGACAAGCGTTGCCGGACAAACCACACCCATATTGCAAAAGTTGGTGAAGTAAACGGCACGCCCCCGAAAGCCATTTTAACAGGGCGCATCGTGCGTATCTTTTACCACTATAATAACGAAAATGCGTGAGTTCGACGGGTTCGGGTTCACGCATTTCCTTATCAGCGGTCAAGTAGTTGCACATTTTAATATAAATTTCGGCCTTAATCTGTTGACAAATGATAAATTATTGCTACTTTTGCACTAAATAGGCTGTATTCGCAAAGGCCAAACAAGCACCTCTTGCAGGCACTAGCGGCAACGCCACACATACATCTACATTGACATAACAACATTGATGACCACTGCCGACTTAACGCGCACGCTGACCCATATCGCGGAAGAGCTTTCGGATGCCAAGGCATTGAAAGGCATTTTTCACCAACACAAGGATGGAAACCCTATCCCTTCGGGAGAGGTTCTCAAAAAGATTGTGGACTTGCTGCGTGCCATTATCTTCCCCGGATATTACGGCAAGTCTACCGTTAACTCGCGCACCATCAAGTTTCATGTTGGTGTTAATGTAGAAAAACTCAACCAACTTCTTACCGACCAAATACAGGCAGGCCTGTGCTTTGCCAGCTGCGATGGCTGCGATGCAAGCGACACCGCCATCGACATGCACTGCACAGCCGAAGAAATGTCGATAGACCTGATTAAAAGGCTGCCTGCCGTGCGCCAAATGCTGGCTGCCGACGTGGCCGCCATATACAACGGCGACCCTGCAGCAGGCAGTTTCGGCGAGATTATATCGTGTTATCCATCCATCAAGGCATTGGTTAACTATCGCATTGCGCACGAATTGCTGCTTATGGGCGTGCCACTGATACCGAGAATGCTAACCGAAATGGCGCATTCGGAAACGGGAATAGACATACACCCCGCTGCGCAGATTGGCCAACACTTTGCCATCGACCACGGCACGGGCGTTGTTATCGGGGCTACCTGCATCATCGGCAACAACGTTAAGCTGTATCAAGGCGTTACGCTTGGCGCACGAAGTTTCCCCAAAGACGAAGACGGCAACCCCATTAAGGGCATTGCCCGACACCCGATATTGGAAGACGACGTGGTGGTTTACTCTAATGCCACCATCCTAGGCCGTGTAACCATCGGCAAAGGCAGCGTGGTGGGTGCCAACGTGTGGGTAACAGAAGACGTGGAGCCTAATACGCACATATTTAAGAAAACGAAATAACAACAACTATATACAATGGAATTCGAACTCATAGCCAAAACTTTCATGGGCCTGGAACCCGTTTTGGCCAAGGAGCTTACCCAAATGGGGGCAAACAACGTACAAATTGGCAGGCGTATGGTGTCGTTTACGGGCGACAAAGAAACGATGTATCGCGCCAATTTCCAACTGCACACGGCCATTAGGATTTTAAAACCTATCGCCAAGTTCAAGGCAAGGTCGGCCGACGACGTGTACGAGGAGATACAAAAGATTGATTGGAGCAAGCATATCGAGGAAGGAAAGACTTTCTCGGTCGACTCTGTGGTGTACTCGGAAGAGTTCCGCAACTCGCGTTTCGTTACCTATAAGGTGAAAGACGCCATCGTTGACCAGTTTCGCCAACGCACGGGCAAACGCCCCAACATATCGGTGAGCAACCCAGACATACGTTTGAACATCCACATTGCCGAGTACGACTGTACGCTATCGCTGGATTCGAGTGGCGAAAGTCTGCATCGTCGCGGTTACAGGCAAGAGTCGGTGGAGGCTCCGCTTAACGAAGTGTTGGCCGCCGGCATGATATTGATGACGGGATGGCAAGGCGAAACCGACTTTATCGACCCCATGTGCGGGTCGGGAACGCTCGTGGTAGAGGCCGCACTTATCGCTCGCAACATCTCACCAGGCGTTTTCCGCAAGAGCTACGCTTTCGAAAAGTGGCCCGACTTCGACCAAGAGCTGTTCGACAACATCTATAACGACGACAGCAACGAACGCGAATTTAACCACCACATCTACGGTTACGACGTAGATATGAAGGCTGTGAACACGGCACGACTAAACGTTCGCGCATCGGGACTTACCAAAGACATCACCATTGAGCAGGCCGACTTCAAGGATTTCAAGAAACCTGAGAACAAAAGCATACTCGTTACCAATCCGCCTTACGGCGAACGCATCTCTACACCCAATCTTCTTGGGACATATAAGATGATTGGCGAGAGGCTTAAACACCAATTCATGGGCAACGATGCGTGGGTGTTGAGCTATCGCGAGGAGTGTTTCGACCAGATTGGACTGAAACCATCCATCAAAATTCCCGTATATAATGGGTCGTTGGAGTGCGAATTTCGCAAGTATGCCATATTCGACGGGTCGCTAAAAGACTTCCGCCAAGAGGGTGGAGTGGTAAAAACCGACGAAGAAAAACGTCAAATGGCCGAGAAAAACAGGTTTAAGAAGAACCGCGAATTTAAGAAAAGGCTGGACGACGACGGTTCGCAAGACACCGACGACATACGTTCGTACACCTTCAAAAACCACTTCGCGCACACCGAGGAGCGCAACGAAGAACGCAAACGCAGACGAACGACATCGTATGCCGACCGCGATGACAAGCGTGGTGGCCGTTCGTTCGAGCGCGGCGGCAAGCCCTTCGCAGGCAAAGGCAAAGATTTTAACCGCAAGGGAAAGAGCTTTGAGCGCACAGACAAGCGCGGAGGAAAGAACTTTGGACGTAATTCTGCTAACTTTATAGACCATGACGATTAAACAACTTATCGTGGGAGCGATGCTCTCAACAATGATTTTCGCACCGCAAAGTATGTCGGCACAGAAACTATTCACACTGGAAGACCTTAATTATGGTGGTAACAACTTCCATAACATGGTGCCCAAAAACCGCTACACCGCATGGTGGGGCGACCAACTGGTACGTACCGATGCGGAGTTTTGCGCACTGATAGACAAAAACACGGGCAAAGAAACCCGCCTGTTCAGTCTAGACGACGTTAACCAATGGGTTGAATCGGCTGGCAACATCAAGGTGCGTTCGTTCTATCACGCCACTTTCCCCTACCCCAATCAGCCGCTCGTGCTGCTCAACGCAAGCAAAACGCGCATGCTGGTGAACTGGAAAACCAAACAGCTGGTATGGAAACAAGATACGAAAGACGAGAGTTCTGCCGATTGGAACGCCCAATCGCGCGCCGTTGCCTTTGTTAAAGGCGACAATCTCTACGTATGTAACGCCCAAGGAACACATAAACAACTGACGAAAGACGGTAATCGCGACATCGTTTACGGACAAAGCGTGCACCGCGACGAGTTCGGCATATATAAAGGAACGTTTTGGAGCAACGACGGACAAAAGCTGGCGTTTTACAGAATGGACCAATCAATGGTGGCCGACTATCCTTTGGTAGACATCGACACACGTATTGCCACCGAAACACCCATTCGTTATCCTATGGCCGGCGAGAAGTCGCACCTCGTAACCGTGGGAATATACGACTTGAAGACGGATAAAACGGTGTATCTCAACACAGGCGACCCCACAGATAGATATTTTACCAACATCGCTTGGGCGCCCGACGGCAAGCTGATATACCTTATCGAACTGAATAGAGCACAAAACCACTACTCGCTTGACGCTTACGACCCTGTAACGGGAAACAAAACGGCCACGCTCTACACCGAATCGAGTGACAAGTACGTGCATCCCATGCACGCCATCACATTCTTGCCCTGGGATAATGGCCGCTTTATACTGCAAAGCGAGAAAGACGGATACAACCATTTGTACCTATTCGACACGAGCGGAAAGCAAATTAAGCAACTTACAACGGGCAAATGGATTGTGGTTGACTTGATGGGATTTAACGCGAAGACCAAAGAAGCCATCATACTTTCTACCGAATCCAGTCCTATTCAGAACAATCTCTACGCCGTTAACCTACAAACGGGCGCACGCCGACTGCTGGATAACGGCAAGGGATGCCACGCCAACACCACTGGCGAAGGCGGTTCGCACAAGATAGCACTAAGCTCTTCGGGGCAATGGATACTCGACAGCTACACCGAACCCACCGTTCCACGCAACATCGACATTGTGAACATGGCCTCGGCAAAGGCAACTCGCTACTTCACTGCCGACAATCCTTGGAAGGGTTACACCGTTCCGGAGTACTCTTGCGGAACAATCAAGGCAGCCGACGGCGCCACCGACTTGTATTATCGTATGGTGAAACCCACCAATTTCGACCCGAACAAGAAATACCCCACCATCATTTACGTGTACGGAGGGCCAGGAGTACGCAACGTTGAGGCACGTTGGCACTATTGGTCGCGTGGTTGGGAAACCTATATGGCACAGAAAGGCTACCTGCTTTTCATTCTCGACAACCGCGGAAGTAGTGCACGCGGTCTCGCATTCGAGCAGGCTACATTCCATCATCTTGGCGTAGAAGAGGTGAAAGACCAGATGAAAGGTGTTGAATATCTCACCTCCTTACCCTACGTAGACAAAGACCGCATGGGCGTACATGGATGGAGTTTCGGCGGATTTATGACCACCAACCTCATCACCACCCACCCCGAAGTGTTCAAAGTAGGCGTGGCTGGCGGTCCTGTTATCGACTGGAAGTGGTACGAAGTGATGTATGGCGAACGCTATATGGGTACGCCACAGAACAATCCCAAGGGCTATGCCGAGAGCAGTTTGCTGCCAAAAGCCAAGAACTTAAAAGGAAAACTGCAAATAATAACAGGCATGAACGACCCCGTTGTGGTGCCGCAACACTGCCTGAACTTCTTGCAAGAGTGCATCAAAGTGGGCACACAGCCCGACTTCTTTGTGTATCCTGGCGAGCCACACAACATGCGCGGACACCAAAGCACCCACTTGCACGAACGTATTTCACAATATTTTGACGATTATCTAAAATAAAACGGATGAACATTTTACTGTTGGGAAGTGGCGGAAGAGAACACGCGCTTGCCTGGAAGATAGCACAAAGCACCAAGGTTAGCAAGCTTTTCATCGCCCCTGGCAATGCTGGAACGGCCACAGTGGGCCAAAACGTGGACATCAACGCCAACGATTTCGACACCTTAAAGCGTTTCGCGCTCGACAACGACGTGCAAATGGTGGTGGTAGGACCAGAAGACCCGCTGGTGAACGGCATCTACGACGACTTCAAGAACGATGCTCGCACGACTCATATTCCCGTTATCGGCCCATCGCGAAAAGGCGCAACACTCGAAGGCAGCAAAGACTTCGCCAAGGCTTTCATGGCCAGACACGCCATACCCACGGCGCGCTACAAAACCATTACCGCACAAAACATCGATGAAGGACTGGCTTTTCTCGAAGAACTAAAAGCCCCCTACGTGCTGAAAGCCGACGGATTGTGCGCCGGTAAGGGCGTACTTATCTTGCCAACACTGCAAGAGGCGAAGTCCGAATTGCGCCACATGCTCAACGGTATGTTTGGAAACGCCTCGGCATCCGTAGTTGTCGAAGAGTTTCTCAGCGGCATAGAATGTTCTGTTTTCGTGCTTACCGACGGCAAAGACTATCAAATCTTGCCCGAGGCTAAGGACTATAAGCGCATTGGCGAACACGACACAGGCCTCAACACGGGCGGCATGGGCAGCGTTAGTCCCGTGCCTTTCGCCACCCCAGAGTGGATGAAGAAGGTGGAAGAGCGCATCATTCGCCCCACGATAAACGGATTGGCCGAGGAGGGAATAGACTATAAGGGTTTCATTTTCTTCGGACTTATCAACGTGGAAGGCAACCCAATGGTCATCGAATACAACTGTCGAATGGGCGACCCCGAAACAGAAAGCGTGATGCTTAGGCTCAAAACCGACATCGTTGACCTCTTCGAGGGCGTGGCCGAGGGCAACATCGCTAGCCGAAATGTAGCTTTCGACGAGCGTGCTGCCGTCTGTGTGATGCTCGTTAGCGGTGGTTATCCCCAAGAATATGCCAAGGGTTATCCCATCGAAGGCATCGAAAACGTGGCAGAAAGCATCGTGTTCCACAGCGGAACAGCCATTAAAGACGGCCTGCTTGTTACCAACGGCGGGCGCGTTTTGGCGGTTAGCTCGTATGGAAAAGACAAGGCCGAGGCACTACAAAAAAGCTTCGAGTCGGCAAATGCCATCCGTTTCACCGACAAATATTTCAGAAAAGACATCGGTCAAGACTTGTAACAACCACCTTGCCCCTAGCGAGAAATGTACAGCAAAAGCCCTATCAGGGGTTCGAACACCGCCATGTGGCGCAACGAACGATAGGCAACCGGCGGCCAACAACCGCCAGTAACATATAGATATGGTAGTAAAGAGATTACAAAACAAGATTGCGGAAAGCAGGATGACACTCTCCTTCACGGCCGTTTACGCCGTGTTGGTGTTCTTGGCAAGCGGACTAGTGGGCAAAAACCTCTGGTTCGAGTTCGCATGCTTGGCCGTTTCTACCTACCTGATGGTAGAGTTCAACAACGTCAATGCCCTGTTAAGGGTTTACAGCCGTATGGTTTCGTGCGCCTTCCTTGTGCTGGCGTGCGCGGCCAACTATCTTTTTGCCTCGCCGTCGGCCGCCTTAGTGCAAGCCTGCTTCGCGGCTTTCTATCTCATTGTGTTCAATGCCTACCAAGAACGAACGGCATCGGGCGTAACTTTCTACGCCTATTTGTTCATTGGCGTGGCCTCAACCGTGTTCGTTCAGATTCTCTTCTTCGTGCCATTGCTATGGATTTTGCACGCCACCAACGTGTTGTCCATGAGTTGGCGCAACTTCTGGGCATCCGTTCTGGGGCTAATCGCCCCCTATTGGTTCGTTGGTGCTTACTTGGTTTACACCGGTCAGCCCGAAGTTTTCGTGCAACACTTCACCGACTTGGCCCTCTTCGCCCCCCTATTCCAGTATCAAGAGATAGACCACAACCGCATCGCCACCTTCCTTTTCGTTGCGCTTGTGTCGCTGATAGGCATTGTGCACTACTTGCGAAGTAGCAGAAACGACAAGATACGCAACCGCATGATTTACGAAATGGTGATAGTGGTAGACCTCTTCACCATTGCCTGCATCGTGTTGCAACCCCAACACGCCGACAACCTGCTGCCCATACTCATCATTAACACGGCAGCACTCATCGGACACTTTATTACACTCACCCGAACGGCAGCCACCAACATCGTATTTTGCGTGTTATGGCTAGCCTCAATCTTACTCACCGTCTGCAACTTATGGATTCCCTTATAGCCCTACTCATCAATTACGGATATTGGGGCATGTTTCTTTCCGCCGTCTTGGCTGGCAGTGTTATCCCATTCAGTAGCGAGGCCGTTATGGTTGGCTTGCAAGCTGCTGGCTTAGATGCGTGGCCGCTCATATTATATGGCACCGCAGGCAACGTCATTGGCGGCATGATAAACTATGGCGTGGGCCGAATGGGGCGTACAGACTGGATTGAAAAGTACCTGCACGTGAAGAAAGAGAAACTCCAACGAGCCGAAAACTTCATGGCAGGAAGGGGTGCATGGATGGGCTTTTTCGCCTTTCTGCCCATCCTTGGCAGTGCCATAACCGTGGTATTAGGCCTTATGCGCGCAAACGTAGCCATCACCGTGACTAGCATGACAATAGGAAAATTCATTCGCTTTGCCTTACTTGTGTTTGGCGCAAGCTTCTTACTTTAAAATGCTTATGTACAAGAAAATATCCCTTTTCTTCGCTTTCGCAGTTCTGTTGCTCGTCTCTTGCACGATGGTTAAGGGCACGAGCAAGCGCACTGTGATGGTAACCATCGAGCCATTGAGATATTTTGTCGAGGCCATTGCAGGCAACCGGTTCGACGTTAAGACGATGGTACCCATAGGTGGAAACCCAGAAACCTACGAGCCTACCGCGCAACAGATGATTGAACTATCGCATAGCGACCTATATGTAAAGGTGGGTAGCATCGGATTTGAGCAGACTTGGATGAAAAGACTGAAAGCAAACGCTCCGCATACCATCATCATCGACTCGTCCGAAGGCATCGAACCCATCGAAAGTACCGACGGCGTACCCGACCCACACACGTGGATGAGCTGCAAAAACGCGGTCATCATCGCCCAAAACATCTATAAGGCGTTGCTGCAAATAGACAAGGAAGACAGCCTTTACTACAAGGCGAACCTCGAAACGCTGCTCGCAAAGATTGAAGAGACCAGCAACCAAATTCGAGAAAACCTCACCAGAGAGAAGAGCACCACCTTCCTTATCTACCACCCCATACTCACTTACTACGCCAGCGAGTTCGACTTGCACCAAATTTACATTGAAGACGAGGGGCGCGAACCCTCTGCCGCGCAGATAAAAGACATTATCAACAGCGCGAAAGCCAGTCAGGTGCGTGTGCTTTTCATGCAAAAAGAATTTGCCAACCGCAACTCAGAGACCATCGCAAACGCTGTGGGTGCCGAAGTAATTGAGTTTAACCCACTGGCCTACAACTGGGAAAAAGAAATGATAAAGGTAGCCAAATCGCTGAAATGACCGCACCGAAACAACCCATCATCAAAATTGAACACGTATTTGCAGGCTACGAAGAGAAGGTAGCCCTGCAAGATGTGTCGCTGGAAGTGTTCGATCACGACTTCCTTGGCGTCATCGGGCCTAACGGTGGCGGCAAAACCACCCTTATGCGCGTTATTCTGGGCATGATGAAACCTTTCTCCGGCAAGGTTTCTTACTTCCGAAATGGGGTTCAGGTGCCCGAACTCACCATCGGTTACTTGCCTCAATACAACGACATCGACCGCCAATTCCCCATCGCCGTTGAAGAAGTGGTGCTGTCGGGACTTAGTAGACAAAAGAAACTTTTCGCCCCTTTCGATGCCAATCATAAACAACAGGTGGCACAAACGCTCGAAAAGTTGGGTATGGCAGACTTCGCCAAACGCCCCATTGGGTCGCTCAGCGGCGGACAATTGCAACGTGTGTTGCTGGCACGCGCCATCGTTTCGCGCCCCGAAGTGGTGGTGCTAGACGAACCGAACACCTATATAGACAAACGTTTTCAGGAGCAAATGTACCAAATGCTCGACGTCATCAACCACGATTGCGCCATCATCATCGTTAGCCACGACGTTGGAACCATCCTCCAAAACGTAAAAGCCGTGGCTTGTGTCAACCGAACGCTGCACTATCACGACACACCAGAGATTTCGAGCGACGAGTTGAGCGAACATTTCGGCTGTCCAATCGAACTGCTAGGGCATGGACACAAGCCCCATCGCGTGTTGAAAGCGCACGAAGACTAACTGTCGACGAACATCAACATACCAAAGTATATAGCCAAGGCAACGAAGAAACGAACGTGTTTCTACAAGGCACCGCTAAATTCAAAGCAAGTTAACAGCCATGTCAACACGTAAACCTGTTGGTTTAACTTCTTGTTAACTCGTCAACTCGTCAGCCTTTCAACTCGCCAACTCCCCCCATTAAATATTTATCCACACCCCATACAATAAAATACAACACAAGGCGTTACTTCTATATAAACTATTATTAATATGGTAATATCGCCTATGAAGTATTTTACACCCGAAGAGCTTAAACCCTCAGAAAAAACCCTTAACATGATCAGGCAGATAGCCCATTGTTATAAATCCATACAGGTAAATGGACAGCGTTACACCATTTGCCTAAACTAAACGCATGATGAAAAAGCCACTGATAGCCCCCTCTTTGCTCTCGGCCGACTTCTTAAACCTTAACGCCGAGGTGCAAATGATTAACGAAAGCGAAGCCGACTGGCTGCACATGGACGTGATGGACGGCACATTTGTACCCAACATATCGTTCGGTTTCCCTGTCCTAGATGCCGTTGGCAAAGCTTGTAAAAAGCCTATGGACGTGCATTTCATGATTGTGCACCCCGAAAACTACATCGAACAGACGGCAAAGGCTGGCGCAATGCTCATGTGCGTGCACCAAGAGGCATGCGTACACCTGCACCGAACGGTTGCCAAGATACACGAAACGGGCATGAAAGCAGGCGTGGCACTCAACCCTTCTACACCCGTAAGCGTGCTAGAAGACATCATCAACGACGTCGACCTGGTTTTACTGATGAGCGTAAACCCTGGTTTCGGTGGTCAGAAGTTCATCGAAAACACCCTTAACAAGGTAAAACGCCTACGCCAACTTATCGACAACACGGGCAGCAAGGCCCTTATCGAGGTAGACGGCGGCGTGCAAGCGCAAACAGCTCCCTTGCTTATTGAGGCAGGTGCAGACGTGCTTGTGGCAGGCAACTACGTGTTTAAGTCCGCCAATCCCAAAGAAACCATTCACCAGCTGAAAAGCCTGTAAGCCAGTTTTGGGGCATCTTTTCCATCACCAAGCGGCGTTATCAGTGCGCACTTGGCATGTCTATAATACGCTAGGCATGAGCCCATTATGCCCATATAGGCACAACACAATAATCAGAGGGATGCCCAAACGGTGCATCCCTCTTTGCATTTTAAGCCCCACTCCACGGCATCGGCATAGCCAGCAAACACTTTTCGGCTACAAACAAACAGCCCCACGCATAAGGCTTTTCCATACAATTATCGTAACTTTGCACGCGTTATGCTCATCATCTCAACCATACTCGCATATTTTGGCTTGCTCCTTATATTTAGCAAGCTCACCTCTCGGCGTGCCGACAACGCCACTTTTTTTCGTGCCAACAAACGTTCGCCTTGGTATATGGTGGCCTTTGGCATGGTTGGCGCATCCATTTCGGGCGTTACTTTCGTTTCCGTTCCAGGCATGGTCAATGCCATCGGCATGACCTACATGCAAACTTGCTTAGGTTTCATCGTGGGATATTTCGCCGTAGCCTTCCTACTTCTCCCCGTTTACTACAAGTTAAACCTAACCACCATCTACACCTACTTAGACAAAAGGCTCGGTTTATCGGCCTATCGCACGGGCGCGGGCTTTTTCATCCTGTCTAAAATCTCTGGTGCAGCCGTGCGTTTCTATGTTGTTTGCATGCTATTGCAACGCTTTGTACTCGATGCCTTAGGCATTCCCTTTGCCCTAACCGTGCTTACGATGGTGGCCTTGATATGGCTTTACACGCGCAAAGGCGGCATCAACACCCTTGTTTGGACAGACACCTTCCAAACCTTTTGCATGTTTACCGCCCTCATCCTCATTATTTGGCAGGTTATTGGCGCACTAGGCATGTCGCCGACAGCGGCCATACAGGCCGTTGCTGCCGACGAAAGAAGTAGGATGTTTGTGCTAGACGATTGGGTTTCTAAACAAAACTTCTGGAAACAGTTTATCAGTGGCGCCTTCATCGTGGTGGTAATGACGGGACTCGACCAAGACATGATGCAGAAAAACCTAACCTGCAAAACCCTGCGCGAGGCCCAAAAAGACATGTGCACCTATGGTTTCGCCTTCGTACCGGCCAATTTGCTGTTCCTTGCCCTTGGCGTATTGCTCTCCATGTTGGCCGTTCAGCGAGGTGTGCCGCTACCCGAAATGGGCGACGAGCTGTTACCCCTCTTCGCAGCCAGCGGTTCGTTAGGCACACTGGTCGTTGTGTTATTCACCATCGGCATTGTGGCCGCATCTTTCAGCAGTGCCGACTCTGCCCTCACCGCCCTAACCACCTCGTTTTGTGTAGACATCTGCGGCCGACCCAACGACGAACGCTTGCGCAAGCGCACCCACCTAGGCATGGCGGCCGTGTTTGCACTCTTCATCCTCCTTTTCCGCGCTGTAAACTCCACCTCGATGCTCGATGCCATATACATTCTCTGCTCGTACACCTACGGCCCGCTGCTCGGACTGTTCGCCTACGCGCTATTCACTCGGCGCAATGTTGGCGGCAAGTGGGTGTTGCCCGTATGTTTGGCCGCTCCCCTACTCTGTTTCGTCATCGAAACCCTCACACAGCAATTCTCCACCTACCACTTTGGCTACGAGCTTTTGATGCTCAACGGCGCACTAACTTTCATTGGTTTATGGCTCACAGGCAACAACGAAGTGCCAAACCGACAAAAAAACAGCATATTTTCATCACCCCTTTAAACCTTTAACGCCAATAGGCGTCAAAGCATTAAACGACAGAGGACGAAAATAGGCAAGCGCGCCCCCGCTTTCCACAATCGTGTGGGAACGAGGCCAACGCACTGCCCCACAGACAAGCCGGCTTGCGAAGAGGCTCGTGGCGCGTCGCGTCGCACCATTTGTTTAGGCAGGTCGCTGCGATTAGTTTCCGCATATCCTACCCTTACAAGGCCATTCCCTGCCGGAGTTAGCATCAACCGATGCAGACTAGTCTTCTAGCTTGTTGGCTTGTCTTTTCGTTTTATCAATGTCGAGTTTCTATTAATCACCTTTGATGGCTTATCGAGTTTTAGCAGAGCATAGTGCGCTTGCCCTTTAAAGAGGCAAGCGAAAAGCACCCGTAAAAGCCATTAAACAGCGGCTGCACACAACGAATTTGTAGCCTAGCGCGGTTTTCAGGACACGACATAAATGCTTAAAACAACTCCCATCATGGAACAAACCAAACATTCGGCCGATGCCAATCTACGGCCTTTCAGCGTTCCAAAAGGTTATTTCGATAACCTTACACCTGCTGTAATGCAAAAAATAGACGGCCAAAACGAGCAAGCTGCCCCCAAACGGCGCACCCCTCGGCTGCTACGCCCCATTTACATTGCGGCGGCAAGCCTTTGTGCAGCCATATTTGGAGTTGCCGTATATTTGGGTTCAGGCTCCCAATCGCCGTCTGCCGCCACGTCTGTCCCCCCACATCCCACCATCGCAACAACAATATCGGGCACCGATAGGGATGTTGTTGCCGACTATACGATGATGGACAGCGAAGACATATACGAACAATATTCCGAAATATAAGCTGAAATGAAAAAATCTCTACTTACATTACTATTCGCATTTGCAGCCATAAGCATGGTGGCACAGCAGCCACACAAGTTCGACCCAGAGCAGTTTCAAGCCGAACTAGAAAAATTTATCATCGCCGAAGTGTCGCTTTCGCAAGCCGAGAGCGCGGCTTTCTTCCCTGTTTATCGCGAGTTGCGCAAAAAACAGCGCAACATATTCGAACAGATTAAACGCCATAAACACGTTAAACCAACCGACAACAAGGCGGCTGCCGAGGCCATTAAACAGCAAGACAAGCTGGAATTGGAAATGAAAGAGCTGCTGAAAGACTACCACATCAAGTTTATGGCCTTGTTGCCTGCCACTACGGTCTTTCAAATCCTCAAAGCCGAAGACAAGTTTCACAGGCAATTGTTTAAAGGGAAGAAATAAAACCTAACGGCACCAAAGCCATAACCAATGGCTACTCCGGCCAACACGCAAACCATGCACCAAATAAAGCGCATGGCTTGCGTTTGTTTTTAGGCTCAATTAGTGTTGGGTTGCACAAATTCTGTCACTATCGTCAGACTTAATTCAAGCAAACAAAAGCTTTTATTCCCAACCAACATGCCCTTCCAAAGCCAACTACCTTCTACTATAACAGCTCGCAAACGAGGCAACTCATAAACTCAACCCTTTCAAACTGATGAACTGACCAACTTAATAACTCATGAACTCGCAAACGAACCAACTCATAAACTCAACAACTTAGAAACTTAAAAAACTTACATAATACTTTACAAAACACACTTCGTTCGCCACCCCCTTCTAGAAAGAAAAAGGGTGAAAAAGCATGCAATTAACCACGTTTTTCGACCTTTCACAATTCATTTTTAGTCCATTTTTGCGAACAACACCTGTATTTTGCACCATTTAGCCTTTCTAGTTTGGTTGAAGGCCCGTAATTTTTAATGCCCAATAACCTGCTTTTAGCCACTAGAAATACGCTTTTTAATGCCCATTTTGCCCTTTTAAGCCCTGTGGTTGATGGCTCAAGAGGGTTATATTTATACAATTGCAGTGGAATTTCTATACTTTTTGTCTCGCATTTAGCGGCATTTTACCCTGCGTTTTGCACCAAAATGCCTTGCGTTTAGCACCAAAACGCACCGCATTTAGCACCAAAACGCAGTGCATTTAGCAGCATATTGCACTGCATTTAGCAGCAAATAGCCCAAAAACTGGTGCAAATGGCGGTTCTTTTAAATAAAAATTCATTTTACCGCATTCACAAACTACCCCCCATTTGCACCAAAACCAACCTTCGCGAGAATTGATTTTTTGCGGTCGGGTTGGCG
>CALIZL010000063.1 GCA_938028745.1 uncultured Prevotella sp.
AAAGGGCTAACGCCGTCAAAGCATTTGGCTTAACTCCTTAACTCCTTAACTCCTTAACTCCTCAACTTAACCCCTCAACTCCTTATCTCCTAATAAAGAACATCAATGGAAAAAACTCGTAGAACAAAGATTGTAGACGTTCTTCAACGTACCGACTTCGGTTCAGAGGTCAACGTGAAGGGCTGGGTACGAACTCACCGCAGCAGTAAGGTGGTAGATTTCATCGCCTTAAACGACGGTTCTACCATCAACAACGTACAAATAGTTGTCGACCCAACAAAGTTCGACACCGAATTACTTAAACAAATAACCACCGGCGCATGCGTAAGCGCAACGGGTAAGCTGGTGGAAAGCCAAGGCCAAGGCCAAAACTCGGAAATTCAATGCACCGAGTTGCAGCTCTTGGGCGGCTGCGGCAGCGACTATCCCATGCAGAAGAAGGGCCAAACCTTCGAGTATATGCGCCAGCATGCACACCTCCGCTTGCGCACCAACACCTTCGGAGCCGTTATGCGCATACGCCACAACATGGCCATTGCCATTCACCAATACTTTCACGAGCACGGCTACTTCTATTTCCACACGCCCATCATCACCGCTAGCGATGCCGAAGGGGCAGGCGAAATGTTCCAGGTTACAACGAAAAAACTGGACGACTTGAAGAAAGACGAGGACGGAAAGGTGAACTACAACGACGACTTCTTCGGCAAGATGACTAGCCTTACCGTGAGCGGACAGCTTGAAGGCGAGCTTGGAGCAACGGCCTTGGGGCAGATTTACACCTTCGGGCCAACCTTCCGAGCCGAAAACAGCAACACGCCACGCCACCTTGCAGAGTTCTGGATGATTGAACCCGAAATGGCTTTCATCGACCTTGACGACCTGATGGACACCGAAGAAGACTTCATTAAGTATTGTGTGCGCTGGGCATTAGACAATTGCAAGGACGACCTTGCGTTCCTCAACAAGATGATAGACAACACACTGATCGAACGTTTGCAGGGTGTTGTGAGCGAAGAGTTCGTTCGACTAGACTACACCGAGGGCATTAACATCCTCGAAGAGGCCGTGAAAGCCGGCAAAAAGTTCGAGTTCCCCGTTAGCTGGGGCATGGACTTGGCCAGCGAACACGAACGTTTCTTGGTTGAAGAGCACTTCAAAAAGCCTGTCATCATGACCCACTACCCCAAGGGTATCAAGGCTTTCTACATGAAGTTAGACGAAGACGGCCGCACCGTTCAAGGCACCGACGTGCTGTTCCCGCAAATAGGTGAAATCATTGGCGGTAGTGTTCGCGAAGAAAACTACGACAAGTTGGTGGCTCAAATCGAAGAACGCCACATCCCCATGAAAGACATGTGGTGGTATCTAGATACGCGTCGTTTTGGCTCATGCCCTCACGGAGGTTTCGGTTTAGGTTTCGAAAGGCTCATCCTCTTCGTTACCGGCATGCAAAACATTCGCGACGTCATCCCCTTCCCACGCACACCGAAGTCGGCAGAGTTCTAACATCGCTGCTGCTGTGAAAAGGATAAACCATTCCGCTTACTGATAGAAAGGCAAGAAAGAAACTAGCTCCACGCCCCCAAAAGGGCAGCGCGCAGGCTCTTTCTTGCCTTTGCTTTTTCGCTAACAAACGGTTAAAGAAACAGCCCGACACGCCATGACACGCCGTTTTGAGCAAACGGATACCGAACAAACACACTTCGCCCACCGCGCGAAGGCACTAAGAAAACAAACCAACAAAACGATAACGATATGAAAACAATTACCTTAATGGCTTTGGCCATGTGCCTAAATCTGCTTTCGGCAATGGCACAAGTAACAGCTAGAATTGAGTATCCGCACCGCGGAGACTATGAAGACCAAGTGGTTGCACCCCTTGGCGAACGTGGACTCATTGTCTATTCGTTTGCCAAAAAGGCCGATAAAGGCAAGCGATACTTCAAAACCGAGTACCTCTCTACCGACCTCAAACCCCTGTTTACCGACTCAACGCTGATAGACGACGACTTGTATTTCTACAGTTGCACCTTCAACAACGATGTCAACTACACCGTTTTGCGCGCCCGAAGTGGGGCTTTCTCTGTGTACGCCTTCAACACGAAGGACCACAAGACGAAAGTTACCGACAGCGAATACACACGCAAAGCCAGCATGCGCGACCTTGTTATACACGATGGCAAGCTGGTATTCAGCTCCACCCAGAAACGTTTGGAGCGCATTGGCATTGTAGACCTCAACACAGGTGAAAGCCGCTTTGCCGACATACACATACCCGGCGTGAGAGATAGAAAGGTGTTTATACTGCAAAACACCATTCTCGACAACATCATCTACGCCGTTGTAAAGGGCGAACGCGAACTTTACTTGGCACGCGTAGACTTCAACGGCACGCAGTTGGGCATTACCAACCTCACCACCGACATCGACCAAGACCTGCTTTCGGCATCGCTTTCAAAGGCCAACAACAAGTATTTCATGACAGGAACCTACACCAAGAGCAAGAAAGGCGGCGCGCAAGGCATCTATTTTGCACAGCTGGAAAACTGGCAAATTAAGAAACAGCGGTTCGTTAACTTCCTCGATTTGAAGAATTTCACCGATTATATGAGCAACAGGCGCAAGGCCAGGATAGAACGAAAGAAAGAAAAAGCCGAAAAGGCTGGTAAGGAATACAGCCTGAAATACAACATCGCATCGCACGGCATCATGACCGACGGCAAGGATTACTTTTACCTAGGCGAGGCCTTCTATCCCACTTACGTAACCTATTGGGCCGGAACGGTAATGGTAACCCAGTTTAACGGCTATGCTTACACCCACGCCGTGCTGGCCAAGTTCGATGCCGACTGCAACCTACTTTGGGACAATTGCTTTGAAATGCGTCCCCGACAAAAGCCCATGTACGTTAAGCGCTTTATCTCGGCAGGCATTAAGAAAAACGATGTAGACCTTGTTTATGCCGACGATAAGATGCTCGTGTCTAAGCTCTTCAACAACAAAACGGGCGAAGTGGCACAAGAACGCAAGTCGGAAATGATTGAAACAGACAACGAAGACGAGGATGTTAAGAAGATGAGATACTCTGGAACACTGCACTGGTACGGCAAAAACTTCATCGTCTACGGCAGGCAAATCATCAAAAACCACAACACCGGCGAACGCCGCAAAGTATTCTCAATCACCAAATACACCATTAAATAAGCACAACACATGAAAACAACACGCAACACACAAGGGCTTGCACGTCTGTTTGCAGCCCTACTCATTGCCTTTTGCTCGGCAACACCACTCTTTGCACAAGCATTCGACGGCAGCGACGACAGTAAGATATACCTCGGCTACACCAATGTAGGCGGCAGGCATGGAGTTGAAATAGGCTACGAAGAAGGCATCAACGACTTTCTTTCGTATGGCGCAAAGTTCACCACGCTACGCTATAAGGACGACGAAGGCGAGAAAGAGTCTAGGTTTTACGACTTTTCCGACCTCGGCATTTATCTCAACTACCATTTCATGGAAATGTTAAAGCTGCCCGATAACTTCGACATTTACGTAGGCCCGATACTTAGTACCAAAACCATGTCCTTGCAAACGGGCGTGCGCTATAACTTCGGCGAGGTGTTCGGCGTATACGGCTCAGTGCAATACAACTTCTTCGAGACCATAACCATAGGCAGCAACTTAGGCGTTTACCCCGAAAAGTTCGCTTTCTCGGCAGGTTTCACCATCAGCATATAATGGTGTAGGCCGCCGAACGGCTGTTAAAACAAAACATTAAGGCGTTGCCTTCCACGCGCAATACGTGGCATAGGCAACGCCTTTTCTTATTGTACTACCAACCGAAGGCTATCCACTTTAAGCCTTGCACGTATCCATTGGTGCAATCGTTTCTTGTCCGTTGGCGACAGTTTCCCCTTGCAGTCAACAACGGCCAATACATATTGCGTTGTGGCCGTTGTGTCAACGCGGGCCTCGGCAACGTTGCCCAGACTGATACTTGTGGTTTGCGGACAAACGGCTTGTATCTCCGTACGCATGTCGCTGGCCAATTTTGGCAGGCGTTCATACTTTCGGTTTTTGGCTTTCAACGCCCGTATTTCGTCAGCCTGCTCCAAAAGTTTCGTGTTCTTTGCCTGCGATGCACCGCCGTTTACGTTGAGCATCTGGCTCAACATCAGGCTATCAGCCTGCATTCCCTGTATCACGTTCAGCTTAAACTGCCCCAGCTTGTACTCCTCCATACGCCTTCGGGCATCCGTTATCTCGCCATCAGTAAGGCGTTTGCCCACGGTTACGATGTTCAGCGAACTGCTCTTATCGTCTATCTTGTGCGAGATAATCTGTGCGCCCTTCGTCTCAAACTCATTCTTAACGAACTTCAAGATGGCGTTTTCCTGCACACTCTCGCGCACAATTTGTACGGTCATGTAGGCGGCGGGCAGCATTGTAAGCACCACTGCGCCTATCATATAGCGGTTAACAACGGCCAAGCGCGCTGCATCCACACTGTCCTTACGTTTAAACCGCAACATCCGCACCCCCAAAAACGTGGCTAGGGCGATGAAAACCGTGTTGATGAAGTACAGGTAAAACGCCCCGAAGAAATACGAAAGGTTGCCAACGGCCAGTCCATAACCTGCCGTACACAGCGGCGGCATCAAGGCTGTGGCGATGGCAACACCCGGCAGAACGTTGCCTTTACCCTTTGTACAAAGCGCCAAAATACCTGCCGCACCACCGAAGAGGGCGATGAGCACATCGTAAAGCGTGGGCGACGTACGGGCAAGAAGTTCAGATTGCGCCTCGGTTAGCGGTGTAATGGTGAAATAAAGCGTGGCCGTAATCACACTGATAACCGTTGCCACAAGGTAATGCGTGGCCGAACGTTTAAGCAATTCCAAGTCGGTAATGCCCACTGCCAACCCCATGCCAATGATAGGACCCATCAATGGCGAGATAAGCATGGCACCGATAATTACGGCCGTGGAGTTAACGTTCAGTCCCAACGATGCAATGAGGATGGCAAAGATTAGCACCCAAAGGTTTGCACCGTGGAAAGTAACACCGCTGTTTATCTGTTTGATGGTTTCTTTCTCGTTCTCTTTGTCGGGCAGGGCGTTGAAATAGCCTTTCACCACCTGCCAAAGTGTATGTTCACTGTTTGTCATGTTTCTGTTATTTAGCTGCAAAATTACGCGTTTAAGCTGACATTCGCAAATAGAGCGTGGGTTGACTTTGAATATTTCTACAAATTGAGAGGAGTTTGTTATCTTTGTAATGCCAACACAACATAAACACTCCGCTCATATACAAAGTGCAGAAAAAACAACACACAGGCTTGTAAACGCACGAAAAAGCAACAACTCCCTAACACATCAACTCATGAACTTACAAACTTACAAACTCAAAAACTTATAAACTCAAAAACTCACAAACTCATCAACTTATAAACTTACAAACTCAAAAACTCACCAACTCACAAACTTATAAACTCATCAACTCACAAACACATCAACTTACAAACTCAAAAACTCAAAAGCTCAAAAACTTAAATCGTTATTCTTTATTTTACAATACCGCGCAAATTTTCACTCCGTTCTAGCGCAAATTCAGGTCGGAAAGTAGGTAAAATACCACTATTTCCAACCTTTCACATCTTTCAGTTTGTCTATTTTTAAGAACACAACCTGCATTTAGCACCATTTAGCCTTTCTAGATTGGTCGCCAGCTCATTATTTTTCACGCCCAAAAACACGCTTTTTACCCCTAAAACCCCACTTTTTAATGGTCATTTTGCCCTTTCTAGCCATTAAAAACATGGTTCGAAAAGGTTATGTTTATACAATTGCGGTGCTATTTTTATGCTTTTCGTCTTGCATTTAGCAGCATTTTACCTTGCATTTAGCAGCAAAACGCACTGCATTTAGCGGCATATTGCATGGCATTTAGCGGCAAAATACACTGCGTTTAGCAGCATATTGCACTAAATTTAGCAACAAATAGCCCGAAAACAGGTGCAAATGGCGGTTTCTTTAAATAAAAATTCATTTCCCACATTCACTTGCTACCCCCTTTTTAGCATCAAAACCAACCTTCGCGAGAATCGATTTTTTGCGGCAAGGTGAGCGATTGGT
>CALIZL010000064.1 GCA_938028745.1 uncultured Prevotella sp.
CATTTTTTCACCCTTTCACCTTTTTACCTTTTCACCTTTAAAAGGCGTTAGCCATTTTTTCACCCTTTCACCTTTTTACCTTTTCACCTTTAAAAGGCGTTAGCCATCTTTTCACCCTTTCACCTTTTCACCCTTTCAATTTTATTGTCAAACAGAATTGCTTAAAGAACTGCTCCACCCCCTACTCTATTCGCACGGAGCAGGGATGTAGGGAGCGTTATCCTTTGGGAGAATGTATGGGGACGGGCGGAAGTTTACTTTCTCATCCTGGAAGTATCAACTTCTTTCTTGGTTTTCGCCTTATAGTTGCCGAACTTATAAATAAGGCTGAACGCGAGTGTTGTCCAATCTTGCCTTACACGCAAGCCGAAATCTTGGTTGCCGTAGCCCGAATGTGTAACAATTTGGCGGTTGGTTAGGTTATTTCCCGACAACACGGCGTTCCATTTACCATTTGCAGATGCCCACCGCATGGAGGCGTTTAAGGAGAATACGCCACTGATGTCGTACACCCCTTGAATGGCTCGGGACTGAAACGTGGGACTAACGGAAAAGCGCACATTGGGCCTCTTGCTCAACAAGGCCGAGAGGTTGCCACCCGTGCGAACGGTGAAACGGGCGCGATTGAAAGGCAAATCGAAAAAGTGGTTGTTCTTGTCACTAATATACATGCCTGTTACATAAGCGTTGCCGTTGAGCCACGAGCCTGCCGAGAAACGCGCCATCGCCTGCAAACCAAAGATGTTGCGATGGTTGAAGTTAACCACCTGCATCACCACGGCCATGCGGTTGCTTAGCTGATAGGGCAATTGCACTGCATAATCGTTGCAGATGCTGGCAAATGCCACAAGGGTGTAACGGCCTTTGATAAGCCAAGACAGCGACGTGTCGTAGTTTTTGGAGGGCCTTAGCAAGGGGTTTCCCCATATCTCGGAATAGGCAGAGGAGTAGTAAATCTGGCTCATCGTGCTCCAATAGCTTGGGTAAGTGGCGTTAGAGTTGAGCGACAGGTTCAGCGTGTGGTGGCTGTTTACTTGCCATGCGGCGTTAAAGGTTGGAAAAATGCGCCAATCGTTCCATTGCGGCGTATG
This sequence comes from uncultured Prevotella sp., assembly GCA_938028745.1. GTDB lineage: Bacteria > Bacteroidota > Bacteroidia > Bacteroidales > Bacteroidaceae > Prevotella. The sequence goes on from CALIZL010000064.1 coordinate 1,092, forward strand.
ATAGTTTTCTATGGCCAGGGTTGTTTCTAGGTTGAGCCCTTTGCCAAACTGCTTGCTAAATCCGATGTAGCCATTAAAGCGTTGTTCGTCGATGTTCACCTCGCTGGTGGCCTCGGGCAGCACGATGCCAGCATCGTTGAGCGTGGTTTGATAGCTTTTGTTGTTTGCGGTTTGCCATTCAAGACCATAGTTTAACTGCCACCCGCGACCTAAGGTGTGCACCTGGTCGGCCGTGAATAGCCATTTTCGGATGGTTTGGTCGCTCTTTGCAGTCACCACTCGCCTATCCGCGCCCAATTGTCCATTGAGAGATTGGTTGCGTGGCGAACTATAATAGGTGTAGGTTGCGTTAAGTTGCAGTCCGAAAGGCAGGGTGTAATATAGGCCGATGTTGTGCAGCAGATTGTGTCCCTCACTGCTTTGTGCAGACACGCTGCTGCCCGTTGTCGTGTTATTGCTGTCGATGAAGTTGGCATCTGCGGTGTAGGCCACTTCTACCTTGTGGTGTTCGGCAAAGCGATAGCCAAGCTCAATGCCGATGTCGTGGGATGTGCCGCTGCTGATGTTGCTTGTTTTGTCGTTGTAGGCCACGCGCGTTCCGTTCAGCGGATGTTGGGCATAGTGTTCTGCCTCTGCATATCCTTTACCACCAGTAAAGGTATAATTCAGGTCGAGTGTAAAGCGGCCGTTGGCATACAACAGGTTGCCCTGACCATAGCCTCGTGCATACCTCGTCTGGTTGAGCGTGGCTTGCAGCTGTCCCGAAGTGTGGTGCTGACCGCCGTTGTCGTTGGTTATGATGTTGATTGCCGCCCCGCGAACATGGTATTGTGCAGGAGCCGAGAGCATTACTTCGGCTTTGGAGAGTCGCGCGGCAGGCATGTTTTTCAGTTTCTTTATAGCTTGGGCTTGACTTAGGGTGGAGGCCTTTCCGTCGATAATGAGTGTTATGCTCGAACCTGCCAAGCTCAGGTTGCCATCGGCGGTGCTGATGCCTGGTATGTTGGTGATGGCATCGTAAGCGTTGTCGGCAGGGAGTTTCTCTAACAGCAACTGCATGTTATACACTAGCTTGCCTCTTTCTAGCTTTACGGTGGGGCGTTCGCCTTTCACAATCACTTCGGGCAGGTCGCGATAAAGCGAGTCGATAGTCAAGCTGTCGGTTGTCTTGTTCGTTTCTTGTGCGTAAGAAAGCGCACAAACGAATAGTGAAAGGATGAACAAGCTGCATCTTGGTTTCATTGGTGTACATGTTAGTGGGTAGATAACGTTGGGACTCAACACAAAACTTGCTATGGCTTAAAGCATTATCAGCTTAGGGAGCAATGACAAAGTTATAAAAAAATGTAAGAAGAAACAAGATTGGAGGGAAAAAATTGGGGGAAGGGGAAAGGGAAAGATGGCTGCGCCCTTTAAAGGTGAAAGGGTGAAAAGGTGAAAGGGTGAAAAGATGGCTGCGCCGTCAAGGCATTTGGCTTAACTCCTTAACTCCATAACTCCTTAACTCCTAAAACTGAAAAGGTGAAAAGATGGCTAACGCCCTTTAAAGGTATCTAGCGGGTTCTAGATTTCTAGTTCATTCTAGATATCGGATAAGTTGGACAAGTCAGACTTGTCCGACTCGTCTGACCTGTCATTAGCCTAACGCCAACTATACATTTGGCTTAACTCCTTAACTCCATAACTCCTTAACTCCATAACCCCTTAATTCCCTAACTTCTAAAGAAGAAAAAGGGGTGCGCCACACGAATGTGACACACCCCAAATTATTACTTATATATTTGTTACAGGCTAGTTGAAGACTTGCAACACCTTTGCGCAAATCTTATATACGTATATCACACATCAATGATAATGAACCCACCTGTTTGCAATTCTTTGGTCGGAAGATACTTACTTAATGCCTAAAGCTTGCTTAGCCGTTTCGTTTTCAGGGTCAATCTCCAACACCTTCTTCCAATATCCGTCGGCCGTAGCCTTGTCGTTCTTCACTAGGTAATAATAACCCAGATAACGGTAAGCCTCTGTCAAACGGGCATTGTCGGCCTTATCGCGGTCGGCTTTGCTACCCAAAGAGTTTACGATAGCCTCGTAGAAAGGCTTGGCAAGACCTTCTTTGGTTTCGGGGTCGAGATTGGAATTGATGCGGGCACGCATGAAGTTGGCGAAGTCGATGTTGGCAGGGAACTTCTCGCCCAGACGTGCATAAACATCATCGGCCTTCTTAAACGAAGCTTTCTGTTGGTCGCCCGTCTGCTTTGCAGCCAAGTTCATGTAGATGGTAGCCAATCCGGCCATGTCGCTAGCCGTAGTCTTTGCGGCATGTTTGAGGTATTCCTCGTAATAAGCGGTGGCCTTATCAAAATCTTCTTTTGCAAGGTAAAGGTCGGAAAGGGCCTTGCGGTTGCTGTTAACCAACTCTTCGTTGCCCTTGTTCTCTTGCATTGCCTTGTTGAACATCTCGATAGCCTTGTCGTACTGCTTATCGTTCTTCAGTGCCGTACCATAATAGGTGTAGTCGAAACCCGTGAACTTAGAACTGTCAGAGGCGTTGAAAAGTGCATCGGCATACTTCAAAGCCTCGGCAGTGCGCTCCATGTCGGTAAGGTTATAGAAAGCAAGACGGTTCCAAGCGGCCTTACGTGGGTTGCGCGAAAGTCCGTATAGTGCCATTTCCAAACTCTTATCACGCTTTTGCAGCATCCACGCCTCGGTAGCGTAGTTGGTGATGTCCACATCTTCGAGTTTGCTCTTGTCGGTTACCTTATCATAGTACTGCAAGCTCTGCTCCATGCGGTTAGAGGCATAGAGGATGCGGCCTGCAAGCGCATCAACAGCCACGTCGGGACGTTGCGCACGCAAGTCGTTAAGCTTTGCCACAGCCTCTTCGGGACTGCGTCCACGATAGATATTGGCATACTTGAAATATCCTTCGGGGTTCTTGGGGTCGAAATAAATGGCTTGCTGATACCATGCGGCAGCTGCACCGCCATCATCCTTCAACACCTCGATGTCGCCCAAGAGGATGTATCCTTGACCGTAGTTCTTGTTGGCCTTGATGGCAAGGTTGGCATACTGCTTGGCATTTGCCGTATCCTTAGCCTCGAAATAGGCGCGTCCGATACCTGCCAACACCTCGGCGTTCTTCTTGTTCTTTTTGAAGACCTCTTTAACTTGGTCTTTTGCCGCAGCGGGGTTGGCGATAATTACCTTAGAGATGGCGTCGATGGTAGACTTGTTGTCTTGCGCCATGAGCGGCGCGCTGATACCTACCACCAACGCACCTAATAAAAGATATTTAACTGTTTTCATAATCCTACGTTCTTATAATACTCTTAGCGTGTTTTGCAAAACGCTTTACAGCTTGCGTTCTTTACTTTTGGAGCTGATTACTTGTGCATACCTTGCGCCTGTGCCTGCACATTTGTCAGCTATGGGTTGTTCTGCCATGCGCTAACCTTGTATCAGTGCCTGCACATTTGTCAGCCATTAGTTGTTCTGCCATGCGCTAGCCTCGCGCCTGTGCCTGCACATTTGTCAGCCGTTGGTTGTTCTGACATGCGCTAGCCTCGCCCCTGTGCCTGCACATTTGTCAGCCATTAGTTGTTCTGCCATGCGCTAGCCTTGCGCCTGTGCCTGCACATTTGTCAGCTGTTGGTTGTTCTGACATGCGCTAGCCGTAGTCCGCAACACGAAAGACCAACGTAAGGGATACTTGACAGCAGGATTGAAACCTGCTGCAAGCATGCCTATACCTTCTTAGACGACAGAAGGCCCAAATTGTTTTATCTATTGATTAACATTAACATCCCTTATGGTTATGTTACCTTGCACAGGCAAGAGGCCAGATTTAAGGATGATAAGTTGCCCTTTGGGCGATGCCATGAACTGCGCAAATCCCCAAGGTAGCCCATGATAAGGGTCGTTGAGAAGGGCGTAGATGGTGCGTATCAATGGATAATTACCGTTATATATATAATATTGGTAAGGTTTCCAACTGTTGGCTGGTGTGCCTTTGTCTTTTCTACTTACCGACATTACACGAATATTCTTATTGAAAGTGAGATTGGTGCTGTCTCGTTTGTCGTTGAGCCAGTTGCTGCCGATAATGCCGATGGCATTCGGGGTCTTCTCAACATAGTCCACCACGTCGGCCGTTTTGTTCGTTGCAACGACATTGGGGTTGGTGATGGGTTTTCCGCCAAGTATGGAGTCTTCGGCGAAGTGTACGGTGCTAGACCGTTTGTTGTCGAAAACCACCGTGATGGTGCCACGCTTTGAACCGGGGAAGATGTCGCTCCAATTCTTCGCCTCGCCGCGAAGCACACGTGCGATGTCCTTAACAGAAATGCAAGTGTCGACATTGTTCTTGTTTACGATGAGCGCCAACCCGTCGTAAGCCAACTTGATGGTTTGTGGACGGAACTGCTTATCGTAAAGGCTCTGGTACTCTTTCTTTTTGAAATCACGACTAGTGATTACGAGGCTGACGCTGTCTTTAAGCAAAAGTGTGATACCCTCGCCCTCGGTTGTGTAAATGGGATTGACCGTAGCTTGAGGATAGACAGCGTGGAACACCTCGCGTTCCTCGTCGATGATGGGACTAAAACTTTCGTCAGAGGCGAAACTAATCACCCCTGACGAATATGTGTCCGTGCGGCCGTTCTTGCGCTTGCTTTCTCCACAAGCGGCAAGAACAAAGCTACACAGTGCTAATCCTACGATTGTGTAAGATGTTATGCTTTTTCTCATAAAATGCTATTGCAGTCTGAATGAAACAGGAACGTTGTACTTAACACGTACAGCCGAACCATTCTGCTTACCTGGAATCCAGTTGGGCATGCTCTTAACAACGCGAGCGGCCTCGCGGTCTAGAGAGGGGTCTACCGAACGAGCCACCTTCACGTCGGTGATAGAGCCGTCGCGCTCCACAACGAACGAGATAACAACACGTCCTTGTACGCCGTTCTCCTGTGCTACGACAGGGTACTTCACGTTGTCCGACAAGAATTTCATCAATGCGGCATCGCCACCAGGGAATTGAGGCATCTGCTCAACCACCTCGAAGATCTTCGTTTCAATCTCGGGTTTGGGTTCGGGCTGTGCCACAGCTTCCTTAATTTTGAGCACTTCACCAGCAGCATCGTCGTTACCCTTCACGTCAATGGCACCGATAGCTGTCTTGGTAGACATGATTTCTTCTTGTGTTTTAATTTCATCCTCAGGTTTCACCTGGTCGTCGCGCTTAATAACAGGTGCGGTAAACTTCACCGAACTCTTCACGCGTTCAACAACTTTCTCAGGCTCGGTGTCAACCTTAGGTTTCTGCTTCACCTCAGCCTGTTTCTTAGGCTGGTTGAGAGCAGATAACTCCGTAACCTGAGTGGCGTCTACCTTTCCTTGACTAGCCTCGATTACGCTTTTGATGGCAACAATCGAGAACACCAATACTGCAGCAGCAAGGATAGAGATCATGGCGAGGATGTTGCGCTTGGTGGTTCCCTTACGGAGCTTATACGCACCATACGCTTGGTTTTTGCCTTCAAACACGAGGTCTACCCAGTCACCGTCAACCAAATCAATCTTTGACATAGTTTTCTCCTTTCTTAATTAATCATTAATAGGCTATCGGTTTATTCAATACCCTTTTTCTTCAGCAGTTCGCTGTCTTGGGGATTGATTTTGTCGATAACGTATTTACCTATACTGCAAATCTGCATTTCGTCGAGAACATCCACCAAGTTCTTATAAGAAGCCTTGTCGGTAGCCTTGATGATGATGGTCAGCGTTGGTATTTTCTGTCCATCCACTTCACCAGCTTTAAGTTTAGACAATTCCTTGTCGTACTCGGCTTGCGTAAACTTGGGGTTTTCAAGTTTCTTCTTATCAAGTTTCTGCTTAGCAGCCATAATTTGCCTTACAGGAACAGTACCGTCTTCCGTTTGATGGTTAATCAATATGTCACGGATACCTTTTGCGCCCCATGTTGTCTCCTTCATCGTAGACGGGTCGTTGTAGTTAGGCAAACCATCGACGTGATAAATCTTATCGTTACCAGCCACATAGATCGTAATGGTCTGTGAGGCCTTCGTTACGGTTTTATCATCGTCTGTCATATTCTTATCGTTACTAGGCATACTCAATTCCATCGTCTGGGGCTTGGCCAAAGAGGTACAGAGCATGAAGAACGTAATAAGAAGCATCATCATGTCCACCATAGGGGTGAAGTCGACGCGGACGTCTTTTTTCTTTTGTTTTCCGCCGCCTTTTCCTTGTTCAACTAATTCTGCCATTCTTTAATCCTCCACCTTTTTATACGATGTAATGAGATAGTAACGGTTTTCGCTCAAGTCTTGGAGTTCGGACATCACCTTCTTCACCAAGGCGTAGGGCGTTTTCTCGTCGGCCTTAATAGCCAGCTTCACATCAGTGTTTACCTTACGTGCCTCTTTCACCCAAAGTTGGAACTCGCTTTCCTTGCCGTCGATACTGTCGGTAGGAATGCCATAGTTCTTGAGTGTTTGAGCCATTTCGGTTTCCGATTGTGAGAGATACTGCTGGATAGAGTTCATAGGAACTCCCCACATGGCGTCTTTTTTGAACTTGTTCACCTGCTGTGGTGTGAACTTCATTCCATAAAGCTCGCTCATGCCTTCGAGCACGGCCTGCGTGTCGTTTTGGTTGTCCATACTCATGAATATCTTTCCCGACTTATCGACAAGGATATTCAGCACACTCTTCTCGGGCACTTTAATCTCCGATACCGAGCCAGGGGTAACCACCTTCACAGGTTCGTTCTTGACGAAAGTAGACGTCAACATGAAGAACGTTAGAAGGAGCACCATGACGTCGCTCATCGGGGTCATGTCGATCCAAGTGGATTTCTTCTTAATTTTTACTTTACCCATAGTGATAAAATTTTAAAGGGTTAGCAAAAAATTAAGCTTCTTCTGCGTGGTTGGCTTCGTAGGTCTGAGCGATAGAATAACCAACCTCATCGAGTGCGTAGGTCAGCTTATCGATCTTGTTGGTAAAGAAACCGTAAGAAATAACAGCGAACCACGAAGTGGTAATACCGAAGGCTGTATTGATAAGAGCCTCAGAAATACCAGCAGACAGAGCCAGCGAGTCTCCACCGCCACCAGCAGCCAGAGCCTGGAACGACTTGATCATACCCGTTACCGTACCAAGAAGACCGGTAAGTGTACCCAGCGTTACGAGGGTTGCCAAGATGGGAAGGTTCATCTGCAAGGTAGGCATTTCAAGTTGTGTAGCCTCTTCGTGAGCTTGTTGAATCTTAGCAATCTTCTGCGAAAGCTTAATGCCGTGAACGGTTTCCATTGCTTTGTAAGCTTGCAGCGAAGCCGAAACAACGTTGGCTACCGAACCCTTTTGCTTGTCGCAAAGTTGTTGTGCACGGTTGAAGTCCTTATCGTTAAGGGCTGCCTTAATGTTAGCAACGAACTTGGTGAGTGAACCCGTACCAAATGCGGTGCGCAATGCCAACCAACGCTCAACAGAGAGTGCGAGCACGGTGAGCAACAAAGTCTGAATAACAGGAACCACAAGACCACCTTTGTAAATCGTTCCCCAAATGTCGAGTGGGTGTCCTTCGTTATCTCCACCTTGGAAGTGAGCGGGGCTACCCAAGTAGAACTTGAAGAAGCATGCGGCGATGATGAAGCAGCAAACGATTACCCAAAATGCTGCTCTAATTCCTTGAAAGCCCTGAGACTTTTTAGCAGGGCTGGCTGTTTTCTGTGTTGCCATAATTGAATTTTTTAAATTTTAGTTGTTAATAAATATTTAAGTTTATTTTGTTCCTTATAGTATAGACGTTCGTCCAAATGCTGATTTGTCGTTGGGCTTTTGTCCTTAATGGTTACGCAAAGATACTCATTAATGTATAAAATGAAATACAATTAAGATGTTTTAACGATGAAAAGTTACCAACAGGCCTGCTAAATAGCATAAACGCACCATTATAAAGGAAAAAAACGGCTTTTTGTCACAATTCTCAATATTATACAAGTCTTGCTAATGTTTCTTTAATTCGCCGCATTGCCTCGCGAAGATTGTCGTCGCTGGTGGCATAGCTGAACCGAATACACTCCGGGTCGCCAAACGCATCGCCCGAAACGGTTGCCACATGTCCCACTTCAAGCAGATACATGGCCAAGTCGGTAGCGTTGTTAATCACATAGCCATCGGTATGCTTGCCAAAGAAACTGCTGCACTTAGGGAAGAGGTAGAACGCACCTTCGGGTACATTCACTTCAAGGCCTTCTATTTCCTTTGCCAGTTTCACAACGAGGTTTCTACGTCGTTCAAAAGCCAAGCGCATGTCCTCCACACAGCCCTGGTCGAGGGTGTAAGCAGCTTCTGCCGCCTTCTGACTCACCGAGCATGGGCCGCTGGTATATTGTCCTTGGAGCTTATTACATCCTTTTATTATCCATTCGGGTGCGGCCATGTAGCCGATACGCCACCCCGTCATGGCATAAGCCTTTGAAACACCATTAACGATGATGCACCTTTCTTTCATGCCGTCGAACTGTGCGATGCTTTCGTGGCGACCCACATAATTAATGTGTTCGTAAATCTCGTCGGCCAGCACATAGAGGTCGTCGTGCCTGCGAATCACTTCTGCCAAAGCCTTCAACTCCTCTTTAGAATATACGCTACCCGTTGGGTTGCTGGGCGAGCACAAGATAAGCATCTTCGTCTTAGGCGTGATGGCAGCCTCCAATTGTTGGGGTGTCATCTTAAAGTTCTGCTCAAAACCGGCGTTCACATACACAGGCGTTCCGCCGGCCAGTTTCACCATCTGCGGATAACTCACCCAATATGGTGCAGGCACAATCACCTCATCGCCGTTATTCACCAAGGCCATCACCGCATTGCACACGCATTGCTTAGCCCCGTTAGACACCAGCACCTCGTTAAGACCATATTCCAGGTTGTTCTCCTTCTGCAACTTGTCCACGATAGCTTTTCTCAGTTCGGGATAACCAGGTACAGGCGAGTATCTCGAATAGTTCTCGTCCACGGCTTTCTTAGCCGCATCCTTAATGTGGTCGGGTGTATTAAAGTCCGGCTCTCCCACACTCAGGTTGATAACGTCGATACCCTGCGCTTTCATTTCGCTACTTTTTTGTGACATAGCGAGCGTTGCCGAAGGCGATAGCCGATTAAGTCTGTCAGATAATTGTGCCATACATATTCTTGTTTAGAAGGTTTATTGTGCAAATGTACTTATTATATCACAGCTAACGAAACAAAAGCGACTTTATTTTACAAAAAAAACGATTTTTCTTTTATTTGTCATCACTGTGCACCGAACGGGTGTTCCAAGCCCAAGCTTATTCGTTCTAGGCTTTGGCTAGGCGCGGGCTGACATGATTCAACTCACCTGCGCAATAAGCTTACAAGTTGTCAAGGGAACTAACACGAAAGATTACCATTTGCAAAAGCTGCCAAGCAGGCAATAGCCGTTTGCCCATTACATCTAAATCAGTAAAGGTTGGCTCTAAAAAAACAGCTTGCCACAACGCTAACGCGAAGATGCGCTAACGCCGCGGCAAGCTAGTTTGAGTACTCAATGAAGTGCGAATATATGCCTATGCAAGAGGTAACTACCCTCTAGGATGAAGAAACTACCCGAAAACGAGCGGGAAAAACCGCGCAAGCAAGAAGGCACAATCCTTCAACCAATCGAGAAACGCGCCCTTGGTACGGGCAAAACTGCATGCGCAAGCCACCTCTGCTTACAAATGCAAGTTGTGACCCATACGGTCTTGTTTGGTTTTAAGATACTTGTAATCGTACTTATTGGGATGCACTTCAACAGGCACATTTTCGGATATTTCCAACCCATAAGCCTCCAATCCCACGCGTTTTACGGGGTTGTTGGTGATAAGACGCATTTTGTGTACACGCAGATGACGGAGCATTTGTGCACCGCAGCCGTAGTCGCGTTCATCGGGTTTGAAACCCAAATGCACGTTGGCGTCAACCGTGTCGTAGCCTTGTTCTTGCAGTTTATAGGCGGCAATCTTGTTCATCAGTCCAATTCCCCTACCCTCTTGCTGCATGTAGATAAGCACGCCACGTCCTTCTTTCTCAATCATTTCAAGCGAATGGTGCAGTTGGTCGCCGCAATCGCAACGCATACTGCCAAGGATGTCGCCCGTGGCACACGATGAATGCACGCGAACCAATATCTCATCATCGTCTTTCCACTCGCCTTTGGTCAGTGCGAAATGTTCCAATCCATTGCTAATCTGCCGGAAAGGCGTAAGCTTGAAATGGCCATACTTGGTGGGCATGTCCACGGTTTGCCCCACTTCGATAAGCGATTCGGTTCTTAGGCGATAAGCAATCATGTCTTTGATGCTAATCAGTTTTATGCCATACTTATCCGCCATCACCTTCAATTCGGGCAATCGGGCCATCGTTCCGTCTTCGTTCATTATCTCCATCAGCGCACCTGCGGGATATAGGCCGGCCATTCGGCACAGGTCTATTGCTGCCTCGGTATGCCCGCTGCGCCTAAGCACGCCGTTGTCTTGGGCATAAAGGGGGTTGATGTGCCCCGGTCGGCCGAACGTTTCGGGCGTAGACTTAGGGTCGGCCAAAGCCCTGATGGTCTCTGCGCGGTCGTGTGCCGACACACCCGTCGAGCAACCTTCCAGCTTATCCACGGTAACAGTGAACGGCGTACCCAGCACCGAGGTGTTATCGTTTACCTGATGGGGCAGGTTAAGCTCTTTGCAACGCGACAAGGTGATGGGCACACACAGCACGCCACGTGCATGTTTCAGCATGAAGTTCACCATTTCGGGCGTTATCTTTTCGGCAGCCACGATAAGGTCGCCTTCATTTTCGCGGTCTTCATCGTCTACAACAATCACGAACTTACCTTCTTTAAAGTCCGCTATTGCCTCTTCTACGCTATTGAGTTTTATTTCTGACATGTTTGTTTATATTATATTGTTTCGTTATTGTAAAGACTCCCCCAACGCTCTCCAAAGGAAAATACAGGGGCACTCCTTACTACTTATTCCATTTACAATTTACTCCTTATATATATATATATAACTTACTACTTTCCCCCTACTTCTTACTCCTTACTACTTACTACTTACCACTTACTACTTACTACTTACTACTTACTACCTACTACTTACCACTTACTACTTACCACTTACTACTTACCACTTACTCCTTACTCCTTACTACTTACTACTTACTACTTACTACTTAACCCCTCAAAGCCTCTCTATCTGCGCGACAATTTGGTTGTTGTTGTGCACCACCACGCGCAAGTCTTTTAGCAAGCGCAACCTAAATCGCCACATTCTGATGTACAACACCAAACCAACGGGAACCAATATGGCAGCCGCAGTGTTGAGCCATTGCCGGTTAAACGGCCGCGTATGCGCCTTCACCGACATGATGGGATATTCGTTCAGCAGGTTTAAAATAGTCTTATCGCGGGTATTTCCCAAGTCGTCTATCGCCGTTTCGAGCAGTCTGTTAATCTCCTCCATCTCATTGTCGGTCTGATATTCAAAGAACACGCGCTTAACATTAGGAGCCGTTTTCAGCCTATGCGCCTCGGCATAGGCCTGCGCCCTTTCCGTAACTTCGCTCAACAACTCTGCATCGCGGCCATAGTCGGGTTCGTTTATTATCACCTCCTTCGCCATGATATTGCGTTTCAGGCGCATGCCCAAAAGGTTCATCAGTAGGTTTCGGTAAGCATCGAAGTTAAACACTGCCGAGTCTTTGTTGGCCTTGTAGGTTACAAACACAGCCAACGGAACAAGCACCATCGTGGCCAACAATTCGCCGAACCAAATGGCCCATATACCGCGGCGCGCCATCTGATAGCCCGAATTGTCAAGGATATAATACACGATGAACACCAACACCGACACGATAACGGGTATTCCCAAGCCGCCCTTGCGGATGATGGTACCCAGTGGAGCACCGATGAAGAAGAAGATAAGGCACGACAACGACAGCACAAACTTCTTGTACATCTCTATCTCGTGCTGCCTTATCATGCGGTTAGCATCTTCCGTCACCATTGCCTTAAACTCCATGTCGGCGCTTACGGCCTGCACTTGCGAACGGGCTATGCCCAACACGCTCCGTTTCCCGTCGTTATTCAGTCGGGCAAAGGCACTATCCACATTAAAAGCCTTCTTACCTGCCTCCTTTATGGCGGCCAAAGTGTCGGCCCGGCTGATACTTGCAGCGTTGTAATAGCTCATCTGCACCTCATTATAAAACACGCGCCCGATGCTGTCGTTGTTTTGTTGCAGCGAGTCGAGGTCGCGATATAGCTTCGCCAACCCTTTGCCACGGGCATCGCCCGAAAACAAAGCGGCATCCGTCATATCAAAGTCGCCGTTAAAGTCTATTAGCGTTTTCTTCTCCAAGAAAGTCTCCCTGCGGAAAGGCGCGGCAGCATTCTTACCCACCTCTTGCGCTTGATTAGAGAACCATTCGCCGTTCCACAGCGTGAGCAACAGGTGTTGTTTCTCGGCCGTTGTCTGCAACATGCCCGAATCGGCCAATATAATCTCCGAATCTTCGTAGCTGTTGCTCATGCGATAAATCATGATGCCATAGAACTTGCCCGACTTTACGTCTTTCTTTTGCACATAGATGTTGCTGTTAGGAATACCATCGTAGAACACCCCTTCGGGTATTTCCAACTCTGGGTTCTTCTGTTTCATCGACACAAGCAGCTGCGAAAGCTTGATGGTTGAATAGGGACCGATGTTGTTTTGGAACACAAACGATGTAACAGAGATAAGGCAACTCACTATAACCAGTGAGCTAAACGTGCGTGTAAGCGAGATGCCAGCCGACTTAATGGCGGTAAGTTCGGAGCTTTCGCCCAGGTTTCCGAAGGTGATGAGCGACGACAACAATATGGCCAGCGGCAAAGCCTGCGGCACCATCATCAGTCCCATCCACCAAAAGAATTGCGCCAGCACTTCAACCGTCAATCCCTTGCCCACAAGTTCGTCCACATAACGCCACAGGAACTGCATCATCAGCACGAAAAGGCAGATGAAGAACGTTCCGAGAAACAACATCCCGAACTGCTTACAGATAAATATGTCTAGTTTCTTTATTCTCAACATGTCTTTGTTGTTAAGCCCTCCCGCGGTTTTCTATTTGCCGAGTGCAGCCTAATTTCTGCAAAATTAGTGCAAACGAGCGCAAAGAAAGCTGGCTTTCAGTTTGCCGAGTGCAGCCTAATTTCTGCAAAATTA
>CALIZL010000065.1 GCA_938028745.1 uncultured Prevotella sp.
AGATGACTTCTGCAAGTTTTTTGATGCAATGACAGCAAAATATACGCTAAAACCTACAGGAAAAAGGAAATATCATCGAAATTCTACAATGTCAAAGGCAGAAGTTATGCTGATAATAATCCTTTTCCACGGTTCTGGTTATCGTTGCTTCAAACATTTCTATCTTGAAAAAGTATGCAAGCAGCTTCGCCATCTGTTTCCAAAAGTTGTTTCTTATAACCGTATAGTAGAATTGGAAAGGGAGGTAGCCGTACCCTTAACCTTGTTTATCAAGAAGGTTCTGCTGGGCAAATGCACGGGTATAAGCTTTGTTGATAGCACATCACTGCGTGTCTGCAAAAACCAAAGAATACATATTCATAAGGTTTTCAAAGGCATAGCTCAAAGAGGAAAATGCTCTATGGGTTGGTTCTTTGGCTTCAAGTTGCATTTGATTTGCAATGAGAAAGGAGAACTTCTCAACTTTATGATAACGCCAGGAGATATTGATGACCGTAAGCCTTTGGAGTACAAAGCATTCATAGATCTTATATATGGTAAGCTATTTGGTGACAAGGGCTACATCGGTAAGAACCTCTTTCAAAGGCTTTTCGTTGACGGAATACAGCTTATTACCAAGTTGAAAAGTAACATGAAAGGAGCGTTAATAAGCGTTTCAGACAGACTTTTACTCAGAAAAAGAGCCATTATTGAAACGGTGAATGATGAACTAAAGAATATTGCGCAGGTGGAACACTCCAGACATAGATGCTTTGACAATTTCATCGTCAACTTATTAGGGGCAATTGCTGCCTATTGCCTGTTTCCAAAGAAGCCGTGCATCAATGTACAAAGAACCATTGACACACAGCTTGCATTGTTCTGAATTCGTCGAACTCACGTTAACTTATTATTGCTGTCTGCTAAAAGTTTAGAAACGGCAAGTATGGTGTTTAGTTCGCCGATAAAAGGCAAATTACTTGCCCATGATGGTGCGCGTGGCTTTCTTGATGATGTATTGTGTTTCTTTTATTGGGCTTTCCTTTTCCCAACGCTCACACACAGCCACAACAAAGTCGGGACGGCTCTTGCTCGCATCGTTCAGCCAGTTTCCCACACTGTCCTGCACATATCTAGAAGGGTCGGCCCTTAGTTTCTCCAACACGGGCAAGTATATTTCAGGTGTCTCTTTCAACGCTTCTATGTGCGTACACCAAACACCACGCGGGCGTAGTGCTTCACAACTGAAACGCCGTATATTGGGATTGTCACTCTCTGCCCATTGTTCCATCAGCGGAATACAGATGTTCAGGTTATCACTCATCTCCGGTCTTAATGCCATCCAAACCACTTCACGAACACCAAAATGATGGTCGGCCACCAATGGTTTCAGCAAACTAAGTTTATCAACCAGGGGGATGGCGGAATTTAAGGCCACAAAATAGCAGGCATAGCAGCGCACCGAGTCAGACAAGTGTGTGCTTAATTGTTGGAAGAGCGTTGCATACTGAGATGTGTTTGCATACTTAGCATGCAAAAGCGAACCAACGACTTTAATCACCGTCATTGTTGATGGTTTCTTTTGCCGGCCGATTTCGTCAACCACTTCATTTACCATTGTGGCATCAATGCCCATTTCGGGAAACACACGCTTTACCATTTGCGAATGATCTACAGCCAACCATTCGGTTAGATTTACCGTTGGTATCTTGCCGGCATTAAGTAGTGCGAGCACATCATCGGGTATTTCGGCAACCTTTTGTGCTCCTTTTCTTGCTAATATTTCTTGAATGTTCATGCTGTTGATAATGGGGCGACATCGAAAAAGAAAGAGATAATTGGCCTTCGGCTTACCTTTCATGCGGCATTTACCCATGTATGGATGCAGCCAATGGCCTCATATTGATTACAGCGGTAAAGTTACTGCCTTTTCTGCAATAATCGTACACATTGCATTTATTATTCGTTGCAAACATTTGTTAGGTAGATATGGCGGCATCGAAAGTAACTTATGAACATGTAAAGCCATAAACCCCACAATCTGGCCAACCCACCAACCCATAACACCCGCTAACTAACAACCTTAAAATTCTACGCCATATTTTACAAAACACATCCCGTTCGTCACCCCATTCTAGCGAAAATAAAGCACTAAAACCATGCAATTAGCCGCTATTTTCATCCTTACCCCTTTAATTTTTACGCCCATTTTACGCCCACAACCTGCATTTTGCACCATTTTGCCTTTCTATTTGGCCGCCCACTCGCAATTTTTTTGCTCCCAATTACCTGCATTTAGACCCTAAAACCCCACTTTTTAACGACCATTTCGCCTTTCTTAGTCATGTGCATTATGGCACTAACAGCTTTTATTTATACAATTGTTGTGGATATTTATGCCTTTTGTCTTGCGTTTAGCAGCAAAACGCACTGCATTTAGCACCATTTTACCTTGCGTTTTGTAGCAAAACACACTGCATTTAGCACCAAAACGCACTGCGTTTAGCGGCATATTGCACTACGTTTAGCACCAAATTGCACTGCATTTAGCAGCAAATAACCCCAAAAATGGTGCAAGTGGCGTTGTTATTAAATAAATATTCATCTTGCCGCATTCACAGGCTATCCCCTTTTTACATCAAAACAAACCTCCGCGAGAATCGATTATTTGCGCCTTGGTGCGCGATTGGTGGAAAAAATCGCAGCCATAATGTTAAAATTTTTACTGAAAAGCGGACAAGATAAGATGAGTTGACGAGATCGTTAGTTAACGAGTGAGCCAGTTGTTAAGTTGACGAGTTAACTAGTTAGCCAGTTGACGAGAGTTTGAGAAGTGGACGAGTGGTTAGAGAGTTGAGGAGTTAACCAGTTAACGAGTTGACAAGTTAACCAGTAACAAGCGGTCAATGCACAAGGCATACCACTCCCCTCTCCCCTTGGAGAGGGGCTGGGGGTGAGGCCGGTAGGGGTTGAGGTGAGGCCACTAGGGGGTTGGTGAGGCCAGTAGGGAGTGAGTGAGGCTGGTAGATAATAAGTTAACCAGTAACAAGTGGTCAATGCACAAGGCATATCACTCCCCTCTCCCCTTGGAGAGGGGCTGGGGGTGAGGCCGGTAGTGCTGTGTTTGAGGCTGGTAGCGGTTGCGGTCGTTTTCATCCTCTTTCAATACCCACATTATCCCGTATGAAAATTAACACATCAAAAGCGTAACTTTTTGAGCGTTATATTTGGCGTGTTTCTTTTTATTTTATATATTTGCAATATCTTGCTACCCTATGTATAGGCATTTATTCACATTAATAATCAAACCATTATGAGCGTGTAACATACCCCCTCTAGCAGAGGATGAACTTTAAAAACATTTATGGAGGAAGTTTATTTGGCACTATTTTATTAAGTGGCTGATGGCTCATTTCTTCCATGAAAAAACAGACGAGCACAGCAATGAATCACTCAACACACATGAATCTAACGATATGCACATGGCCGATACAAAGTTTGGTATATAAACTAAAACGCACGAGGGTTCTTTTCCTTGGGGCTGCAATTACTATTTCTGCCACATCTTTTGCACAGAAGCATGTGGTAGAGAATGTTGCCAAAAGGGATTCGGTATGTAGGAAAGAGCAGAAAGCCCTTTCCGACACAACGGCATGCTACCTTTACTTACGTTTTCAAGGCTTTTCGCCCCTCATTCTTAAACGTAAGGAACAAGAAAAACGTTTCAACCCCAAAGCGTTAAGTTGGCCGAAATTCGACCCAGACAAAGAGAAATTCAACAACTTGCAACTTATAAACATCCTAGGAGAACACTTGTTAAGATGAACAAAACGCTATTCTCATGTTTGAGTATGCTGTTTTTCTGCCTGTGTACTTACGGGCAAGCAGAATTGAAAGAGAAAGACAGCTTGCTATACACATCAATAAAAGTGTATAGCCACAAGGTGCAGACAGTGGCAGCGTTAGTAGACACCGGTTGCAGCTTATGTGTAGTAGATTCTACTTTTGCAAGAGACTCATTGGGAATAGCAATGCCCGACAAACTAAAACTAATGGTAAACTCGCGCGACAACCGAATGCCCACTTGCGTTGTAGATTCCGTTCTTTTTTGCGGTAAAACCTATCGCCAAGTGCTTTGCATCATTATCAACCTTAAAGACAAATTCAAAAGGTTTGCACCTAATTTCATCCTTGGGGCAGACATTCTGAAAGATAGGCCATTGCGTTTTGACTATGAAACAAAGACCATCACTCCCAATCTAGGTGATAATAATGGGGGGATTGTGCTTAAATGGAAAGATAGCCATAAGTTCACCGATGTTCCGATGAACTTTATTGTGTTTGAAACGCGCATACAAGGCCAACATGTGAGCCTTGTTTTCGACACAGGCAGTAGGAACAACAAACTTCCTAACGACATTAGCATTGCACCAACAGGAACAATACAGAAAGAAGCTGCGGATGTAAGTCAACAACTTACCATCAAACAGGTTCGCCAATATAAGGGGGTTACTTTTGGTTTAGACAAACAAACTATCGTTCTCGACTTTATTGAGGGCGAAGACAAATATGGTTTACTCAGCTTGAATTTCTTAAAAGGTCACTCGTTTATCCTAAACTATAAAGAGAAGAAACTCGAAATACTCGCACCTAGTTTGTAGGGATGTGCTAAAAACAGACTAAGGTGCGTTCGCTATTGCTTGTACCTCTTTCCATTGTAACAAGTTAACAAGCAGACAAGTTGACGGAAGATAGAGTAGTTAACGAATTAACCAGTTGGCGAGTTAACCTGTAACAGGCGTACAACAAGCAAGGCATATCACTCCCCTCTCCCCTTGGAGAGGGGCTGGGGGTGAGGCCGGTAGAGGCTGGTATGGGCTGGGTTGCAGCCTTTTTTTATTTCACTCCGGCATCATCACCACTTCAACCCTATTTCCTTGCGCCATTAATTGGTGTGCAACAAACTGTTGTAGACGTTGGGGCGTGATGTTTTGCAGTTCGATGAGATAGTTGGTGTGGATGTCGATGCCCTGTTGCGCCCATGTTTGCACAGCTCGTAGCCACGTGCTGTTTTGCTTTGTGCGCTCTTCAAAGCGTTTGGCAAGGTGGCGTTTAACGTTTTCGAGCAGCGTGGGGTCGATGTTACGAGCCATGTTTTCGGCCTCGGCGCGCATCGCATTGAGGGTGCTGTCAACCAATTCGGGTTTCATGGGGCAGATACCATATAGCTTTAAGTAGGTGGTGTTCACATCGGGCGCGAGGGTGCAAGAGGCATCGGTGCTGTAAGCCGCACCCATCTCTTCGCGTATTCGCTGAGTGTAACGCATGCTAAGCAGCTGACCAACCGCCTCGGCCATCACGATATTGGCCAGCGTATAGGGTGTACCTTTGGCCCACCACACGATGTAGGCGTTGGCTTTGGGCGTGGTCATGACGTGGCGGAAGTGGTTACAAACAATGCCGGGGGCATAGGTTTGCACGCTGCGCAGTGCGCCAACGAGGGATGTTTCGGTGGCGGGAGCTGCGGTAGTGGTGGGCTCGGTGGAGCTTTGCGCTGCCTGATGGTGGGACGAAGGGTCGTTTATGCGGGCGGCTTGCCCTGAAACGAGCAGGGGTTTGCTGGCAGGCAACGAGGCGATGTAACGGCAAACGAGGGCGAGAAGACTGTCGCGTTGGAAGTTGCCAGCGAAAACAAAGGTAAAGTTTGCGGCGTTGGCCATGCCTTGGCGCGCCAGGTTGAGAATACGATTGGGGTCTACATGGTCGAGATCGGTCAACGTGTTGTTGGCGAAACGTGGGTTGTGGGCGTGCAAGGTGGCCGCAAGCGAGTCGCTAAGGGCCATTTCGGGCAGGCCTGCCACTTGGCTAAGGCGCGCCTTGCTGTTGGCCATGATGTTGGTAAAGGCCTCTTGGTCGGGGCGCAAGGCGGTGAAATAAAGGTAAGTTTGCTGCAAAAGGCATTCGGCATCGCGTGTAGAGGCACTGCCGTTGAGACTTAGCCAATAGGTGTCGAGCGAGAGATTGACGTTGGCCGTTTGCCCCGTTAGCACCTTGGTGAGCTGTTGTGATGAGAAATCGCCTAGTCCGCTACTACCCACAATGCGGTTGAAGAAACGCGCATTGGCGAAGTCGGCCTGTTCCAAACGCGACGAACCGCCAGGCGCGAAGGCCGTCATCAGCAGTTCGTCTTTTCCCGTAGAGGTGGGTTTGAGCAGCACCGTCACTCCGTTAGACAGCTCTATGCGCTCGATACCCAAAGCGGATTCTTGGCGTTGGCTAACGATGTGGCCTGCCTTGGGCAATACGGGGAGCAGCGGTTGGTTGGGGGTATCGTCTTTATATGGTGTAAGGTTGGCCGTGGCGGGCTGCAAAACGGCCTGCAAAAGGCTCTCTTGGGTGGGCTGGGTTGCACCCTCGTGTTGTGGGTTTAGGCTTAAAGCAACGAGGTTTCTGCCGCTAGTGGGGAGCATCTTGCGCAGCCATTGTTGCACGTCGGCAGGCGTAATGGCATCGACAATGCTTGTTCGCAACTGCCGAAGAGCATCGGGCGAAGGCATGGGTTCGCCACTTAGGGCATGTTCCACCAATTGGTTGCCCAAGTAATTATTGCCCACTTCGTTGCGTGCGGCATACTGTCGTTCGATGATATTGCGCTCTTCGGCCTTGGCACGAGCCAATTCGGCAGATGTAAACCCATGCTTGGCTGCACGCCATAATTCGGTCATCACGGTTTGTGTGGCAGCCTGTGCCTGTCCCTCTTTGGCCATAATGGTTACTTGGAAGGCGTATTTGGAGGAGGCATAGAGGTATACGCCATAGCCCACCACGGCCTGTGTGAAGGGGCATTGGGGCTTAACCACCTGCTCGGCAAGGCGCATGCGCAGCATCGACATCATCAAAGAGCGGCGCACTAAGAGGCGTTGATAAGCGTTCGAGGCTTTGAAAGCGGGCGTTATGGGCGGCATTTTGCAGAACACTTGCACAAGCGTGGTGCGCTGTTCGGCATCGCTATCCACCACAACGATGGGCTTGGCGTTGTCGGCAACGGGTACAATGGCGGGTCGGCGCGCAGACTTGGTGGGGCGTATGGGGGCGAAAAGTGCCTCGATACGTTTGGCCGTGCGTGCCACATCCACATCGCCCACCACGATAATTGCTTGGTTTTGGGGATGATACCAGCGGTGATAATACTGCCGAAGGGTGGAAGGGCCAACGGTATCTATCACTTCCATCAAGCCAATTGGGGCGCGACGAGCGTACAAGCTGTTGGGGTAAAGGCGTGGGAGATTGCGTTGTAGCATGCGTGCCGTGGCCGAATTGCGTTGTCGCCACTCTTCGTTAATCACGCCACGTTCCTTATTTATCTCTTCGGGCGAAAACGAAATGTCGCACGCCCAATCGCGAAGTGCAAGCAGACAACTGTCTAAGGCCGAGGTGCGCGCTGTGGGAACGTTGTTGAGATGATAGACGGTGCGCTCCATTCCGGTGTAGGCATTGATGTTTTGACCGAATTTTAGGCCAAGCGTTTCGAGGTAAGCCACGAGCGTATTGGATGGGAAATGGCGCGTGCCGTTAAAGCAAAGGTGCTCTAAGAAATGGGCCAAGCCGCGTTGGTTGTCGGTTTCTTGCAGCGAGCCAACGCATTGGGCAAGGTAGAAATTGGCGCGATTGGGGGGTGTGCTGTTGCGAAGTATATAATAGGTAAGGCCATTCGGCAACTTGCCCACATGCAGGTTGGGGTCGGTGGACAGTGTTGCCTGTGTGCGTTTGGCGTTTGCCGAAAGGGCAAACAGGGCAAGAGCAAGGGTAAGGAGGTATTTTTTCATTTACGCAAAGGGGTGTTATCGCTGTTGGGTAAAGGATTGTTGGCCGCTAGAAAGCCAAGCCGAGGGCGGCCTCAAAGTTGTGGCGCGTGCCGTGAATGGTGGGTTGGGCTTTAAGCACATAGCCCAATTGATAGGCTAATGAGAGCGTTAACTGATAGTGGGCGAAACGCTTTGCCGTGCCCAACGCTATGCGTGTGCTGGCCGTAGACGTGGCGTAGAAACGTTGCAGCGGTTGTGCCAGCTGGGTAGAGAACACCGTTTCTTGCGTTGATGGGTAACTTAGCGAGGCCTTGGGCAGGGTGAAGGCTTGACTTGCGCCATAGAAAAAGGCGAAGTTTCGGGGCAAGGGACGTTGCGAACGATAGGCTGCGGCGAGGTGGAAAGCATCGCGAACGAGGGTGTGTTGTGTGGCTCCGTCTTGTCGTTTCTCGTGTTCGGCGGTGGCATCGAGCGCAAATAGGTCGAGTCGCTGCGAGGTAAAGCGATGGTAGAGCAAAGCGTTAAGGCCGACATCGCGATGGTTATACACATAGTTTTTCTGTCCGCCGAGGATGTTATCTAGCCTATCCCAGCCCTTGGTAAAGTGGGCATGGACCGTGGCTTGCAGGCGAAGTGCGGACGAAAGGGGATGAATTAGGCCCGCAAGAATGCGCGTTTGACGGAGGTTATAAGTGGAAAGGAGGTTGGCCGACACGTTTTTTGTTCGGCTACGACGTATGCTGTCGCGTTGGGCCAGATAGCTGGCGCGCGCCCAAAGCATCGTTTCGTTTCGGGTAAAGCTGGCTTGTAGCGACAGCTCGTGCCCGTAGGTGTTGGCTTGCATCTCGCGGTTTTGCAGCTTACCCGTCTTTCGGTGCATGCCAAATCCCATCAGTTCGTAGGCCATAAAGTCCAATCGGTCGATGCGGTCGTTGTTCTCGTTCACGTAGATCAGGTTGTTATCGCTTGTTCCGTACACCATTCCTGCGGCCATAGAGATATGCACGGGGGCGAGGTTTAGGCCCACATTGAGGTGATAACGCGAGTAAAAGCTCTCGGTAGAAGGGCGTGGGTCGTTGCTGCGTGCGCCCTTGTGATACCTTATTTGCAAGGCTGCACCGAGGTCGAATAGGCGCGAAAGGCAGTAGTTTGCTGCGCCTTTAAGTTGGTAGGTTTCGTTTAGCCAACTGCCTTTGCGTGGCGATGCAAAGTAGTAGGGCATGCCTAGGCGCGGCGTTTCGCTAAGCAACCAACCCACACTATCGGCAAATTGTCGGTCGTAGGCAAACTCGCCGTATAGTCGCCAGCGGTTAGTGGTGTGCACGCCCATAGACGAAAGCCGCAAATTCGTATCTTTTTTGGGTGTTTGCAGGCGCATTAAAGGGCCTCGTTCGTGGGTGAAAGTCGCCGAGGTATAACCATAGCTGTGCGCCGGTAGCAAGTAAATGCCTTGTGGCGAGGCCATGATTTGGTGGTGTTGCCGCCACTCTTGGGGAGTTGGAACGGCAAAGCGCGTGAGCGAATCTTGAGCGGAGGCAGGCGTAGAGAACAACGCAAGCAGAACGAGTAGAAGCATGGGGAGGAGAGTTTTTGAGGAGTTATGGAGATTTTTTGAGGAGTTAAGGAGTTAAGTTAAGGAGTTATGGAGTTAAGGAGTTAAGCCAATAGCTTATGTAATCAATGGCAACAGACATGTTTGCTAACCACCCCACTAGCCTTTCAATTGGGTTGTAACAACAAGGCATTTGGCTTAACTCCTTAACTCCATAACTCCTTAACTCCTCAAAAATAACTCCTTAACTCCTTTATTTAGCAAACGCCTTAGGGTTTGGAATCATCTCAACAAAGTCGAGTTTAGAGTTGTTGAGGTCTTGCAGAATGCGGCGACCATCATTCACTCGGCTCACCTTACGCGTAATACAACGGAAGCTGTTGTCGGGTTTGGAGTAGGCATAGCTGGCATCGAGCGACTTTTGGAAAGCCTTTGGCGACACATAACTGTCGGGGTTGGGGTTGATAACCTCAACGGCATCGATGATAGATGTGTTGGGAATTTGCATGTAAGTATGGTGGTCGCCTTTCTTCATGTCGATATATGGACGGCGATATTCGGGTAGTTTATTGGGCGAAGGATGGCGGAAGATGACGTATCCCTCTTTGCCATTGCGCGAAGGCCGCATGTATAGGTTGCTACCTTTCTTTATAATCACCATGTTTGCAGCGCTCTTATTGTCCAATTCCTCATATCCGGGGTACACAACATCAAACTCTGCCTTGCTTAGGTCGAGCGTAGAGTCGGGCCATTCGGGTGTAACTTGCTTGCCCGATGAGGTGGTAAAGGGTTGTTTATAGTTCTGGGCGAAGGGTGCGATGATGAAACTTTCACCCGGTTTGATGGGATAATCCTTGCCCGAACCTGGCACCATGATAACGACATCACCGTAAACATACTTGCCGTTTGCACCTTCGGTGTCGACCATACCTTCTGATTTGCTCCAATCGTATGTGCCATTAGAAGTTAAATATAAGTTCTTATTCATGTAAGGATGCGGTTTCCCATTGGCTAGAAAACCGTAACGGTTCATCGTTGTGAGTGCAAAACAAAGGCTATCGGCATAAAGAGTGCGCGAAGAGTTGTTGTAGATCTCGATAAAGCGGTCGTCTTCGCCACCTGCTTTCTTGCTATCCGACCCCGCATAGTATATGGTTTTGAGAACAAAATCGTCGGTTGTGGATGTGGCTAGCTCCAAATTGATGGTCGTTTCCTTGTTGGGTTGCAGTTGTATGCCCGTTGCAGCAGCCGAGAAAAGCACATCTTCGGTGCTGTTTTCGCCTGTAATTTCGCTGTATTCGTTGGCGGGAAGGGTGTAGGTAGCCGTTATGTCGTATATGTCTACCGGCAAATTGGGCATCTCCACCGTACCGTTGATGGTGGTTTCGTAGGCTGTTTCTTTCCCTGTATTGATGTTGCGCAAGGTAATTGCGACCTTTTGGGCTTTGGCTTTCTCGAAAGTCTTGTCGATTTTAACGTTCACTTTCACCGATGCACTCGACACTTCGGGGGCGTCGTTTTCGCTGCAAGCCGTGAACAATGCGGCTATGGCCATTGTCAGGAATAGGGCGATGCGGTTGCCCCAACGTCTTTTTTCTTTCATTTTTTCTGTGTATTTGTTGTTGATAATGTTGTTTGTGGTAAACGGAAAGCGAGGCCACTTAGAACTTGTAGCTAACATCCATGCTCACCGTTGGCGGCTGATTAAAGTATATTCGTTCGCCTTGGCGTTCTATCCAAGGGCGATAATTGAACACATTATTTATATAACACGATAGGCGCAGCTGCTTACCAATCTCCTTAGACACGCGAAGATGACAGTTGGGAACGATGATTGGCTGCGAAATATTTACGGGTTCGTTGTCTTTTAGCCGCAGATAGGTCCAGCGGATGTCCTTTCGTTGCTGCTCATCTAGGTACACACGACGGAAGTTTTGGTCGATGTAACCGATGGGATAAATGTCGAAACCATGCCGGTTGAAGTGCCTGAACCAGAAGTTTTGCAGGCGCAAGTTGAATATCAAGCCAAGGGTGGGTATCTGTTTGGTGAGGCTTAGGGTGGAGATTAGCTCGTGCGAGCTGTTCTTTGTGGGGGCGTAGATGCCCGAAACGGCCTCCTTGTCTAAGTCGATAGAGGTGCTTACGCGTTCGCCTTGCTGATGATAAAGGCTGTAATTGTAAACCACCGAGAAGTTGATGCCTAAGCCCAAGGGTTTGATGTTGCGCAGATTGCCAATCCATTCTACGCCTGCATTGCGACTATAAAGCAGGTTGCGGGGCGTAAAATAATAGTCGATAATGAGCTGGGGGTCGCCCTTGGGCGCATAGATGGGCCGTTGGTTGGGCTGTTGCGACACGGTTTCGTAATGCTGAACCCACATCGTATCGAGCACAGCCTCTGAACTGATGCCGCGTAAGTCTATCTTAAGATAGCCCGTTAGCGAGGTGTTGAAGTTGCTGTTGGCATAGGCTGTGCCCACTTCAAAGCTGTGTGTGTAGGGCGAAAGCAAGTTGGGGTTGGTGGGATTAACCACTTTGGTCTTGTACATAAAGAGCCGCTCGTTGGCGTTGTTGCTGTAATTGCTGTACACCAGACGGTCGAAATACACGTTTTCGGGATATAAAAAGGCCGTGGCGGGTATTTTATAGCTGATGCCGTAGGCCGCATTAAAGCTCAATCCATTGTCTAACGCCCACATCATGTTGATGCGTGGAGAGGCCGCAGAGCGTTGGTTTTGAAGTTCAAGGCGCAGGCCTGCCGTTGCGTTTAGCGTGCCGTGAGCCGTGGGCAGCACCAACTTGTCTTGCACATACAAGCCGTATTGGTTCAGGTTAATGCGGTTTCGGTACTGGTAAGAGCGGTCGCCGCGCCCTCCTTGTCCACCATCGTAGAACGGAGTTTCGGCGTTGAAAATCTTTCCACGCCCATGATTGGCCTCATGTCGGGCGAAAATGCCCAAGCTAAGCGTGTGTGTGGCGCGGCTCCACCTTAGCGTTCGGCGTGCCTCCACGTTGGCCGAGAGGGCCAAGGGCTTGCCGTCTATCTCCAAAAGGGCGGTGTAATAGGGTGGGGCAACATCCGTTTCGTGCAGTCCGTTGGTGTAAGCATCGGTGATAAGGTTCAGTCTGTTGTTGGCAATAAACTCTTCGTGCATGTCGTATTGGTGCGACAGAGAGAGCGAAAAGTTATAGTCGATGCCGTCGATAAGCGCGTTTTGTTGGGGCGAAAGCGCGCCACGCAGGGCCAAACGCAGGTTCTGGCGGTCGGTTCGGGTGCGGTTAAGCGTGGCGTCGGGGTCGCTTTTCAGTCCGTCAACGTTTTTAGAAAAGTCGGCCGAAAGGGTGTTTTCCCATGTCAAGGCTCGGCTAATGGTGTGTGTCCACGTGGCGTTGAGGGCGATGTTTGCGTTTGTTTTCAGCTTGTCGCGCCTGTCGCGGGTGCTGTGCAGATAGTCTATGTTGAGGTTAAGCATGCCCCAACGCTCGCCAAGAGCGAAACCTTTGCCCAGCGAGGCGTTGAAAATGTCGTATTGCACCTTTACACTACCATAGAAAGGGGTAAGTCCGGCGCGGCGATTGATGATAACGGCACCGCTGCTTAGGTCGCCATACTTGGCTGGAGCCACGCCCGAAATCACCTCAACGCTCTCTATCGACGAGGCGGGAATAAGGCGCAAGTCGTTTCCGCTGCCCACATTCTCGTTGTTGTCGGTGTTAAAACGGCGGTCGAACATCTTGATGCCGCCCCATTTTCCGTAGCTGTCTAGCTGCATGTTGGTGTTGTTCGAGAGGGGCGTACCGTCTACCACGTAGGCAATGCCAAAGGCAGCGTTGCGCACATAGTCGTTAAGCTTGTTGCGCGAATAGGCATCGAGCGGGTTTTGCAGGTCGCCTTGCAGAGCTGAGCGCAAGGTTAAGAAACTGGCGTTGTGCATGTCGGTGTTGAGAATGGCCTTGCCTGGCAGTGCCTGAACAATATCGGCCAGACTGTAAGCTTGTATGTTGTCGATGGTGTTTCGCTGAATGAGCATCGACGAATTGCTGTGTCGGGGTGCGCGTGTGGCGTTCACCTGCACGTCTTTCAGGTAAAGGTTGTTGTCGTCTAGTGCGATGTTTATCTTCTTTTCTTTCGCCACAGCATCGTGCGTAATGGTTAATTGGCGCGTGGCTTTGCCCAGATACGACACTGTTAGGCGCGTTCCTTTGGTGGTAAAGAGTGCAGGTTTGAGTCTAATTCGGCCTTGTGCGTCGGCAGTATAGGTAAGGCCGGCACTCTCTACGATAACAGTGGCGTAGGGTAAGGCCTGCCCATTGCGGTCGGTAATGGTCAATGAGATGTTCTCGTCTGTGGATTGGGCGTGCGCCAACTGGTTAAAAGCACACGCAAAAGCCATGAACAAAACCATAACACGTATTCCTCCCCATAGAATTCGTGCGGGAAACTTCATATCTTTTTGTCTTTTTCTTATCCTGTTAAGTGCAAAACGTACTATGCAATTTGCAAAGTTAGGGATTAATAGTGAATTGAGCAATACCTATATATAGGTATTTGTAGTAGCCTCACCCCCAGCCCCTCTCCAAGGGGAGAGGGGAGTGATATGCCTTGTTTGTTATCCTCTTGTTGACGAGTTAACAAGTCAACTTATTATCTCTCGGCCTCACCCCCAGCCTCTCTCCAAGGGGAGAGGGGAGTGATATGCCTTGTGTTTTATTCGTTTGTTTGCTTGTTAACTCGGCAACTTTTATCATAAACATCAGTACAAAGCATCTTGTACTGGCACTACAAGCACCTTGTACTGGCACTACAAGCTTCTTGTACTGACACTACAAGCACCTTGTACTGATGCTACGAAGTATCTTGTACTGACGTTATAAGTATCTTGTGGCGTCTTTACAAAACGCTTTTCGCAGCAGCGCAAATGCCGTTGTGCTGGCACATTGATACGTTGTTGGCAAAGCGGGCAATGCGAACAACTTTCTAAATCAATTCCTTCTGACTATAAACGCAACAACAGGTAGGGAAGGTCTTGTTGTAAGACACGTCCCTACCTGTTGCTTGTTAGGATGGATGGTGGCGTTTTGTGGCCATGTTGTGGCCTTTTCACCAGGCTGTTATGTAACTACTTCTTTTCTTCTGCTGGCATCATCGTAACCTGGATGCGGTTGCCGGCTTTCAGAATTTCTTTAACGAAGTTGCTAATGCTCTCGGGCGTTTGCTTAGCCACAAGTGCCTTGTAATCGGTATGCAAGTCGATGCCGTAGCGATACCACGTGCTGATAACGCCAGCCCAATAGCCATTAGTCTTCGCCTCGTTGTCGGCTTCCTTAACCATATACTCCTTTACCTTGGCGAGCATTGATGCATCGCACTGCTTAGAAAGGTTGGTAACCTCATCGCGCATGATTTGCAAAGCCAGGTCGGCCTTCTCTGGTTTCATGGGACAATAAGCAAATAGGGTTACATTGTGATCCTTGTCGTCGATGCTAGCCGAACCAGATGCGCCGCAAGTGTAGGCTGCACTGGCATCTTCGCGTATCTTTTTGATGTAAACCATGCTGAGAATTTGGCCGGCGATGCTGGCTTTGATGGCATTCTCTGTGGTGTAGGGGATGTCTTCGCTAAACCAAACCATGTTGGCATCGGCCTTCGGCGTTTCCATCTTGCGCGTAAAATCGTTGTTGGTTACGCCCTTTTTGAAGAAGGTTACCTTCTTACTGTTGGGGTTGGCACCCTTAGAAGGCAGCGAACCTAGATAGCGTTCGATGAGCGGACGAATGGTTGCCTCGTCGTAATTGCCTATGATGATGAAACGCCAACCGTTGGCGTTGGCCGTGCGTTCGGCAGCCATGTGCAATATTCGGTCGTAGTTAACCTTGGGAAGGTCGGCCAATTCGAGGGGCTTCACACGCGGATTATGTCCGTAGATGGTTGCGCTGAGCGAGTCGCTGAAAGCTTGGTCGGGCGATATGGCGCGGTTTTGCAGGCTCACTTTGAGGCTTTCCATCAAGTTGTTGAAGGCCTCTTGGTCTTTATTAATCTTGGTGAAGTGCAGGTAAGCTAGCTGGAACATCGTTTCAATGTCCTTAGGCGTAGAGCTAGCACCAAGGCGCATGCGCTTTTCGCTCATCGAAATGCTTGCCGATGCGTTCTTTCCGGCGAGGGCTTTGCCCAGTTCGGTGTTCGAGAAGTTGGCCAATCCGCTTACTTCGATGGCGCTGTTGAAGACTTTGAGGTTAGCAAAGTCGGCCGCGCCATAGCTTGAACTGCCCGCTCCGCCGCTACCAGAAAGGCGCACTTCGTCTTTCTTATAGTCGGTTTTCTTCAACAATACGGTTACGCCGTTAGAGAGTTTCATCTCGGTATAGCCGAACTTGGGACTGCGTTTTTGGCTGATAACCTTGCCGGGTTTGGGCAATTTGGTGATGAGCGGCTCGTTCTTCACGTTGTCTACATAGGGCGTTAGTTTGGCGGTGCGTGCTTGGTCAACGGCGGCGATGAGGCCCGATTCGGTGGGATAGGTCAGTCCTTCCTTCTCTGGGTTGAAGCTAACGATGACCAAGTTGGTGTCGGTCTTCGACACAAGGTCGGCAAACACTTGGTTAACAAACTCCAATGGGATGTTGGGTACCACCTGTTTCATCGTTTCGTAGTAGTATTCGATGGGCGGGATGGGTTCGTTATTCAAGAAATGTTCCTTGTAGCTGTTGGCGAATTGCGAGGTGAAACGCTTCTCGCGGTTGCTGAACATGCGGTCGAGCGAACTGAGAGTAGACGACTTTGAGCGGTCGTACTCGGTTTTTGTAAAGCCAAATTGTGCGGCGCGCAAGGCCTCGATGTAGGCTGCTCGCAGTGCATCGGCTGTTAACTCGGTGGTTTTGGGCGACACGGCGATGGAGAAGGCCTCCTTGGTTTTGGCAAAGATGTAGCTTTCTACGCTTGCACTGGCACCTACGAAGGGGCAATCGGGCTTGAGGGCGGCCTCTGCTAGGCGGTCGTTAAGCAGTCCGATGCCCACGCCTTTTACGTATTCGTACACCATATAATCCACATCGCCCTTCACCGAGTCGGGAGTAGCATCGCGTTTCATCATCATTTGCACAACAGTGCTGGTTTGTTCCTTGTCTTTGTCGATGATAACGATGGGCGTATTGTTGTCGGGAACATTCTCGGTTACTACGGGCGAGGCGTTTGCGGGGTTCTTCATGGGGCCGAAAAGCTTTTTAATCTCGGCCTCAACGTGGTCTACGTCCACGTCGCCCACAACGATGATGCCTTGGTTTGTGGGGTGATACCATTTCTCATAGTAGTCGCGCAGCTCCTTATACTTAAAGTTGTCTACCACACTCATCAGTCCGATGGGGTAGCGCAAGCCGTATTTCGAGCCAGGATAGAGCTTAGGCAGGTTGCGTTCGAACATTCGGCTGCTGGCACTTGTGCGCAAACGCCACTCTTCGTGTATCACTCCGCGCTCTTGGTCAATCTCTTTGGGGTCGAGTGCAAGGCTACCAGCCCAGTCGCGAAGGATAAGCAGGCACGAGTCTAGCGCGCTTTGGCGCGTGGTAGGCACGTTGTCGATGTTGTAAACCGTTTCGTCGATGGCCGTGTAGGCATTGAGGTCGGCTCCGAATTTCACGCCTAAGCTTTCGCAATAACGTAGCAAGGCATCGCCGGGGAAGTGCTCTGTGCCGTTGAAACACATGTGTTCGAGAAAGTGAGCAAGGCCGCGTTGGCTTTCTTCTTCTTGCAGCGAACCCACCTTTTGGGCGATGTAGAAGTTGGCTCTCTTTTCTGGCCAGTTGTTGTAACGAATGTAATAGGTAAGCCCATTGTCGAGTTTGCCGATGCGAACAGCGGGGTCGCGCGGAATCGGGGGCATCTGCGATTGCGCTTGAATGGTGCCACCAAGGGCGAGAAGAGCAAGCGCGAGCAAATTTCTAAAACGCATAGGATAGTTTATTTGTTTTTGTTAATGGTAAGACCTCGAAAGAGGTGGTGTTTATTTGGCAGCAAAGATAAGCTATTTTTACCAACTTCCGCATATTTTTCGTATTTAATTAGCAAAATTTTATCGCTTGAAGGGTGGGCGTGCATCGTTGTTTCGCAATATTGGTTGTTGGTGGTTGCTGTCTGTTTGCATATTTGTAGCTATTTGCGTAGATTTTAATTGTTTAGCGTTTTAACGCATATTATATAACGTGTGGTTTGAGGTGGACTGCGGTTGGGTGCGAAGTGGGGGTTGGCCTGTGTGGATGATTAGGCGATATTTTTGGCTTGGCAAAGGCGTGTTTTAGGCGTTTGCAGGTGCTTTGTAGCTGGGGCGAGCGGCCGTTTTTAGTTGGTGGATGTCGGTTAAACTCTTCGTTTCGTAACGTATCAAACCAACCAGCGTGCTTACTATTTTCATCAAACATCAAAAAAAATATCAAAATCTCTTTGCTTAAAGTAAAATAAAGCGTAACTTTGCAACATCAGAAGAAGATAATAGTTAGATACCATAGATAATACAAAAGCCTACGCCGCCCCCGATAAAACTCCGCGAAGGTATGGGCTTACTGAAACGGAACGGGGGCGGGCTGTCAACTAAGGGCAACGAACGACGAAACGCATGATGCAAGGCCGCCTTGCGAAGGGAAGAAGTCGTTAAAGGGTTGCTTTCCACTATATAATATGAGGGTGTGCCAAGCTTGGCACACCCTCGTCTTTTTATTGGGAAACTTGCGTTTTCTAGTTGTTCTAGGCGTTCTAGTTATCCTAGATGTCCTAGTTATCCTAGGTGATCTAGGCATCCTAGGTGTCCTAGTTATTCTAGTTATTCTAGTTATCCTAGCTATCTTCTTTTTTCTAGGTGTTCTAGGCAATCCTAGGCATCTTAGTTATTCTAGTTATCCTAGGCATCCTAGGTGTTCTAGGATGATTAGGATAACTAGGAATAATGGCTTTTGGGCAATCTCTTTACTTTTCTAGGCATCCTAGATGGGCCATAACCATCAGCCCAAGCCCAGCTTCCAGCCCCTTCCCCGTGCGGTTACTTCTGCGGAACAAGCGTAAACGTAAATGTATATTGCTTATAAGGCAGGCGATAAGGCGGCAGGGCGACGGCCTCTTTGCTCCAACTGTTGACGCCACCAACGCCCGTTTGACCCAAATCTATGCAAAGCTCGGTGTATTTAGATTTCGGAACTTGCGGCGAATGGCGTTGCGCCTTCTCCAACCCTTCGTCTAAATCGGCGATGGAATAGTGCAAAGCACTGGCCGAGAACAGCTCTGGCGACACGATACGGAAACCAAAACCCTTGTCGTTGGTTTGTTTCCACCAGCGTATGTCGCTCTTGGTGCCCGTTTCTTGCGGACGGATATAGGGATAAAA
>CALIZL010000066.1 GCA_938028745.1 uncultured Prevotella sp.
CGTTACATGCAGGCCGTTTATCCCCTTGGTGGTTTGGGCTTAGGGCATGTAGCATCAGGTTTTGTTCGTTACATGCAGGCCGTTTATCCCCTTGGTTGTTTGGGCTTAGGGCATGTAGCATCAGGTTTTGTTCGTTACATGCAGGCCGTTTATCCCCTTGGTGGTTTGGGCTTAGGGCATGTAGCATTGGGTTTTGTTCGTTACATGCAGGCCGTTTATCCCCTTGGTGGTTTGGGCTTAGCGCATGTAGCATCAGATTTTGTTCGTTACATATAGGCGCATGTTACGAGCAATGCCAAGTTTGCTTGGCATTGCTCATTGTAATTAACGCGCGTGTTCGTTAATTGGTGAACATGTTAGCCAAAGGCGTTATGCTTACTTACGACGTTTGTATTTTGTTGCAGCCTTCGTCTTTAAGTCGGTGAGTGTAAGTACGTCTCCGTTAATCTCAACCTTAAAGTCAATTTCTTTGAGGTCGTGTCCTTTGGGGCAGACACTGCGCAGGTGTAGGATGTTCTCTTTGCAACCGAAGTCGCCCTTGCGCACCAATTCAGTATTTCCGTCAACGATGGTATGCTTGTCCCACGTAAGGTCTTTGTACCATGTTTCAAAAGTGTTTGATTGTCCGCACGAACTGCAATTGCTTATTGGTTGCCACGAACCAATGAGTTGCTGAACAACGGGGTTGTCTCTGTCGTCGTCTGAGCTACAAGCGGCGAATGCAAAGGCTACGCATGCGAACATGGCGCATAACGATAGGTTTTTGATAGTGTGTAACATGATGTTTGGTTTTTAATTATGGTATAAATATAAAAGTGTTTAGATTGCTTTTGCCCATGCAGGTAGAACGCTTTTGGCAAGTTTCGCTTAGTGTGCGATGGCTATTTTGGTGGGCAGTAATGATGTTTAGCCGGCTAATGGTGTTGGGGTATGGGCGGTTCTCTATGCGGCCGAGCCATAGGCAGCCTTTTAACCGATTGTACTTTTCATGATGGCGCAGTTGAATAACTATGCCTTTTCACTTCGCAAAGTTACAACTAATTTGATAAATATGAAAGAAAAAGAGAATATTTTTAGAGGTTAAGTAATTAAGGAGTTAAGGAGTTAAGGAGTTATTTGTGGTTGAGGAGTTAAGGAGTTATGGAGTTAAGGAGTTAAGCCGTATGCTTAGTGTATAATGAGAAGCTCTTTTGTCAATTCTCTGGTGTGTTAACTTTTCTGCGTTTTTATGGAGTTAAGGAGTTATGTGGTTGAGGAGTTAAGGAGTTATGTGTGGTTGAGGAGTTAAGGAGTTAATGTAATTAAGGAGTTAAAGGAGTTATGGAGTTAAGCCAATAGCTTTGTAGCTACAAGCTTATCTTCTCTTAAACCCCATCAAGGAGTTAACAAGCTGGCGAGTTTGCAAGAAATATTACCCTTATACGACAAAGCATATGGCTTAACTCCTTAACTCCCTAACTCCTTAACTCCTTAATTACATAACTCCTTAACTTCTCGCTCCTTACTTAATCCTTTCGATAAAATGTTTGGGGATAGTGGGCATTGCGCCGTTTTGTGTGCATACGTATGCGCTGGTTTCAACGGCTAGGCGATGCGCTTCGCTAACGGCAACGCCGTTGAGATAAGCCGCACAGAAACTGCCAGTGAACGAATCGCCTGCACCAACGGTGTCGGCTACCTCTACTTTGGGCGTCTCTAAGAACGACATGGCGCCAGGAGTAAACACATAACTGCCGTTTACGCCGCAGGTAAGCACTAGTGCATCCAGGTTGTATTTGCCCAAGATGAGCCAACACTTGTTGGTCATGTCGAGACCGGGATAGCCAAACAGACGGCCAATGGTAACCAGTTCTTCGTCGTTTATCTTCAAAATGTCGCATCGCTTGAACGAGTCGAGCAGCAGTTCTTCGTTGTAGAAGTTTTGGCGAAGGTTGATGTCGAAGATTTTAAGGCAGTCTTTGGGGGTGGCATCGAGGAAACGGCGGATGGTGTTGCGGCTCACTTCGTTGCGCTGTGCCAACGAACCCCAGCACACGGCACGGCAGTTTCGGGCCACTTCTTCAAGTTCGGGGGTGAAGGGGATGTTGTCCCAAGCCACTCCTTCCTTAATGTCGTAAGTGGGTACGCCTTGTGCATCGAGCTCTACTTGCACCGTTCCTGTGGGGAAAGGCACGCGCGGCATCAGCACGTTGAGCTTTTTGTCGGCGAACTTCTGGGCTATTTCGTCGCCCAAAGCATCGTTGCCCAAGGCACTAATGGCCAAGGTGTCTAGTCCGTACTGCGCGGCATGGTAGGCAAAGTTTGCCGGTGCGCCGCCTATTTTCTTTCCTTCGGGCAGCACATCCCAGAGTGCTTCGCCCAATCCTACGATAAGTCGTTTCATATCTTCTTTGTTGTTTTTAGTTAAGTATGCTTACTTTGCGCCAATCTTTCGACCATAAGTAAAGAGGTAGACAACGCCAAAGGCCATTACAACGGCGGCTCCCCATTGGCCAACGGCATCGCTGGCAGGTCCCATGAGGAGGGGGAATATGGTTCCACCGAACAGTCCCATAATCATTAGGCCCGACACTTCGTTCTTCTTGTCGGGCAAGGACAGCACGGCTTGAGAGAACACGAGCGAGAAGATGTTGGAGTTGCCGAAACCAACCAACGCAATGGCGGTGTACAGAACGGCTTTGCTTTCGCCCACGGCTAGGCCCAACATGGAAAGGGCCATCATGACAACGGAAACGTAGAAGAAGGCGCGGTTGTTGAATTTGGCCAGTATGAACGAGCCGCTAAGACAGCCAAGTGTACGGAAAATGAAGTAAAGGCTGGTGGCAAAGCCTGCCTCGTCAAGTCCCATGTGTAGTCGTTCTTGCAGAATTTTGGGGGCGTGGGTGTTTGTTCCCACGTCTATTCCCACGTGACACATGATGCCGATGAACGACAACAGTACGATGGGCGTGCCCAATAGCTTGATGGTTTCCATGAAAGAAGAGGGCTTATCCTTCATGGGTTCTTCTTCGATGGGCGTGGCCGACAGCATCAGGGTGGCTAAAATGCCGATAACCATGTAGATGGGGAAGAGTATGCGCCAGCCCAAACCAAAGTGGGGGATGCTGGCTGCTGCACCCCAAGCGGCGATAATGGGGGCCATGAACGAGGCGATGGCCTTTACAAACTGGCCGAATGTGAGGGTGGCTGCAAAGCGGTCGCCACTGATGATGTTCGATATAAGGGGGTTGAGCGATGTTTGCATAAAGGCATTGCCGATGCCCAGCAGCGAAAACGAGATTAACATCAGCTCGTAACTGTTGCCGAAGAGGGGCAAAAGCAAACTGGCCACGGTGATAACGAGCGACACTAGCACCGTTTTCTTACGCCCAATCTTGTTCATCAGCATGCCCGTTGGCACGGCAAAGATGAGGAACCAGAAGAAAACGAGCGACGGAAAGACGTTCGCGGCCGAGTCGGTAAGGTTGAGATCGGCCTTGACATAGTTTGAGGCAATGCCCACTAGGTCTACAAATCCCATGGCGAAGAAGCAGAACATCACGGGAATGAGTGTGAGTTGGGTTGATTTACGCATAATTATTTTGTATTTAAGGCCTCACCCCCAGCCCCTCTCTGCAAGGGGAGAGGGGGGTATGCCTTGATGTTTATAAAGATAAAGCCTCACCCCCAACCCCTCTCCGAGGGGAGAGGGGAGTGATATACTTTGATGTTTATAGAGATAAAGCCTCACCCCCAGCCCCTCTCCGAGGGGAGAGGGGAGTGAAATTCCTTGATGTTTATAAAGATAAAGCCTCACCCCCAGCCCCTCTCCGAGGGGAGAGGGGAGTGATATGCCTTGTTGTTTATGAAGATAAAGCCTCACCCCCAGCCCCTCTCCGAGGGGAGAGGGGAGTGATATGCCTTGATGTTTACTTGTTAAGATTGACTGGTTGGGGTGGAGCAGTCTGAGCAGTCGGACAGGTCAGACAGGTCAGACAGGTCAGACAGGTCCGACTAGTCGGACTAGTCGGACAAATTAAACCTTATTTCATCTCAAACGCCGACACACTGGCCTTGTTTCCACCCGAATTTTCGAGCAGCAGGGTGTTGTAAGGCGTTGAGGGAAACACCAAATTGGTGAGCGAAACCTTGCCTTGGGCATCTATAACCTCAACGCTACTCTTATCTACAAAGATGCGGAGCGTGGTTATCATACCGCGGGTAGGGGCAACGGTAACGGCTTTGAAAGCATCGCTGAAGTCGGATTTGCCGCTTTGGGTGCGGTCTACCGATAGCGTTTGCGCGGCCACATCGTAGCTAACAACCACCTTTTCGCCTTCGGCGTTTTGCAAAGTAAGGCGCGTTTTGCCCTTGGTTTGGGGCTTAACAACCATCACTAGCTCGTATGCGCCCTGCACTGGGTTGAAGGTTCGGCGTGCCGAAGTACTGTTTTTAAATAGCGGTGTGGCGCGTGTGGCCAATAGTTCTTTGGATGGTGTGCGCCCAACAAAGGTCTGACCGTTGTGTTCGAACAGGTCGAGGTCGCAGGGAATGGTGTTTGCCGAGCGGAATTGCAGCGTAGGAACTTGGTTGCCATACTGCCAATTGCTCATCCAAGTCATCAGTATATGGCGACCTTGCGGTGCATTGTCGAAGGTTACGCCGGCGTAATGGTCCTTGCCGTAGTCCATCCACTTGGTTGTTTCGGGCTTGTCTTCGCAGGTAAACTGGTGCCCATCAAACTCGCCGATAAAGTATTGCGTGGCGTTTCCGCCGAAAGGTCCGCCAGGGTTGATGTTGCAAATAAGCATCCACTTCTGCTTGTCGGTGCCGCGAACGGGCAGCTGCATCAGGTCGGGACATTCCCAAACGCCATCGTGGTTGCCGTAGCCCTCGCCAAAACGGCTCTCGAATGTCCACTCTTTGAGGTTCTTCGACGAGTAGAATTGCATTTCTTGACCAGCGGCAAGCACCATTATCCAGCGTTCGGTGGGTTGATGCCAAAACACGTGCGGGTCGCGAAAATCGGGTATCGCGGCCGTTATCACGGGGTTGCGGTCGTACTTGGTAAAGGTCTGTCCGTTGTCTGTGCTGTATGCCATGCTTTGCGTTTGGTTCTCACCGGCCGATGTATAGAATGCCACCACCGCACCTGCGCCAAAGCCAGCCGTGTTGTTATGGTCTACAACGGCACAGCCGCTGAATATCGTTCCCAGGGCATCGGGGGCTATGGCTGTGCCTCGGTCTTCCCAATGCACAAGGTCTTTACTAACGCTGTGGCCCCACGTCATGTTCTCCCACTGCGAGCCGTATGGGTTCCATTGGTAATAAAGGTGGTATAGTCCGTCTTTGTAAAATAGTCCGTTGGGGTCGTTCATCCAGCCGTAAGGTGGCGTGTGATGGTACAGCGGACGCCACTTTTCGCGGTTGGCCGTGTCGAAGTTGTCGGTCATTGACATGGTTTTCCAGCACACATAGTCGTTTAGGTTGCCGTTTTTACGAACGTCGCCCTGCACGTGCACATCGAGAATGAAGGGTTTCCCCTTAACGGCATCGAGGGCAAGTGGCACGAAATAGTCTACGTGGTCGGCCGCCAAGCGCACGTTAAGCGTTTGAATGGCGTTGTTGTCTACGATAAGTCGCAGGTTGCAAAGCTCTGCTTTCTCTTCAACGGGCAACAGCAAGTAGCGCGTTGTGTGCGTGTCGAAAGCCAGCATGCAATGGTTTTTGCTGAGCATGTTCATCTTTTTGGGGTTGTCGGCATGGGCAATGGCATGCGCCACAAATAGCCACAAGAGGGTTGTTGCAAGCCGAAGTATGGGTTTGGTTAGTCTTTGTGCCATAATCTTGAATGGTTGTTTGCGGTTTAGGTGATGCGCGTTAGGTATGGAAAATCTATAATTCTCTGTCCCAAAGATAAAACTAAGTGGGCTAAACGCCAAGTTTTTACGCATCGGATGTGGGTGGATTAATGTTTATTAACGGGGCAGTGCGCTGTGTGCGAACAACGGGTTGCCCGCGACTCTTGGTCGAAGACAACCCGTTGACCTGCTAATGATCTATTTGGTTGTGCTCACGCTGAGGTTGCTCACGTTCACTTCGCCGCCATAGCTGTTGATGCTCCAACAGTTTTTGGCCATATTATAGATGCGGTTGGTGTAGCAACACACGTCGTTGACGTACATCACCAGCACGCTGTTGTCGGTGTAGATCGTTACGTTATAGGTGTTGTCGGCGGGTCGGGCAAACACATAGCCGTCTATTCCCTCAACAAAGCCCTTACCCTTCGGTCCTTCTTCCTCGAAGTTCACCTTGCGTTTGTCGGCTCCTTCGGGGTTAACCACTAGGGTGTACCACTTTTCCGAGTCGCTGCCGCGAACAAGCGAGATGCCGAACTTATCGGTGTTGGCGGCCGTTTTTACGGTGAAACTGATGCGATTTGCCTGCCCCAGTCGGGCGAATAGTGCCCAAGCCTCACCTTGCAGTTTAAGGTTGGTGCCGTTTTGCGTTACGCCTTGCGCGCTTTGTGCCATCAGTTTGGGGGCGGCGTTTTGGCTAAACTGCGTGCTAATGGCAGGCACTTCGCCGAGCGTTAGCGTGCCGTCGGCATGCTGCATCAGGCGATGCGCCACCAAATTGCCTGCCCATTCGGGTTCGTGGGGATAGGCTCCAACATCCGTATTGTTGTTTCCAGGACGCGTAGGACACCATCCCCAAATGTAGCGGTTGGTGCCGTCGCTAGCCGTTTTGCCTGCATAGAAACCGCGACTGTCGAGAAATCCCTCGTGGTTGTCGGGCCATTTGCCTGCGTCGTTGGCCGTTGCTGCCTTCAATTCGTCGATGGTACGACCCTTGAAGTATTGCACGCGACGCACGGCAGCATGCTTTTCGCTGTACACCAAGTACCACCAATCGCCCATTTTGAAGAGGTCGGGACACTCGTAAAAGCGATCCCACATCATGGTCATAAACACTCCGACGTGTTTCCACGCCTTTAAATCGGCCGAAGAAAACTCTGCCAGCACGCCCTTACCATCCTTATAGGTGGCCACGAGCATGCGATAGCCGCTGCCATCTTCGGCCTTATAGACGTAAGGGTCGCGAAAATCGTTGGCACTATAACCATAGTCGTTGCCCCGAATGACGAACGTTTGGCTCTTGGTCCACGTCTTAAAGTCGGGCGAAGTGGCCACCATCACCACCTGTGCATTGTCGCCTTGGCGTGGCTGATGCTTGTTGCCGGTGTAGAAGGTGTAGTAAGTGTGCTGCGTTTCGTCGTAGATGGTAGAACCCGTGCCCAGTGCCGCATCTTGTTCGGCAGCCCCTCCGCAGGGTATCAGTTCGCCTAACGAAGTGTAGTTCGCTGCATCTTTGGTGCTGACAGCCCAAATGGGATGGTAGGTAGCAGCGGGGTTGGGACGATAATCTTGCAGGTAAAGCACCTTAAAATCTTTTGCCACGGGGTCGAAGAAGGGCATGGGGTCGCCCACGAACCCTGCAAACGGCTTGTAATAGGTGTCTTGTTTCTTGTCGTCGGCTGTTTGGAAGAAGGTTGTTGTTCCCTGCCAGTCGCGCTCTTCAACTGCGGGCGCGTCGCTTTCGCAGCTTGCTAGCGGTGTGGCTAGCAAGGCAAACGAGGCGATGATATATGCTGTTTTGTTCATTGTTGCTGGGTTTATCGTTTAAGAAAGTTGATGGCGTTGCGCGTTAAAGTGGCTACATTTTGGTGATAATGCGGCGTTACGGGGTCTATGCTGTACCAATCGTAGCAGCCCGAACCAATGCAGACGATGCCGCCTTTGGTGCCGTTGGCTGGGATTTCCCATGCCACGATGGCGCCATCGCCACCATATCCAAGGTCGCGCGCACCGGTTTTGTTGCGCCAAGTGTCGTAATCGGCATACCCACCCCAGTCTGCACCGATGTGCCATTGGGCAGTTGAGTTGGTGATGCGATAGCCTGCGTCGCAGGTAAACACGTCGTTGGGGGCGTCGTTCTTCATCACGAGGTTGCGGTAAAGCGCGTTATCGGTGTGTCCGCGCATGGAGAAGCTCCACGGCGAGCCTACCGTTTCGGCCTCAGTTTCTTTCTGTCCCCAGCAGTTATTGGGCACAGCATCGTTCTTCATCGCACCGATGAAGGCCGGCATGTTGGTGGCATAGCGTGTAAAGAGGAACGAACCGCCTGCGTTGTAGTAGTCGCGTAGGGCTACCGATGCCTCTACTGCGGCAGGTGCAGCTTTCTCGAAGGCCTCTTTTCCATCCACTCCGCCGTCCTTATGGTAGTGCCACCATATCACCTTGCAGGCACTTAGGTCTATGCTTCCGTTCTTAATGTCGGCGAACGAGGCGTAAAGCGAGTTGG
Organism: uncultured Prevotella sp.; assembly: GCA_938028745.1. Lineage (GTDB taxonomy): Bacteria > Bacteroidota > Bacteroidia > Bacteroidales > Bacteroidaceae > Prevotella. The sequence continues at coordinate 8,344 of CALIZL010000066.1, forward strand.
GTACGTTGGCCAACATCCAGCGACAAGCCGTTAGCTCTTCGATGTTTAGTTGGTCCATGCTCTGTGCTAAGCCCACGAACACCACTTCGGGCTTGCCTATCTTCGTAACGGTTACGGTGTAGGTGGTGGTAGCGGTGTTGTTGGTGACGGTTATTTGCAAAGGTTTGGCAAAGCTAGTGGCCACTCCGCTGACGATAGAGGCTGTGGCGTTGTCGCTCAAAGTGAATGTGGGAACGAGCGAAGAGAGGTTGAGTGCCTCGGGAACATAAACCGAAATGGTTCTTGCCCCTTCGTCTATGATGCCCGTATACAGGTCGTTTATCTTGAAACTAGTTATCTTTGCCTCGTCGCGGCGCACGCTGATGGTCCAGTCTTCGTACACGTCTGCGTTACGCACACGCATCGTTCGGGGCGTGGTAAAGTCCAGATGGTCGCCCTGTTTGATGTTGGCCGTTGCGCCTGCGCTAAGTTGCAGGGTGGTAAGTTCCATGTTCCTAACGTCATATCCTTGTGGAACACGCACGGTAATGCTGCGTGTTGGTAGGTCGGTTGTGCCTTCGTATTTGTCTAATGCAATGGCTTGCACGTTGCAGTCGCCACCTAGTTGCAGGTCGCTAACGTTGCTTTCGCTGCACGCCGTTATGGCAACGAGCGTGGCAAAGGCCATCACAATTTGGGTTATCAGGGTTTTCATCGTTACCAGTCTCCTATGTTTTGTTTGTAATTTCCTTTCGATGCGGCCACCTGTGCATGGGGAATGGGCAGGTATTCGTTCTTGTTGGCGGTGAAGTGAGCACCGTTATATATGGCGCAATCGTTGGCCTCTTCGGCATAATACTTGTTTATCACGCTGGCAGCCTCGCCCCAACGCACAAGGTCGAAGAAACGTTCGCTCTCCATTCCCATTTCCAATCGGCGTTCCATCTTCACGATTTTTAGTGTTTGGGCTTGGTTGTAGCTGCCTGTGTATTGGCCTACGTTGAGCCTAACGCCATATTGCGACTCGTAGTTGGCTATGGCTGCGGTGCTTTGTTTGGCCCTTCTGCGCAGCTGGTTAACCAGTGCCAGTGCCTCTTGCAGATGACTTCCGCCTAGCTGTGCCAAGGCCTCAGCACGTTCGAGCAGCACGTCGGCATAGCGGAACACGATGCGGTTCATGGGCGTTCCCCACCACGAACCTTTAATAAGGTATCCGCTTTTGGGGTCGACGTTTTGCTTTAAGGTTACGTAATAGCCGTAAAGACCGTTCGAACGACTCCATGTTGCAGAGCGGTCCATCATGAAATCGCGGTTAAACTCGTAGGGCAAGCCGGGCATGCCCACGGTGAGGAACAGGCGTGGGTCGGCATAATCGCGGCTCTTGTCGTAGTCGGCCTTGTTAAAGTCGTCTATTCGGGGCAGACCCGCATTGTCTGTGCGATAGGCGTTTACGAGGTTTTGACTGGGCTTATAGAAGTCGCAGCCGCCATCGGTAACGCCTGGAATGTTGGGCACAATCAGTCCGTAGCTCCAATTGAGGTTGCCGTATGTTGTTCCGTCGTTCATCGAATACTGCATGGCCCAAATGCTTTCGGGCCCGTTTTCGTACTGCGTTTCGGGTCTGAAGTTGTTGTGGAAGTCGGTTTCCAATGCAAATCCGCCGGCAGCATAGATGTCGGGGGCGGTGTATTGCACCACCTTTTGCAGGTCTTCGGCAGAGATAGAGGTCACTTCGTTGCTGTTTTCGTTGTCTTGACGATAGGCCTTGTACAGGTAGACCTTAGCCAAGAAAGCGGCGGCAGCGGCTTTCGAGGGCCTACCCACTTCTGTTTGGCGTGCGGGCAGCACGTTGTAGGCCTCTTCTAGGTCTTTGGCAATGAGTGCCCAACCCTCGTCGTTGCTGTATTGGCGGTTCGAAAGGTTGTTGTATTGTTCGCTCGTCAGACTTGGATCTACTACAAAGGGGATGAATTTGTATAGCCTTTTGAGCAAGAAATGACCGTAGGCGCGTAGAAATTTCATTTCGGCCAGGCGCTGTTCTTTCAGCGGATAGTTGGCCGCATCGGTTTGTTGCAGCAGCTCGATGGCGGTATTTACGCGCGAAATGCCGTTGTACAGACGTTGCCACATGTCGCTGATGTTCCAGTTAGTGGTAAGTATGCCTTGCGACACTTCCAGTTGGTGGAACACATCGCCGTCGCTCGTGCCGTTTCCGCCCTTATAGGCATCGTCGGAACGTACGTCGAAGTTCCACATCGAGAACGAAGAGTTGATGTCTTCGGCCGAAATCCAGATGGCATAGGCCGATATAACCAGCTTGTCCACATAGCGGGCGTCTTTCACTTGGTCGTTGTTTAGCGTGCCCTGTGGTTTTTGTTCGCCCAAAAAGTCGCTGCAACTGGATGCCAGCATGGCGCAAAGGGCTAATATGATGGTTGCTTTTTTCATTGTGATTGAACGTTTAGAAGGTGACGTTTAGTCCGAAAGTGAGGTTCAAGGGGATGGGATAACCAAAGTTGGGGTTCTCCGAATCAACGCCCGTAAAGCTGCTGCTCTTGATGGTGAGCAGGTTTTGCGCGCTTACATAAAGGCGCAGGCGTTCCATCATGAGTTTCTTAACCATGGCCTGTGGCAGGTTGTAGCCTAGCTGTATGGTGCGCAATTTGAGGTACGAACCATTCTCAACCCAGTAGCTCGACACGCGTTTCTCGTTGGCGTTGTCGGATAACGACAGGGCGGGGATGTCGCTTGAGGGGTTGGATGCGCTCCATGCGCCCAGCAAACGGCGGCCTTTGTTTAGGAAACCAATGTTAAGGCCAGCCCAAAGGTCGGTTTCTTTCTTCAAGTCTGAGATGATGTCTACACCCTGAACGCCCTGCCAAAACATGGTAAGGTCTAGGCCTTTGTACTCTAAGTAGATGTTAAGGCCATAGCTAAATTTGGGCACGGGCGAGTAAATCCACGTTTGGTCGGCCTCGGTAATTTTGTTGTCGCCGTCTAAGTCGCGGTATCTAATGCGGCCAGGAGCTGCACCTTGCTGTTGCGCATGGTTGTCTACCTCGGCCTGACTCTTAAAAATGCCGTCGGCCACATAGCCCACTTGCGCGCCCATAGGATGCCCAATGACGCTCTTCACGCCGTTTCCGCCGAACGTTCCGTTAGCTGCCACGGTTTCTGGAAGCTTAGTTATCTTGTTGCGATAGGTCGATAGGTTGGCGGCCAGGTCGTATTTAAGGCCAAAAGCGGTGGTGTTGCGATAGCCTAAGTTCAGTTCCACGCCGCGGTTTTCCATCTCTCCGGCGTTAATCCATTGCGTGCTGCCTTCGCCCATGGCGGCAATGCCGACCATTTGCACAAGTATGTCGCGCGTTTTTTTATAGTACCAGTCTACACTTCCGTAGAGTGTGGCGTTGAAGAACGAGAAGTCGGCACCCAGGTTGGTTTGCGTGGTGGTTTCCCATTTAATGTTGTCGTTGCCTATTTGGTCGCGCTTAAAGCCCGATTCGAGTGTGCGACCGCCGTTGGTGCCTGCAATGTCGTAGGATGTGCCATAGCTTTGACCGCCGTTTTCGTTCACGCCGTAGTTGCTAACATACACGGTGTAGCGTGCGATGTTGGATATTTCTTGGTTACCCGTTTGTCCCCACGAGGCACGCAGTTTCAGATCGTCTATCCACGAGGCACGATTGAGAAATCGTTCGCGGTTGATACGCCAACCAAGCGATAGTGCGGGGAAGGTGGCGTAGCGGTTGTTCTTGCCGAAACGCGATGAACCGTCGTGGCGAAGGGTGAGCGATGCCATATAGCGGTCATCGTAATTATAGTTGAGTTTGCCAAAGAACGACACCAGCGAGTAACCCGAACCGCCGCCACGACTTTGTGCTGTGCCCACGCCTGCACTTGGCCACATGTAATCGGGCGAGAGAATGAGGAATCCTTCCTTATAAGCTGAGAAGTAAACGTCGTCTTGGCGATTAAGCTCCATACCTGCCATGCCGTCGGCACGGTGCTTGCCGCTCTCCACGTTGTAGGTAGCCACGGCGTTCCACATCCATTTTGTCCAGTGTTCTTGTTTGGGTTCAACGGCGTTGGTGTTCTTAGCCACGTTGCCTTCGGTAACGGGATAGGTGAAGAAACGTTGCATCTTTTGACTGTAATCCAAACCGAACGTGGAACGCAGGTTGAAGTTTTTGAAGGGGTTTAGGTTGATGTAGGCGTCGCCGAACATGCGCCAGTAGGTGTAGCGGTTGTCTTTGTTGCGCTCTAACACGGCTACGGGGTTGTAGCGATCGGGATAACCGCCCACAGGTCCGCCCCAATTACCATCTGTTGTACGCACAGGTAGCGAGGGGTTGAACTGCAAAACGTTGGAGAGGAAACCGCCAGGAGCCTGCACTTCTGATGTACGGTTGAGCGTGAAATGCTCGCCAACGGTAAGTAATTTGCCGATAAGCTTATATTCGGTGTTCATTCGGGCCGAGAAACGGTTGAAGTCGCTTTGCTTGATAATGCCCTGATTGTTGTAATATCCCAAAGAGAAATACGAACTGCCTTTCTCTGAACCGTTGCTCACTGCCACGTTATATTGCTGCACAAAACCCGTGCGCGTGGTTTCGTTAAACCAGTCGGTGTCTGCCGCAGGTGTTTTTCCTGCTGCATCAAGGTATTTCTTCATGCTCATTCCCTGCAATGTGGGTAGGCCTTGCGCATCGTATCCCCAATTGAAATGATAGCCCAAACCATTGGTGTTGGGGTCCATGCCATCGTTAACGTAGGCTTGCCACATCACCTGCCCATACTCCTTGGCGTTAAGCACATCGAGCTTATGCACGTAAGTGGCGGCCGATATGGATGCATCTAGGTCTACACGGATACGTCCGCTCTTGCCTCGCTTGGTGGTGATGATGATTACGCCATTGGCTGCACGACTTCCGTAGATGCTGGCCGATGCTGCATCTTTAAGCACCTGTATGCTTTCGATGTCGTTTCCGTTCAGTTCGTGCATGCCCGCCTTCGTGGGAACACCATCTATAATATATAGTGGGTCGTTGTCGTTAAGCGTACCCACACCGCGAATACGCACCGTGGCTTGTCCCGAAGGTGCACCGTCGGCGGCGATGTTCATGCCCGGAACGCGCCCTTGCAAGGCTTTGATGGGGTTGTTTTCGTTTTGTTTGGCCAGGTCGTCTATGTTAACCACCGACACGGCACCCGTTAAGTCGGCCTTGCGTTGGGTGGTATAACCTGTCACCACCACTTCGTTCAGGCTCTTAGCGTTTTCTTCCAATGCGATGTTCATGCTTGGCGTGGCCTTCACTTCAATGGTTTTAAACCCCAAGTAGGATATAACCAGCGTTGCCCCGCTGTTCACTTCGAGTTTAAAATTGCCGTCGATGTCGGTGACAGTTCCGCGTGTGGTTCCTTTCTCCACAACGGATGCGCCCGTGATGGGTTCGCCGTCGGTGGCCGAAGTAACCTTTCCACTAACGTTTACGCCTTGCGCGTGGGCAAGGGCGCATACGAAAATAGCCATCGCGATGATAAGAAGAGTTCGTAGCTGCTTCATTTCTTGTTGCGTAATTAGGTTTTGTAAATGTAGGATTGTTGCTTATAGGTGTGGGTCAGCGCGTCTGTTCATCGTCTGATGCGGCTCTGAAGAATAATTGATTTATGTCAATTCCATTGCGCTTTCTCCCCATCTTCTGCGGTGGCAAATTTAGTGCAACCGCGTGTAAAAGGCATGCAATAATCGTTCAAATGCTTGCAAAAATCGTTCATGAAACATTTTTGTAAGAGAAAGAAACGTTTAAAGGTGAAAAGGTGAAAGGGTGAAAAGGTGAAAAGATGGCTGCGCCTTTAAAGGTGAAAGGGTGAAAAGGTGAAAGGGTGAAAAGGTGAAAAGGTGAAAAGATGGCTGCGCCTTTAAAGGTGAAAAGGCTTATTAAAGGTGAAAAGGTGAAAAGGTGAAAGGGTGAAAAGGTGAAAAGGTGAAAAGATGGCTGCGCCCCACCGATGAACTAGCAGGCCTAATGTAGCTAAATAACTAGGATGCCTAGAAAGCCTAGAATAACTAGGAAACCTAGAATAACTAGGAAACCTAGAATAACTAGGAAATCTAGAATAACTAGAAAACCTAGAATAACTAGAAAGCCTAGTATAACTAGAATACCTAGAAACCCTAGCCCACTTGCCAGCTAAATGTTCGCAACCTATAAACATGACTATCCCCCAAAAGTCAACGTTGAACGCATGCGTTCAGCCATCGGCCCAGGGGGATAGACGGGGTGTTTTCAAAGAGATTGATTGTCTAATTGTTGTAGTGCGAGTGTAAAATGGAAGGAATGCGAACAAGCAATCAAACAACCACCCATCGCCCCCGCTAGTTTAATGATACAACCTTCATCTCTGAAATGCTATGCAAAAGTAATGATTTGTTCAAAAACGTACAATAAATACTCTAAAAAACACTTTTTATGGCCTTATTTATTGATATAGATTATAAAATAAGGCTGTTTTCTGATGTTGTATCAGGGTTAGAGAGGGCTGTGCAGGGGTTAAATTATTGGGAGCTGTTATGCGAAAAAACGAGAAGGTTTAGATAAGGCAGGGGCTAGAAAATCCCCACTAAGGTTCAATCGCTGTTCCTTGTATCGCTCTTCACTGGCTTGTTTATTTTTGTTCGGCATCTTGCCATTGCTCTTTCAATGGCATCGTGCGTGATGCTCCTTCAAGAACTAAGCCATAACAGCTCGGCTACAAACTAGCCATACAATAAAGGCAGCGCAGTTCTTAGAACCTGGAATAAAAGTTTGGAAAAACATAGGGCAATAGCGATTATGTCTTACCGTGTGTAAAGTTTTCGGCGCGATTTTTAACATTATGAGTGCCCTTTTTATCCACCAATCGCTCGCCTTGCCGCAAAAAATTGATTCTCGCGAGGGTTTGTTTCGGTGCTAAAAGGGCGTTGTTGTAGATGCAGGCAAAATGAATTTTTATTTAATGGAACAGCCATTTGCCCCAGTTTTGGGGCTATTTGCAGCAAAATACACTGCGTTTTGCCGCAAAACGCAGTGCAATATGCCGCAAAATGCAGTGCGTTTTGGTGCTAAATGCAAGGTAAAATGGTGCTAAATGCAAGGTAAAATGGTGCTAAACGCAAGGTAAAATGGTGCTAAATGCAGTGCAAAGTGCAGCTAAATGCGAAACAAAAAGCATAAAAATACACCGCAATGGTATAAACATAACCTTTTAGATCCATGAAACACATGGCTGAAAAGGGCAAAATACCCATTAAAATGTGGGTTTTTAGTACTTAAATGCAGATTTTTGGGACCGAAAAAATTACGAGTTGGCCACCTTCTAGAAAGGCAAAATGGTGCAAAATGCAGGGAAATCACTCAAAAAGGACAAAAACGAGCGCGCGTAAAGCTGAAAAATACCCCTAAAACCTTGCTTTTGATGCCTTTTTCTCGCTAGAATGGGGTGGGGATAAGGGTGTGTTTTGTAAAGAACGTGGAAGGAGATTTTGTTGATGGGAGGTTGAATGCGAGAGTGGACGAAAAGAATTGAAAGGCGAAAGGGTGCGAAACCTACTTTGTTTCTAGGCTTTTGTCCTCGTGAGATTTGCCCTCGTTCGTTATCCTCTGCTAACAATTTCAGAAGATACTGCTGGGCTGCGCGCCGTGGGGTTTGCCCTTGTTCGCTGTCCTCTTCTAGCAGCCCATTGTACTGCCGCCACCACAGGCAACGTGGGATTTGCCCTAGTTCGCTGTCTTCTTCTTACTAATTGAAATGCTAGCCGCTGTTTATGTGCGGTTGCCTATGTTTACTTGCAGCTCAAGTAGTTCTCTCCAAAACTCTGATAACCATCGCCTGATGTTTGTGTAAGCCGCTTTCAACCCCGCCATTACGCCCCATAACGCCACCTTTTGCTTATATCTTGTCCCAAACATTTTGGTGTTTTCCCACTTTTTATCTTAAAACAATTTGGTGTTTTTATACTTTTTACCCTAAAACAATTTGGTGTTTTTACACTTTTTGGGCTAAAACATTTTGGTAAATCAAGATTATGGGCTAAATTTGTGAAGTAAAATACAGGTTAGTGGACAATGGAACGAATATTCAAACGCAAGTTGTATGAGCGACTTCTAGAGTGGAAACGTGTTCAGAATGGCAAGTCGGCCATTTTGATAGAGGGTGCTCGGCGAGTGGGTAAATCAACGCTTGTTGAACAGTTTGCTAAAAACGAGTACGAGTCGTACATACTTATCGACTTCAACGAGGCATCTGATGAAGTGAAGTCTTTGTTCAGTAACATTATGGATAAGGATTTTCTTTTCTTGCAACTTCAAGCTATCTACAACGTTGTATTAAAAGAAAGGCGGTCGGTTATCGTCTTCGACGAGGCGCAAAACTGCCCCCTTGCTCGTCAGGCCATTAAGTATTTGGTTAAAGATGGCCGTTACGATTATATTGAAACAGGTTCGCTTATCAGTGTAAAGAAGAGCACAAAAGACATCACTTTGCCCAGCGAAGAAGAGCGTGTTACGCTTTATCCTATGGATTATGAGGAGTTTCGATGGGCTTTGGGCGATGAGGTTACTGTGCCATTGCTACGTACTTTTTACGAAAAAAGGCTGCCTTTGGATAAGGCCCATCGTGATAAGATGCGCGATTTTAGGCTTTATATGCTCATTGGCGGTATGCCCCAAGCCGTAGAAACCTATCTTGAAACGAATAATTTTGCTTTGGTAGACCGTGTGAAACGTGGCATTATCAATATTTATCAGGCCGATTTTCAGAAGTTAGACCCAACAGGACGCTTGGAAACGCTGTTTATGGAGATACCCGCTCAGCTAAGCAAAGCCAATGGTAGATATAAGCCGTATTCTGTGCTTGGTAAGGTGGATGGAGACAAACTGACGGATTTAATGAGAAATTTGGAAGACAGTAAGACTGTGCTTATTTCGTATCACTCGAACGAACCCAATGTGGGCATGTCGTTAACAAAAAACCTTTCGCGGTTCAAGGTGTTCTGTGCAGACACGGGCTTGTTTGTTACGCTTGCCTTTTGGGATAAAAGTAACACCGAAAATGTTATTTATCAGAAGTTGTTGAACGACAAACTTAGCACTAATCTTGGTTTTGTTTATGAAAATGTTGTTGCCCAAATGCTTGCTACTTCGGGCAATAAGCTGTTTTATTACACATGGGCAAAAGATGCCACGCACAACTATGAGGTTGATTTCCTACTTTCGCGAGGAACGAAATTGCATCCCATAGAAGTGAAGTCCTCGGGTTATAACAGCCACGTTTCGCTCGATGTGTTTTGTGAGAAGTTCTCTCATGTGGTAGACAAGCGGTATCTTATCTACACAAAAGATTTGAAACGTGATGAGAAAACGCTGTTGTTGCCTGTGTATATGACGATTTTTTTGTAGGTCAGCAACTTGTTTGGGGGCTGTTTTTAACGATGTAATGCCTTTCTTTGGGCGTGTTCTAAACGCTCCCCGCTAAGGTTTAATCGTTGTTCCTCGTGTGGCTCTTAGCTGTGTTTAAAGCAAGGAGGGTAGGGGGATAAGGCCGTTTGTGGCTCCTACATACCGCAACCTCACACTATTTAAACACCTTTTGCGCAAACATTGTAAGGTAAATTCGCCAATTGCGCCATATATGTCCGCCATCGGTTTCCACATATTGGTATGGATAATGGTTGTCGTCGAGGAAGTGGCGAAGGTCTACATTCATCTGATAAAGGAAGTCGGTGTTGCCAATGGCAATCCAAAAAAGTTTGGGCTTGCTTGCAAACAGCCGTTGCATCTGTGCCTGAAAAGCCTTGTCGGTACACATTTTGGCGTACAGCGGAGCACCCAAGGGGTTGATGTGTCTGCCTGTATAGATGGCGGCAGAGAAAAGTCCGTAGTAGTGGAAGGTGGTGGGGTATAGCCTGCTTATGCCAAAGGTGTGGCCACCACCCATTGAAAGTCCGCAAACGGCACGCCCGTTGCGGTTTTTGATGGTTTTATAGTGGCTGTCAACGTATTTTACGATGTCCATAAAACTCTCTTCCATGCTCATTGCCGAGGCGGTTTTAGGCCCTGTTTCGCCCATGAACGAAGGTCTATACATGCCAAACGACCACTCACCGGGAGCCGCCTGACAGTTGGGGTTGCCGTTGGGCATCACCACAATCATGGGTTTGGCCTTGCCTGTGGCGATAAGGTTGTCCATTATTTGTGCGGCTCGCCCTAGCTCGCTCCATGCGTTTTCGTCGCCGCCTGCACCGTGTAGCAGGTATAGCACGGGGTAAGCCTTGCCCTGTTCGTAGCCTGCTGGCGTGTAGATGGTCATGCGGCGGTTCATTCCCAAAGCATCGCTGCGATACCAAACTTTGAATAAGTTGCCGTGCGGCACTTCGTTAACGCTGTACATGTGGCCTTTGTCGCTTTGCTTGTTGGATATGATGAAGATACTGCTCAGTGTGGCAATGTCGCGACTGGTGTATACGTTGGCCGGGTCGGTTATTCGCAGTCCATCTACGTCGAAGGCGTAGGCGTATAGTTCGGGAGCAAGGGGCGGCGTGGTGTAAGTCCATACGCCTTGCTCGTTCTTCTGCAATGGTGCGTGCTTAGTAATTTGGTTTTCTGTCTTCGTTCCTTGCGTGTCCTGCTTGGGCAGGAAATCGCCGCTAACGCTAACGGCCTTTGCTTGTGGGGCAAAGAGGTTGAAAGTGACGCTGCCGTCGGCGTTTATCACGGGCGAGAGTACTTGCGCGGGGGTTGAAAGCTGCTCTTGCGCCATGCCGTTTACCCATGCCATGAGGGTTAATAGGGCTAGTAACATCGTTTTTTTATTCGTCCGCATGTTGTTTCTTTATTAATTATGGTGTATTGTTTCTTTGTGCAATCGCTTGTCATCTTCATTGTTTTGGCGCGGGCTTACATCTTTTTTCGCCTAACAAAGGCCACCATTTCGTTGAACACATCCACGTT
>CALIZL010000067.1 GCA_938028745.1 uncultured Prevotella sp.
ATTTGTCGTTCAGCATATTATGCCATTTGTTAATCGATTTTAGTGGACACTAGTGAAATGGAATAAAGGAGCATCAAACCTATATACATTATTTGCAAGGTTTGTGAATCTATTATGGCAGTCATAATATTCATTACCCCATCCATAATGTCTTTCATTTTTCATGTCCACATCAATATATTTTTCCTATTTACAAATACGTCACCTCCATATATTGGCTGATTGCAAAGAAAATAAAGCATATTAGTTTTTTTATAGAGAACCTTGATGTCTTTAGTGTTTAAACAATATCTCCGCAAAATATCTGATGTTTGATAAACAATTCCATTATAAGGATATGCGATGTCTGCCTGACTTGAACGAAGCATATTGTCGGCATCCATAATAGTTTTTTATCAATATTTGTATCAGAATCCCAATTTGCAGTAATTGGTGTATTTATTAGTAGGCGATTCATGAATTGTATTTTCGATTTATAATAGGTTATGAAACACAAGAGCTAAATTGCGGATATGTTATATTTGATGCAAAAATAAGAAAAGTGTTTGAAATAAAGCATGGGGTAACATTGTTTAACGCTTTATGTATTAAAGTAGCAAGTGCGAATTTATAAGATTCTCTTTTTAAGAGCAAATTCGGATGTCCTACAACTATGCCGAACTCAGGTTGTATGAAATAGTTTACCAGCCGCGGAGGTTGTGCCTAAATCACTGATGCGCTATTGAATATGAAGGAAATAGGTAAGTGGGTGAGGTATCCTTATTTCTTACCTCCCACATTCATCTTATAAATAGCATGTAGCATGATGTAGTGGGGGATAGTGTTGTAGCGTATCTCGCTCTTTCCTTGACCATTCACTTGATAATCTACGCTCTTAAGTTGATGGAAAAGGTCGAACGCTTCGAGTTTCACGGCAAATCTACCTTTCATGAAGCTTTGAGTAACGTACGCATTGCACATCAAGTTGTTGGTATTAATCTGCTCATCGGCATAGCCTCTGCGGCTAAACATCTTGAGGTCCATTCCCATTTCCAATCCCGTTTTCATGCTATACGAACCGATGAAGCCATATTCGTAGTCGTAGGTGTTGAAGGGTGTAAAGCCCTTACGGGTACTATTGACGTTTCGCCATGAGAGCTGTCCCATCAAACTCAAGCTTAAGGTTTCTTTTTGGTACTTCACTTCCAGGTATTGGCGGGTAGTGTGGTTGTTCACTTTGCTCAATACGCTACTCGTTTGTCCCGCAACTCCCGTCAAGTCTACATTGTGGTCGTAGTTATATTCTGTTTCGGTGAATAAGTTGAAGTATTTCATGCTATCCAACGGAACATTATAATAAATTTCGCTATGTGCTGACCAGTTGCCGTTTACGTTCTCGGGTTTATAAGTATATACCCCCGTTTGTGGGTCGTAGATGAACCCGTTTGCCACGGCATTGTGCGTTTCTTGAATACCGAAGTAGATGGAAGGTAAATTGTATCGTCTATTATGCTTATCGCTAAATCTTATTCCCAATGAACTCTGTCTGCCATTTTTTAAGTTCGGATTTCCCAATGAGATGGCTAAAGGGTTGGAGTCGTCGCGGCGGTCAATCAACGAATACATATCGGGAGTAGTGGTTGTCGAATTACCCCACGCCACAAATTCATATTCATTATGAATCAATTGACCTGAAAAGTTTATTTGTTTGATCCAATTACTCTGAGAAATGGCTTTTGTTACCGGTTCACTTCTATAATCCAATTGTTCTTTTTTATAGCTTAGAGGCGTAAATACGCCAAATGTAAAGGAGTTTTTTCCTTTTCTTTTCATATAATGTACACCAAGTACTCCCATATGTTGTTTACTCATATAGTAGCCTGTATAACTATTATTGAGGTCTAACGAACGTAATAGGGAATCTCGCGTAGAAGGCAAACTTCCAATACTATGGTCTTCATTTTTCCACTCTTGCAAGCGGTCTAATCGATATTTGTTGTTGTTTCGATAATTGCCAGCTTGCCTGTATTCATACCCGGTGATGATGTTAAAGCCTGAAGGGAGAACAAATATGTACTGAGGATTAAAAGTATATGAATAGGTATAAGAAGGTGATTTATCATATCGATTGCGAGAATCTTTCTTTCCCGCCTCCTGGAGGTAGTCTAATCGGTATTTGCTGAAGTTATAATTCTTGATGTTTTCGTATGTGCTTTTGACTTGAACTCCTATTCTGTCACCCGATTTTAAAGGCTTTCCCAAGTATATATCCAATGCTGAACTGAGTGTATGACCATTGCCGAGCGTTTGAGATAATTGCCTATTTATGCCTTTATAGGTGGAGAGTTGTGGAAGGGGGAGCGTAAAAGCAGAGTCAAGGATAGCTTCTGTTGACCCTAAACTCTTGGGGTCTGTCTGGAAAGCGGCAGACTTGTCTGTACTGAAGTTATCAAACTTGTTATAATTCAACCACAGCATAGCCATAAGTTGGTATGACTTATTGACATGAAACTGATCATTTAGTTCATAAATAGTATTCTTGGTGGTACTATTGTTAATGCGTCGTGTAAAGTTGTTGTTAGCGGTACCCAAGAAAGATTCAGCTGCCGTGTGTGTGATATTATGGGTGCTGAGCCATGAAACACTTGTCGATAGACTATTATTTACCGTGTTCTTCTCGTTACTGTTGGCAAAGTTTAGACCGATGGTCTTTCGGGTTACTTGTCCTTTTGGCAACTTGGTAGGATTCCAGTCGCCCTTCTCGCCTGGCTTTCGGTCTTCGTTTACGTTGTTGATATTGGCAAAGGTAGAGACTTGTATGCGTGGTGTAAAATACAAGCCGAACAACTTGAGGGCGTATCTACTATTGGTTCCACCCGCAATGTCGGCATTACCGATGAAGTTTTTCTCGTATTGTTTCTTCAGTTGAATATCCATCACGTAGTCTTTTTTCTCTACGTCAATGCCCATAGCTTGGCTCTTTTCGGTGCTCTTTTCAAACACTTTGAGGTCTTTAACGGTGTAATTGGGCAAGTTTTCGATGAGTTGTTTGTTGTTACCCTTGAAGAAATCCTTTCCGTTGAGTGTGAGGTAATCGAGTTTACGGCCATTAATGAAAATCTCACCATTGCTGTTCATCGTTGCTCCAGGCAGTTGTCTAATGAGCGCATCTAGCATACTACCTTCGGGAAGGTTGAAGGCCTCGGCATTAAAGACAATGGTGTCGCCTTTGTTAATCATTTTGATTTTGGTACTCTTCACCACTACTTCGCCCAAGTTATGTTCCACATCTTCCATTCGTTTTCGTTTCAGGGTAAGGTCTTTCAAGTCAATTACTGTTGCACGAGTCTTGAAGCTAATCTCATGATTGTAGTAAGTGGTTTCGTATTTGGGATTTTCCACCTTGATGATATATTTGCCTTCGGATACCTTGGGTGTCATAAAGAAATAGGCTTCCGGGTGAATGGCATTCCTGTTCCAAGTCTGTGTGGAACAAGAATCAATAACCGTGCTATCAGGAGCCATCAAGGTTATCTTACTATCGACGATGGCAAGGCTTGTAAAACTATCTACCACGCGCCCGTACATTTTCATTTCGCGTGTTTTTTTAGAAGTGGTTGAATGCTGTTGTGCAAATGATTGCTGAGGCAAAGCCAGTATCATGGATAATAATATTCCCAAAAGTTGTTTCATCGTTATTAGCTGTTTTCTATGTCATTTATAATAGATGATGAAGTCGTCTTGACTTTTAATATTTCTATAAATCGAGAGGAGTTTATTATCTTTGCAATGCTAAACCAAGATAATAACTCCTCTTGTGTACATTATTGTTTATAGTTTATCGCACTCGTCGAGCCACATTTTGGCCGTTGCATCGCTGGGCATTCGCCAATCGCCACGCGGACTAAGGCTAACGCTACCCACTTTCGGTCCATCGGGCAGACACGAACGCTTGAACTGTTGGGCGAAGAAACGACGGAGGAACACCCTTAGCCAATGCTTTATCTCGTCGTCGGAATAATGCTTGGCGCGTTGTTGCGGTGATGCGAAGGCATGACGAGCCATGATAAAGAGGCGTTGGGGTGTGAAACCGTGGCGCAAGAAGTGGTAGATGAAGAAGTCGTGTAGCTCGTATGGGCCTACGAGATCTTCCGTTTTCTGCTTGATGTTGCCAGCTTCGTCGGCAGGAATAAGTTCTGGCGAGATGGGCGTGTCGATGATGTCGTAAAGCGTTTGGCAAGTAGCCTCGTTGTGCATGGTTTGTGCAACGTGGCGAACAAGGTGTTTGATGAGGGTCTTGGGGATACTTACGTTTACGGCATACATGCTCATGTGGTCGCCGTTGTAGGTGGCCCAGCCCAATGCCAGTTCGGAAAGGTCGCCCGTCCCCACAACAATTCCGCCGAGTTTGTTGCCCAAATCCATAAGAATTTGTGTGCGTTCGCGTGCCTGTCCGTTTTCATACACCACGTCGTGCACGGCCATGTCGTGACCAATGTCTTCGAAATGTTGGGTTACACTCTTGGCGATGTTGATTTCGTGGGTGGTTATTCCCAATTCGCGCATTAAGTCGATGGCGTTTCGGTAGGTTCGGTTGGTTGTACCAAAGCCTGGCATGGTAACGCCGATGATGCCCTCGCGTGAAAGGCCTAGCTTGTCGAATGTGCGCACACATACAAGCAGGGCGAGTGTGGAGTCTAGTCCGCCACTGATGCCCAGCACCACCTTTGAGGCATGGATGTGTTTAAGGCGTTGGGCCAAGCCCGACACTTGGATGTTGAAAATCTCCTCGCAACTGTCGTACATCTGTTCGTCTTGCGGCACGAAAGGCAAGGGGTCGATGGTGCGTTGCAGGGCGAAGGGCTTGTTGGTAAAGGGAGCTTGGGCCGTATGCAACAAGGCGGTGTGCCCGTGTTGGGCGTTAACGTAGGTGCTATTGGTGCGCCGTTCGGCACGAAGTTTAAAGATGTCTATCTCGGAAACGACGATTTGCGGCTCAAAATCAAAGCGTTTGTTTTGGGTTAGCAGTTTCCCGTTTTCGTAAATCAGGGCGTTTCCACCGTAAACCACGTCTTGTGTGCTTTCGCCAAAGCCGCATCCGCTGTACACATAGCCTGCCATTGTACGGGCACTTTGCTGTGCTAGCAGACTTTTAAGGTAGGTGTGTTTGCCGATAAGCTCGTCGCTGGCCGAGAGATTGCAAACGATGTCGGCACCAGCAAGTGCCAAATAAGTGCCGGGGGGATTGGGCGCCCATACGTCTTCGCATATTTCTACGCCGAATTTTACGCCATCCGCGGTAACGAAGATTTGGCTTTGCGCTGTGAGTAGGGCTTGCTGACCAGCGTAGTGGATGGATGTTTCGTTGAGATGGTGGGTGGATGCGAACCATCTTTTTTCGTAAAACTCGCTGTAATTGGGCAGATAGGTTTTGGGAACGATGCCAAGGATGTGGCCTCTTTGAAAGACTACGGCGCAATTGAGCAAGATACTGTCTACTGCGACAGGCACGCCAACCACGGCAATGATGTCTAGCGTCTTCGTGTTTTCGAGCAGTGAGCCTACTGCTTGTTCGGCTTGCTCGATGAGTAGCTGCTGTGTGAAGAGGTCTTGACAGGTGTAGCCCGTGATGCCTAGTTCGGGAAACACCACGATTTCGGCTCCTTGTTCGTTGGCTTGCTTGATTTGCTGCTCTGTTTGTTCGGCGTTGAAATGGCAGTCGGCCACTTTAACAGCTGGAATAGCTGCCGCCACTTTGATATATCCGTGTTGCATAAATTCTTTTTTGAGGAGTTTTTTTGAGGAGCTTTTTTTGAGGAGTTAAGGGGTTAAGGAGTTAGGGAGTTAAGGAGTTATGGAGTTAAGGAGTTAAGCCAAATGCTTTGCGGTTTTCGTCAACCTGAATCCTAGGAGAACTAGGAAATCTAGGGAAACTAGGAGAACTAGGGAAACTAGAAAATCTAGGAGCACTAGGAGAGCTAGGAAAATCTAGAAAGGCTAGGCACGCTGGGGAAACGAGAATATTTAGAAACTAAACACTGCTTTGTGGGCGTTAGCCATCTTTTCACCTTTTCACCTTTCCCATCTTTTCACCCTTATAAGCCTTTTCACCTTTTCACCCTTTCACCTTTACCAACGTTGCTCCATACCCATATTCTTGGAACGAGGCATCTTGGTAAGTATAGCCTTTAAAGTGTCGGTTCAGTTCGTTGATGATGGCTTTTCGCAGCACGCCTTCGCCCTTACCGTGGATAAACACGATTTTAAGGCCGCGTTCGTTGGCGTGTTCTTTAAGTGTTCGGCGGAAAACTTCCAGTTGATATTGCAGAATATCGAGCGAATCCATACCTTGTGTAGTCTCTAAAATCTCGTGGGCATGCAGGTCAACCACCAATGGTTCATTAGTTTTGCGGTCGTGATGAGCGTGTTTGCCAGTTGCCGAAACTGCGCCTTTGGCAGACCGCGCATCTTGTTTCATCTTTTGTATGGCAGCCTTAGAGAGCATCTCCGTTTTCAGTTTGTCTGCATCAATCTCACTAACGGTCGGTTCGGCAGGCTCGTCGCCCTCGACGATGGTATAGAGCATAGCAGGCTCGTTGTAGAAAGGCGTTTCGGCAAAGAGATGTTGTTTGAACAGTTTAAGCGGCTCGATGTGAAGCTTTACGTCGATGGCAGGCTTGCGCACATAGCTTTTTTGTCTTTTGAAGGCAATGGCTTGGAAGGCCGATTGCTCAAAGCTGTTATAGTCTTCAGCGGCAATGGTTTCGAACGTAACCTTGGTGTTGGGTTCTATTTCGCCCTCGTTGCGCAGCATCCAGCTTTCGCCCTCGGCAGTGGCAAAGGCGTAACGCAGGTAATAATTGCTGTCGTTCACAAGCTCTACGGCCATTTTGGTGTGGCTCAACTGCCGTGCGTTTTCGGGAACGAAGGCCAGATACACGTTCAAACTGTTGCCGCCCACACGTTCTTCAACAGGCTTGCGAAAGGTAATTTCGCTGTCGGCCGGGTCTGTTTCGTACTCCGTTTCGTTGTCAGTTTCTTCGTTTTCGTATCCGCCACTTAGCAATGCCTTGATGGATTGCTTGCCAGGGGTGTCTTGTTGCGTGGTGTTCGTCTTCTGTTCGTTGGCTACCTTTGAGGTTTTGCCTTGCTTGCGGTCCAACTCCTCGTCTACAACCACCACCTCGTTGATGCTCATGGGTATCTCGAAACCGTCGGAATCTTGTACCAACACGATGTTTTTTCCTTGGAAACCAGCCACGATACCGCCGCCCGTTTCGCTTAGAAACCTTACTTTATCTCCTTTTTTCATAGTCTTGCTGTTTGGTGTTAGGGAATGAGAATGCTGCTGTCGCCATAGCTTAAAAACCTGAAATCGTTGTCGAGTGCGTAGCGATAGATGCTTTTCCAATCGCCTCCAACGAATGCGCTAACCAGTAAAAGCAATGTGCTTTGCGGTTGGTGGAAGTTGGTGACGAGGCGTTTTACGATTTTATATTGGTAGCCTGGCGCGATGATTATCTGCGTGCTGGAATGGAGCGAGGGCAAATTGTTTCGGTCCATGTAGGCAATCAGTTCGCCAATGGCTTCTGTGGGCGTGATGTTGGTGGGCGTTGGCTCGTAGGGCTCCCATTGATTTACGTGCAATTGTTCGAGCGAGACGTTGGGATTGGCCTTTACCTTACAGCCTATGTAGTACAGGCTTTCGAGGGTTCGCACGCTAGTTGTGCCCACAGCTATGGCCTCGCAGTTGTGTTGCAGCAGCTTTTCGAGCGTTGCTCGGCGTATGCACACATACTCGGTGTGCATGGAGTGGCCCTCAATTTCTTCGCTCTTTACGGGCTTGAAAGTGCCTGCGCCAACGTGTAGGGTAAGCTCTTCGCGGTCGATGCCGTGCTGGTCGATGTCGGCAAGCACCCTTTGTGTGAAGTGTAGACCGGCGGTTGGGGCGGCTACCGAGCCTTTAATCTTGGAGTAGACGGTTTGGTAAGTGGTTTTGTCGCTTTCTTGCGTGTTGCGGTTGAGGTAGGGAGGGATAGGCAATTCGCCTGCTTTGTCGAGCAGTTCGGCAAAAGATAGCTTGTTGCCAGTCCATTTGAAGTCTATTTTCAGTGCCGTTTCGCACGACATGTCGCGCTCGGCAGTGAGTTGTACTGCTGCTGGTTGCCCCGCTATTTCTACCGTAGTAGTTAGTGGTCCGCCTTTCCATTTCTTCAGATTTCCCACCATGCAATACCACGAACAGGCATCCGTTGTTTGGAACATTTGTTCGTAATCGGCGGGCAATGCTGGTTCGAGGAGGAATATTTCGATGAGCGACCCCGTTTCTTTTCTGAAATGCAGGCGCGCTTGAATAACCTTGGTGTTGTTGAAAACCATGAGTGCGCCCTGTGGTAGGTAGCGGGTGATGTTGCTAAACTCGTCTTGCGACACCTCGCCATGATTGTAAACCAGTAGCTTGCTCTTGTCGCGTTGGGGCAAGGGGAACTTGGCAATGCGTTCGTCGGGCAAGTCGTAGTTATAGTCTTTTATCCTGATGTGTCTTGTGTTCATTGTTATGCGTTGAATAAGCTGTATATGATGATGGCGCAAATCCATAAGGCCATGATGAACAACACCTTGCCAACATCGGCCTTTAAATAGGCTGAGGCGGTGGTTTGGGGTGTTACTTGTGTGCGGGGAAGGCCTAATGGCTTGCCCCAACGACGATAAAGCGTGTAGGTCGACCAACCCACGAGTGCACCCCAAAGTAGTCCGAAGAGGATGTCGAGTGGGTAATGGAGGCCGAGATAGAGGCGTGTCCAGCAGTTAACGGCCGACCAAAGGCAGAGCATGACGGCCAGAGGGCGGCTCTTGATGAGCAAACTGAGGAACACTGCCAACGAGAAAGTGTTGGCGGCATGCGCCGAGAAAAATCCGTATTGGCCACTGCGTATGCCGTTAACAATCTTGATGGTGTGCTTGACATAGGGGTCGTTGCTGGGTCGCCATCGCCCAACAAGGGGTTTGATGACGAGTTCTACCGACACGCTCACCACCACAACGGCAAGCACGGCGCATCCTATGGTGAGGAATATTTGAGGCATGGTGTCGTTGTTTTTGATGATGACATAGATAAGAACCACGTAGAGTGGTATCCACGTGAATCCCGAAGTGAGGTTTACGGCCAAGGAATCGACGA
This sequence comes from uncultured Prevotella sp., assembly GCA_938028745.1. Lineage (GTDB taxonomy): Bacteria > Bacteroidota > Bacteroidia > Bacteroidales > Bacteroidaceae > Prevotella. The sequence continues at coordinate 9,161 of CALIZL010000067.1, forward strand.
AGAGCGAGTTGCTCCCGTTGAACCAGGCAAGCACCATTCGGTCTAGTTCCAATATGTTGGTGAGGTTCATTCTTCCTTTTTACTGTTGTTCTGTTGTTGTTGATGGGGTCTAATCTCTCTATCTTTTGCATCTGTGGCGACAGACGTTTTATGCGCATGTTTGTGCATCCGTTGGGTTGTAGGCCCATGCGCTCTTGAGTTATTCTGCCTTCGCCGTCTCCTTATTGTATAAGGTGTCAAGCTTTTCTGTTTAGCGTTGAAGTCGATAAACGCCAGAAACAGAGAGACGTTTAGGCGCAAGTTGCGCGATGTCCACGTAGTCCGTAACATATATAGGTGTACGCCTTTATATATGTAGGTGTACTCCTTTATATATGGTAGGCATGTCTTTAATATACGTAGGACACAGCTTTATATCGGCAGGACGTGCCTGTTGTAAATGCTAGGCGCGTCTTTTATGTATTGCCTGACTGCTCCTTAATATATTAAGAGCAGAAAAGGGTTGGTGTTGTAATAGGTTTGCCAGCCGCCTTTGTCTGCCATGTGCCTGTACAAAGCTGTTTGTACTGGGGCTACAAGCTTCTTGTAGTCACGCTACAAGGTGCTTGTAGTGTCTGTACAAGCCTTTTGTAGCACCACTACAAACAGCTTTGTACGGCCACGTGGCGCGTGCTGTTGTTTGGTGCTTAAAGACACTTTGCTTACAAGAACCTCATCTTTCTCTATATAATAAGGTATATGCGCGCTTGTTAAGCGTGCTTTGCAGGATGGTGTTCGATGTCGGCGAACCTGCCTTAAATCTCTTCCACCGTGTCTTGTTCAATCCATCCTTCGCGCCCATCGGCAAGCTTAACGCCAAGCCAACCCTTGATGGAACGGTCGGCAATGTCTACCCTTGTGCCTTCGTGCAGCACGGCTTCATCAGCTCCAGAACGTATGGGTGTCTTTTTAAGATTGGCTGCTGGTGCCATGATTATCGCTCCTTCCTTACTGGTGAGCGCACTTTTTTGGTGCATGGCAAATATGATTGACAGTACAAAAAGTAAGGCAAAGGCGATGGAACAGCCAAAGCCAACCTTGCGAACAGGTATGCGCGAGTTGAAGAAATACAGCAGAATGCAGCATCCCAGCAACGCAGCCGAGAGCAAAGCCGTGGTTGCCCAGCCGTCTGCTGTGGCAAGATTGGCCGCAGAGCGATACCAAGTGACGAAGAACATCTCGTCGGGTTCGGCCACCTTGTCGATGGTTTTGCCGCGTGCGAATTGCAGGTTGAACCTTATTTGGCTATTTCCGGGGTTGATAAGTGCCGCCCTTTCGTAGGCTAAGATGGCCTGTGGGATGCTGTCGGAGCGGAAATAGGCATTGCCAAGGTTGTAATACACCTCGGCCGAAGGTGTTTTTTTCAGCAACGCCTTGTAGTCGGCGATGGCCTGCGGATAGTTTCCGCGCTTATATTCTTGGTCGGCCGAGGCCTTGGTTACAGCGTTTGCCGTCAGCGACAGCATGCTCATCACCAAGACGAGCAGCACTAGGGTGGGGGCATTCTTATTGGATTTCATAGTGGCTTCGATGTCCATAATGGCTTTGACGGCCATGTCGTAGGTCTTACTCATGTTACCTTGCGAGTCGCCCGGTGCGTAGCGTTCGAACTCGCACTCGTCGATGGCGGCGATAAAGCTGTCTACCGTTTCGGTGTTTACGGCTCTGCGGTTAAGCGTTTCGGCGATGTTCTCGCGTGTTAGCTGTTCTACCGAGATGCCCAGCTTGTCGCTAACATATCCCCAAAGGGCGTGCAGCACTTCGTCGTAGAACTCGTTTTGGCGGCTTTCTTCCATCAGTTTGCCTGCGAGTTTCAAGCGGCGTGCGGCCACTTTGTTGGCTCTCGAACCACGAAGACGGCGCGAGTCTGAATATATTTCTTGCCTTTGGCGGAGCACAATGAAGATTACCACGGTTGCGCCAACGATGACGAGCAAGAGAACGAACCACAAGGGAGAGGCGAAGAACATGCGGTTAGACTTCAACATCACGGCTGGACCTTGCATGATGGGGCGGATGTCTTTGTTCTGTTCCTCTTCAAACTTGCTCATTTCCGATGTTGTTCCCGTTCCTTTCTCTATGTTGAGGGTGAAACGTTGGGTGCGAATGGTGCGGTATTGTTGGGTCTTGGTGTCGTAGAACACGAACTCGGTGGGCGGAATTTCGTACTTCCCAATCTGTTGCGGCACAGCCAAGAAGTCGTAAATCATGTTTCCCTCTATGCCGTTGGTGGTCAGTTGGGTCTTGTCTGTTACCTTTACGTCGTACTTGTCGAAACTCTTGGGGAAGTTTACCGTAGGTGCTTTTAGCAGTTTAAGGTTTCCTGCGCCGCTCACCACGATGCGTAGGTTAAGCGGTTCGCCCGTCTTCACCTCTTTTTTGTTTAGTTGTGCCGAGATGGTGAAGTTGCCCACCCCGCCAGAGAAGTTGGCAGGGCGTGTGGGTAATGGGTCTACTTGCAAGGTAAGTCCTGGTGCCTCAATCTCTTTCTTCACTTCAACATATCCTGCTCCGCCGTTAAAGATGGCCTCAAAGGGGTCTACGTTGCGGTTTCTCTGCACCACGATACCGTCGAACTTGATGCTGGGGATTTTCAGTTCGCCGCTCATTTGGGGGTACATCACGTATTGGCTCCATGTAACGCACTTGTAGTTTTTGCCGTTGAGCCTTTCCAAATGGAAACTTTTTTGCGTGGGCAGCTTTACCTCTTGGGTGTGGAAACCGTTTAGATCGGGCATTTTTCCGTTGAGTTGCGTCAGCTCTACCAGGCTGTACACCTTGTAAGATAGCAGCACGGGCTCTTGCTCGCGCACTCTTTTTTTGTTAGCGCTCACCTTAATAAACAGGTCGCTACCCGAAATCTTGCTGCCTGCGGCTCGCATGGCGTCCTCGTCGTTGTCGTAATCGTGCATCTTCGGCGCACCGCTAGCCGAGGGTTTGGCCGTTCCCACCACGTTAATCTTCACGGCAGGCGACATAATGGCCTTGCCGTGTACCATTGCCTTGGCGGGCGAAATGGTGTAAGTTCCGTTCTTTGTGGCATAAAGCGTGTAGGTATATGTCACCGACGAACTTGAACTTGTGTGCCCGTTGGTCATCTGGTAGCTCGATTGCGACGAGGTGTAAGGGCCGGCAATCACCTCGATTGCCGACGGGATGTTACCAGCCTTGAAGTCGTCCACGTCTTGTGTGTTGATGGTATAGGCTATTCGGAAGTTCTCCCCGGCGGCCACTTTCGAGGGAGCCGACACCGTTAGGCGTTGTGCTGCCACGAACATGACGTTGGCCAAGGCCACCATCAATAGGATATGTCTCTTCATTCGTTTCATAGAACCAATTGTTTTTTAGGTGAGTGTGGTTAACCTTATCGTTACCAATTCTTCTCAACCGTCCTTCTCGACGGCTGTTGCATTGCCTTCTTCAGCCTTTGCTGTGTGGCTTTCTCATCTTGTATGGTAGCATTGAGCAGCTGTTCGGCATTTTCCTTGCTCATTTGCTCCTTGGGTTTGGGTTGTTGTTTCTCTTTCTCCTTTTGCTGTTTTTGCTGTTCTTGTTCTTGTTTTTGTTGTTTTTGTTGTTTCTGTTGGTCCTTGTTGTTCTTGTTCAGCCTCTTGCATAGGGCAAGGTTATAGCGCGTTTCGTTGTCGTTGGGGTTGTTGCGCAGTGCCTCTTGGTAGGCTTTGATGGCGTCGCCGTATAGCTGATGCCTTTGGCAGATGGTGCCAATGTTGTGGTAGGCCATAGCCTTACGGGTTTTGTTGGTTTCCATCTTGCCTGCATTTTCTAGTTGCGCAATGGCCGCCGAGTCTTTCTGTTGCATCATCAACGCGTTTCCCAAGTTGTAAACGGCGTGCGCATTGCTGCCGTTTTGCGACATGGCCTTGCGGTATTCCACCTCGGCTTTGGCGTAGTTCTGGTTGCGATATAGCTTGTTACCCGTGCGTATGAAGTGCCTGTCGTTTTGTGCAAAGGCCAATGTGGGAGCAATGAGCAGCAGCAACATGGCTGCACTTTTCTTCGAACCAAAGAGATGGATATTGCGCCACTTTGGGTTTTTGATGTCGAGGATGAGTATTTCGGCGATGAGCAAGATGATAACGATGATGCACACGGCCTGGAATTGCTCGCCATATTCGCTATAAATCACGGCTTGCGTGTCTGCGCGTTGCAGCTTGGCCAGTTCGTTGTTCAGCTTTTCTTGTGCATCGTTGGTGTTGTCCACGTGTATATAGGTGCCGTTACCTGCCTGCGCAATCTGTTTACACATGCTTTCGTTCAGTGCTGTGAGTACCGTCTGTCCGCTACGGTCAGTGAGATAGCCTCCTTCGGACGTGGGGATGGGCGAGCCCTTGGTGCTGCCGATGCCTAGGATAAACACGTGGATGCCCCGTTCGTTGGCAGCTTTGGCCGCTTCGAGCGCGCCTCCCTCGTGGTCTTCTCCATCAGTAATCACGATAATTGCCTTGCCGATGTCTTTTTGTTGGCTGAAACTGCGCATCGAAAGGTTGATGGCCTTGGCGATGTCGGTTCCTTGTGTGGCGATGAGTGCTGGGTCGATGTTTTGCAAGAACATTTTCGCCGAAACATAGTCGGTGGTGATGGGCAGTTGCACGAAGGCGTCGCCGGCAAACACCACAAGCCCTATGCGGTCGTGTGTGAAGTTGTCTACAAGGTTCTCGATAAGCAGTTTACTTTTCTCCAAGCGCGATGGCACCACGTCTTGTGCCATCATCGAGTTGCTGATGTCTACGGCAATGATGGTCTCGATGCCGTTTCGTTTGTCGTGGGTTATCTTCGTACCCATCTGCGGACGAGCCAACATCACCACCAACAAGGCGAAGGCAGTGGTGGCCAAGCCCAGCTTTACCCACGGGCGGTAAGTGGAAACGTCGGGCATTAGGTCGTTAAGCAGTTCGGGGTCGCCAAAGGCTTTGAGCTGCCTTCTTTTCTTGCGGTGTGCCAAGAGGGCCACTAATGCCAGCACAGGCACTAGTAGTAGCAACCATAGGTATATAGGGTCTTCGAATCTAAACATTTCTTTTTCCAGTTAAAATGGGGTTGTATTTTGAGGAGTTTAGGTAACTAGGCATTCTAGGAACACTAGGGAAATCAGGGCTCACTAGGGACACTAAAACAACTAGAACCATGCGCAGCTTTGTGGGCGTTGGCCATATTTCTCACTCTTTCACCTTTAAACAGCAAGGCATATTACTCCCCTCTCCCCTTGGAGAGGGGGTGGGGGTGAGGCCTCTTTTACGGTATTCGCCTTAGCACAGTGGTGCGCAGCAATATCTCGGCAAGCAATGTGATGAGAGCCAAGATGGCGAAAGGTTGGTAAGCCTCGTAGAGTTTAGAAAACTTCTTCACACTCATTTTCGACTTCTCCAACTTGTCGATGTCCTTGTAAATCTGTTTCAACTCTTGGTTGTTCGTTGCGCGATAGAAGTTTCCGTCGGTGGTGGCTGCAATGTCTTTCAATACCTTGGTGTCTATTTCCACAGGCATGTTTACATATTGCACGCCGCCAGCCACGGGCATAGGATAACGCGCCACCTTGTTCGTTCCCACGCCAATGGTGTACACCCTTATGCCTAGACTCTTGGCGATGTTGGCACTAGTCATCGGCGAGAGGTCGCCCATGTTGTTCGAACCGTCGGTAAGCAAAATCACCACCTTGCTTTTGGCCTTGCTGTCTTTCAGTCGCGACACGGCGTTGGCCAGTCCCATGCCAATTGCCGTACCGTCTTGGATGAGCCCTTTGGCTGCAATGTCGGTCCTAACGGTTTGCAGCATGTTGAGCAGAGAGGTGTGGTCGGTTGTCATAGGGCACTGCGTGAACGCCTCACCAGCAAAGATGGTGAGCCCGATGTTGTCGTTTGGCCTGTCGGCAATAAACTCTGCGGCCACGTCTTTGGCCGCCTCCATGCGGTTAGGCGTGAGGTCTTCGGCCAGCATCGACGTAGAAACGTCCATCGCCAGCATGATGTCGATTCCCTCTACTTGCTTGTTGCCCCACGATGTATGCGTTTGTGGCCTGGCCAGGATGATTACGGCCAGCGCAAACGTGGCACACCTAAGCAGCACGGGCAGGTTCATCAGTCGCATTCGCCAGCTTTTAGGAGCGTAGCGGTATGCCCTGGTGTCGCTCATGCGCAAGGTGGGCTCGCCCCTTTTCTTATAGATGAAGTACCAAAATATATAAGGTACTAGGAGCGCAAGCAGCAGGAAATATTCTTTGTTTGCAAATTCCATATTGGTATTTATCCTTGAAGGTTTGTTAACCCAGCACGTCGTAGAGGCTATACACGATGTAAACCATGATGGCCGCCACGCAGATGGCGATGGTCCATATCACCGTTTTGAGTGCCACGCGCGTTTGTTTGGTTCGTTTGTCGGCCTCGGTTAGTTCGGGTACGATGCGTTCCGTGTCGGGTTGGTTTTCAATCTTGGTCTTGTCGATGAACTGGATAGCGTTCACCAAGTTGAGGTCGTTCTCGTTAATCAGCGTGGCGTATTTGGCGAATTTCACCAAGTCGGCTGTTTGGAAAATCTCTTTCAGCTCGTTCATCATTTCCTGATTGCCGTTGGCGTTCAGGTGTTCGATAATTTCGGCACTGGTCATTTCCATGGCGTTAAAGCCAAAACGTTCGTTGATATATTGCCTTAACGCGTCGGTTAGTTGGGTGTAATACTCCTTTTGGTTTTCCGATGCGGTCATCTTCTCGGCTTTTATGCGCTCGATAGCCGTCATGGCCTTTTGATGGGGCAGTATTTTCTTCACAATACGTATGCGCGTGATAACAGGCTTGTTTTGTTTGAGCCTCACAAGGAGGTAAACGCCTAGTGCGGCAAGCAACAACATCAGCACACTAAGGTAGAACATGGACGCCCAAGGCTCTTCTGTCCACGAGAAAGGGTTGTTTTGCACGTCTTTCGGTGGGAAGAATTGGTTGGGGTGAAGCGTGTCTACGTCCATCGTAACCACTTTAAGTGCCAAGATGTTAGCCTCGTATTCCTTGTTGTTCACCTTTACTTTCAGTCCAGGCAGCGAGTATAGTTTCTCGTCGAACGAGGTAAGCGTGTAGCTTTTCGTGGTTTTTTGCATGCCATTGTCTAGCTCGGTGGTTTCCTCCTCGCTGGCTTGCAGCACCTCAATGCCTGGCACCATTTCTTGCGAGGGCTTGAAATTGGGAAACACCACCGTTTGTCCCTTCGGTGCCGTTACGCTTAGGCGCAGTGCCGTTTGCTGTCCGATGTAGATGGCGAACGAGTCTATTTTCTGTTCAACGGACACCTGAGCCTTGGCTGCCACAGCCAAGAGCGCGACAATAAGCAGCGTTATGTGTCGTTTAATCATCTGTTTTGTCCTCTTTGCATAAATAAAAGCATCATTGCCTTAACATAGTCTTCGTTGGTGGCCACCGACACCCAGTCTACGTTGCTTTGGGCGAACGTTGTTTTGAGTGTGTTCATTCTTTCAAGCCAATATTCGGTATGCGCGCGCCTTAGCTTGGCGCTAGCCGTGTCGATGAACATTTCGTGTCCTGTTTCGGCATCTTTCACCTTCATCAGCCCCACGTTGGGTAGGGTTTTGGCACGTTGGTCGTACACCTGAATAGCCACCACGTCGTGTTTAGAGTTGGCTATTTGCAGTTCTTTTTGGAAACTGTTTTCGGCGTAGAAGTCGCTCACCACGAATGCGATGCACCTGCGTTTCATCACCCTTGTTAGATATTCGATGGCCGCGGCAACGTTTGTTCGTTTGCTTTGCGGCTTAAAGTCGAGCATCTCGTGGATGATGTACAGTATGTGTTTACGTCCCTTTTTGGGTGGGATGTATTTCTCAATGCGGTCGGAAAAGAAGATGACGCCAATCTTGTCGTTGTTTTGTATGGCACTGAAAGCCAAGATGGCGGCCATCTCTGTGGCCATTTCGCGTTTGGTTCGTTGCGTTGTTCCGAAGTCTAGCGAGCCGCTCACGTCGATGAGTAGCATCACGGTGAGTTCGCGTTCTTCCTCGAACACCTTGACGAAAGGTCGGCGAAAGCGTGCCGTTACGTTCCAGTCGATGTCGCGCACGTCGTCGCCAAACTGATATTCGCGTACCTCCGAGAAGGCCATGCCTCGTCCCTTGAAGGCCGAGTGGTATTGTCCCGCGAAGATGTTACTGCTTAGCCCGCGGGTTTTTATTTCTATTTTCCGTACCTGTTTAAACAGTTCGAGCGCATCCATTAAGGCACCTCCACCTTATTAATAATCTTGCTGACGATTTCTTCGCTGGTTACGTTGCTGGCTTCGGCCTCGTAGGATAGGCCGATGCGGTGTATCATTACATCGTGAACCACAGCGCGTACGTCTTCTGGTACAACATAGCCGCGGTGCTTGATAAAGGCGTAAGCCCTGGCGGCCTTGGCGAGGTTGATGCTTGCACGTGGCGAACCGCCGTAGTTGATGAGCGGTTTTAGTTCGGCAAGCTGATAGCGTTCGGGATAGCGCGAGGCGAAAACGATGTCGGCAATGTATTGCTCTATCTTTTCGTCGATATACACTTGGTTAACCACTCCGCGCGCCTTCATGATGTCGTTGGCCGTGGTTACGGGCAACACCTGTGGCAGTCCGCCGTGTATGTTTTCGCGTATGATGAGCTTTTCTTCTTCCAGTGTGGGATAGTCTATCACCACTTTAAGCATAAAGCGGTCTACCTGTGCCTCGGGCAGTTGGTAGGTTCCTTCTTGCTCGATGGGGTTTTGTGTGGCCATCACGAGGAAGGGCTTTGGCAAGGGGAAGGTTTTTTCGCCGATGGTTACCTGATGTTCTTGCATGGCTTCGAGCAGTGCGCTTTGCACCTTGGCGGGCGCACGGTTTATTTCGTCGGCCAGTACGAAGTTGGCAAACACGGGTCCTTTCTTCACTTGGAAGTTCTCTTCCTTTTGCGAATATACAAGCGTACCGATAACGTCGGCAGGCAAGAGGTCGGGTGTAAATTGTATACGGCTGTAATCGGCGTCTACAAGTTGCGCCAAAGTCTTAATTGCCAGTGTCTTTGCCAGTCCTGGAACACCTTCCAAGAGGATGTGTCCGTCGCTGAGCAATGAGATGAGCAACGAGTCGATGAGGTGTTTTTGCCCCACGATAACGCGGTTCATTCCTGTTGTCAGGTTGGTGATAAATGCGCTTTGTTGCTCGATAAGTTGGTTTAATTCACGGATGTCTAAAGATTCTGCCATAATGTATTACTTTTCTAAAGTATTAATTTATGGCAAAAGTACAACTTTAATAACAGATTTCATCATGTTGGTATCTAAATAATATTAAATATCGCGTGGTTTTTTCATAAGTCAAGGGTAATTGTGGACAATTCTGCCATTTTTTCGTACAATTAGTATTGTTGGAAGTTTTAAACGAATGACTGATTTAAGCGGGCGATTAGTTTTGTAATTAAGATTGAGGGGGAAGGTTGGTATTGTAAATTTTATGGTATAAATTTTAACATTATGAGTGGCTTATAATTCACCAAACGTTCACTCGGGCACAAATAATCAATTCTCGCGAGCGTTCTTTTTGTGCAAAAGGGAGGTTACTATAAAGCGGTGGCAAAGCTTTTGATATTGCATAAAATTGCAACTTTAAGATAAATGTGGGCTATTTGCTGCGGAAAATGCTGCAATTTGGTGCAAAACACAGTGCAATTTGGTGCAAAACGCAGTGTGATTTGGTGCAAAACGCAATGCAATTTGGTGCAAAACGCAATGCAATTTGCTGCTAAATATAGGGCTAAATGAATGAAAATGCGCTGGGTGTTGCGGCTTAATGTATTTTTATTAGATAGAAAACTTGTGCTGAACATGAGCAAAAGTAGCTTTAAACGTGCTTTTTTCGACCAAAATAGCTGGTTTTTGCCAATGAGATTTTTACGTGTTGGGCATCAACTAGAAAGGTAAAGTGGTGCAAAATGCAATTTTTGTTCTTAAATTTGAACAGAAAACGTAGCACGCCAATGGAAAAAATGGGGCTAATTGCATGCTTTAACACTTTATTTTCTCTAGAATGGTGTGTGGACATGATGGTGTTTTGTAAAGATTAATATAGGGTAATTCAGTTAATTCCCTCTTAGGAATCTCTGGAGACTGTCAAATGC
>CALIZL010000068.1 GCA_938028745.1 uncultured Prevotella sp.
TACTGATTTTTCTGAAAAAGATAAGAAAGAGGGAAAAGTCTAGATGACTTCAATATTAAAAGTCAAGACGGTCTCATTTAAAGGGATAACTAAATAAAAAGAGGATGTGTTATTAAAAAACACACCCCCTTCCTTGATAGAATATTGAGCAATTAAATTAATGTGTTGCCTTAAACTTTTGTCAGAACTTGTACTGAAGGCCTACATTGAGACTGTTTACAATAGCACCCGGCTTAGTGTAAATCTGAGAACTTTGATAATGTTTCTTATCCATACGATAGATAGTATGGCTATAGAATAATGCCATCTTAGAACTTACATTATAAGATACTATTCCACCAAGGTTCCATGCCAATCCATTTCCAGCCTTACTTAGTACGTAAGACGGACCTAGGTACAACGAAACATCATATCGTCTTGCAGGATTTATTCCTGCAATGGCATTCAAGAGATGGAAGTTGTAATCCAAGGAGAATAGTTTATTCTCAAATTCTTTCTTTTCTAGCATGGCTCCTGACTTCTCCCACACCTTATCTTGCATAATTTCGGCACTGACACGTACACCGTGGTAACCACCAAACTTATAGCCCAAGAAAACCAAAGCATTTTTAAAGAATGGTGATTCTTGCCCACGGGTTCTCCATGTGTGTATAGTGGTATTCCATCCACCACCAGCAGCAACATAGAATCCATTGGCTGGGTTATAATCAATCTGCGAAGCATCCGATGAAGAAACACCTTCTTTATTAGCAAGATTTTTACCTAACAATAGTGACAAGCCAAATTTTAAGGATAATTCATCAGTCTTTGCAACGGATTGCACCTTCTCGAAACCTCTAAGTAACGAATACGTTGGTTCGATGTTAAATCGTAAATTGTCGGCTAAACGTAACCAAACCTGGGTTCCTAAACGCCACTCGTTAAACCTGCTCTCATGAGTTGTTGATTGGCCTGTTACGAACCTTATGTTACCAGTTCCTGCTCCAGCAAATAGGTTAAGACCAGCTGTCGAGTTCCAGTCATAGTTCTTTTCGAAACCGAATGGATTGAACATCAAGTCCAAGGTTCCTGCATAGAATCTCAACAGATATCTTTGTTCACCAGAAACATCGTTCGTCCAATCAGCATTACTTACATGAATACCACCACGTAGACCTAATGCAGAATTGAGCCACCAGCCAAGGTTAGCATTAGCTGTAAATCCCAGCGAACTAGCCCTAGACACCTCAAGGTTGTTAAACCAGGACGGACCGACATTATATTCGAATATTACGGGATGATGTTTGTAATCACATGCGAACGAGCCTATCCCATCTCCCAAAGAACCACTCATATTATATATGATACCAACATTTAAACTGTTGACATAAGTTCCAGGAGTACGATATACCTGTGCCGTCTTATATCGATTCTTCTCCATGCGATAAACAGTATGGCTGTAGAAAACGGAGAACTCTTTTGTTAACTGGTACGATAGGATTCCGCCAAAGTTCCATCCCAAATCTGTTCCCTTCTCTCCCAAAGCAAGATTAGGACCCAAATATAAAGAAGCCTCCCATCTACGACCAGGCCTTACACCTGCAACAGCATTGAGAATATTGAATTGGTAATTGAGCGACAACATCGTATTTGTAAACTCCTGTTTCTCGTAGATGCCTGGTCCATTAAAATCATTCCAAACATAATCGTAGAGATATTCACCACTCAAACGCATTCCATGATACTCGTTAAAGTTATATCCCGCAAAGAATAGTCCATTCTTCAAGAGATCAAAGCCTTTCCCAGTATGCCGCCAAGTGTGGACTGTTGTGTTCCAGCCAAAACCAGCTCCCAAGAAGAAGCCATATGGTGAACGTACACGAGCCTGAGTAGCGCTATCAAGTTCAATTGGCCTATTCTTATCGGTCTTTTCACCCAAGTTCATAGACACGCCAAACTTTAACGCCAATTCATCAACATGCTTAGCGACCCGTCCATGTTCAAAGCCTCTCATCCTAGAAAATGTTGGTTCAATGTTGAAACGAAGATCGTCCGTCATCTTCATCCACAACTGTGCACCCATTCTAAATTCATGGAATTTCGTTTCGTATGCAGTCTTTCTACTGGTCACAAAACGTATCTTTCCAAGTCCTGTTCCCATGAATAGATTAAAACCAAACGGCACATTCCAATCGTACTTACCCCTAATTCCTAGGGGATTGAACATCAAATCAACCGTTCCCGCTAATAAGCCCAACTGGTTCTTCCGTAATTCATTAAGATCATGAGACCAATCAGCATTACTTATATGGACACCACCTCTCAATCCTATCGCAGAATTTAACCACAGCCCCAAGTAGGTGTTGGCTGTATAACCGAGTGAACTTCCTTTTGAGATTGGTAGGTTGTCGTACCATGAAGGTCCTACACTATACTCAAATGTTAGAGGCTGCCGAGAGTAGTCTGACTTGGTGAGTTGACTAATACCAAGAAGGACATCACGGATAGGCTGATTGATGGTATATAAGACTCCAACATTGAGACTATTAACATATGTACCATCATTACCATATATCTGATTTGTCTCATAACGGTTTTTGGGCATTCTGTAGACCGTATGGTTATAAAACAGAGCCAAGCTACTTGTCAGGCTGTATGTCAACATTCCACCGAAGTTGAATGCCAACTGCCTGGCATCACCTCGTGCCCAAGTAGGACCACCATACAAATAAACGTTCCACCGACGATATGGATTATATCCAGCAAACGCATTCATAATGTTAAACTGATAGTCAAGTGAAAGCATCATATTCTGTAGGTTCTCGTTATTCAAACCGTTGCCGAGCTCGTTTAAGGCGTGTATTCTGTCACCCAAATATTCAGCACTAAGACGGAAGCCATGGAACGGGTCGAAATTATATCCAGCAAAGAACTCAGCGTTCTTTAATGCCAGATCGTCACCTCCTGTATATCTCCATGCTCTAACCATTGTATTCCAGCCGAACCCCATACCAATAAAGAATCCGCGGTTAGGCGACATTCGCATTGAAGCAGGCACACTATCAACAGGAATGAGAAGTTTTTCCCGATGAGCTTTGTCGCGGAAGAGCACAGCCAATCCCAGCTTGAGGCCTATTTCATCATATTGCTTACGCTCGTTAACTGCGTTATACAATTCCATGAAAGAATAGGAAGGCTCGACATTCAGCCTAAGATCATTACATAGCTTCAGCCAAACTTGTGCACCTGTACGATAGCCCACATAGTTTCCACTATACGAGCCATAGTGCCACTCGTTTGCCAATTTCTGCTGGCCATACTCGTAGCCAGCGAACAAATTGAATCCAACATTACTATCCCAGTCATACCCACGTTTAAAACCTAGGGGATTGAACAGCATGTCCAATACGACACCACGAGAACCAATCATACTCCTCGTCTTTATGTCTCCACGTACAGGTCTGTCTGCCCAATCTGCATTTGAGACATGGAAACCTGCCCGAAGACCAATAGCAGAGGATAGCCACCATCCCATATACACATTACTACTCCAACCCATCGTATTCATGAGTGACAGGTTTGTACGATTATGAAATGCAGCGCCTATGTTATACTCAAAGAAGAACGGATTACGCCAGGGCTTCTTCATGTATTCTTCACGGAAGAAACGTTCGTTGTCATTGAAACGTCTTAGGAAACTGCCTTTATCTCTCTCACTGGAAAGATTTGGCCATAAGTACCATATATACGACATGTTTATTCCGTATGCCAGGTCAAGACTCTCAAATTCAGAGCCCTTCACAAGATCGTGTGTACGTGTAGCCAATCTCAGATAAGGCTCAAAAGCCAACGACGCATGGGGACTAGTCATGATCTTGAACTGCATACCAAACCGAGCATTATACGACAAAGCCGAGTTTTCAGCATAATAAGGCACGAAAGTATTTTCAGTTGCATTCAATCTTGCTGTCTGCACTCCGACACCAATTGTACCTAGCACGTTCAAGCGTCTATCGGGCCTGTTACCCATAAGGTAATTACTAAAGTTAAACAAGTAGTCAATTCCACCTCCCCAAGTGCTATAGGTCGTTGTTGACGAAAAACCCAGTGCAGCCTTAGTGAAGCCCCATGATTTTTCAGCATACAACCGAATAGTGCTCATTGGGCTGAGCTCTTTTGCGACACCTATATGAAGATTAGCTATGGGAGTGTAGCTAAACCTACCATTAGGTAAAAATGCAGACGCGCCACCACCAAGCATCACATAGGTATGACTAAAGAAACCGCTATCAACAAATTGGTCGCCAGCATAACGGTGTCTTTTGTCTAAGACAAAACGAAGACCATTGTAACCTTTAGGCCTTGGAATCCCCATTACAGTATCTTGTTTGGTTTCCAAGACCGAGTCGGGTAACATGTTTTCCAAGTCTTCCAGATCCATCTTCGCGGTGTCTTGCTTTGCTATGGTATCAGGATCAGAAATATAGAAACGTTTGTTGAAAGGTTGAGAACTAACCCCCGCGCTGGCACACAGTGGGAGTAGCCCTGCAAGCATTGCAACAAGGACTCTCTTTTTCATTGTATATCTTCTTAAAATCACATTCATACTCTATCATTCAGAAGCCGTTTCTTGTGGAGCAGGCTTCACCATCATCATGTTAAACTTTTCCCTATACAGGTCTTTTTTACTTTCAACATACGGATATCTCTTACGTATTTCATCCGTGATGTTACCATCAGTCTTGAAGAAGCGCTCATAGAATGAAGGATCCAAATCAAAACAATGTTGGAAATAAGCCAGGAACTTAGGCGTATCATTGGTTTGCATCTTTACCGCAGCCTCAGTTCCAAATTCCTTTATAAGGTTCATAAAATCGTTTTCTTGTTCGATGTCTGGATTATTCGCGGCTATCACTCCTTTCAGATACCACTTCTTAACCAGATTATCTGGCAAGGAATCAACCAAAGGATTGAGTGTTTCATAACTTAAACCCAATTCAGGTGCCAGTTCCACACTTAGTATAGCTCTATTGAGGGGGCTCTGGTTCATCACAAAGTTCAAAGCATTCGATGCCCGTTGTTCCTCTTCCGGAGTTTTATTCTGCTTAAAGAATAGGGATTCGAGATCTATAAACATCTTTAGGTCGTGGAACTTCTGCGTGTCTGGCAGTTTATTTGCCAGGTGTGCAGAATGGCTCAGTTTCCTCGACTTCAGGAACATCAGTGCCTGATTGGCAACAACCTCCTTAAAGTTTACCGTGTACATATAGGAACTTTCAAAAGCAACAGGCCTTTGCACCTCAACCCCAGAGGACATGTCTACGAATGGCTCTAAAACAGAAAGGTTTACAGAATCCTGTTCTAACAGTTCTATAGCAATACGGTTAGCTAAGTAAGCGGCAAACGCACTAAACTTCGCTGTTTTTCTCGACATATTCTCCTTATAGGCACGATGGGTCAACTTACGGAGTTCTACCGAGTCTGTGATCTGCGTAAAGAGGTTGTAGTAGTCACCATTAGAAAAATACTCCTCTCCGCCTGGCCTGTATCTGTTGTCATTATAATATGCCCAGACAGCTTCTTTGGGCTCCATTATCTTATTTCTACGCAAAGTATATGTACTGCGCATCAAACGTTGGTTCTGCATTATCTCCTCTATTGCAGGATTACTCGTCGTCATACGCTTTATGCCTGCATAGTCCTTCGACTTAGCATACTTACGCAATTCTTCCGCTTCCGAAGCCTGACCTCTCTGCACCAATGAGTCAGCTACATCATCCCAGGTATAAACCAAAGGTTCTTTAACCGTCAAACTAGCACTACGAATATGGCTACCAACCATTGATAGGATTTTGCGTGCCCTTTTCTTAGCCAATTCTATGTTCAACGAAAGCCCGCCTTCGGGAGATGCTGTACCCTGCACAGAGATATTCATCAAAGAAGTTCCATAAGAACGAAGCTCTTCAATAAGGAAATCCAATGTTTTCTGGTTTTCTTCGTCAGTGGTCAATTCATCTTTACCAACCACAAAGGTTACTTGCAAATCTCGAGGAACCTCTAATAGACGTGCCCTCACCGTCTCGAAGAAACGTGGGTCTAAGTCTATATGCTTTGCAGATGCTCCTAAGTCAAGCATCTTCCAAGGTCGTCTAACATTGTTTGTTCCCTCCTTGTTGTCATTAAAATACACATGAGTGTAATCTTCCAAACTCAGCTTAGCTTTCCATTTATAGGTTTTGTCTATGTCTGGTTTAGGGTATGTTATATCCCAGCTAAAACTAAATGGGGCATTTGTCATCACATTGTCAGGAACATAATATGCGTGAAGAGAGTCGTTTCTCTCGTAACCAAAACTCTTACGTTTTATCTGATTCTGGTGATACTTATCGCCTTCAAAGACAAGCGGTTCAAGATATTGGATGGTATCCCCCGTTGCGGTATTAACGGCAACAGGCTGAAATATCAACCTAGAATGCTTAGTGGTATACCATGCAGGTAGAGAAATGCCCACTGTCCAACGCATATTCTCACCATCATCTACTGGCGGAACCTCCTTGAAGTCAACGCCTTGCTTCTTAGCAAACACATTAACGTTCTTAATGAGAATACCATCTGTCCTAGATGGTGCGAAAACAATGTCATAATTGAGTTTTCCCCCAACGACATCGACCATCTTGAGCGCGCCTTCGTTTATCAACAGCATTGCACCACCGACGGAAATGTCGGCTTCGAAATGCCCTTCGTAGTCGGGAATAACAACATCATTACTCTTAATTTTCACGATACTTCCTGACATACCATTCTGTGAATTGTACAACTGAGCCTGCTTTCGTGCTTCAGCCTTATTGTCGAAGATATAAATCGGCACCGACAAAGGCATCTTACCAGAAACTTGCCCATTCGTTTCTTTCATAGATTTTGATACACTACCAGTTATATGAATAGCTTGGGCAGACATTTTCAAAGTAAACAACCCCAAAAACAGTAGCAAGATAAAAATCTTCTCTAGTTTCATTATATTTCCTCCTATTGTTTACCAAATTGTATACGATAAGGTTATGCCTATTTTGGTAGGCAAGATGCGATACTCCCAAAAACCGTCCTTGGCCTGAGAATTGTCGTCTAACAACAAATCATCTCCATTAGCCATAAATTCTCTATGGTGGGAAAATATCGCTCCAACTCCCCCATGAAAGTCAAGGTTCCATCTTTTAGACAATGAAACGACATATCCAAAGGTCATTCCGCCTCCCCAAGCAGTTCCATCATACTTCCTATTACCCCATTTTATAGAATAGTCAGCCGCTAAAAGGCCTATACCCACATAATGGTGATACATTGGGCGACCACCGAAATAATACTTGAATTCAGGTTGCACCCCTATTGTCCTCATATCCTTGTGGAAGTATGGCTTATTATTGCCAAAAACACTTAATCCTAGTGTAGTATGATCACCTACGGTTATCTCTGCACCCAAATTATATGTTTGCGTGGATAGCAACAAAAGGTTAGAGTTGACGGCAAAGGTTTGGGCTTGCATTTGGACGAACGATCCTACAAGCAAGAACAGAAGTAGTCCTATTTTTTTAGTTACCATTTTCATAATTATTCCTTATTAGTCAATTTTCTGTGAGAAACCATCCCCAAAAGCATATTGAGTTTGTTTATCTATCTGCTTAAGATACAACACTCCAATATTGGAACTGTATCCAAAAGAAACCGCGTTCTCCAACATGTCTGCATCAGAGAATGTGCATGCGTTTCTAAGCACGCCATCTTCATCGTCCAATTCTTTGGCATCACCAACATGTCTCACTAAGCCAGATTCGGATTTCTCTTTGTCTTCGGATTTCTCAGAGCCATCTTCTGATTTCCCATTCTCACCAGAAGGCTTAGCTTCTGGTGATTCATGGGTTTCTTTATTTTCTTTCGTTTCAGGCCCTTTCTCCTCGGTACGTTTCTGATCCGTTACAGGTTTTCCTGTACTCTGGCCATTATCGTCCTTTGAACTATCATCAGGACTTTCCTTAGGTTGCCCCTCTTTCTCCTCCTTAGGCAGAGCTGTATCTTCTACCTTTCGCGTTTGCGAAGTGTCTACATTTTCTTGCGGAGTAGAAACATCAGACTTTTTCTTATCTGCTTCGGTCTGTTGTTTTTCCATTTTTTGAGCGACCTTAATGGAGTCTGCAGTACGTTTAGCATTTGCACGTTCCATGGCTTTCTGCTCTTTTAGTTCACGTGCATGCTCTTGTGCAGCATACTTCAAGGAATCTGCAGTTCGTTTTGCATTTTCTTTTTCTTCAAGCTGCCTAGCTTTCTCCGCATATTTAAGCGAATCGGCAGTAATCTTAGCATTAGCCTTATCTTCCAATGCCTTAATTCTTGCGGCTTCTTTCAGAGAATCTGCCCGTTGTTTTGCTTCTTCACGTTCAATAGCCTGCTTTTCTTTCAAAGCCTTATTCTCCTGTCTAATAGAATCCTGCGTATAAGCTCTTTCTATTTCAAGGCGTTGCTCTTCAAATCTACGCTCATAATCAGCCTTAGCAAGCGAATCCATCTTTATACGTTTCTCCTTTGCTTGTACTGTATGTACGCTGTCTCTTCTGATCTTTTCTTTCTCAACCGCCAATCGATAATCATTGTCTATCAAGTTTCGGTTCTTATACCTGTTTGCCAGCTTTGTACCAAAGTGGTATACGAAAGAAACATGAATTGCATCTACGGAGGCAGCATAAACCCAAGGATTAAAAGTCAGTTTGTAGCCTGTATCTTTTGTCGTACGTGAATAGTAATACTTACCGTCTTTATAAAGTCGCGTGTAATCATGCATGTCAGCAAAGACAACACCTGGGCTAAATCCCAATTCCAAGTCTAGGCTTGCTCCATTAGTATATCCATAAACCTGTGTGACCATTCCAAACATCAATCCACCAACGAATGAGTTTCCTTTCTTACCAATATCGCTGAACTTGATGTCAAAAGAGTTTGCCCCCCCATACAAGCCTATATAGTAAGCCCGTTTAGGCATTTTAGCGTGCCAATACTTACGTACTTCGGCGCGAGCTCCAAAAATGTCGTACACATAATACGATTTCGTACGAGTGTTAACATCCCAATTCGCACGTCCATAGACGCCAACAGTCCATTGGTTCCAGTTTTTGTTCCCTAAGGAAAACTCGAGGCCCAAGTTTGGCGTCAAGGTCAACCATCCAACCGCATCCGTTTTCAAATTGAATCGGTTTTGAAGTTCCATGGTATCCACCTTGTTGTAATATAGTTGATTGCCCTGACCCCAGGCTCCTGTCACTCCAACGAAGAGCTGGACTGTCAGTGCAAGTATCAGTTTATATCCTTTCATATTCATCATAACATATAGTTGTCAACTGTGCATTGTCAAATTACTTTCCTTTTGTTGCCACCATCTGCTTAGCAAAATCATCTTCGGGGTCCAATGCCAAAACTTTCTCTGCGTATTCAACAGAAGAATTCATTTCTTTCTTTATATAATAATAATAAGCGAGTTGTTTATAACATTCGATAAGATGTTCCTTGTTGCTCCCACTCTTTTCGAGTAGTTCCGCAGCCTTCGAGAAATAAGGTTTAGCCAATCCCTTTGCGTATTCCGGGTCGAGCATGGCATTTGCATTCCCCTGCCAATAAAATCCGAGATAGCTGTTTGGTCGTAGCGTTGCCACTTGTCCAAACAAATCAGCGGCATGTTCAATAGCCTTGGTTTGTTCCTCGGTTCTTTTCTCATTCTCTTTGACATAAGTACCCTTTCTCCAATAGAGCCTGCCCAACTGGAATATTTCGTATGCACGATTATCGGTAGTGTCTTTCAAGTTAGAAACATACTGCTCATAATACTTGATGGCATTATCATAATCATGTATTCGGCTATATGCATCAGAAATCTGCTTGTGGATTCCCGGAATATTTCCATTCTTTTGGAGAGCTACATTAAATTGCTGTATCGCTTCCTGCGTTCTTCCTAGTCCGCTCAACGCATAACCATAGTATATATAGTCTTGGTATTGAGGTTTAGTATCCTTGCTATTGTTGAACAAGTCGTTAGCATTACTGATAGCAGTATCGAAATGTTGCAGTTCGGTATTGTTGTACAGGAGCAACCTATTAAACACAGGGTCTTTTGATGCCCGTTTATGCCCCAATGTAGCAAGATCTAAGGATTGCGTGTAATCTTTCTTTATATACAAGCTTAGGGAATACTGCATTAATTCCTTATCGTTCAAAGAATCGATACCTATACTCTTATAGGCTGCAATAGCATTTGTAAGGTCGTTTGCAGTATAATACACTTCGGCCATCATCCTCTGTACATTTAGGTCAGGCCGGTTTCTTTTCAAAGCATGAAGCGTTTCTATGGACTTGTTGATTTCTTTCGCCTTCAACAACTCGGCCAACTTATAATACGCTTCCGGGTCTTTACGGTCAAAATACATAGCCCTTCTATAATAAAATTGTGCGGAGTCAGGCCTATTTCTCGCCTTTGCAATATCTCCGCCTAGATTTAAGGCTTTTGTTGTAATACGCCTACACCTTTGGGCTAGATAAAAATAATGGGTGGCTTCATCCACTTGTCCAGCTCTAAGGTAAAGCGTACCGAGACTAGCCAACAAGGCTCCGTCTTCTTTATGTTTACTTGCGAATTTCTCCGCGCTACTCTTAGCTGCGTCAGGACTGCTTGTAAGTAAGGTTGCAATCACCTGTAAATCGTCATTATACGAAAAATAGTCCTGCGAGAAGACAGGAAGACTAATCATAGCACAGAAAACAAACGCCAGCCACTTTTTAGTCATACTCATAATTATTTGATCACCATTAATTTAATAACAGACTGTCGACTAATGACAGGACTGTGCACATTCTATTATCAAGGCACTTCACTCCAATTCTCCTTGCAAAATTAAGCAGGAAGTTCATTATTTCGTCAGCAGCAATATTCCATACTGTCAACCCTGCCATAAGACAAGGCAAACAACAAAAGAAGAATTATAAACGTAAGATATTAGCTACATAACAAAACGAATAGTTCTTCGTCGTCATTTAGATTATTAACGTCATTTTGAAGATAGGCCAGGGCCACCTGAAAGTCACGACTCCAAATGGCCCTGACGTCTCATCTCACAACTGGAAATGTTATCCTACCGTTGCGTTTTTAAAGATTTAAGACCTTTAATTTGTAGACTTTGCTTTTTCAATAGCAGCGTTAGCTGTTTCGATTGCAGCAGCAGCATCGGCACCGGCCTTAGCCAGCTCTGCCTTAGCCTTGTCAACCTCGGCCTTAGCCTTAGCAGCATCTGCTGCCACCTTGGCCGTCATTTCCTTTGCTTTTGCAGCTTCTGTACGAGCTTTAAGCGCCGTTGCCTTACAAGCATTTGCGTTAGCAATAGCCTTTTCCGTTTCGGCCTTTGCTTGGTTGGCGGCTTCTACGGCCTTCTGGGCCTCAGCCTCAGCAGCTTCTGCATCAGCACGTGCCTGCTCCGACTCAGCCTTAGCTTTTTCAGAGTCCATTCTCGCTTTCTCTGCTTCCACTTTAGCCTTAGCTGCTATCACTTTAGCTTTTGCTGCTTCGGCTCTTTGTTTTGCTGCTTCTGCGGCTGCTCTTGCAGCGTCGCTCTTGGCCTTTTGGGCGTCGGTTACGGCTCTTTGCGCATCCGCCACTGCAGACCCTTGGTTTTCAGACTGAGCAGAGGCACTCATAACCGAGACAAATGCTACGGCTACAATAGACAAGATACACCTTCTCATTTTCATATTTCCTTAATATTAAATATAAAATATAACACGATTGGCATGTCAATCATGGTAATAAATTTAATTTAAACGAACATGCCCGTTTACTATTTCTGATGCAAAATTACAAAAAAAAAGAAACACCCAAAAGAAAATCAAGAAAATAATGTAAATTATTCGGTATTTCTGTTGTAAAACATGTTAAAATGAATAAGATATAAAAAAGGAGATAATATAACAGAAAAAATGAACAATAAAATACTGGTTAACAAGAGAATAAATAACATACTAAGAAATAAGCCCAAGAGTGAAATGCCAACAAAGACACATATATAAAGATGTGATAAACGTAAAATATAGCCACAACGCACTAAACAACAAGGGATTATAATCGACTTGCATAAGAAAATTGAAGCGGACAATAGCGTAAGCCACAACGGCGCGTACCTAGAAGCCACCTCAACTACTTGTAAAAGAACAGTTATTTGTAACGGTTTCTTTTCTGCAAAACATTATCCGCGGTCCTCACAGCTAATATGAAGATACCATCATCACCACGAAAACGCCCAATGACGTTTAGCCAATTCATACCTGACTATATAATCTTCAACAATTTCCAGCAGAAAAAGTGAACCCCAATCGGGCATTCACCGCTTAGCTTATCTTTATATAGTAAACTGTGTTGCTTTGGGAAAATAGTTGCTCGAAGAGTGTAAAATGTGTGTAGCATGGCAAAATACACCCGTACGTAGAGGAAAGAGAGCACATTTTGTTAGTTTACGATGAACCTATAGCTTTCCAAATTCATTTCAGCTCGCCTATCAGTCGTTTCAATTGCTTCCTGTCCATCTTTCGTTTGTTTGTCGGCATCTGGCCTTTCACATCCGCTTGACATTGCTCGCTAGGCATTCAAGAATAAGACGGGCATTAAACCCAACAATACAAAAAATTGCACAGGCTCTCATGTCCAATTTGGATTTAATGAACATTCTACTTATCAAACCAACTTCTCCTGGCTCAGAATAAGACCAGCTCAACAAAAGAATGTGCCTATCTCTGACGAACGAACAACAAATAAAACCTTAGGACATCTTTCCACCATCACAAGTTCGGATAAACAAAATAATATGGGATTACAAACCCATAGAGCCACAACTCCAAAACGTCGCAAACCCAAAAGCACTCAAACACATCAGCCCAGAAACGTAAATTTTTTCTTTTTATCAGACACAACACACCCTATTCGCAATCCCATTCTAGCGAAAATCGAGGTCGAAAAACAGGAAAATCACCACTTTTGCCAGCCTTTCGCCCCTATTGATTTGTCTGTTTTTAAGAAGACAACCTGCGTTTTGCACCATTTAGCCTTTCTAGTTTGGTTGCCAAGTCGATTTTTTTCAAGCCGAAATACCTGCTTTTGGCCTCGAAAACTTAACTTTTTAATGGGTATTTTGCCCCTTTTAAGCCATGTTTTAATGGTTTCGAAACGGTTTTACGATGCCTTTACAGTGTATTTTCATGCACATCGTCTCGCATTTAGCAGCATTTTGGCTTGCATTTAGCACCAAAATGCACTGCGTTTAGCACCAAAATGTACTGCGTTTAGCACCAAATTGCACTGCATTTAGCACCAAAACGCACTCCATTTTGCGGCAAAACGCACTTTATTCTGCTGCAAATAGCCCCGAAACTGGTGCAAATTGCGGTTTTATGCAATGTACATTCATTTTGACAGCATTCACAACTAACCCTATTTTGCACCAAAACTAACCCTCGCGAGAATCGTTTTTTTGCGACCGGGTGGACATTTGGTGAACTACGAGGGTAGCCATAATGTTAAAATCCTTACTGAAAAGTGGACAAAGATTGAGTTGACAAGTGGACGAGTTGACCATCTAACAAGTTAAAAAGGAGACAAGGGGACAAGTTTACAGATTTATGAGTGGTCGAGTTGACTGCTTACACCCTCGTGTTTTGACATAAATACAGGTATTTCAGACATAAAATGTAAGGGAACATCAAAGAAACTAAATGGGATTAGCCCATCACTACAACAAGCAAGCGTGAAAGATGCAGCAATCTTTTAACTATTTCAGCCTTTCACTTTCTCGCACATTCACCCTTTCATCCCTCTCTGTTTTAACCCAAATCGGTTGTTAGAGCCTGTGCAGATTTTGTGTATTGTTGAGCATATTGTCTGCCCTATTCTTGAAGACGTAGCGGGATACGTCAAGAGAATAAGACAGGTAAGATGCCGACAAGCAAACGAAAGATGAACAGGAAGCGATGGGAACAACCTAAAACAACAGGTAAGCGGTCTAACGCCCGATTGGGGTTTAATAAGTTGACCAATGGTAAATCGCATATTGAATGATGTTAATCCTATACGTTTTGCAAGAACGATGCTATTTCTATCACAAACTCACGTTTCTCCATATCGGCCAAGACTTAGAGGAAGGCAAACATTCAACCCAACAAACCAACACCATCTTCCAAGAAATAGGCTGAATAGCACAGATTGGCCTTACCTTCCTTGCAAGGTTAAGGCATGTTATAAAAGTTCCATGCTTATGCCTTTTCTTCTTTTATTAGTCAAACAGAAATGGATTTGGAAAACCATAGGTGCATCGTAAGCAAACAAAAAGTGCTCCTTTTCCTCTGCGTAAGGATTTATTGATGCCATGCTACGCACGTCTTGCGTTCTTCTGACAACTATTTTTCAAAAGCAATTCTGTTTGACTATAAGTTCATTCTTGAGTGTATTTTTAGAACCTCCCTAAAATAAAAAGTTGCCTTTTCGGATGGTTTCAATCCGAAAAGGCAACTTTAAATAAAATGGAGTGTATAGACAATACTTGGTGTATTATATCGCCATGTAATAATTACGGTGCACGCTTAAAGTGCAGGTTGCAATTCTTCAGACAACTGCTTGTGCATGCTGGCGGCAGCCTTTCTACCGTCGCCCATAGCCAAAATAACCGTTGCACCACCGCGAACGATGTCGCCACCAGCATAAATTTCTGGGCGACTAGATTGCATACCTTCATTCACCACAATGGTATTCTTGCGTCCCAATTCAAGTCCGCGGATGGAATTAGGCACAAGCGGGTTGGGCGATACACCCACTGCAACAATTACTTGGTCTACATCGAGCGTCTTCGTAACGCCCTCGATGGGTTGCGGACTACGTCTTCCGCTAGCGTCAGGCTCTCCCAACTCCATCACTTGCAGCACAGCAGCCTTAACAGCACCCTGCTCATCGGCTAGATATTCAAGCGGATTGTGCAACGTTAGGAAGTCGATACCCTCTTCTTTAGCGTGTTTCACCTCTTCAAGTCGAGCTGGCATCTCCGCCTCCGACCGCCTGTAAACCAGCGTAACCTCAGCTCCAAGGCGTTTGGCCGTGCGACACGAGTCCATCGCGGTGTTACCTCCGCCCACAACCATTACACGTTTGCCCAGGTTAATGGGCGTATCGGTGTTGGGATTGGCAGCATCCATGAGGTTAACACGTGTAAGATATTCGTTAGACGACATGATATTGATGGCGTTTTCGCCGGGTATGCCCATAAAATTAGGTAGTCCAGCACCCGAACCAACAAAGATACCCTTGTATCCTTGCTCTTCCAAATCGTCTACGGAGATGGTCTTTCCAACGATGCAGTCGGTGATAAACTTCACCCCCATCTTTTTAAGATTGTCTATTTCCACGTCTACAATCTTATTGGGAAGTCTAAACTCAGGTATGCCATACTTCAAAACGCCCCCCACTTCGTGTAAGGCCTCGAACACGGTAACATCATAACCGAACTTGGCCATATCGCCAGCGAAACTCAAACCAGCAGGTCCAGACCCAACGACTGCAATCTTTATACCGTTGGCTGGTGCCAATTCGGGTACGGAGATATTGCCGCTTTCGCGTTCGTAATCAGCAGCAAAGCGTTCCAAATAACCGATAGCCACCGCGGGTTCGTTCATTTTTAGGTGCACACAACGGCTCTCGCACTGCTTTTCTTGCGGACAAACACGACCGCAAACGGCAGGTAGGGCCGATGTATCTTTAAGCACCTTAGCCGCAGCAAGAAACTGGCCACGCTCAATGTTCTTAATAAACGAGGGGATATTGATGCTAACGGGACAACCTTCCATGCAAGTAGGCTTGGCGCAGTCGAGGCAACGCTTAGCCTCCACCAAGGCCAGCTCTTTCGTTAGTCCTTTATTTACTTCCTCTACTCGCGAAGTGGCGCGGTAAACGGGGTCTAGTTCGGGCATTTCCACGCGGTGAATGCCCGTCCTTTCTTTGGGTTTCATGCTTGCACGCAACTCTTTTCGCCATTCGGCATTGCGATCTGTCAGCACGTCTATGCCCTCTGTGGTTGGCTCCACGTCCATTGTGATGTCCGAAACAGTTTGCGCAACTCGCTCTTCCACCTGTTCGATATGGTCGTTATAACGTCGCAACTCTTCGCTCTCGGCTTTCTTGAATGTGCCCATTCGCTTGAACATCTCGTCCCAATCAACCAAAGCCCCATCAAATTCTGGGCCATCTATGCAAACAAACTTGGTCTTTCCGCCAATGGTGAGCCTACATGCGCCACACATTCCCGTACCATCTACCATGATGGTGTTAAGCGAAACGTCTGTGGGAATGTTGTATTTTTGGGTGAGAAGACAACAGAATTTCATCATGATGGCAGGCCCGATGGCGAAAGCGCGGTCAATATGTTCGGCATTAATGAACTTTTCCATGCCCACGGTTACAACACCTTGCTCGCCATACGAACCGTCGTCGGTCATAATAATCACTTCGTCTGAACTCTGCCTTACCTCATCTTCTAATATAATAAGGTCTTTCGAACGTCCTGCCAATACGGACAGAACGCGGTTCCCCGCAGCTTTCAGTGCACGAATGATGGGCAACATGGGTGCCACACCCACGCCACCGCCTGCGCAGATAACCGTTCCAAAGTTCTCGATATGCGTGGGATTGCCCAGCGGACCAACCACATCGGTAACATACTCGCCCTCGTTGAGGTTGCACAGCTTAATAGACGAGAGGCCAACCTTTTGCACCACGAGTGTGATTGTACCTTTCGTTGTGTCGGCATCGGCAATGGTTAGCGGCATACGCTCGCCTTTGTCGCCCACCCTTACGATAACAAAGTTTCCGGCCTTTCTACTTTTGGCAATCAGTGGAGCCTCGATGTCGAAACGATACACCTTTTCGGAGAACTGTTCTTTTCTAATAATCTTATTCATGGCCTTGCAATTGATGTTGATTGTTTATGTTAATATACAAGTCGCAGGTTGTGTTTTGGTTTAAAAGCCCTGATGCGGTGTCCGCTCTTTTTAATAAGGCGAACACCGCCCAGTGCATTTCTAATGTTTTTGTTTTGCGCTTTTGTGCGCCTTAATGATATTGTCTTGTTGCGTTTAAGTCCATTATCGGCCATGCTAATGGCCATGGTCAAGGCAACTAGAAGTTCTTGTCGTCGAGCATTTCAAACCCGCAATAGGGCACCAACACCCTCGGAACGCGGATACCTTCGGGCGTTTGATTGTTCTCGATGATGGCAGCCACGATGCGTGGAAGGGCAAGTGCCGAGCCATTGAGTGTGTGGCAAAGTTCTATTTTCTTGTCTTCGGCGCGCCTATACCTACATTTCAAGCGGTTGGCCTGATAGCTTTCAAAGTTAGACACCGACGAAACCTCCAACCAACGCTTTTGTGCTGCACTCCAAACTTCGAAGTCGTAGCAGATAGAAGAAGTGAAACTCATGTCGCCTCCGCACAATAACAGGATGTGATAGGGCAGTTCAAGCTTTTTCAGCAGTCCCTCAACATGCTCCAACATCTTCTTGTGCGACTCGTGCGAGTGTTCAGGCTTGTCGATGCGTACAATCTCCACCTTGTCGAATTGGTGCAGCCTATTCAGTCCACGAACATCTTTACCATACGACCCAGCCTCTCTGCGGAAACAAGCCGAATAGGCACAACGCATCACGGGGAGGTCTTTCTCGTCGAGAATAACATCGCGGAAGATGTTGGTAACAGGCACTTCGGCCGTGGGGATGAGGTAAAGGTCGTCTTGTTCGGCGTGGTACATCTGACCTTCTTTGTCGGGAAGTTGCCCTGTTCCGTAGCCCGACGCCTGGTTAACCACCAATGGCGGTTGCACTTCGAGGTATCCGCTTTTGCGTGCCTCTTCAAGAAAGAAAGCCTCTAAGGCACGTTGCAAGCGAGCCATCTTACCTATATATATAGGGAAACCGGCGCCAGTGATTTTCACACCAAGGTCGAAATCAATGAGATTAAATTTCTTGCAGAGGTCCCAATGGCACAAGGCATCTTCGGGAAGTTGCGGAATAACACCGCCTTCTTTCACCACAACATTGTCGTTAGCGTCTTTTCCTTCGGGCACTTCGTCGGCTGGAATGTTAGGGATGTTGCAAAGTAAGGTCGTAAGTTCTTGTTCGGCCTCGGCCATCTGCGTTTGCAACAGCTTGTCGTTCTCCTTATATACGGCAACCTTAGCCTTTACTTCTTCGGCTTCTTGTGTCTTGCCGTCTTTCATCAGCATGCCAATTTGTTTCGACATGCTATTTGCTTCTTGTTTATTCTTGTCCAGTTTCTGCTGAGCATCGCGTCTGCGCTTGTCGGTTTCAAGCACTTTTTCGACAGCATCTTTTGCTCCCTTAAAGTGTTTTTTCTCCAACCCCTTAATCACACGTTCAGTTTCCTCACTGATGAGTTTAAGTGTAAGCATTCTTTCTTGTTTTGTATTAAACGTTATAAATTGCTCGCAAATATACTAATTTATTTGTTTTCTGCAAAAAAAAGCGGATATTCTGTCGATGAGAAGTTGATGTTTGGGGTGGATTTTGCAATGTGTATAGATTGCCACAAAATAACACTTTGACGGCGATAACGTGCATGTTGGTGTCATATTGGTGGATAGAATATGACCTAAGCTTAAAGCAACGTGGGTATTTTGCGATTTTAATGTGCATCATTTTCAAGCGTGTTGCACGCTTTCATTCGTAAACGTACCGAGGTTCTAACTTGGTAAGTCCTTTTGTTTAACGTCTTCAATCCATCAAATTTCTCCCAACTGGCAGGTTCATGAACCATCTACTTGAACAAGAAATACGATAAAACTCACAAACGTCAACACCTCAAAAACTCAACAAATAAAATAAACACACCTGCCCATAAACACGTCATTTCTGCTCGTTTCTTCGTCTATTAGTTCATCAACACTTTGTTCCCTTCCCCTTCCCTCTCATCAACAAATTTCCACGAAAAGCTTAAACAAAACGACTTTTTTATTGAATTGTAACATTTTCTGCCATACATTTACATATAATCCGCAAAAAATTGGCTATATTTGCAAGCTAAAAGGCAGTGGCCCGGCTCTGCCGCTGGCATCGTTAGTATGCGAGAGGAAAGTCCGGGCAGCAAAGGACATCCCACTTCTGAAAATGGAAGCTGTTGGCGACAACGGGTAAAGGTAGAAGAAAATAACCGCCCCTTCACGCACCTCCTTGTAGCGTGCGCGTTGGAGTAAGGGTGAGAAGGCGGTGTAAGAGACCACCAACCGATGGGCGATCATCGGGTTGTACCTTCTGGGAGCTGCAAGTTCGCGTATACCATCGTTTGAAGGTTGTCCGTCTGAAACATGTTTACGATGGAGGGTAGAATGCTTGAGCCTTGGGGCGACCCACGGTCTAGATAAATGGCAGGCACTTTTTTGCCCCACGAGGCATTAGAGTACAGAACCCGGCTTATAGGGCCACTGCTTTCTTTTTTCTTTTTTGCTTTTCATTATGAAGAAGACATTAAACACCATCATCACGTTTTTTAAGGTAGAAATGTGGCAGATACGGCGCGAAGACGTGTCGCCATTGGCTTACGTATGCCTCATGGTGTTGAAACGTTTAGTGGTTACGGTGAAGTTTTTCACCACCCGTAGCGTTACCGATTTGGCCTCGGCGCTCACTTACAGCACGGTTTTGGCCATCGTACCCATCGTGGCCGTGGTGTTTGCCATTGCTCGCGGCTTTGGCTTTTCCAAATATATCGAGGTGTGGTTTAGAGATGCTTTGTCTAGCCAGCCACAAGCAGCAGAAACCATTATCGGCTTTGTCAACTCGTATCTTGTACACACCAAAGGCGGCGTGTTTCTCGGTATAGGTCTTTTATTCATGCTGTTCACCGTGCTGATGCTTATCAGCAACATCGAGAAAGCCTTCAACAGCATTTGGCAAGTGCAGCATCCACGCAGTCTTTTCCGCACCATAACCGACTATTTGGCCATGTTCTTCCTTGTTCCCATCGTCATTGTGGTAACTTCGGGTGTGTCTATCGTGATGGCCACCTTTGCAGAAGACATCAACGAGTACGTGGTATTAGGCCCCATGATGCGCCTTGTCATCACCGTTATGCCCTACGTGCTGATGTCGGCAGTGTTCGTTTGCCTATTCATCTTTATGCCCAACACCAAAGTGAACTTCTCGGCCGCCTTCTTTCCAGGCATCCTTTCGGGTATCGCCATGCAGATATTGCAGGTGTTTTACATACATTCGCAAATCTTCCTCTCGTCGTACAACGCCATCTACGGTTCGTTTGCAGCCCTCCCATTGTTCATGTTGTGGGTGCAGATATCGTGGAGCATCTGCCTATTTGGTGCCGAATTGAGCTATACAAGTCAGAATATGGAAAGTTTTGACTTATTGGGACAAATGGACGACCTAAGCTATCGCTACCGAATGATGCTTAGCGCGCTGCTATTGGGCAAGATATGCAAGCGTTTCGACGAAGGGAAACCTGCCTATACAGCCGTAGAACTGAAATTAGAAACCAACATACCCGTGCGCATTGTGCAACAGTTGCTCTTCGATATGCAAAACGCTAACCTCGTTACATACGTGGCTAGCGATGAGAAAGATACGCAGGCGCGCTACCAACCAGCCGTGTCTTTGAAGCACCTCACCCTAGGATTTATGATGGGGCGCTTAGAGTCGGCGGGCAAATGGAACCTTGATTTCGATGTGCGCAAGCACCTCAAAACCAAAGAATGGGTTGAATTTTATAAACTTAGGCGCAAATATCTTAGTGAGCTAGACGAGATTTCGTTGAGTAAGCTTTAAGGAAATGTTGCCATTTAATCATTAACAGCCAATAGATTATGCACATAGAACTAATGGATTTCGAACAGCGCGTGTCGAGTAAGATACGTGTCGAGAGCGGATTTCCTGGGTTTCCACAACCCGAACAATACAATCTCACGAAGACTGAAATCGACGATTACCTGCTAGACAAACAGGCCATACTAGACAGTGCCGGTTCGCAACGCACGCAATACACCATTATGGGTGTAATGATTGTTTTGCCCGTTGTGGTGTTTTCAGCCTTTCCACAAAAGGACATGCCTGGTGGAAATTGGGCCATCTTTGTTGCCTTAGCCATTGGGCTTTGTCTGGCAGGACTAGTAAAGTTACTCACGAAGATGCGCATTAGCCATCGTTTAAAGAACATGACCGACGAGCGCATTGAACGTTACATTGAAGATGTGTTGAACTTTAAAAGCTGACCGAAGGCGGCGAAATGCTTGCCAAGAGGAAGTTAACATGACACCCTAACTATTTTTTAAATCAAAAACAATCGCCAACATGGAAAAACCAAAGACAGACTTACCCGACTTTATGTCGTACAAGGATAAGTTTACGCAAAGCGGGTTTATCGAGAAAATATCGAAAATAGCAAAGCGCGCAGGTGCAAAATTGGTGTATGCCGCCCTCATTTTGTACTATACGCTGCAAAGCGACACGGTTTCGCTGAAAGACAAGACAATGATTGTGGCCGCACTTGGCTACCTTATCAGTCCGCTAGACGTTATCCCCGATGC
This sequence comes from uncultured Prevotella sp., assembly GCA_938028745.1. GTDB lineage: Bacteria > Bacteroidota > Bacteroidia > Bacteroidales > Bacteroidaceae > Prevotella. The sequence continues at coordinate 21,644 of CALIZL010000068.1, forward strand.
CATTCCCATTGCGGGCTTGGGCGACGACCTCGGCGTTTTGCTCTATGTGCTGCGCAAAGTGTGGACCGACATTCCCGAAGACGTGAAGACAAAGGCTCACGACAAACTTTCGAAATGGTTTGACGAAGAAGAGGTTAAAGAGGCCGACAGCATTAATCTTTAAGTTCATACCGTTGGTAAGTTTCTGTGTTTATGGGGGCTTTCGCATGAAATATCGAACCAATAGCTAACAAATGTATCGTTAGGAAACATCCGAATACTCAAAACTCAGAAACTTACCAACTCACCAAGCCATCAATCGCTCCTAAATGAGTAGCGGTACAAGAAGAAACATAGCTTTGAGAGAAGAGATGTATGGACAGTATTTTTTCATTTCTACTTAATATTTCATTTGCTTACCTGCTAAAATCGCCACCACACTTCTACTTCCTATTGCAAATATATAAACTTAATCTCCACTTCCCACCAAACCTTTTTGATGAAAAAGAGCATAAGACACAATAGCAATAAGTTTATAAATCAAATACATTTGCTCTCTTTCTTCTTTACTATTCATATCATAATCTGTAACACTCATATAGGCCATCATATCCCTTTGAGCATTTTCCAATTCTTCTAGTCCCCATATATGGTCCTCATAGTATCTATTCCATAAATCTATTATAAAAGGAATATTATGCTTTTGATAAAGAGTTCCAATTGCTTTTTCCTCTGAATAATCAATATACGCAAACCCTTTCGAGTGTCTATTATCTAAACAAAAACTATACATAAGTCAATTCTCTAACTGCCATAAATCACATTAAACGCCAACAAACGATCTTCGCTATCAGTCATACCACACGCCTTGAACCCATCACTAACGCGTATTTACTCATATACAATTCCCTATTCATCAATTACATATATCATCTTACCCGTAAAACATATATCCATTATGCAGCATACTGGCACATCCCCAGTCCAAAGCCAGCCTTGAAGTACAGCCTTACCCCAGTTATAACTCTCGTCAATAACCTCAAACTCACTATTCTTATACTTACTTTGGTATGTTTCTAAATCGATACATTCGCCATGAAAATCATCTAACCACCTCTCGTTGAACACAAGTATCCGAACATCATCAATGTCCGTCTGCTCAAAAACAATTTGTGCCTTATGAGTTTGTTCTGCACCTTCATCATACGAAAAAATATAATTAAAATGCAATATCATATTTCCTCGCCTATACTCAACTTTATTTATGCGTGCATCGTGAAGCGAATACTTGAAATATTCACCAAAATCTCTGACAACTTTCATCTTTATGTTTCGAAGTCATCTAGACTTTTCCCTCTTTCTTATCTTTTTCAGAAAAATCAGTATAAA
>CALIZL010000069.1 GCA_938028745.1 uncultured Prevotella sp.
CGCAAAGAAAGCTGGCTTTCAGTTTGCCGAGTGCAGCCTAATTTCTGCAAAATTAGTGCAAGCGAGCGCAAAGAAAGCTGGCTTTCGGTTTGCCGAGTGCAGCCTAATTTCTGCAAAATTAGTGCAAACGAGCGCAAAGAAAGCTGGCTTTCAGTTTGCCGAGTGCAGCCTAATTTCTGCAAAATTAGTGCAAACGAGCGCAAAGAAAGCTGGCTTTCAGTTTGCCGAGTGCAGCCTAATTTCTGCAAAATTACCACAAAAATATAAGAAACGGCAAGCTTACAGCCGATAATTTGCCCCACGCCCTGCCCAACACAACATCGCCATAACATATTTTACACATCCCACAAGCAAACCCTATTGATAAATTTACTATATTTGCGACATCATTATAAACCTACTATTATGCGTAAACTGCTACTTACCATTAGCCTTTTCGCCACGGCCTTGCACCCTGCCACAGCCCTTTGCCAAACGGCAAAGCCCGACAGCACGATGCTAAAAGACACCATCCAAGCCGTCCGAACCACACCCAAAGACAGCATTCCCCTGATACTCACCAACCGCATGCTGAAAGAAGTGGTGGTGTTCGGCTACAGACCACCCATCAAGTTCAAACTAGATCTCTCCTCAGTAGACTATCAGCTTGAGCGGATTCGGCCCTCGGACCTGAACTTCAACATCCTCGGTTTCCTTGGTTATCTATTTAAATGGATAGGAAAAGGCAAACACAGCGAGACAAAAGCCGAACGCACACAACGCCTCTTGCGCGAATACGACCTCACCCCACCACAATTGCCCGCAACAAAAAAGCCCTCGAAGTAAGGCACTAGCCCCACTCCACAGCACGCAAACCCCTATCTTCGTAGCCCTAACACCACACTTAGAGCATGGCGCAAATAGGTAAATGCCATTATATTTGTCCCTACAAAACCACCAACTTTCTTAGCAAGCCAGTTTTCTAAGGTCTCTAAAACGCCTTGAAAGCTAGACAAACGCCCACTGGCAAAGATGGCTGAGCCTTCTAGAAAAACCTAGAAACCCCAGCCATCTTACCGCCAACCTTTACCGTTTCTTATGCCTGTTGGCGCGCTGTTCGCGGTACTTGGCCTTTTGTTTGGCCGAACCACTGCCGTGCGCCCCCGTTACATATTTCTTCTTTTTGGCCTTGGTTTTCACCTTATCATCCTTCTTGTCGCCGCCAGAAGAGCCCTTGCGGAAAGTCATTCCGCCACCAGAGATTATCTCATCGATGTCCATGTGCAAAACGTTTTGTGGATTAGTGGTGGAAAAGTCTTACGCCCGTAAAGGCCATAGCGATGTTATACTTATCGCAAGTGGCCACAACATGGTCGTCGCGAACAGAGCCGCCAGCCTGCGCAATAAAGTCTACGCCGCTTTTGTGGGCACGTTCGATGTTGTCGCCGAAGGGGAAAAAAGCATCGCTACCCAAGCAAACGCCGTGGTTTTGGGCAATCCATTGGCGTTTCTCTTGCAGCGTAAGTGGTTCGGGCTTGGTTTTAAAGAATTGTTGCCACGTACCGTCTGCCAACACGTCTTCGCTCTCGTCGCCGATGTAAAGGTCGATGGTGTTATCGCGGTCGGCACGCCTAATGTCGTCTACAAAGGGCAAATTCATCACCTTGGGATGTTGGCGCAGCCACCATATATCGGCCTTATTGCCTGCCAAGCGCGTGCAATGTATGCGACTTTGCTGTCCAGCACCAATGCCGATGGCCTGTCCGTCCTTAACATAGCACACCGAATTGCTTTGCGTATATTTAAGGGTGATAAGCGCAATGATGAGGTCGCGAAGGGCTTCGGGCGTAAAGTGTTTGTTCGCCGTGGGAATATTCTCAAACAGTTTCGGGTCGTCTAGCCTGATGTCGTTGCGCCCCTGCTCGAAGGTTATGCCGAAAACCTGCTTCCGTTCAAGCGGTTCGGGCGTGTAGGCAGGGTCTATCTGCAACACGTTGTACATACCCTTCCGCTTTTCTTTCAGTATGGCCAACGCCTCTGGGGTATAGTCGGGAGCGATGACACCATCCGAAACTTCGGGTTTGATGAGCAAAGCCGTTGACTCATCGCATGTGTCGCTCAGCGCAATGAAGTCGCCAAAGCTACTCATTCGGTCGGCTCCGCGCGCCCTAGCGTATGCGCAAGCCAAGGGCGAGAGTGGCATTTGCGCATCGTTTACAAAGTAAATGCGTTTCAGCGTGTCGGTAAGGGGCAGCCCAACGGCGGCTCCGGCAGGCGACACGTGTTTGAAACTGGCCGCAGCAGGCAGCCCGATGGCGGCTTTCAGTTCCTTCACTAGTTGCCAACTGTTAAGCGCATCAAGGAAATTAATATATCCAGGGCGGCCGCTTAGCACCTTAATGGGCAAGTTGCCGTCGGTCATAAAGATGCGCGACGGCTTTTGGTTGGGGTTGCAACCATACTTCAAGGTAAGTTCTTTCATTTTCTTTGTTGGGTTTAATTGCCCTGCAAAGATAACAAAAAATAATGGAAATTGTGGGGCGTACGATTGGGTAATTGCCTAATAATGCGTACAGTGCACCGCCTGTTCAAGTTACGAACGCCCCATGCTTATGCCTTTCAAGGTACATCAAAGTGCCAGACTAATCTATTGAAACGCCCCAATGTTCTATTTGAAATGCCTAAAAAGCAGGAAAGCCCAAACACATAACTCCCACGCCACAAACGCAGCGAACACGCGTTTGCGGCTTAACACACGCTGTACTTGCGCATAAACCTGTTGCGTAAAGGGCTTTCGGCACAACCAACCACCCACAAGGGCGAAAGTGAAGACCAATGCGGCAGGCGCAACAATCAGCACATTGGGATTGGAAACCACGGCTTGCCACGCTTCGCCATGCAGCAAATGTAGCAGTCCGCGCGTTGTTCCACAGGCGGGACATGGCAAACCTGTTACCGAACGCATCGGACAAACAACTACATTTGTAGGCCAAATCACGTTCAGCAACAGCCAAGCCACACCTATTATATATAATAAGGTGAGTATTTTAAGTTCTTTTCCTGCTGTCAAAGTTTAGATTATACTCAGCAGCTTTTGCAGATTATGCTGCCGTGTCGCATCCATGATTAGGAACAGGTCGATAAGCATCCATACACCCAACCCACCGCAAGTAAGTAGCTTTGCAACACCAATGCCAATCTGTTCTAGATAGAAACGGTCTGCACCAAACTGCCCAAGCAATACCGAGAGAATGATTGAAGTTATGGGGTCTTTAAACTGCGTGCAAGACAAAGTAGCGGCCTGCGTGTCGTCCATTTGCTCGAATATCTCGCGTACTTGTGGCAAACTGGTTTCAGGGAAGTACTTGCCATAGGTGGCAAGCATTAGGTTTACGTCTTTCTCCATAGTTATAAATACAATGTTTTCGTGCAAAATTACACATTTTTATTACAAAGAAGTGCTGATTGTTGAGCTTTTATGCTTATTGATTTGTTTTTTAACTAAAGTTTCCCACCCTAAGAAATAGATAGAAAAATAACAGTTTGTCGAATTTTCTTTGTAAATTAGTAATCGAAGTCATCTTGACTTTTCTCCCTTTCTTGTCTTCTTGAGAAGAATTAGTATGAATGCTATATAGTTCCATGCCTTCCAACTAGATAGCGTTTTATCAAACCTATTAAGTACGTTTCTGTATGAATTCACCCACGCACTGGTTCTTTCAATGCAATACCTCTGCTTTTACAGCAATTCGTCTAGGAATTCTTCCTCCCCTTGCTTTCCTCGGTGTTTGTTGAATGAAACGTTTGGGAAAACCTCGTGTTCATGGCATCCCCGTCTGAACTGTTCAGTGTCAAAACCCGCATCTGCGTTA
>CALIZL010000070.1 GCA_938028745.1 uncultured Prevotella sp.
GGAGTTAAGGAGTTAAGTCAAATGCCTTGATGGCGTTAGCCATTTTTTCACCCTTTCACCTTTTCACCCTTTCACTCTTTCACCTTTTCACCTTTTCACCTTTTCACCTTTTCACCTTTACTAAGTCTTCTCGCTTTCAACCTCTCGTTTAAAGAAATCTTCGAGCTTTTCTTCCCCATAAGTTGGTGCTTGCATGTTCATCGCCATTGCCGTAAGGAAGAATTCTAGTGGGCCATACGTCTTGGCAGGAGTAAACAAACGAAGGAGAAAGAGCGTGGAGCGGCGCACAAAGTCGGGCAAATGACGAACGCGAGGCTGATGACCATAAGCGCGTAATGCCAATTCGGCAATCTGATTATGTGTCAACACGTCGGGCCCACCTATGTTAAGTTCGTGCTGATGGCTATGCAAAGCATCTACAACAGCCCGCGCCAAATCGGCCCCATGAATGGGATTCATGCGCAACATGCCATCGCCAAAAAGCCAAACACCACCCCCTTTTGCCATTTTTAGAAAGTCGCGCATGTCAGAAAAGAACCCCGTTGGGCGAACAATACAATAATCTAGCCCAGAGTTTTTCAGGTAGTCGCCCAATCGTTCCTTAGCCTCGCAAATCTTCAAGTGCCGCATATTTGCGCCATTAAACACCGAAACGTAGATAAAACGTTTCACTCCACTGCGTTTAGCCTCGTCAACGAGGTTGGCATTGGCCTGGAAATCAACATCCATATAGGTCATGCCGTCCTTCTGCCGAGTGATGCCCACCGTACTTATCACTACGTCTATGTCTTCGCAAACGCCCTTTAAAGTGTCGGGCTGCGTAACCTCACCCACCCTTACATCAACATTCAGCGAAACCGATTGCATGCGCGACGGATTGCGCACAATCACGCGCGTTGAGTAGTTTCGCCGTTGCAATTCGTGCAATACGAAACTTCCCAAATAGCCCGTTGCACCAGCCAACAGAACGCGACAGCCTTCCGCAGCCAGCAATGGTGTGTTGTCTGCTTGCTCAACCATCACTTAAAAACTTTCGAAGGGACTTAAATTCCTGCGCCTAAGTTGGGATTATCCTGCCCTTCGGGCGTGTTGTTGGTGGGCGTTGTGGACTCGTCAGACTGGTCAGACAGGTTAGATTGTTCAGTCAAGTCAGATGATGTTTCCGTTTCATCTTGCGAATCAATCTCTTCCGCATCGGCCTCCATAGCCTCGCTTTCGGCCTGCTGTTGCGCCTCAATTCGTGCCACTTGTCGGTGTATGTTCATTATCTTAAAGGCGTTGGCACATTCCACTACGCCATAAAACACCATAGCCCAACCAAGGAAAAGCAAGGGGGCAGAGGCTATCCACGAGGGCTTGAAGAGGGCAATGAGCCCCACAACAAACACAAACGAGGGCATGAGCCAAAAATAAAGGCTCAGTTTAGAGAGCTTAACCACACTGGCCAAGGTTACATATTGCCCCACGGCACCGAAGATAAGAATGGCACCGAAGATGTAAACCATCCAATTAACCACAAGGTTGGGGAACGCAGCCAATACAACGCCCAACACAAGACTGCCAATACCAACTACGGGGAACGTGGGCTTGTTTAGCGAAATGGGTCTTCCCTCTACATCGACAACGGCCGTAGGCTTGGCGTTTCGGTTCACTAAGTAGACGATACACGAAATCAAGCCCGATATAAAGAATAACACGCCGATGATAATGGTTATCCACGTCACCGTTTCTTCACGGTATTTAATCAACAATAGTCCCACCACAACGGCGATGATGGCACGGATGAAAGCTGTTTGAACTGTCTTCATATCTCATTATTATATATACAACTGGATGGTATATGGCAGGTTCCGTCAACTTAGAGACTATCTGCAAGCATGTGTTGCTGTTTGTTTTCGCATTGCTCGAAAAGTCTTGGAACGCTCCATTACCCGACTACAAAAATACAAACTATCTTTTGTCGGTGCAATATTTTTGTTTACTTTTGTGCGGTGTTTGCGGCAAGGGGCATCCAATGGTCGGCACTTAGGCTAACCGAACACGCCCGATGAAAAAGTAGAAAGCAACCCTTTTTCACACGAACTTGTAAACGGATAATGCGCATTTTGGGCATAAACGCCTAAACTCTGGCCCCAAACTTACATGCTCATAAAAATTCAAAACCCCACAAACTAAATAGATGACAACCCTTTTACTGGTGCGCCACGGCGAGACTGTGGCCAACGCCAACCAAATACTTCAAGGTCAAACGCAAGGCGAGCTGAACGAAACGGGCGTGGCACAAGCCGAAAAGTTGGCTCGCCAACTCAGCGATACGCCCATCGACGCCTTTATAAGCAGCGACCTGCAACGCGCCGAACACACCTGTCGTATCATTGCTGCGCCCCACAACAAGCCTTTCTGCACCACTCCACTCTTGCGCGAACGCGACTGGGGCGGTTTCACTGGCGCATTTATTCCTAGCTTAAAAGACAAGGTTTGGCCCGAAGATGTGGAGTCGGTAACGGCCATCAAGCATCGCGCCCGCCTCTTTCTCGACATGATTGCCCAACGCTACCCCAACCAAACGGTGCTAGCAGTGGGCCACGGCATCATCAATAAGGCTATACAAAGCGTGTTCTACGACAAGGAAATGCACGAAGTGGAGAAGATGGGGAATGCGGAAGTGAGGGTGTTAAAGGTGAAAAGGTGAAAAGGTGAAAGGGTGAAAAGGTGAAAAAATGGCTAACGCCATCAAGGCATTTGGCTTAA
>CALIZL010000071.1 GCA_938028745.1 uncultured Prevotella sp.
ATCAAAACAAACCTTCGCGAGAATCGATTTTTTGCGGCAAGGTGAGCGATTGGTGGATAAAAAACCACTCATAATGTTAAAATCTGTGCTTAAAAGATTACAAAATTTGAGGTGGTAGGATTGCACTGCTAGTTGTTCTGGTTTTCCTGGTTCTTCTAGTTGTTCTGGCTTTTCAAACACTTCTGGCTATTCTAGTTTTCCTGTTTTTCCTTGCTTTTCAAGCACTTCTAGTTCTTCTAGTTTTCCTTGTTCTTCTAGTTAACAAACATTTAGCCCTTGCTTACTTGCTTCTAGCCCTTTTGCAAAACATTAATAACAAACATAAAAATACCTAATTTGCTGTTTCTAATTCTAAAAATTATCGCTAACTTTGCCATGTAAGCAACTAAAAACCGCCCTGACATGAAAAAAATTGTTACGATATTGATACTCTTTTGCCTTGTCGCTGTTGTCGGTAAGGCACAAAAAACACGCGTGGTTTGCGGCGACGAACGCACGGATGCGTATCTGCCCAAGCTGAAAGGCAAGCGAGTGGCATTGTTCGCCAACCATACGGCCGTGGTGCGGGGCAAGCATATCTTAGACTTGCTTATTGATAATAAGGTGAATGTGGTGGGCGTTTTCGCCCCCGAACATGGGTTCAGGGGTACTGCCGATGCTGGCGAGCATGTTAAAAACTCCACAGATAAGAAAACGGGCGTGCGCATTTTTTCGCTCTATAACGGAAAAGACGGAACGCCTAACATCGACGTGTTGAAGGAAACAGACGTGTTGGTGGTTGACATTCAGGACGTGGGACTGAGGTTCTACACCTATTATATATCCATGTTGCAATTGATGAACGCCTGCGCCAAAACCAAAACCACGATGATGATATTGGATAGGCCTAACCCAAACGGCTGCTATGTAGACGGTCCGGTGCTTGATATGAAATACAAGTCGGGTGTTGGCGCTTTGCCCATTCCCGTTGTTCACGGACTAACGTTGGCCGAAATGGCGGGCATGATAAATGGCGAAGGATGGTTGGAAGGTGGCGAACCATGCCAGCTCGACATCATTGCATGCCGCAACTATAAGCATTCCACGCGCTACAAGCTGCCTATCGCGCCCTCGCCAAACCTGCCTAACATGCAGGCCATATACCTATATCCCTCCATTTGCCTGTTCGAAGGCACGGATGTGAGCCTTGGACGTGGCACAGGCTTGCCGTTTCAGCAGTACGGACACCCCCAAATGACGGGCTATAAATACAGCTTTATACCCCGAAGTGTGCCAGGTGCGAAAAAACCGCCGCAGATAAACCAGCTGTGTTTTGGTGTAAACCTAAGCCACAAACCCCAAGAAGAGATTATTAAACGAGGCTTCGACCTCACGTATGTCATCGATGCTTACCGCAACTTAAACGTCGGCGAGCGCTTTTTCACACCCTTCTTCACCAAGTTGGTGGGCGTGGACTATGTGCAAAAGATGATTATGGAAGGTCGTTCTAACGAGGAGATACGCGCTGTTTGGCAGCCCGAACTGGAAAAATATAAGGAGATGCGGCGAAAGTATCTTATATATAAGGAGGAAGGAGTAAGTAGTAAGGGAGTAAGTAGTAAGGGAGTAAGTAGTAAGGGAGTAAGTAGTAAAGGAGTAAGTAGTAAAAGGAGTAAAGGGCGAAGGAGTAAAGGAGTAAAGAGGTAAGTAGTAAAGGAGAAAGTAGTGAAGGAGAAAGGAGTAAAGGAGAAAGGAGGAAGGAGGAAGGAGTAAAAGGAGGAAGTAGTAAAGGAGCGGGTAGTAAAGGAGAAAGGAGTTAAGCCAATAGCCCATGTCCTCTTTAACTTTGAACTCATCAATTTGTAGGCTTGTTAACTCGTTAACTTGTCAACCCATCCACTCGTCAACCCGTCAACTTGTCACCCCTTAACCTCTTCGGCTCATCAACTTGTCAACAATATTTAAATCAACACTAATTATGACCCCACTAGCAATCTTAGCAACCGTTTTGGCCTATTTCGCCGTTTTATTCATTGTTTCGGGCCTTGCCCGACGCAATGTGGATAATGCCGCTTTCTTCACCGGCAGTAGGCAAAGCAAGTGGTACATGGTGGCGTTTGCAATGATTGGGGCCAGCATATCGGGCGTTACCTACGTTTCGGTGCCAGGCATGGTGGCGCAAAGCGGCTTTGGTTATCTGCAACTGGTGTTGGGATTTATCGCCGGTCAGCTCATTGTAGCCTTCGTGCTTACGCCCTTGTTCTATCGTTTGCAGCTTACATCGGTTTACGAATACCTGCGCAACCGCTTTGGGCAGCAGGCCTATCACACGGGGGCATGGTTCTTTTTCATCTCAAAGATGTTGGGCGCGGCCGTTCGTCTTTTCCTCGTATGTTTCACCTTGCAGCTTTTGGCCTTCGGTCCGTTGGGCATACCCTTTTGGGTTAACGTGGCCTTGTCGGTGGGTTGCGTGTGGTTTTACACCCACAAGGGCGGCGTTAAGTCGGTAATTTGGGCCGACTTGATTAAAACAGCCTGCCTTATCGTGTCGGTGGCATTGTGCATTTGGTTCATCGCGGGCGACTTACAGCTATCGTTTGGCGGCGTGGTGAGCCACATTAGCCAAAGCGACATGAGCCGCATGTTCTTCTTCGACGACGTAAACAACAAGCAATTCTTCTTCAAACAGTTCTTTGCCGGCATCTTTACCACCATCGCCATGACCGGCTTAGACCAAGATATGATGCAGCGCAACCTGAGTTGCCGCAACAGCAGGGAGTCTCAAAAGAACATGGTGATTAGCATTCTGCTGCAATTTATTGTGGTAGCGGCCTTCCTTATGTTGGGTGTGCTGCTCTACGAAGAGGCTGCACGCCACGGACTAACGGCTACTGGCGACCAACTTTTCCCCACCATCGCCACAGGAGGCTTGCTGCCGGGCGTTGTTGGCGTGCTGTTCATCGTTGGTTTGTCGGCCTCGGCCTACAATGCGGCTGGCTCTGCACTCACCGCCCTCACCACATCGTTCACCGTAGACATACTTGGGGCAGGCAAGCGCAGCGAAGACGAAGTTACCCGAATGCGCAAGCGTGTACACATAGGCATGGCCGTGGTGATGGGTTTGTCCATAATCGTGTTCAACATACTGAACAACACCAGCGTGGTAGATGCCGTTTACACCCTTGCCAGCTACACTTACGGCCCCATATTGGGCCTCTTTGCCTTTGGCATACTGATAAAACGGCCTGTGCGCGACCGCTGGATACCCCTCGTGGCCTTGGCCTCGCCCTTACTCTGTTGGGTGTTGGACCGCCATTCGGAGGCTTGGTTCAACGGCTATCATTTCAGTTACGAGTTGTTGATACTCAATGCCCTATTCACTTTCGTGGGTCTTTGCCTGCTTATCAAGCGTGGCACGTGCCCCCAATAAATATCATAAACAATGCTTAGACCCGTCCTTACACTAGCAGCCCTTTGCCTTACGGCCCTTGCAACACGGGCACAACAGGCAGCCCCAACGACCTTCGCACCCCATTGCGACCAGCCGTTGGTAACAAACACGTCGGCTCCCACCACGCCCACACAGGGCCTTTCGGGCAGACACATCGCCGTTTGGCAAAGTCACGGCCGATATTATGAGCGCACACTAGACCGCTGGGAGTGGCAGCGCGCACGCTTGTTGCAAACCGTAGAAGACCTCTATACGCAGAGTTACGTGTTGCCTTTCCTTGTACCCATGCTCGAAAATGCAGGCGCAAACGTGCTGGTGCCGCGCGAAAGAGATTGGAACACGCACGAAGTGGTGGTGGATAACGATGCCAACACGTTGTCGCCGAACGCCGTATATAAGGAACGCAATGGGCAGCAAGCATGGCAGCAGGGGCAGGGAGAAGGCTTTGCCTACCGACATAAGGTGTACACCGACTTTCAAAATCCTTTCCGCGATGGAACGTTCCGCACCATTCAGTCGATAAAGAAAGGGCAGGAGAGCCTTGCCGAATGGGTGCCAAACGTGCCAAAGACAGGCGAATATGCCGTTTACATATCGTATAAAACCGTTCCAGGCAGTACTGCCACGGCACATTACACGGTGTATCATCAAGGCGGAGAGAGCCATTTTCGCGTGAACCAACAGATGGGTGGCGGCACTTGGATTTACCTCGGCAAGTTTGTTTTCGATGAAAAGGCGGGCCAACAGCATCGTGTTTGCCTAAGCAACAACACGGGGAAAGTGGGCGAAGTGGTGACGGCAGACGGCGTAAAGTTTGGCGGTGGCATGGGTAACATCGGCCGGCCAGACGTTAGTGGCTATCCTCGCTTTACCGAGGCAGCACGCTATTGGCTGCAATGGGCTGGCGTTCCAGACAGCGTTTACTCGGAATCGCATGGCGAAAACGACTATACCGACGATTATAAAAGCCGTGGAATGTGGGTGAATTGGCTTGCGGGCGGCTCGCAAAGTTACCCCGAAGGGCAGGGACTTAACGTGCCCATCGACCTATCTTTGGCATTCCACAGCGATGCAGGCGTTACCAAAGACGACCGCACCATCGGCACATTGGGCATATATTACACCCAAAGTTACGACAGCGTGTTTGCCAATGGTGCCTCGCGATACCTCTGTAAAGACCTTACCGAGGGCGTGCAAAACAGCATATTGAACGACATTCGCGCACTGTACGAGCCGCTTTGGAACAGTCGCGGCAGTCGTGATGCCTCGTATTTCGAGGCTCGCACACCGCGCGTTCCTGCCATGTTGCTCGAATTGCTTTCGCATCAGAACTTCGCCGACATGCGTTACGGCCTCGACCCGCGCTTTCGTTTCACCGTGAGCAGGGCCATTTATAAGGGCATGTTGCGCTTTATATGCGCCCAACGGGGGCAAACGCCCATTGTTGCACCCTTGCCCGTAGACCATCTTTCGGCATCGCTTAAAGGCAGAGACCAAGTGGAACTGACGTGGAACGCCGTGGCCGACACGCTGGAACCATCGGCCATGCCCGACCGATATATCGTTTATACCCGTCTGGGTAACGGCGCATTCGACAACGGCAAGGTGGTGAAACGCAACCGATATGTGGCTCGTATTCCGGCCGATGTGGTGTGTAGTTTCCGCGTTGAGGCCGTGAACAAGGGCGGAAAGAGCTTTCCTTCAGAGACGATGGCCGTGGCGCGATGCTCGGCCAGCATGGGAAAGAAGGCGTTAGTGGTAAACGGATTCGACCGCGTTTGTGCGCCTGCCGACTTTGTTGCGCCTGCGCCCATCGACACTTTATATGCCGGTTTCCTCGACAACATCGACCACGGCGTTCCTTATCTGCAAGACATCAGCTACACGGGGAGTCAAAAAGAGTTTAACAGAACCTTGCCTTGGCTCGACGATGATTCGGGCGGATACGGTGATAGCTATGGAAATGAGGAGACAAAGGTGATTGCCGGAAACACGTTCGACTATCCCGCGCTGCATGGCGAGGCCATATTGAAAGCGGGGCTGAGCTTTGAATCGTGTGCCAACGAGTGCTTAGACAAGGCCGAAGACAGCTACGTATTTATTGATTACATACTGGGTAAGCAGTGCCAAACCAAGATGGGACGTGGAAATGTGCGCCCCTTGATGTTTAAAACCTTTGATGCGAAGGTGCAAAAGGCTTTGGCGGAGTATGCACAGCGTGGCGTTCACCTGTTTGTTTCGGGTGCATACGTGGGTAGCGACCTTTGGTGTAACCCGTTGGCCAAGCCCTTAGAGAGCGACCAACGCTTTGCCATGGAGGTGCTTAAATATAAGTGGCGCAACTCGCGCGCTGCCCTTACGGGTAGTGTTCGCATGGTGCGTTCGCCGCTACAACTAGGCGTGGGCGAGATGAACTACGCCAACACGCTGAACGCGGAGCAATATATAGTGGAGTCGCCCGATGCCATCGAGGCGGCCGACTCAACGGGATATACCGTGATGCGCTATCCCGAGAACAACCTCAGTGCGGCGGTTGCCTCGCAAGGTAGCTACAAAACGTTCGTTATGGGGTTCCCCTTCGAGAGCATCACGCAGGCTTTCTGTCGCGAGAAACTGATGAAAACCATCGTCGATTTCTTTATGCGTCAGCCCCACGAAAACATTTCGCACGACCCCAAAGGGGATGGGAAGAAGGCTAGGCACATCACTTCGTTTACCGGAGAAGAGAAAAAGGTGAAGAAATGACTTTTAAAGGTGAAAGGGTGAAAGGGTGAAAAGGTGAAAAAATGGCTAACGCCGTCAAGGCATTTGGCTTAACTCCTAAAGCTGAAAGGGTGAAAAAATGGCTAACGCCCTCTAAAGGTGAAAGAGTGAAAAGGTGAAAAAATGGCTAACGCCACCAAGGCATTTGGCTTAACTCCATAACTCCATAACTCCTTAACTCCTGAGCTATTGGCTTAACTCCTTAACTCCTTAACTCCTTAACTCCTTCTCTCTAACTCCTCAACTCCTACCTCCTCACCGCTACTCTCTAACTCCTCAAAATAACTCGTAAATTAATAAATAACAACGATATGAAGAAAATAACTTGTTTCGTACCTTATATAGATGAGTCGCAGGCAGGCAAAACCTTGTCGGCATTGCGCAATTCGCAGTTGGTAGACAAGGTTGTTTGCCTTGACGAACCTGTGTTTAAGTCGGAAACCATCCGCCGAATAGCCGCCGAGAGCAAGGCCGATTATGCCTTGGTTTATACCAAAACCACCACGTTAGAGTTGGGTTACATGGCCTTAGAGCGGCTTTTGCAGATTGCGCAAGACACGGAGGCAGGGCTGGTTTACGCCGATCATTACCAAGTAAAGGGCGGCGAACTGGTTAAGGCACCCGTTATCGACTACCAAAAAGGTTCGTTAAGAGATGATTTCGACTTCGGTTCGGTGCTCTTCTTCGATGCAGCTGCCTTGAAAGAAAGCGTGCAACGCATGACAGAAACTTACCAACACGCTGGCCTTTACGACCTACGGCTGAAACTAAGTCAACGCTATGCGCTGGTGCACGCCAACGAATACCTGTACAGCGAGGTAGAGGAAGACAACAGAAAGAGCGGCGAAAAGCAGTTTGATTACGTTGACCCGCGTAACCGCGACCGACAAATTGAGATGGAAAAGGCATGTACGCAGCATCTGAAAGAGATTGGCGGATACCTTGAACCCCATTTCGAGGATATTGATTTCAGCCAGGGCGAGTTCGAAGTTGAGGCATCGGTGATTATCCCCGTTCGCAATAGGGAGGCCACTATCGGTGCTGCCATCGAGTCGGTATTGAGACAACAGACCAAGTTTAAGTTCAACCTCATCGTCATCGACAACCATAGCACCGACGGAACAACCGAGGCCATCGACGCATTTAAGGCAGATGGGCGCGTGGTACACCTTGTTCCCGAACGCAACGACTTGGGCATTGGCGGCTGTTGGAACTATGGCGTGAACTCCACTCACTGCGGAAAGTTCGCCGTTCAGCTAGACAGCGACGACCTTTATAAGGACGAACACACGCTGCAAACCATCGTCGATGCCTTCTACGAGCAAAAGTGCGCGATGGTGATTGGTTCGTATATGATGACCGACTTCGACCTGAACGAACTTCCCCCTGGCGTTATCGACCACAAAGAATGGACACCCGACAACGGCAGAAACAACGCTTTGCGCATCAACGGACTGGGTGCGCCCCGTGCTTTCTACACGCCCGTGCTGCGTTCCATCGGCTTGCCCAACACCAGTTATGGCGAAGACTATGCTATGGGGCTGAACATTTCGCGCCATTATCAAATCGGGCGCATCTATGATGTGCTCTATCTATGCCGCCGTTGGGGAGGAAACTCCGATGCTGCACTGAGCATTGAGAAGGTAAACGCCAACAATCTGTACAAGGACAGGATAAGGACTTGGGAGTTGGAGGCGCGAATACGTATGAGGAAATAAGGGTAAAATAGGTGAGTTTATGAGGTTTTGAATTTTTCAGTTGGTGAGTTGTTTAAGTTTTGAGTTGCTGTTCTTTATGCAATGAAGGCTGCAATGCTTGGATTTAAGAACTAAAAACAACTGAATAACTTAGAAACTTAAACAACTCACCAGCTTAAAACGCACACCCTCACCCCCTCATAAACTCAAAACTTACCAGCTCATGGCCCCATAAACTCATGAATTCCCCCAACTCATGAACTAAAAAACTCATGAACTAAGAAACTTATAAACTCATGAACTCAAAAACCAACCCGTGGCTTTGGATACCCACACTCTACTTTGCGGAGGGCATTCCTTACTTCATTGTGAACAATATCTCGGTGATTTTGTTCACGCGTATGGGCGTACCTAATGGAGAGATGGCCCTCTTCACCAGCCTTATTTACTTTCCTTGGGTGATAAAGCCCCTGTGGAGTCCCTTTGTAGACATCCTGCGCACCAAGCGTTGGTGGATTATCATGATGCAAATCGTGATGAGCATAGCCTTCATCTTGCTCACATTCTCCATCCCGCACCCCTCGCCCGAAGTGATTTCGGCCACGGCCACGCCCGTTAGTCTATTCACCTTCACGTTGATACTCTTCGTGATAACGGCCTTTGCATCGGCCACCCACGACATAGCGGCCGACGGTTTCTACATGCTCGCCCTCAATCAGCAGCAACAATCGTTCTTCGTTGGTATTCGAAGTACCTTCTATCGCCTGTCGTCCATCTTCGGACAGGGCGTGTTGGTGTACATTGCAGGCGTGTTAGAAACCCGAACAGGCGACATTCCGTGGGCTTGGACCATTACGATGGCCATCACAGCCGTGATGTTTAGCTGCATTACCATCTATCATACGTTCTTTGTTCCGCGTGCAAAGGAAGACGCAGAGAAAGATGCTGAGAACCCAGCAGGCAAGGAAACGCGCAAACGGAGCACGACAGAAGAAATATTCGATGAGTTTGCACGCACCTTCAGCCTTTACTTTAAGAAACCCGGTGTGTTGCTGGCCATCGTCTTCATGCTGCTATATCGCCTGCCCGAAGCGTTCTTGCTCAAGATGGTTAGCCCCTTCTTGCTCGACACACGCGCCAATGGCGGATTGGGATTGAGTACCGAGAACGTGGGCTTTGTTTATGGAACCATCGGCGTTATCTTCCTCACCGTGGGCGGAATTATCGGTGGTATGGCCGCCTCTCGTTGGGGATTGAAGAAAAGTATGTGGCCAATGGCGGCCTGCATGACGCTGCCTTGCTTTACCTTTGTGTACCTAAGCATGGCCATGCCCACCGACTTAGTGGTTATCAGCGTGTGTGTTGCCATCGAACAATTTGGCTATGGGTTCGGCTTTACGGCCTACATGCTTTACATGATGTACTTCTCCGAAGGCGAATTTAAAACCGCCCACTATGCCATTTGCACCGCCTTCATGGCCGCCAGCATGATGATTCCGGGCATGGCGGCAGGCTATCTGCAAGAATTATTGGGCTACGAACACTTCTTCTGGATGGTTATCATCTGCTGTATTGCCACGGTGGGCGTTACGCTAACCATTAAGGTGAACCCCGAATACGGACGTAAACGAATAGCGAAAGATGAAAGATAAAACCCTCTTTGCCATCGCTCTGGCACTCGCAGCCATGCTTTGCCCCACTGAAACGTGGGCTAAGAAAGCTGTGCTTACTGGTATCGACGTGCTTGCGCAGCAGCATTTTAAGTGCTTGCAGGGCAAACGCGTGGGACTAATAACCAATCCCACGGGTGTAAATGCCAACCTTGTGTCTACCGTTGATGTGCTGAAAGCCGCCCCAGGCGTAAACCTCGTGGCCTTGTATGGCCCTGAACACGGCGTGCGTGGCGACATCCATGCAGGCGATAAGGTGGAAACGGCGCGCGATGCAAAGACGGGACTGCCCGTGTTTTCGCTCTACGGCAAGACCCGAAAGCCAACTCCGGAGATGCTAAAAGACGTTGATGTGCTGGTGTACGACATCCAAGACATCGGTTGCCGTTCGTTTACATTCATCAGTACGATGGGCTTGGCTATGGAGGCAGCGGCAGAAAACGATAAGGAATTTGTGGTGTTAGACCGTCCCAACCCACTTGGCGGACTGAAAATAGAGGGAAATATCACCGACGACGACTGCCTGTCGTTCGTCAGTCAGTTTAAGATACCTTATATATACGGACTAACCTGCGGCGAGTTGGCACGCATGCTCAACGATGAGGGCATGCTTAAAGGCGGCGTTCACTGCAAACTGACGGTGGTGAAGATGAAGAATTGGAAACGCGCAATGGGCTATGCCGACACGGGTTTGCAATGGATTGCCTCGTCGCCACACATTCCACAGGCCGTAACCGCTTACTATTATCCCACTAGCGGCATTCTTGGCGAACTGGGATACGTGTCTATCGGCGTGGGATATACCATTCCTTTCCAGATGTTTGCCGCACCTTGGATAGATGCCGTGCAGCTTGCCGACGCCATGAACGCCCACCAAATGCCGGGCGTTACCTTTCGCCCCATCTATCTCAAACCCTTTTATAGCGTGGGCAAGGGCGAACTGTTGCAGGGCGTTCAGATGCACATCACCAACTTTCAACGCGTTGAACTAACGCCCATGCAGTTCGTTTTCATGGAAGAAGTGGCGCGCCTTTACCCCAAACATGCGGTTTTGGCGAACGCCGATGCCAAGCGTTTCGACATGTTCGATAAGGTTTCGGGCTCTAAACAGGTGCGCATCAAGATGGCCATGCATAACCGTTGGGCCGACGTTAAACCCTTTTGGGACAAGGATGTGGCCCAATTCCGCACGCTTTCAAAGAAATATTACCTATATAAATAACCCCAAACACCCAACCTATGGAAAAGAATAAGACCACTAGTAGGATTTTATCCATCGACATCTTGCGTGGATTAACCATCGCGGGCATGATAACCGTGAACAATCCAGGCAGTTGGAGTTGCATGTATGCGCCGCTTGAGCATGCCGAATGGAACGGACTGACACCCACCGACCTTGTCTATCCCTTCTTCATGTGCGTGATGGGCATGTGCATTTACATCGCCATGCGCAAGTTCGACTTTGCTTGCAACCGCGCCACCGTGTACAAGATAGTCAAGCGTATGGTGCTAATCTACCTCGTAGGTTTGGCCATTGTCTGGTTCTCCGCGTTCTGTCGCCGCTGGAATAACCCACAAGAAGGGGCCGATTTCTTCTCCCAACTGTGGTACATGGTATGGTCGTTCGACAAGCTTCGCCTCACGGGCGTGCTTGCAAGGCTTGCCGTTTGCTATGGCATAACGGCATTGTTGGCCATCACCGTGCGGCATAAGCACTTGCCCTACATCATTGTAGGGATGCTGTTAGCCTATTTTGTGATGCTGATGGCAGGCAACGGGTTTGCCTACGACGAGACAAACATCCTCTCGATTGTAGACCGCGCAGTGCTTACCGATGCCCACATGTATCACGACAACGGCATCGACCCCGAAGGTTTGCTAAGCACACTGCCCTCGATAGCGCACACGCTGTTGGGCTTTATCATTGGCAGCTTGCTTTTCCGCAAGGCGGATGCAGGCGCACAACAGCTTGATGCACGCACCAACATCACCCTCACCAAGGTTGTTCCGCTGTTCGTTGTGGGTACGTCGTTGCTCTTCGCGGGCTATTTGCTTAGCTATGGTTGCCCCATCAACAAGAAAGTGTGGTCGCCCACCTTCGTATTGGTTACCTGTGGGTTGGCTTCCATGCTCTTAGCCCTGCTAACATGGATTATCGACGTTAAGGGTAAGAAGAAGTGGAGCAAGTTTTTCGAAGTGTTCGGCGTCAATCCGCTCTTCCTTTTCGTGCTGAGCGACTTCTTCGCCATTGTCTTCGGCGCATTCACCTTCCCCGTTGGCGACAAGCAAATGAATGTCGTTGGCTTTGTCTACTCGCAGTTGTTGTCCCCCGTCTTCGGCGAATACGGCGGTTCGCTGGTTTATTCGCTGCTCTTTATCGCCCTCAATTGGGTTATTGGTTATCAGCTATACAAGCGGAAAATATATATTAAGTTGTGATAAGTTGCAATTCAGAGGTTATGATTATGTGCAACAAGCGCGATACAAAGTGGCTTGTACTGGCACTACAAGACCCTTGTACTGACACTACAAGATGCTTGTACTGACACTACAAGACGCTTGTACTAACACTACAAGATGCTTGTAGCCTATCAAAAGGTGAAAAGGTGAAAGGGTGAAAGAATGGCTAACGCCCTCTAAAGGTGAAAAGGTGAAAGAATGAAAAGATGGCTACGTCCCATTAACTCATCAACTTGTAACTCGCCAACTCGTAAATTTGTCAACTCATCAACTAGTTAACTAGTCAACTTGTAAACTCGTCAACTCGTAAACAATAAAAATATAATCTTATGCAATATATACTCATTGCCGATAGCGGCTCTACCAAAACAGACTGGTGCGTGGTGCAAAACGTACAGCAACAAGCACGCTACGAAACCAAGGGAATGAACCCTTTCTTTCAGACGCAGAACCAAATGGAAGACGAGATACGCCAAAACCTCTTGCCCCAACTGCCCAACGAACAACCCACCGCCGTGTATTTCTATGGCGCAGGATGCACACCCGAGAAGTCGCCACTAGTGAAAGAAAGCCTTGAACGTTGCTTTCCTGGCGCAAAAGACATTGAGGTAAACTCCGATCTCTTGGCTGCCGCGCGTGCCCTTTGCGGCCACCAGCCAGGCATTGCCTGCATCTTGGGCACAGGTTCCAACTCTTGTTTCTACGACGGCAAGGGCATTTCGTTCAACGTTCCCGCACTAGGTTTCATCCTTGGCGATGAAGGTAGTGGGGCGAACCTAGGCAAAAGGCTGGTGGGCGACATTCTTAAAAACCAGTTCCCAGGCGACTTGAAGGCGGCGTTCTTCGAAGAACACGATACCAGTATGGCCGACATCATCGACCATGTTTATCGCCAACCCTTCCCCAGTAGGTTCCTTGCCGGGTTCAGTCCCTTCCTTTCGCGCCATCGCGAGCACCCAGCCGTACACCAATTGTTGGTCAAGGCCTTCAAATCCTTTATTCGTCGCAACGTGATGCAGTACGATTACAACACGCACGCCATGAATTGTATTGGCTCAATTGCCGATGTTTACCGCAACGAAGTGGCCGAGGCGGCACAGATATTGGGCGTAACCTTGGGTCAGATAATGAAAAGTCCGATAGAAGGGCTGGTTGCATACCATTCATAGCCTCACCGCCAACCCCTCTCCAAAGGGGAGAGGGGAGTAGTATGCTGTGCTGTACAAAGCAAGGATACACAGCGTACGGTGGGGAATGGGCAGGCAAACAAACAGCCCGAGCAAAGCTTTCACAAGTAAATAAGTATAAAATACAAAGCCATCACACAGCCCATCGCTCCCCACTCCCCTTTGAAGAGGGGGTCGAGTGAGGCTTTTATATCCATTATCACTATGTCATTCACAAAGATAACCGAGCAGCCGTCGCTCTACAACAACCTCGAAACAAAGACGGCAGAAGAATTATTGAGGGACATCAACGCCGAAGACCGAAAGGTGGCAGAGGCCGTTGAGAAGACCATTCCACAAGTGGCGAAACTCGTAGAACTGATTGTGCCGCGCATGAAACGCGGTGGGCGCATCTTTTATATGGGCGCAGGAACGAGCGGAAGACTGGGTGTACTAGACGCTAGCGAACTTCCGCCAACCTTCGGCGTGCCTAAAACACTGGTCATTGGACTCATTGCAGGCGGCGATACGGCACTTCGCAACGCCGTAGAGAATGCCGAAGACGATGAGGAACGTGGGTGGGACGAACTAGCCGAGTTTAACATCAACGAGAAAGATACCGTTATAGGCATTGCAGCATCGGGCACAACGCCCTACGTGGTGGGCGCACTTCGCAGTGCCAGAGAGCACGGCATACTCACCGCTTGCATCACAAGCAACCCCGATTCGCCAATGGCAGCCGAGTCTGACGTGGCTATCGAAATGGTGGTAGGCCCCGAATACGTTACGGGAAGTTCGCGAATGAAGTCGGGAACGGGCCAAAAGATGATACTCAACATGATTTCAACCGCCGTGATGATACAGCTTGGCCGCGTTAAAGGCAACAAGATGGTGAACATGCAGCTAAGCAACAAAAAGCTGATTGACCGCGGAACGCGCATGCTGGTCGAGATGCTTGGCCTGGGATATGGCAAGGCTAAGAGTCTGCTTTTGCTGCATGGGTCGGTAGAAAAGGCCTTAGAAGAATACAAACGTCCACACGAATAACCCCTAAAAACAAACGCAAACCATGTATAGGATTTTGCTCTTGGCATTTTGTGCCTTTGCCATTAACGCCTCGGCCAACAACGTTCCCACGGCATCGCCCGAAGAAGTGGGCATGAGTTTGGCGCGTCTGCGTGCCGCCGACGAGGTGATATTGCGCGCCATAAGCGACAATAAAACGCCTGGGGCGGTGCTCGCCGTGGTGCGCCACGGCAAATTGGCCTACCTTAAAGCCTATGGCAACCGCCAAACCTATCCCACAACGCAGCCCATGACTACACAAACGGTGTTCGACATGGCATCGTGTACCAAGCCTATGGCAACGGCCATTTCGGCCATGTTGCTCGTAGAACGCGGACAGCTACGCCTTTCCGACCCCGTTAGCATGTATCTGCCGGGGTTCAAAAACTGGTATGGCGAAGGCAAAGACAGCGTAACCATACGTGTGGAAGACTTGCTAACGCACACCTCTGGGCTGCCTGCTTACGCCCCGGTAAAGACCTTAGCCGAGGCCGACGGCAAGCCAAACCCCGCAAAACTGATGGCCTACATTGCAGGTTGCAAGCGAGAGTTCAAACCGCGCGCCGACATGCAATACAGCTGCCTGAACTACATCACGCTGCAAAATATCATCGAACGCATTACAGGGCAGTCGCTCCGCACCTTCGCAGCCAACAATATATTCATCCCACTGGGCATGAAACACACCGACTTCTTGCCCTGCACGTCGGACAAGAGCGGCAAGTTGGTCAACACTTCTCAACCGCGTTGGGTTGCAAACGGCGAACAAGCAGGCCTTACGCCCATCGCTCCTACCGAACGGCAGCCCAACGGCGTGGTGAAACAAGGGCAGGTACACGACCCCTTGGCCTGCACGCTCAACGGTGGCGTGTCGGGTAATGCCGGGCTGTTTTCCACAGCCGAGGATGTGGCCACGCTCTGTGCCATGCTCCAAAACGGAGGCGCATGGGGCGGAAAGCGCATCCTTAGCCCGCTAACGGTGAAGGCCATGCGTTCTGTTCCGCAAAGTTTCAACAGCTTTGGGCGTAGCCTTGGCTGGGATGTCAGTTCGGCATACGCCTCCAATCAGGGCGACTTGCTAAGCACAGAGGCTTACGGACATACGGGCTACACAGGCACATCTATCGTTATCGACCCCGTTAACGACCTCTCCATCATTCTGCTTTGCAACAGTGTTCACCCCGTAGATGCCGCTAATGTGATACGCCTGCGCGCCCAAGTAGCCAATGCCGTGGCTGCAAGCATAACCAACGAACCCGCCGCATTCCCCCCATATTACTACGCAAGGATGCGTACTTTCGAGGCCGAACCGCCCATACGCTCCACCGATATTGTGATGTTGGGCAATAGCCTTACCGAAGGGGGAAAGGATTGGGCTGAAAAATTGGGCAAACCCAACATGCGTAACCGCGGCATTAGCGGCGATGTGGCCCTGGGTGTTGATGCTCGTCTGTATCAGATTACGCCGCACAAGCCTGCTAAGATATTCTTGCTCATCGGCATAAACGACGTTAGTCACGATGTAACGGTGGATAGCTTAATGACGGACATACGCACATTGGTGGACCATATCCGCGCCCAGTCGCCCAAAACAAAGCTGGTGTTACAGAGCCTTTTGCCCATACGCGAGAGCACAGGGCGATGGAAACGCCTGCAAGGCAAAACCGACATGATACCCCAAATCAATGCGCGTATCGAGGCTTTGGCGCGCGAGAAGGGGCTTACCTTTATCAATCTCTATCCCCATTTCACCGAGCCTGGCACGAGTGTTATGCGTGCCGAGCTAACCTACGATGGCTTACACCTGAGCAAAGCGGGCTACGATGTGTGGGTAAAGCTGCTTAAACCACATCTGTAAAGGGGCTTGGCTGCTGGCGCATACCTATTATACTCATGCCTAAAAAAATAAAAATAGCAAAGCGAACAGTGGTTAGGCTGCGGCCAAACGCTGTTCGCTTTGCGCAATATCACAACGCAATGAAGAAGTTATCTATCTTGGCATTTGCCTTTATCGCTGCTAATGCAGGCATGGCACAGAGCCAACCCGTTGATTATGTAAGCACACTTGTGGGCACGCAGTCCACGTTTCAGCTTTCTACTGGTAACACCTATCCCGCCACGGCCATGCCTTGGGGCATGAACTTCTGGACGCCCCAAACGGGAAAGATGGGCGATGGGTGGACGTATGGCTATCAGGCCAACAAGATAAGGGGACTGAAACAGACACACCAACCTAGTCCGTGGATTAACGATTACGGCCAATTCGCACTCATGGCCACAACAGGTAAGCCCGTCTTTGACGAAGAAGAGCGCGCCTCGTGGTTCTCGCACAAGGCCGAAACGGCCAAACCTTATCATTATAAGGTGTACTTGGCCGACTACGACGTTACGGCCGAGCTTGCTCCTACCGAGCGTGCGTGCCTGATGCGCTTTACTTTTCCAAAGACCGACTCGGCAAACGTCATCGTAGATGCTTTCGACAAGGGCTCGTTCGTAAAGCTGCTGCCCGACAAACGCACCATTGTGGGCTACACCACAAGGAATAGTGGGGGCGTGCCAGATAACTTCAAGAACTATTTTGTTGTCGTGTTCGACCGCGATTTTGCCTCAGCGCGTTTGGCCGATGGCAAGAAACTGCTTGCCGCCGACAAACAAGAACTGCAAGCCAACCATGCAGGGGCCATCGTTACTTTCAGCTGCAAGCGTGGCGAACAGGTGCATGCCCGCGTGGCCTCGTCGTTTATCAGCGAGGCGCAAGCCATGCAAAACCTTAAAGAGTTGGGCAACAGCTCGTTCGAAACGCTGCTGCAAAAGGGCAGACAACGTTGGAACGACGTGCTGGGACGTATCAGCGTGGAAGATACCAACGTTGATAACCTGCGCACTTTTTACTCTTGTCTTTACCGCTCTACGCTCTTTCCGCGCAAGTTTTATGAGATTTCGGCCAGTGGCGACACGCTGCATTACAGTCCGTACAACGGAAAAGTGTTGGCCGGAACGATGTTTACCGACACGGGCTTTTGGGATACGTTCCGCAGTCTGTTCCCTTTGGTGAACCTTGTGTACCCTTCTATGGCTCGCGAGATGCAAGAGGGACTGGTGAACACCTATAAGGAGAGCGGCTTTTTACCCGAATGGGCCAGCCCCGGACATCGCAATTGCATGGTGGGCAACAACTCGGCATCGGTGGTTGCCGATGCTTATATCAAGGGCATACGCGGTTACGACGTCGAAACATTGTGGCAAGCCGTGATACATGGCACGAAAGCGGTGCATCCGCAAGTGCCTTCTACGGGCCGATTGGGGTACGAATATTATAACAAACTGGGCTATGTGCCTTGCGATGTGGGCATTAACGAGAGTGCTGCACGCACCTTGGAGTATGCTTACGACGACTGGTGTATCGCTCAATTGGGCAAGGCACTGGGCAAACCAAAGAAAGAATGGGCCGAGTTTGAACGCCGCGCCGAGAACTATCGCAACCTTTTCAGCAAGGAATTTAACCTGATGCGGGGCCGAAAGAAGAACGGCGAGTGGCAGAAGCCCTACAACCCATTGAAGTGGGGCGATGTTTTTACCGAGGGAAATGGCTGGCATTACACGTGGTCGGTGTTTCATAACCCACGCGGCCTTATCTCGTTAATGGGCGGCAACAAGGCTTTCACGGCCATGCTCGATTCTGTTTTCGCCCTTCCGCCCGTGTTCGACGACAGCTATTATGGCCAAGTGATACACGAAATACGCGAAATGCAGATTATGAACATGGGTAATTACGCCCACGGTAATCAGCCAATACAGCACATGACCTACCTTTATAATTGGAGTGGCGCGCCTTGGAAAACCCAATATTGGGTTCGCGAGGTGATGGATAGGCTTTATAGCGCACACCCCGACGGCTATTGCGGCGACGAAGACAACGGGCAGACCTCTGCTTGGTATGTGTTTTCGGCTCTTGGCTTTTATCCCGTGTGCCCTGCAAGCAGCGAATACGCCATTGGCACGCCGCTTTTCGCCAAGGTTTCGTTGCACTTGGAGAACGGCAAGACAACAACAATCACCGTCGACAAGCCGCAGTGGCGCTACATCAAGCGGCTAACCGTTAACGGCACGCCCGACAATAGCCATTGGTTGAGCCATAAAACACTTACCACAGGAGCGAAGATTGTTTTTGACATGAGCGAAAAACCTGTTGAAGGGCAATAAGCGGAGGTAGGGGGCAGCGGCCTATGTGGTTTTCTTGGAAGGCTTGGGGCTGTCTGCCTTCTCGTTTTGCCCGTCTTCTTTCTTCTTTTGTTGCTCGTAGGCCTTAGCTAGTTTCGCGGCCGTTTTGTCTAGCAATTTTTGCATGTCGCCAAGGTAGCTGCTTGCCCTAACGATGGTTCCATCGGGTGCAAGCATAACGAAGAGCGGTGTGGCATCTGGGCCGTAGGTATCTGTAAATTGCTTCATGCCGCGCTTTGTAAGCCGGTATTGGGGCCACGATAGTTGCGTTCGTTCCAAGAATTTCTGCCACAGATAGTCTTCCTTGTCGTCGGCCACGCAGATAAATACCACCTCGGGGTGCTTAGCAACCATGTTTTTAAGTTCGGGAATGAGCTTTTGGTTGGGCTTTCTCCATGTTGTCCAAAAGCAGATGAAGGCCACCTTCCCCGTGGGTATGGCCATAAAGAGCGACGTTGAACGGTTCTTTTGGGTGAACAAGGGCACGTTTTGCAATGGTTCGCCCACGGCCATAGCCTTGGCCGTGGCCACAGCGCGGCGGTAGGCAATTATTCGTTGTTGGTCTTCGGGACAGGCAAAGATGGTGGAAGTGATGTCTTCTATCTGGCGTTTGGTGAACGTGCGGTTGTTGAGTATCAGCTCTGTGGCCATCTTAATGGCCAACGGCGACTGCGGGTTCTTCTTCATCCACGCCAAAGAGTCGTTTCGGCGTTGGTTAAAGTCGTTGAAGTCGGCTTGCGCTTTGCCGCCCGTAACGAGGAGGTGCTTGTTGATGGGCTGGTTAGTTGCCAAGTACTTGTACTTGTCGGCCTTCACCGTCATCGCCGTGTTGCTAACGAAGATGGGGGTGTAGGTCCATGTAGGCTCTTCTTTCGACTCCATTGCGTAGAGCAGCTTGTAATTGTTTGTAGACAAGGTGCAAAGCGTGGGATGCGACAGTTGGCCACTAAGAACGAACTTGCCGTCTTGAACTACGGCTCTGGCCACTTCATCGTAGTTAGAGCCTTCGGCCGTTTCCAGCTCCACCTCAATGCCGTCGGGAAGGTCGGGAATGTCGCTTGTAATGACAAACCCATTTTTTGTTTGCGCCCAAGAAGTGCAGGCGCAAAGTGTGCATAACAGGGTAAAGATTATTCTCTCCATATATTCTCTTTTTACTTTTTTGCAAAAATAACGATTTTTTTGAGATAATGAGTGCTTTGACAGTCACTTTGTTGGGCTACCAAAACGTTAAAAATGAAAATGGTGGAGTGCAGACAAGTAAACCCGTACTTTGGAACTAAGTGCCCACTTGGTTGGGAATGATTTTGGGTTAGCCGCGTGTTGATTTGTTGCAAAAAGGCTAAGCTAGATATGACTAAACGAACTTGAAGGGTTGGTATAACCAGAAGTGCTGCTAGGGCTGGAACGCCTAACCGCATGAACCTACTTTACCCAGCACCTATTACTGTTACTTATAGTCAAACAGAAATGGATTTGGAAAGCCGTTGGTGCATGGTAAGCAAACAAAAAGGGTTTCTTTTCCTCTGCGCAAGGGGTTTTTGATGCCATGCTACGCACGTCTTACATTCTTCTAACAAGTATTTTCCAAAGGCAATTCTGTTTGACTATAACTGGCCTGTCCGCAAACGTTCGCACCCTCCATCTTATTTCTTCTGTAATCTTTTAAGCACGTTTTTTAACACTATGAGTGGCTTTTTCGCCACCAATCTTCCACTCGTGCGCAAATATTCCATTCTCGCGGAGGTTTGTTTGGGTGTAAAAAGGGCTTGCATGTTAATACCGGCAAAATGAATTTTTATTTAAACAAACCTTTATTTGCGCCATTTTGGGGGCTATTTGGTGCTGAATGTAGTGCGTTTTGGTGCTAAATGGCGTGCGTTTTGGTGCTAAATGGTGTGCGTTTTGGTGCAAAACGCAGGGTAAAATGCAGCAAAACACAGGGTAAAATGCGGCAAAATGAAGGGTAAAACGCATATATTTGCACAGCTGGTATGGGCTTAAAGCCGTTTCGGACGGTTGAAAATAGATGGTAAATGTGGGTAAAAGGCACTAAAAACGTGCGTTTTTGGGGGTAAAAAGCCGATTTTTGGGTGCTGAAAAAATACGCGTGGGCACCCAAATAGAAGGGCAAAATGGTGCTAAATGCAGCAGAAGTGCAGAAAAATGGATAAAAGTGGTGGTGCGTAAGACCGAAAATTGTGGCTAATTGCTTGCGTTTAGGCTGCTTTTTTCGCTAGAAGCACGCGGCAAGAAGGGTGTGTTTTGTAAAGTATTAGTACTGAATTTAACTAAAACGCGGTTCATTAGATAAAGGCTGGCCGGGGGGCTAATGCGCAGCTTGGGCTTAAACGTAACAGACTTGCTTTCTATTAGGATGTTGGTTGGCTGTTACCACGCCGCTTTTTGGCTGCCGACATGCCGTTTTTAGCTGTTGCCCCGCCGCTTCTTGGCTGCTGATATGCCGCTTTTAAGCTGTGGCCACGCCGTTTTTTCTATTGGCTGCTTGCTTGTTGTTGGGCAAAGGGCAAAAATATGAGGATGTGCTCTCGGTAGTGAGAGCACATCCTCTAAGACTTATTAAAAAATTAGTCGAGTTGTGCCAGCTTGTTGTCAGAGCCCAGCACTTCTTTAATCTTGTGCTTGTAGAGCTCTGTCATCAGGTCGCGAGCAGGACCGCAGTACTTGCGGGGGTCGAACTCGGCAGGCTTTTCGGCAAACACCTTGCGAACAGCAGCGGTGAAAGCCAAGCGCGAGTCTGAGTCGATGTTAATCTTGCAAACGGCACTCTTCGATGCCTTACGCAGTTGCTCTTCGGGGATACCTACTGCGTCGGGCAGCTTACCACCGTATTTATTAATCATGTCAACGTACTCTTGTGGTACAGAAGACGAGCCGTGAAGTACGATGGGGAAGCCGGGCAGTTTCTCCATGATGGCGTCGAGAACGTCGAAAGCCAAGGGAGGAGGAACGAGGCGGCCGGTCTTCGGGTCGCGTGTGCATTGTTCGGGCGTGAACTTGTATGCGCCATGCGATGTACCGATAGAGATAGCCAACGAGTCTACGCCGGTCTTTGTAACGAAGTCGATAACCTCTTCGGGTTTGGTGTAGTGCGATTCGGCTGCCACAACGTCGTCTTCAACGCCGGCAAGAACGCCGAGTTCGCCTTCAACAGTTACGTCGAACTGGTGTGCATAGTCAACAACCTTCTTCGTTAGGGCAACGTTTTCGTCGTAGGGAAGTGCCGAACCGTCGATCATCACCGAGGAGAAACCCATGTCGATACAGCTCTTGCAAGTTTCAAAGCTGTCTCCGTGGTCCAGGTGGATAACGATTTCGGGGTGTTTCAATCCCAGTTCTTTAGCGTACTCAACAGCGCCCTGTGACATATAACGCAGAAGGGTGGGGTTAGCGTAGTTGCGTGCGCCCTTCGATACCTGTAAGATTACGGGTGATTTGAGGTCGGCAGCAGCCTTGATGATGGCTTGCAGCTGTTCCATGTTGTTAAAGTTGAATGCCGGAATTGCATATCCGCCATTGATGGCTCTTTTAAACATCTCGCGAGTGTTTACTAGGCCTAGTGATTTGTAATCTACCATAATTTTATTTGTTATAAAGTTGGATGTCGTTATCTTGTTTATACGTGAATTTTATTTTATTGTAAAGTCGGATGTCGTTATCTTATTTATACGTATGCAAAATTAATGTTTTAATTTGTCAACACAAAGATTTATAGGTGTTTTTATTGTCCAATTTGGTGGAAAAGTGACATTAATTGATGCTTATCATCCTACGGCTTACGTTTTGTTAGCTTTGCTTTACATTTGCGCCCTTTTGATTTTAGCCCAACGGGAAGAACAAGGGTAGCAGGAATATCATGACAATGCCGATGATGAGTTGCAAGGGGAAACCCACTTTCACATAGTCCATGAAGGTGTATTGGCCTGCTCGCATAACCAATGCGTTGGGCGGTGTGGAGAACGGCGACATGAAACACATGCTCGCAGCGATGGTTACGGCAAAGAGGAATGCGTAAGGGCTGGCCCCTATCTCTTTTGCGGCAGATAGCGCGATGGGGGCCATCAGCACGGCGGTGGCCGTGTTGCTGATGAACATCGTTAGGATGCTGGTGGTGAGGTAGATGCCTGCCAAGAGCACGATGGGGCTCATACTACCCAAGGAGTTTACCAAGGTGTGGGATATTTCTGCCGACACGCCGGTCTTTTCGAGGGCGGTAGACATCGGCATCATGGCCGCAATGAGCACCACGCTTTCCCAGTTAATGGTTTTGTATGCGGCCTCTACGTTTCGGAAACAGCCCGTGAGAACCATCAGCAGACCCGCAATGATGACGGCCGTTACGGGGGCGATGGGGATGAATTCGAACATCATCATGGCCACCATCAGCAACATGATGGCGCCGGCGATGGGTGCCTTGTTGGTTAGTATCACCTTTTGGGCCTGTTCTTTGGGCTGACCCAGCACCACCCAATCGTCGTTTTCGTTTGCCAGTTGCCCGATATTGGTCCACGAACCCTGTACCAATAGCACGTCGCCTGCATGTAGGCGTTCTTCGGAAAGGTCGTTAAGGATGTAGTCGTGGCTACGTCTGATGCCCAGGACATTAATGTTGAAGTGTTCGCGAAGGCCCGAATTTTTCAGTCTTGTGCCGTTAAGCTGCGATGTGGGCATGAGTACCAGCTCGGCAATACCCAGGTCGTAGAAGTCGATACCCGTGTTGTCGAGTTGTTCTAGTTTCATTTCTGTGGCGAAGATGTCCATGTGTTCGTTGTCGCCCGTTATGTAAATAACGTCTTCTGTTTGTAAAATGCTGTCGGGCATGGGCATGCTTTGTTTCACGTTGCGTATGAAACGTCCGCTGCGTGCAGCCTTTCTTCTGATTTCCATCACGCTGAGTCCATAGCGGTTGCGTAGGTCTAGCTCGGCTAGTGTTTGTCCGGCGATGGGCGATTCGTGGGTGATGTGGTATCGGCGAAGTTGATGTTGCAGGTTGTATTCTTCAACCAGCTGGTCGAGTGTTTTTCCAACGTTGGCCGCGTCGCGGCCTTTCTGCTTGCGTTTGCCGAGGAACATGCGCGAGAGTGGCAGCATCAGGACCACGCCCAGAAGCACAATGACGATGCCCACGGGGGTGAATGAGAAGAAGGTTAGCGGCTGTTGGCCTGCTTTGGTTAGCACATCTTGTATCACAAGGTTAGGGGGCGTACCGATAAGCGTGAGCATTCCGCCCATGCTGCTGGCGAAAGCTAGGGGCATGAGCATGCGGCCGGGGTGTGTTCCCTTTTGTGTGGCCATGCTTACAACGACGGGCATCATGAGGGCTATCGTGCCGGTGTTGCTAACAAAGCCGCCAATAACTGCCGTTGTGAACATAACGAGGAGGAACATGAAGGTTTCGTTGCCGCCTGCTAGTTTCATCAGGCGTTGGCTAATGGCCTTGGCCAATCCTGTTTGGAAGATGGCACCGCCCACAACAAAGAGGCCTACCATCATGATGACTACGTTAGACGAGAACCCCGCCAACGCTTCGGTCGGGGTTAGAATGCCAAAGATAAGAAGGGCAGTCATGGCGCACACCGCCACTACATCCGAACGGAGGCGGCCGATGATGAACATGGTTACCGAAACGGCAAGAATAACTAGTGTTGTGATCATGTCTTGAATGATTGTTTTTTGTGTTTTACAGGCCGTGTTTTAGAACTCTCTGTGGCCTGCGTTGTTGGTGAATAGGGACGTAAAGTTACAAATAAAATCCCGAACGGCAGGAAAAAGACGATTATATTATGTTCTTTTATGGATTGGGCGGGGGTGGGCTTTTTAGTTGTTATAGATTTGCTAGGTGTTCTAGTTGTTCTAGGATGCCTAGGATAACTAGAAATCCTAGAACAACTAGAACACCTAGCAAGCCTAGAACCCTTAGCCCTTGCGTGCCATTTTCCACGCGTAAGCCAGCACCACAAGAAACCCTGCGAGCGGTAAAACGAAAGGCAAAACGGGATTGCCGCCATCGGCAATCATCCCCATTAGCAAGAAACCGCAACCGCCAACGGGCGTCATCATCAAGATAGACGATGCACTTTTGGTTAGTTGGCCTAAGCCTGTAAGTGCCAGAGAGAAGATGGTGGGGAACATGATGGCCTCGAAAAAGTAGTTAGCCAGTAAGCCAACGAGCGACAATGTGCCGAGGTTGAGCAACACCAAGCACATGCTGCACACGCAACCAATGGCACAAACCAACAACACAAGCTGCGCACGAACCCGCCGCATCACCCAACTGCCGCCAAACCTGCCTATCATGAAGAAGGCTAATGCCGCGGTAAGCACCATCGAGGCGGTTTTGTCGCTCATCCATCCTTGCTCGGTAACGGAGTTGATGAAGTAGCTGTTGATGGATATTTCGGCCACTTCGTAGGCCAAAAGTGCTGCCAAACCTAATACGAACATGGGGTGGCGAAATAGCTCTGAAAGGTTTTTCAGGCCGCTGCCGCTCGTGTTTTCGTCGCTTGTGGCTTGTATTTCGGGCAGTTGTACGCGCGAAAAAACCAGTGCAATAGCCAAAACCACAACGCCTAACACTACGTAAGGGATGGCAACATTGCCCCCTTCGCTGTCGCTGCGGAAAAGAAACAATCCCACGCTAAACGTTGCGAAGATGCTGCCAAGGCCGTTAAACGATTGCGAAAGGTTTAGTCGGCTGGTGGCTGTTTGGGGCGCGCCCAACTCTGTTACATAGGGATTGGCGGCCGTTTCGAGGAAAGTTAGTCCGCAACCGATGGTGAACAGCGCGGCCAAGAACACTTCGAATGTGCCGATTTGGGCACCCGGAACAAAGAGAAAGGCACCCAATGCGAAAAGCGAAAGCCCAAATACCACGCCACGACGATAGCCAAAGCGATTGATGAACAGCCCAGCGGGGATGGCCATGATGAAGTAACCCAGATAGGTTGTTACCTGAATGAGGGCCGACTGTGCTATGGATATGTGCAGCTCGTTTTGGAAATGCTTGTTTAGTACGTCGAGGATGGCGCGAGCAAAGCCCCATAAGAAGAAAAGCGTCGTAATGAGTACGAAAGGCAGAAGAAATCTGCGTTCGGTAAGAGAAGCTTGTTTTCTGTTCATTATTGATAAGGTGATGTAGGGAACAAGATGTTATCCCTTTGTTCGTTCGCGTAGACTAGGTGCACTAGGCATGTTCTAAAAATTCACCGCAAAGGTTCAATGGTTGTTCCTTGTCTTGCTCTTCGCTGTCTTTTTGCTTTTATCTGGCATCTTTTGCTTTCTCTTTCAGTCGCATAGTTCACTATGCTCCTTCAAGGCGTAAGCAAAACCTGCTCAGCTAAAAGCTAAAAATACAGCAAAGGTAATTTTTAGCACCTGCCTCTAATCAAATTGGTGCAAAAGTAATAAAAATTCGTGACATTCTCGCAAAAACAATCGTTTAATTGCTAGGAATGCAGCTGTGGCGTGTTGCGAAAGCGGTTGGTTTGAGGCTGTCAATGCAGCAAATAGACCATAAAATCTTTTGAATTAGGCAATAAATGGGCAGATAGCGGTGTGGTTTGTTCGGTAAAAGGCATGAAAAAAGGGCTCCGCTGAGCCCCAACCTTTTGTTAACCTTAAATCTAATACTATGAAAAACACATTACAAAGTTAATTCTTTATTATTTACTTTGCAAACGTTTGCTTAGATTTATGCCCCTTTTTAGGGTTTGTTATGTTAACGGCCGGGGCTTTAATACAAATTAAATGTTTAAGCCCTTTCGCTTTTGGCAAGGATGTTGCGTGGTTTTGCGGTGCAATTCTGCTCTTAGACGTATGCGTTTAGGGGCGAATTTCAGTGCATTATCCGTTTTTTCTCAGTGCTTTTGCGCCTGATGCGCATGGCATTAGCCCCCTCCCCAAAGGGAGGAGTGGGGGCTTAGGCTTTCAGTATCTTCTTTAATAAGAAGGTTGCGTTTTGGTTTTGAGCCACGCCACGCGTAATGCGATACGAGTAAGTAACGTCGTTTCCGAGTTCAATCTCAAAGCAATAGTTGGCAAAACGACTTGGGTTTTCGTCTTCTAGCTTAGAAAGTTCAAGGTCGTGGGTGGCCACTATGCCGCTAGCAGGCAGCTGCGACATGGTTTGTAGAAACAGACGCGAGCCGTTGAGCTTGTCTAACGAGTTCGTTCCCTTCAATATTTCGTCGAGAATGATGAAGGTGTTGGGGTGATTGTGGCAGTAGCCGATGAGTTGTTCGAGCCGAAGTAGTTCGGCATTGAAGTAAGATATGCCGTGCGTAAGGTCGTCGGTGGTGCGCATGCTGCTGAAAAGCCAAAAGCACGACACCCTCATCTCGCCAGCAAACACAGACAATCCGGTCATAGCCAGCACGTAGTTCACGCCCACACACCTGAGAAACGTGCTTTTGCCTGCCATGTTTGCACCCGTAACAATTTGGTATTGACCTTGTTCGATGTGCAAGTCGTTGCCAACGGCCTTTATTCCTAAGAATGGGTGGCGAAGGTTTGTGGCTTGATAAACGATGTTTGGTGCGTCTTCGATTTGTGGCTGAACGGTTTCGGGATGATTATATCTGAAAGTGGCCAGCGATACAAGTGCATCCGCTTTGCTAAGGCACTCTACCCACTGCTCGAAATGTTTGAGGTGACTGTCTTGCCATTTTAAGAACTTGCGTACAAGAAAGAAATCGCTTAGAAAAAGGGCATTGGCTAACATCAAACCCAAAACATTGCTGCGGCGGTCTAGGCTGGCCACCGTTTGTTGTAGTTGTTTGAAGGCGTGCAATGCACCTTGCAGTTCGGTTTTCAGTTGCTTGTTCAATGCGGCTTGCATGTCTTCGGTGGTGATAAGACTTAGCAATTGCACGCAGGCCGTTAGCTCGGCGTGCAACAGGTTGGCCATTTTGCTCACCATGCGCAGCGGCTTGGTGCATATCAACATCACCACAAAGAAGTTGATAATGCCCCACCAAACGGGCACATTGGCACTAAGCGGCGTAAAGATGGCAAGAAACAAGGTGGCGAAAAAGCCCACAACGGAGGCGCAGGCTATGGCGAGGGGTAGGCGGGCGGCGGCAAAACGGGGGATGGAAACCTTTGCGGCGGCTTGCATTGTTTGTGTAAGGCGTGTGCTGTCTATGCCGCCTGCCTTGCCTTTTCCTTGGGCAATAAACTTCATTCGCCACGTTTGTTTGGCGGCCAACTCGTCTATGGCCTCGCGTTTTCGTTCCACTTCGGCCTTAGCCTGTGGCGTATGGCCGGGCAATTGGGTGAGTGCGGCGGCCAACGACCTGCTTCCGCCTGTTGAAACTGTGCGGTTGAGCCGATGAAAAAGCGACGACGGACCGAATAAATCAAGGTCGAGGGCGAAAGGATGGTGTGTGTCTGCGTGGCATGCACCATCGCCGAAGGGGGTAAAGTCGCCTTCTAGGTAGCGCGCCTCGTCTTCATAGGCTTGCCTTAGCTGGTCGACAGCAGTTATTCGGGCCTCGTTTTGCACGTCAAAGTGCCTGATAACAACGTATAAGGCTAGGCAAACGGCGGCCAGCCACAGTGTCCACGTGGCATTGTGGAGGGTAGTGGCCAAGACAACTAAGCCTAACATGGCAACGAACGAGGTTATTTCGCCGGCCACGAAGTAGAGATTGCGGCGCTTTAAACGAACGAGAAGAGCCGCCAGCAATGAACTTTCGGCAAGATATGCAGTTTTTAGGGAGGTTGTTTTCATAAGTGTGAGGGTTATAATAGGCATGTTCTAAAAAATCCCCGCAAAGGTTCAATGGTTGTTCTTTGTGTTTTTTAGAGCCTGCCTATGGTAAAAAAGGAAATGGTTTTAGAAGCTTATCTGGCTTCGTGTAGCCTGTCATGTATCGGCGTAATGTTGTTTTCAGTTGCACTACAAGCATCTTGTAGCCCTAGTACAAGCCCCTTTGTAGTCGTAGTACAAGCCCCTTGTAGTGCTAGTACAAGCATCTTGTAGTGCCAGTACAAGCACCTTGTAGCGATGGTACAAGCACCCTTGTAGCCCCAGTACAAGCATCTTTTTCTTCGGCAAGTAAAGGCATTGATGGCAAAACTTGATGTTCTTTGCTGTGGGCTTAATAGGGGGTGACTAGGCTTTTTTTTGATGGCTTCTTGTTGTTCTTGGATGTCTTGCATGCCTAGGATAATAAGAAAACCAAGCCCGAAAGAAAGGTTATGCACATCATTTAGCAGCCTTTCATTCCTCCATCCAATAGTCTACGTCGGGGTTTATCTCGCGTGCCACTTCGCCTTCTCTGCGCTCGTCGTAGTCTAGTAGACCGTAACGGTCTACCGAATACACCTTACGTTCGTAGTTAGCCACGAGCGTTTGCAAGAAGTTGAAGGCGTTAAGGCTAACCGTATCGATGAATGCGAACTCGTCAAGAAAGCTTATTGCCACTTCGTCTGTGGTTCTGTTGACGGCATAATAGCCTTTGTCGCCATCGAACAAAAGCGGTAGCCACTGTTCGCCATGCACCAATTTGAAGGCCTCGTAGGCGGCGGGCCACTCGCGCAAGTGGGGCAGACGGAAACCAGGAAGAAAGTCGATGAGACCTTCGCGCTTGCACTGCCGAGGCGTGCCCGACACCTTATTATATATACACACAAGCAAAGGAGCTAGCGGCGTACCTGCCGCACGTTCCAATTGCTGGGTTGAATCGGGCAAGGGAAGCCCAAGGCTCTCGATATATCCAGGGCGTTTAACCTCCGACAATTGTAGGTAACGGTCGAAAAGCAGTTCTATGTTCATCGTATTTATTGTACGTTTGTTGTTTCTTGTTTGCCGTTTGCTTGTGCTATGGGCAACCTAGCCGACTTGTCAATGCGCACAACACCGCTTGCATGCACCAACGTATGCTGGTGTAGCGTCTTAGCCGCGTGGTTGAAAACCAATGCGGGGTCTATGCGCTTGCCTTTAAACGACACCTCGAAGTGCAGGTGCTCGGTGGTGGCACGACCCGTACGGCCCGTCAGGCCGATAACATCGCCGGCCTTAACAGCCTGTCCCACCTTCACGAAGTTGCGCGATTGGTGGCTGTAAAGCGTTTCAAGGCCGTTGTCGTGACGTATGACGATGCAGTTGCCATAACCAAAATATGGCCCCGAACGAACCACAATGCCACTGAAAGCGGCCAATATCTTATCGTTAGGACGGGTCTTGATGTCTACGCCAGAGTGCCTTCTGCGTCCTCCGTAAGGGCTAATTACATGGCTACCCGGTAGCGGGTAGGCCCATTCGTTGGGCGAAAACTGGGACAAGAAAAGCTTGTTGCTTACGCTGCCCCTCACGTCTTTCTGCGGTTTAAGCAGCGTTTTGTTGGCAGCTTTCTGCTCTTCGGCCAGCAGCTTCTGTTCTTCTTTCAGCCGTTTGGCCTCTTCGCGTTTGGCCTTCTCTTCCTCTTTGGCGGCCTTTTTGGCCTCGGCTTTCCCCTTTTTGTCGGCCAAAAGCTTTTCTTCTAGGTCTTTTCCTGTGGCCTGTCTAACGGTTACGTGTTGTCCGTTTTTCTCAAATCGTATCACCCCCTTGTTCAGTTTATGACTTTTGGGGTCGACGATTGTTTGCGGGTTGATGCGTCCGCCGTTAACCATCGTTAGGAAAAGGCAACGCCCTTGGCCGTCTTTCTTACCCACGATGGCAATAGATTGGCCTGCCTCTACCGTTTCGTTGGGTTTCACCAGGTTCTGTGCGTTGTGCGCATACACCGTTTCCAGGCCGTTGTCGTGGCGTATCACCACCACGTTTCCCCACTGTTTGTTCTTTCTTGCCAATCTAACTCTTCCGGGCATCATGGCCTTAACCACATCGCCACGCTTGGTTGTAATCTCCAGTGCGTTGTTTTTAGCCACCTTAGCCTTGCCCACAGGTAGCGGGAAGGCATAGTTTTTGTGCGCAATGGCATTGAGATCGATAAAGAAAACGTTGCCTTTATCGAACAAGCCAGGCGTGGCAATGCTAATTTGTTGGGTTTCGGCAGGCGTGAAATGGTCCTCAGCGGGCTTGCCCGAACTGAAGAACAGAACGAGGAGTAATGCAATAAGCTGTTTCATACGTGTAACATAGATGTGCTGACAGGTGCAAGCCAATGCCGCCACGCAAAGTGGCAACCAGCCATTTGGCCATGTTCAGCGGATGGTAACGCCCGTAAAAATGCGGCCAGAGTTAATGCCTAGCCTTCGGGCTGAAAAGAAATCGTTGCAGCGGTTGTAGGTGCAGATGTCCGTTGCGTATATGTTTTCGGCTTTAACGCCTAACTCTTGCAGTTGCAATTGGTTGCAAAGGGGTAGATTGATGTGCCATTTGTCGTGCCGTTGCGCAATATCGTTCATTGGGAAAGCGGCTTTGGCAAAGGCCTCGTACACTTCGTCGCCCACTTCAAAGTGTTGTAGCGAGATGCCGGGCGCAATAACGGCGCGTAGTGTACGTGGGTTGGTGTTGAATGCTGCGCGCATCTGCGCGATGGCGTTTTGTGCGATGCGTTTTACCGTTCCGCGCCATCCTGCATGTATGGCAGCCGTGGCGCGATGTTCGGCATCGTAGAGAAGGATGGGGATGCAGTCGGCCGTAGACACGCCAATACAAACGCCAGGCACGTTGGTAATGAGTGCGTCAACGCCTTCCAGAACCATTTGGCGCACGTTCTGCGGCATCGAAAGCAGCTCGCTGCCCACCTGTCGCACGGTTGTTTCGTGTGTTTGGTGGGGCATAACGAGGTTAGAAGGGGCGATGTCCAGCACGCGGCACAGGCTATGGAGGTTTTGCGCCACGTGTTCGGGGGCATCGCCACAGTAGGGGGTGATGTTAAATTGGGCGTAAGCGCCTTGGCTTGCGCCAGCAGTACGCATGGTACTGAAAGCGTGAATGCCTTCGCCAAGCGCGTATTCCAGCAATTTAGGGCTCATCTTCGTCTTCATATTCAAAGTCGTCAAGGTCTTCGATGTCGGCGTCGATGTACTCCACGTCGATGTCTTCGCCCTCGTCGGCCAGTTCTTGCGCAAATATCCTGATGTCTTTGTCCCGATGAACGAGGGTGTCTTCGGCCATGATGCTTTGCAGTTTATTGCTCTCGCTGTTCAGTTCGCGCCAAAGGATGTCTTTTAGCTCAGACAGTCCTTGCCCCGTAACAGCCGAGATAAACACCACCGGAAGGTCGGTGGGCAACGTCTCGCGCAACATCTCAATCAGTTCGTCGTCTAGCAAGTCGCATTTGGTTATGGCCAATACGCGATGCTTGTCGTTCAGTTCGGGGTTGAAGTTGTTCAGCTCGTTGAGCAGCACCTCGTACTCTTTCTTAATGTCGTCGGTATCGCCAGGCACCATGAAGAGCAAAAGCGAGTTGCGCTCGATGTGCCGCAGAAAGCGCAGTCCCAAGCCTTTTCCTTCGCTTGCTCCCTCGATGATGCCGGGGATGTCGGCCATCACAAACGATTTGTGGTCGTGATAGGCCACGATGCCCAGCGATGGTTCGAGGGTGGTGAAGGGGTAGTTGGCAATTTTAGGACGTGCCGAAGAGAGCGACGAGAGCAGCGTTGACTTGCCCGCATTGGGGAAACCCACCAGTCCTACGTCGGCCAAAAGCTTCAATTCCAGTATGATGGTCATCTCCTCCATAGGCTCGCCAGGCTGTGCATAGCGTGGCGTTTGGTTGGTGGCAGTGCGGAATTGGAAGTTGCCCAGTCCGCCCCGGCCACCTTTTAGCAGCATCACCACCTGCCCGTCGTGCATTACATCGCAGACATACTTGCCTGTTTCGGCGTTGTACACCACCGTTCCGCAAGGCACATCGATATAAACGTCCTTGCCGTCTGTGCCGTGACATTTGTCTCTTCCGCCGTTTCCGCCATGCTCGGCGAACACGTGCCGTTGGAATTTAAGGTGCAGCAGCGTCCAATAGTTGTGGTTTCCGCGCAGGTAGATGTTGCCGCCGCGCCCACCGTCGCCCCCATCGGGACCGCCGTTAGGGTTGTATTTTACGTGTCGGAGGTGCATAGAACCCCTTCCGCCCTTACCAGAGCGGCAGTAAATCTTTACGTAGTCTACGAAGTTTGATTCGGGCATGAGCAGTTTAGATGTTGTCAATCACAGCGCACACGTCGGCAAAGATGCGTTCCAGTTCGCCCAATCCGTCGATGTGGTTGTGGATGTTTTCTGTTTTATACCATTCGATGAGCGGTGCCGTTTGGCTGTGATACACGCCCAGTCGTTTTTTAATTGTTTCTTCGTTGTCGTCTGTGCGCCCGCTTTGTTGTCCGCGCAGCACCAGTCGTTTCATCAGTTCGTCTTCGGGAACGTCCAGTTCAATCATGGCAGCCACCTTGTGCCCGCGTTTGTCGAGCATTTTTTTAAGTGCCTCGGCTTGGGCAATGGTGCGTGGAAAACCGTCGAAGATAACGCCTTTATGCTCTTTTCCAAAGCTGTCGTACACGTTGGCCAGGATGTCAATCATCAGTTCGTCGGGTATCAGTTGCCCGTTGTCGATATATTCCTTGGCCGTTTTGCCCAATGGCGTGCCGTTCTTTATCTCGTTGCGCAGAACGTCGCCCGTTGAGATATGTTCTAAACCGTACTTGGCAATCATCTTGTCGCTTTGTGTGCCTTTGCCCGAACCGGGTGCACCGAAGATAACGATATTCTTCATTTCGTTGTGTTTATTGTGAAAAAATTATTATGTGGTTTTTTACCATTGCATGTGAAAAAGCGTTGAGTCCTTACTCTTCCACCACGGTATAAATGTCTTTTAGGTTGCGCCCTTGCTGGTTATAGTCCAAGCCATAGCCCACGATAAAGTCGTTTGGTATTTCGAAGGCGGCATATTCCACATCGAGTGGAACCGTAAGTCGGTCGGGTTTAATCAGCAATGTGCAGATATGTATCGACTTGGGCGAGCGCGTTCCCAGCGATTCAATCATGCGTTTAATGGTCAATCCCGACTCAACGATGTCTTCAACGATGATAACCGTTCGTCCGGCAAGGTCTTCGTTGATGCCAATCACCTCTTTGATTGTTCCCGTTGATGTTGTGCCTTGGTACGATGCCAGCTTAACGAACGATATTTCGCAGGGTATAGTGAGCATGCGCATGAGGTCGGCGGCAAACATAAACGAGCCATTTAGTACGGCCAAAAGTAGTGGGTTCTTATCGGCCATGTCTTTGTTTATCCTGTCTGCAACGGCTTTAACGTGTTCTTGTATTTGGGTTTCCGTGATGGAAGTCTCGAAAACCTTATCTATCAATTTAATTCGAGCCATATAATCTTTTTGCTATTAAGCTGCAAAAATACGAAAAAAAAGTGGAACACGGGGACTTAACTAACGTTATTTAGGTTTTTATGGGGCTGATGACGGCGTTTAAAGGTGAAAGGGGGAAAGGGTGAAAAGGTGAAAAGGTGAAAGGGTGAAAAGGTGAAAAGGTGAAAAAATGGCTGCGCCCTTTTTAAAGGTGAAGGGGTGAAAGGGTGAAAAGGTGAAAAGATGGCTAACGCCTTTTGATGAACGGGTGGGGTGTTGGGGCTAGCAGAATAAAAGGCTAGAGTCGCTAGAAAACCTAGAAATCCTAGAATAACTAGGACAACTAGGATGCCTAGAATAACAAGAACACCTTGAAAGCCAAGAATAACTAGAATATCTAGGATAACTAACAGGCCAGCTAGGCACGCAAACAGCTACGAAATACCAGCAAACAGCCCTTATGTTTTTAGTTAGACTGGCTTGTTGAATGATGTTCGCTTTGTAAAATATCAATAATGTTTTTAACCAAACACGTTCATCAGAAAAACATTTAAAGCCGTTATCGGGTGCGCTATTAGGCTTAAAGCCCATCTCCTCGTACCTGCCATAAAGCATATTTTGCAGTGCATTTTGTTAGCATTTCTGCATAAAGAACATAATAATATGTAAATGTTAGGCGCATTTGCTGCACAAAAGTAATTTAATTTGTATTTTTGCACATTATGAAGATATTCACCGGCACTCAGATTAAGGAGCTAGACAAGTTTACGATTGAGAACGAACCCGTGGCAAGCATCGACCTAATGGAACGTGCGGCCAAGGCCATTGTGCGCGTCTTGCGAGAAGAATGGGACAACAGAACGCCGTTCGTGGTGTTCGCTGGCCCTGGAAACAACGGTGGTGATGCTCTGGCTGTGGCCCGGTTGATGGCTGAGGCTGGCTACAAGGTAGCGGTGTTTCTCTTCAATGTCAACGGAAAACTATCTGACGACTGTGCCACGAACAAGCAAAGGGCGATGGAATGCAAACGCATCAAGGCCTTTACTGAGGTTGTGGTGGACTTCGATCCGCCCGAACTGACAGCCGAAACGGTGGTGATAGACGGCCTTTTCGGTGCAGGGCTGAACAAAACACTTGCAGGAGGGTTCGCCTCTTTGGTGAAATACATCAACCAATCGCCTGCAAAGGTGGTGAGTATCGACCTGCCTTCGGGTCTGATGACCGAGGACAATACGCACAATGTGAAGGCGCATATCGTGAGAGCAGACCTTACATTGACACTGCAACAGAAGAAGTTGGCCATGTTTTTTGAAGACAACCAACAGTTTCTGGGTCGTTTGCGCGTGCTGGACATTAGGCTTAGCCCCGATTTTATCGCACAAACAGACACAAAATACCAAGTGTTGGAAGAGGCCGACGTGCGCAGCCGAATGCTTAAACGCGGCGACTTTGTTAGCAAGAGGCTGATGGGACATGCACTTATCGTGGCTGGAAGCTATGGCATGGCGGGCGCGGCGGTGCTGGCTGGGCGTGCTTGTATGCGTTCGGGGGTGGGAAAACTAACCGTTTGCACCCCCCGACGCAACTACGACGTGATGCAAATATCTCTGCCCGAGGCCATTTTAAGTACTGGTAAAGAAGATTATTTCTTCACCGAACCCCTCGACACCGAGCATTATGATGCCGTGGGAATGGGACCAGGGCTGGGACAACACGAAGATACAGCCATCGCACTTATCTCGCAAATACGCCGAACGCAATGCCCGATGGTGATAGATGCCGACGCTTTGAACATCTTGGCCTCGCATAAGGCGTGGATGCAGCAACTGCCACAGAACTTAATACTAACGCCACATGTTGGCGAGTTCGACAGATTGGGCAACAGAGGGAGCGAGG
Organism: uncultured Prevotella sp.; assembly: GCA_938028745.1. Taxonomy (GTDB): domain Bacteria; phylum Bacteroidota; class Bacteroidia; order Bacteroidales; family Bacteroidaceae; genus Prevotella. Next base: position 35,642 of record CALIZL010000071.1, read on the forward strand.
GCGACTACGACCGACTGTCGAAAGCACTCGACTTGGCACAGCACTTGCAAGCTTATATCTTGCTAAAAGGACACTTCTCGGCACTTTGTTTGCCCTCTGGAAAGGTGTATTTCAACCCCACAGGCAACGCAGGAATGGCCACAGCCGGCAGCGGCGACGTGCTAACGGGCATCATAACAGGACTGCTGGCGCGTGGGTACAACCGCGAAGATGCTTGCATCGTGGGCATGTATCTGCACGGACTGGCGGGCGACTTGGCGGCAAAACAACTAGGAAAAGAAAGTCTGATGGCGGGCGACATCGTGAGTTATCTGCCCCAAGCGTTCGAATTGTTAGACTAGTTGGTAAGCTGCAAGAAGTAAACTGCAAGTAAGAAAGTAGAAAAAGTTAAGGGAATAAAGCCAAATGCTTGTGAACTTAAAATGCGTTTACACCGCAGGTTCGTGGGTGTGCAATGGGCTTAAACCTATATGTAAGTCGGCCTAGGCTGCGTTCCTTATAAACTAATAAACGTGTTAGCAAGTCAACTACAATACCGCAACAAAGCATCTCATCGCGCTTGCCCCTTGAAAACGGGCGGGTTGGGGAGCTTTATAACAAAAAATAAACTTAGCAATAGAATATGAAACAGCTATTCGTTACCATTACAGCCTTGGCATTTGCCGCCCTTCCAGGCTTTGCACAAGGCAATGCGCAAGCAGAGGGCATCCCTTATTTCTTGCCCAAAACAGGAATAAGGCTCGCCGTTATGGTGGAAAAGACCACCTATACGCCAGGCGAACTGGCTATGTATGGCGAAAAATACATGAAGCTTTTCAATACACCGATGGAGAAATCCACAGAGTATCGCGTGGTAGGCATCAACATTACCGACTTTGGCACGCCCGATTCTACTAAGCATTACGTGGCGGCTATGGACAAAAAGCATAGCATTAGCGACGTGAGGTTGGCCGATAATGGCGTGCTGCTGGCCATCAACGCCACGCCGCCTGAACCTAAACAGCCCAAAAACTTTGTGCCAGCACGGGCTAAACGGCCGCTCAACCCCAAGGATTTCATGAACCAAGACATCCTTTCGGCTGGCTCGTCGGCTAAGATGGCCGAGCTAATTGCCAAGGATATATACGACATTCGCGACAGCCGAAACCAACTTTCGCGCGGACAAGCAGATGCCATGCCCAAAGATGGCGAACAATTGCGGCTGATGCTTAACAACCTGGACTTGCAAGAACGCGCACTGATGCAAGTGTTTGCCGGAACAACGGTTAAAGATACCACCGAAACCATCATCAACTTTGTGCCTACGAAACCCGTAGAACGCGAAATCCTGTTCCGCTTTTCGCGCCATTATGGCATGGCCGACAAGGACGACTTGGGCGGCATACCTTATTATATAAGCGTAGAAGACCTACACTCGATACCCGCCATGCAAGCTTCGGTAGACCGCGGAAAGGTGAAAGACAATGCAGGCGTGTATGTAAATCTGCCCGGAAAGGTGAAGGTTTCTGTGGCGCAAGAGAACAACATGCGTGCCGTTATCGAGCTTTACATGGCTCAGTTTGGCAAAACCGAACCGCTTAGCGGCGAACTTTTCGGTAAAAAACAGCTCACGCAGATGGTGGTTAGTCCTGTAACAGGTGCAATAGAAAGCGTAAAAACCGAAAGCGTGAAGTAACGCGAGAAAACATTTCTTGCGCGTTGGCCTGCCAAAGACAGCTTGACTGCCTTGTGGTCAACTCCCAAAAACAACACTGCATTGTGCGCCTTTACCCAACGTTTGGTTTTGTGCCTAAAACATTGCGGCAAGCGCGCACAATCTTTTTTAAAACAAAACAACTATATGAAGAAAACAATCCTCCCCGCATTGGCATTGGCGATAGCCTTTACCCTTGCCTCGTGTAATTGCAAAAAGCAAAACTGTAATAACCAAGACACTGTCGCAGCGCAGGCAACTGAACAAACAGCCGACACGGCTAGTGCCGGCAACGATGCCCAAACAGCCCCTGCCGAAGGGGGAAAATATGCCGACTTTACCCTGCCCACGCTTGATGGCAAGCAGGTGAAGCTGTCGGATGTGGTGGCTAAAAACAAGATAACGATGGTAGATTTCTGGGCTTCGTGGTGCGGACCATGTCGCATGGAGATGCCCCATGTGGTGCAAGCTTATTCTAAGTTTCGCGGAAAAGGTCTTGAAATAGTGGGCGTTTCGCTCGACGAAAAGAAGGAAGACTGGGAAAATGCCGTGAAAGATATGGGCTTGGGTTGGATTCAAGCCAGCGACCTGAAAGGTTGGGAGTGCGCTGCCGCTCGTCTTTATCAGGTGCAAGGCATACCTGCATGTGTGCTTATCAACCAAGAAGGCGAGATTGTTGGCAGGGACTTGCGCGGCGACGAACTGCTTGCCCGTTTGGCCGAACTGCTGAAATAAAACGCAATAGCGTTATTTAAAAAAGTCGGGCAAGTCGGATTATACCGATTTGCCCGACTTTTTTTATGCAGGTTCTAAAAATTACCTTTACTGTATTTCTAGCTTATAGCTGGGTCGGTTTTGCTTACTACTTGAAAGCGCATAGTGCACTATACGGCTGAACGGTTAATCATCTGTTGCCGAAGAGGGAAAGAGGAAGATTGCAAGTTGTCTTTGACCTATTCGTGCATTGTGGACTACTTAAACACTTATAGGCCAATTGGGGATAAGGGGTAGGTTGTTTCTGTGCGATATGTCTTATACCAGATTTACTTCACACTTATTTTATCATTTAAAATGATGTGAAGTAAATCTGGCATAAGACTTTATTTCTTAAAGCGTGCTGGCAGTGCCAGTCGAGATGTTGCTATGAAAGTAGGCAGGGCGAACACGTTGATGGGTTTGCGGGGGGAGGGTATGAGGCTGCTAATTGCAGTTGTTGCTATCCCAAACAGGCGTGATTGTTGCCCTGCGTTAAAACCTGTAAGTGGCTGTTGCCTTTATAAACAAAGGAGCACCAGGGAACGAGCGTAGCTTGTCGTAACCGCCAACCCAGTATGTCTTATTCAGCAAATTGTCTGCATTGAGTTGCAGTTGCAGGCTTTTCACCCTATAAAACAAGGCGGCATTAAGAATAGCGTACGCAGGGTAAACAATGGTATTGGCACGTTTCCCCACTTGTCCGTAGCGTTCGCTATTGGCGTTTACACCAATTCCAAACCCTAAGTTGCGCAGTGTACCGTGGCGTAGGATATACTTCGTCCAGATGTTGCCGGCATGTAGGGGTGTATTTGGACGTTGTGTACCTAGGTCGCGTTCGGTTCCTGTTGCTGTCTTGGTAATTTTTGCGTTGGTGTAAGCGTAGTTAACCACCACACTCCAGTTTGGAAGAAGCTCGCCGGCAACATCCACTTCCACGCCTTTGGCCACTTCTTCGCCCACTTGCATCAGCAAGTTAGGGTTGCCTGCATCCCCTGCATTATACAAGGTGTTGTTCTTTGTGAGGTGAAAGAGAGCAGCAGTAAGACTAAGCCGTCGGTCGAACCAGTCGCTCTTCATCCCAATCTCGAATAGCTGTGATTGTTCGGGCGCGAAAGGGCCGCCGGTGCTTGGGTCGCTTTGCACGCTTGCCGATTGGGGTTCGAAGCCCTTAACCCACGTTCCGTACACGTTGATGTTTTTGTTAATGGTTACCACAGCCCCCACGCGTGGTATTAAGGCGTGTTGGGTGGAACGTGTTTCGTTGCTCATTCGCCTGTTAAGGATGTCGGTGAAGAACTCTTGCCGCAGTCCCAGCAATAGTTGAAACAAGCCGTATTTAAGCTGTTCTTGCACGTAAATGCCGTGCGAGTATTGTCGATAGGGGTTGATGGGGTCGGTGGTAAACACGTACTTGCTGATGTCTTTCATGCCATTTCCCGTTGTGGAGTTGAGGTCGAAGTAGGGAACGTTGGTCTTTGGGTTGCCGTCGGCATCGAGTACATAATTGTTTATCTTTCGTTTGTCGAACCGTGTTGTCGTCTTTCCGTTCTTTAAAAGGTAGCCCTTGGCAGTCATCGACGATGTCCCAGCCAACAAGTCGGTTTGGAAATAGTCCCATCCCACCAGCACTGTGTGGCGCACACGGCCCGTGTTGAAGTCGATGTTCAGATAGTTGTTGAAGCTGTTGTTGCGAAAATGGCGTTTCCTTACCATCGCCTGCATCATTACGCGGCTGTTGTTCTGCGTGCTGTCGGCGTTCAGCACATAGGCGTTGGCCTGATTGTGCTCTTGCATGTCTTCGTCGTACGAAGAGTTGAGGTATGTGCTGTTGAACGAAACGTGATTGGAAAGCTTGTGAGATAGTCCGAGCGTAATGTTCACCAGCCGTTCTTTCAAGTAGTCGTTGGCCGCCGACAACGAGCGCGAGATGGGCACCGAGTAGAGGTCGCCATCGCCGAAAATACTTTGCCCGCGGTCTATCTTGCCGTTGTATTGTTGGAAGAAAACGTCGACATTGAATTGTGTGCGGCTGTTGGGAACGTACGAAAAGGACGGCGCCGCAATGAAGTTCTGCCCTCCTTGCAAGTCGCGATACGAGTCGGTGTTTTCATAGCCTAGGTTTAGTCGATACAATAGCGTGCCTTTGCGATTGAGTGGCCCGGTAAAATCGCTATAAACGTTAAATGTGGAGTAGCTTCCCACTGTGGTGCTTACCTGTCTGCGGTTCTCGGAGAGCGGCTTTTTCGTAACCCTATTGATTACTCCACCTGGCGATGCGTTGCCAAAGAGGGCCGAGGCTGGGCCTTTTATCACCTCAACACGTTCGATGTTGGCTAGCGATTGTTGTTTCCATAAGCTTGTTTGCGCACGCATGCCGTTGATGAGGTTGCCCGAGTTGCGGTTGCCAGTGGTGCGGAAGCCGCGTATGGAAAAGTCGTTGTAGAAGCTGTATTGGTTCACTCCGCTGATGTTCTTCACCACATCGTTAACCGTTATCGCACCTTGGTCTAGCACAAGCTCCTTGGTAACGTAGCCAATGGATTGTGGAACGTCTTTAACGGGTGTGGCTGTTTTGGTTCCTACAAACGACAGCGTGTTCTTATACGACCGCTCGTTGCGCCCCACCACCTCTACGCCTTGTAGCATTTCGGCTGCTTCACTCAACTGAACATCTTGCCTTTTGTCTTGCGTAAGGTTGATTTCTCGTTCGGCGGGTTTGCATCCGATGTAGTGGAATGTAAGCGTAATGTTTCCTCCATTCACGTTAAGCGCGTACATACCCTGCTCGTCGGTTATTGTTCGGATGTTGGTTCCTTTCACTTGTACTACTGCACCAATCAACGGCTCACCTCTTTTGCCCGTTACGTGTCCGCTAAGTTCTATTAATTGTTTTACCTTTGTGTCGTTGGCATCGACGACGTCTGTTTGCGCGTATGCTGTTGGCATTGTGCAGGCAATCATTGATGCAAGCAGTAGATGCTTGCAATACGAGAAATGTATCATATCGTTGTTTGTTGGTTGTTATCTCTGTTTTGGCTGCAAAATTAGAGAGATTGGAGATTTTTCACAATACTTAATAATAGGTAATTTGTAGGGACAATGGCTAATTAATTGGGGCGTACGACGGGGGAAACCCTGCACGCGTTTATATAATGCAAGTGGCTACGCCGGCTAAGGTGTGTTGGGGGGGGTAGTAGATGTAATGCGTTACGCAAGAGGAGAAGGCGTGCCGAGCCAGTGGGTGAAGCGAATTTGGCCGGTGGAAGTAGGGCGGTGGCTAGGTTGTGGGGTTGAACATTACTGCCACCCCTTTGTTAACAAGTTTACGAAAGGGCATAAAAAAGGTTCTTCCGTTAAATGGATAGATATATCTCATTAGGTATAATAAAAAGCTGGTATTATGTATCTTTGTAGTGACC
>CALIZL010000072.1 GCA_938028745.1 uncultured Prevotella sp.
TTAATCGTTGAGTTGTACTCTAAATAAATCATTGAATTAATGGCGATATTAGCATTTCAAAAACCTGATAAAGTTGTAATGTTGGAGGCCAACGACAAATTCGGTCGTTTCGAATTTCGTCCCCTTGAGCCTGGGTTCGGCGTTACCATCGGTAACTCCCTCCGCCGCATTCTCCTTTCATCGCTTGAAGGTTTCTCCATCAATACCGTGCGCATCGCCGGTGTTGAGCACGAGTTCTCTTCTGTGCCTGGTGTAAAGGAAGATGTGACCAACATTATCTTGAATTTGAAACAAGTAAGATTCAAGCAAGTAGTAGAAGAATTCGAGAACGAGAAAGTTAGTATCACGGTTGAGAACACCACTGAGTTCAAAGCTGGTGACATTGGCAAGTATCTGACTGGATTTGAAGTGTTAAACCCCGATTTGGTGATTTGTCATTTAGATGCCAAAGCTTCATTGCAGATTGATCTCACCATTAACAAAGGACGTGGCTACGTGCCTGCCGACGAAAATCGTGAGTTCTGCACCGATGTGAATGTAATTCCTATCGATTCCATTTACACCCCAATCCGTAACGTGCGCTATTCGGTTGAGCCTTATCGTGTTGAACAAAAAACCGACTACGATAAGCTCGTTATCGACGTAACGACGGACGGCTCCATCAGTCCCAAAGACGCGCTGAAAGAGGCCGCTAAAATCCTCATCTATCACTTTATGCTCTTCTCCGACGAGAAAATCGCCGTTGAGAACCAAGACGTTGACACCAACGAAGAGTTTGACGAGGAAGTGCTGCACATGCGTCAGCTGCTTAAAACCAAGCTTGTGGACATGAACCTCAGCGTTCGCGCCCTCAACTGTCTCAAAGCAGCCGATGTGGAAACACTGGGCGACCTTGTGCAATACAACAAGACCGACCTCTTGAAGTTCCGCAACTTTGGTAAGAAATCGCTCACAGAGCTTGATGATTTGCTCTTGGGTCTGAATCTGTCTTTTGGAACCGACATTTCAAAGTATAAACTGGACAGGGACTAAACCTCAGCGCGAGTGGGTGCGGGCCAACAGCCTTCACCCACCCAGCTGTTACCCCTCCGCTATTTAAGAAAAATAAAAATGAGACATAATAAGAAATTCAACCACCTGGGTCGTACTGCACCTCACCGCAATGCCATGCTTGCTAACATGGCCATTTCGCTGATTATGCACAAAAGAATCACTACGACCCTCGCCAAGGCAAAAGCCTTGAAGAAATATGTAGAACCGCTTATCACACGTTCGAAGGAAGATACCACCAACTCGCGTCGTGTGGTTTTCCGCTACTTGCAAAACAAGTATGCCGTTACCGAACTGTTCAAAGTGGTTGCTGCTAAGGTGGGAGACCGTCCCGGTGGCTATACCCGTGTCATCCGACTGGGTTTCCGTAAGGGCGATGCCGCTGAAATAGCGTTCATCGAACTGGTTGACTTCGACGAGAACATGGCCAAGACGCCTAAGGCAGAGGCTAAGAAAACACGTCGTAGCCGCAAGAGCACCAAGGCCGAAGGCGAAACCGCTGCCGCCGAAGTTGCTCAACCCGTTGCCGAAGAAGCTCCTAAGGCTGAAGAGGCTCCCAAGGCAGAAGCTGCCGAAGAAGCAAAGGCTGAATAAACAACAGTTATCGACTTATAAATTAAACGTCTCTATCCGTGAGGGTAGGGGCGTTTTTTTTGTACTCTCACTGTCCGCCCTTTCCTTTTGAGAGAAATTCTACGTGTTGATTTTTAAAGGTTCTCATTACCAAGCATTATGGCTTTGAAAATGCGCGCCCCGGTACATTAAACGTAACGCCTTTTATTGCTATGGATACAGATAAGGAGATTATTGCGATTAAGTTATATGACGATAGGGGCTTTTATGAGTATGTTATCGAAAAGAAGTGAAAGGTTGGAAAGATGAAAGATGGTTGTTTCTGCTGATGACGGTTGGAGCTATTCTTTTTGATGGAAAACCTGTTCCTGATAGGGCAAAGCTGCATTAAGAGGTGTGGTATTTGGTTTTTCTTCTGTCCAAATTGTTTCTGCCCAATTGGCGGTAATCGCCAAGTGCCTTGTTGTAATGCCCAAATAAAGAGGGCCGATAACGCCATATCGACCCTCTTTGCATAGGTAAAGAAATTTAAAAAAGTTTTTTCGGGCGGCTTAAAGAAACGTTGCTAGGCAGCGTTTTGCCACAACAAGTGGCGTTGTGCGCCGCGGCTCATTTTTTGCGTTTAAACAGATAAGCGTCGTTTCCGTAAAGCAGATAGCTCTTGTAAGTTTTGTTTTCAAAAACCTTTGACGAGAATCTGCCCAACACGAAGGCGGGCTCCGTACCGAAATGTAAGAATGTTCCCTCCAATGAACTGACTTTGGCGGGTAGCTCTGCACTGTAACCGAACTGACCAGAAATGGTGACGTTGGGGCTTACAGACAATTGTCCGTCCATCGGACCTACAATCGTGGCAACATAATCGTTTTCGAACATACCTGCAAATTGTCCGCCAGCAATAGACAGCGTGCCCTCCTTGGCCGAGAAAGTAACGGGAAATGCAAAAGGATTGGCCGTGAAGGTGAGCATCAGCTTCTTGTCTTCCTTGTGCAATTTCACCGCGTAAACGCGTTTAACGGGCTTGCGGTTCTCATCTGTTTCGGTAAGTTGCAGATAATACTCGCCTAGCACGTCGCGGTCCAGATCTATTTGCATAACGCTGACGGTGTCTTTACCCATCGCCGTTTCAATCACAAATTGGCCCGTGCGCACGTGCCCTTCGTTGTTTTCGGTGGTGATGATGGTTACCACGTCATTTTGATAAGTTGTCGTTAACCAGCTGTCTAGCGATTTTATGCTGACATCGAACGTGCTTTTAACCTTATATGTAAGGGTGTCAGCCGCATCGCCCAAGACGATCTGTTCGGGTAGGTCGATTTGCGTAACGGGACCTTGCTGGTCGATGGCAACGATGGTCGAGTCGCCGTCGGCCGATTTAATGATCACCGTGGTGTGTCTCGACTGCATTTCTTTGTTCACATCGGCCGTCACGGTTACAAGTTTCCCCTTTGCTTCTGCCTTAGCCCAGGGTGCTTGCGCATAGGCTTTCGTGGCATCTACGTTCACAAAGATGCTGTCTGTGCCGCCCAACGCGTCGAAAGATGTGTTTGCCGACACCACTTTCAGCGTGTGCTGACTTACCTCGTTGGTGATGTCGTCGTTGCCGCAGGCTGCCAATAGGCAGAGAAGGGCACAGGCAATTATCGTGGTGAATTTAACTTTCTTCATTTCCATTTGTCCTTAGTTGTTATTAATCTTGGTCATACCCTTAATCATTAATATCTGGGCGCTGCCGTTTACCAGTACGGTGGTCGACTCTCCCACTTTCTTCGAACCGTTATATTCGATGATAATCATCGAGTCGAGGTCGAGGTAGCCCGCAAGAGTGGATGTGAAGGTGAGGAAGACGCCTGGCTTGTTGAAGTCTTTGTTTACTACAAAACCCAGAAATGCGTACCTGAATATCTGGCCCGTATCTCCGGCATCCCACGAGCACATCCAGTGTTCGTGCTTGTTTGGGTCGGTGTATATCTTTTCCGGACTCCATGTTAGCGTTCCTGTTTTCTTGTCGTAGACGAACGTGAGCTTGAAGTCGGGCGACAAGCCTTCCAGCCAATAGGTCTTTTCGTCGCCTGCGGGAACCATCCTTACCTTTATCGATGCATTCTTGTATTCAAAGTTATACGTGCCCGCATAGTCGGCATATCGCATATAGTCGGTGGTAAACACCATGTCGCCAGTGCCTGTGTCGCTGCCCGTGAAGGCGAGTTTGTCGATGTCGTAAGCGAAGTGTTGCACCTGCTTTCCGCCAACCGTTACAGGGGCTTGCAGCTCGATGCCGTTCTCGGTGTAGCAGAAGGGTACGTAAACCACGCTGTCTTTGAAGGTGAACCTGGCACGTCTGGCCGAGGAGAGGTACAGCTTGGTGGTGTCGTTGCCTGCAATGTACTTATAGTTAAACTTAACATTGTCGGCCACATCTTTCATTTTCCCGATGTGTTCCTTCCAGTTTACGTTGTCGTTCAGTCGCGTCATCACCATCTTGTTGTGGAACTTCTTGCCCTCGACAAAGATGGAGTCGTTGGTTACGCGCTGAATGATGAACTCGTAGTCTTGTCCCTTTCCGTCGTCGTCTCTTAGTGAGGGGTTAGACAGGCTGTGGAAAATCTCGTTGTACGTGTTGACGGTAAGCACTGGCCCCATGTCTTTCTTGATGTCGTAACTCGATGTTGAGGCTTTGTCGGCATCGGCCAGGTCGCTTGCAACTGTTACTTTTCCGTCCTTGAACTTCATCAGATATGTGTATCCTCCGCCAGAGTAGCGCGGCTCGGTCCAAAGGTTGAGTTTCCATCCGTTGGGTGCCGACTCCAACACTTGCTTGTAATTCTCCACGGCTTTGTCGAGCCGTTGTGCGGCCGGCTCGTCAAACACCTCGTTATCGTCGTGCAGACACGCGGCGAGCAGCATTGTTGCCACAAGTGCCTGCATGCAAATCAATATCTTTTTCATAAGCTACGTTCCTTTTTTTAGTTTAGTTGGTTCAAGTCCAGGTGGCCAATCTCCGATGCTCTGCGAAGCACAATGCTGCGCAATTCGTCGATGTCCAGTTTCCACGAGTCTCTCATATACGCCCTAATCAAGTCTAATTTGGCTTGTATGTATGGCGCACCAGTGGTTCCTGCCGTGGTCATCATCTTTTTCCAGTCGGCAGGCGAAGTGGTAACATATACGGAAAGCATCTCTGCAAAGTCTTCAATGGGTTCGCTCATGGCGTAAGGCGTTACGAACCCCTTTTTGTTTGCTGCCGCTTTGCGTATGAGATACCAGTCGCCGCTTACGTAATTTCCCTCGGATATGTGTTGGAAATTCTCATCGTAGGGTATCTTCTGGTTCAGGATGTGCGTAAACTCGTGGTGCATGGTGTGGAAGTAGTACTCGTTGACGGTGGCATAATCGGTGAGCATCTTGTCGGTTAGGTTGTTCACCATGTAGAGTGTTATCACCAATCCGCCTTCGGCCGTGCCGAGAATCATCGTGCCTTGTCCGCTGTTGTATGCAGGCGAGCCAATCAAGTGGATAATTCGGGGCACGTTGGCCTTGACGAAGTTTGGCCCCACACACTCTGCATAGGCATCGAACCAGAGGTATTTGGCGATGATGGCCAGCTTGGCCGACTTGGCCGAATCGGCCGGAACGAGATGATATTTCATGTCGCTATATATGTCCTCCATCTTGTATTTCACGTCGATGTTGTAGGGATAGGTATAGTTAGCGAGCAACCATTTGTCGAAATTGTCGCGATGTACGGTCTTTCCCCCAAAGATGCTGTCGCTCGATGGATTGTCTTCCGAGCAAGAATTGAAGCCCAACGACAATATTGCCGCCAAGGCAAATAAGCAAATCTTCTTCATATTCTACGCGTTTTTGTTTTACTTGTTTCTGGGATTTGCCGTAAGTCCGGCTGTTATAACGTCTTGTGGCAGCTGTATTGCACGGCGTAGGTCGTTTACGGTAAGCGAGTCTTTAACGTCTGTTACGCTGCTGCTTGCGTTCAGCGTGCGGCGGTAAATAACTATTCCGTAGCGTTTAACGTCTTGCAGTCGCCAGCCTTCGCCCAGGGTCATGATGCGCCTAAGGTGCAAGATGGCGTGCAGTAGGGGTTCTTGCGTGGTGGGCTCGATGCTGAAAGCGGTGTTGAATTTCTTTTTTGGCGTTGGTGCAGTTGGGGTGTAATAGCCTATTCCGTTGTAGAAATTCTTGATGCCTTCCAGTGTAACGCTCAATGCGCCGCTCGAGTAGGCCTTCACTTCTGTGTTCAAATCCGCTACCGCGGCCTCGTAGTTGCCCAGCATGGCGTTGGCTTCGGCGCGCACAAGCAGGGTGAGGTCGGTTGTAAGCACGGCGTAGGCCGAGTGCGCATAACCTATGCCTGCCTGCACATCGGTATATTCGAAGGCGTAAGGAACCTTGTTGATGAAGTACTTCGACAGGCTGTTGTTGCTCCAGACGGTGTAGCCGAAGTTGCTGCTGCGCCCCCACGGACCTTGCGATTGCAGGTCTTCTTTTTCTGAAATGAGCTGCCCGTGCGCATACTTGTTGCCCATGCGGTAAGGGCCTAGGAGGGCACCTGCCTGCGAATGAACCGTCTGTAACAACAGGTTGGCTTGGCTGGATACGCTCACATAGGCATTCGGAGCTATCTGTCCGTTCACCGAAAGTGCGTTGAACGCCTTCCAATCGCGTAATTTCGAAGAGGCGTCTGCGCCCAATACGCGTGTGGCATAGGCCACGGCCTTGGCGTACTTTTGGTAATATAGGTTGAAAAGCGCCGCGAAGGCATAGGCCGCATTGCGGGTGAAGTGGTACTTGGGACGTGAATAGTTGTCGGTTACCAGCGGCAGCCCCTCTTCAATGTCGCGGTTTATCTGCTCGTAAAAGGCTGCCAGTGTGCCGCGTTCGTACTTGGTTCCAACCGTCGTTTCGGGGCGTGTGGGGTAGGGCAGTCCCAGGTTTTTGCTGGCCGTCGTTGGGTCGTAGGCCATGCAAAAGGTGTTGGCAAGGGTTAGTGCAGCGTATGCGCGGCACAGCAATGCTTCGCCTTTCGAGGGCATCAGTTCGCTGTTGTTGCCCTGCTGTTCTATCGTTTGGAGGGCCGTGTTGGCCGTAGACATGGCCATGTACAGACTGTTCCACAGTTCTTGCGGCGATTCAGACTCTTGTGTCTCGGTGATGTCGCTCCACGAGTAGGCTTGGTCGTAAAATCGGCCGTCGCTTCCCCAGCCCGTTACGTCGAACTCGTCGGCATTGTCCGAATACAGTTCTGCCAGATAGGCAGGGTTGTGGTCGGGGTAGGCCGAAACGAGGTATTTCTGTATTTTCTCTTTATTGTTCAGCTCCATGCGGTTGTCGGGCAGCTTGTCGAGAAACTTGTCGCACGAACTGATGCCCAACGTTGTTGCGGCCAACAACACAAATATGTAGATGTTTTGCTTATTCATAACTGTTTCTTTTATTTGTTTATAAACCGAATTTGAGGGTCATTGTAAACTGACGTGGTATGGGGGCAGCCACGCCTCCTGCGTTAACAAACTCTGGGTCTTGGCCGTTCAACTTCTTGTCTGCATAGATGAGGAACAGGTTTGTGGCTTGGAGTTTCAGCGAGAGATTGGTGAAGGGCGTCGACCTAAGCATTGCTTTTGGGAAATCGTAGCCCAACGAAATCTCTTTCATGCGTACGAAGTCGCCTTTTGCCGTGCGGTTGCTCGTATAGTTATAGGCGTTGTAGGCTATGCGGAGGTTCCTGTCCGAGGCAAAGCTGCGGTAGGGCAGTATGGTAGGAACCGAGGTGGTCTTTTCGTCGCCGGCTTGCATCCAGCGGTTCTTAAACTCCTTGGTCATCGAGGTGAGGTCGTTGTATTGTGCGCTGAAGATGCGGTCTAGGCGCACATAGCTGCCGAACGAGTAGGTAAGGAATACGTTCAGTCGCCAGTTCTTCCACTTGATTTCGTTGCCTAACGACCCCGTTATCGTGGGTTCTGTCGGTCCTTCGTAAACCAGGTAGCCGTTGCTGTTGCGGTTTTGGAAGTCGAGGTCGGTAGAGGTAAGCTCGCCTTTCTCGTTGAGATAGGTGGGTATGCCTTTATCGGTTAGTCCTTGGAAAGGCATCGAGAAGATGGCGCGATGCGGAAAACCCTCCATCGTAAAGCCGCTGCTTGCCTCGCCGTTCACAAGGTCGATGGTGCGGGCTTGGCTCATCAGCGAGGTAACCTCTGTCGTTACGTGCGAAAATATCACGTTGGTAACCCATGTTAAGTTGTTGTTCTTGATGTTTGTCGTTTGCACCGAGAGCTCTTGGCCTTGCGACTTCATCGTAGCGGTGTTGGCATACCTAATCACTTGTCCGCCTACGCCCTGTGTGGCTATGGGACCGATGAGGTCGAAGTTGTTGCGCCAGAAGAGGTCGAACGTTACGTTGATGCGGTTGTTGAGGAAACCCAGTTCCGAACCGATGTTGAATTCGTGTTTCTTCTCGTACGTTAGTTGGGCGTTTTCCAACTCGCTGGTCATGATACCCGACTCCTTGTCGGTTCCTACAATTCTGTACGGCGTGTACGCTTTGAGTATCTGGGTGGAGTTGGTGTAGGTTGCCGGACCAGGGTCGGCCGTAAGCGAATAAGAGGTGCGCACCATGGCATGTGTCAGTGCGTTGTTGAATGTTTTCTTAAACCACGGCTCTTCGCTGGCGTTCCAACTTCCCGACACGTTCCATGTGGGCAACCAGCGTGCGCTTCGGCTTCTTCCCAGGCGGTTTGTGCCTTCGTAGCGGTAGGTGCCCGTAAGGTTGTAGCGTTGCTTATACGAGTAGGTGCCCGTGGCAAAGAAGGCCGCCGTGCGGTTGTGGGTGTTGTTGAGCGAGTAGTAAACGGCGTTGTCGTCTATGTTCTTCTTAAAGAACTGGTAGACGTAGAAGGGTATTTCGCCCCCGTCGTACTGCATGCCGACGCCGTTGAAGTACGTGCGCCTGCGGTCTACGTTAGACACGTCGATGCCGCCCAGCACGTTCACGGCGTGCGTGTTGTCGAACGTGTGGTTGTAATTGGCCGTGGCGCGCACGTCCCAGCTCACCTTCTGCAAGTCGGTTTTTTGGTAGAAACCGCCGTAGGGCAGCACCGTTATCGGCAATGCGTAGGCGTTTGTGGGGTCCTTGTACAGGTAGTTGTTGGCGTCGCGTATCAGCGCGTTGTCCATAGCCCTGTAAGCTAGAGCTTGGTTGGCGTACTCGGTAATCTGGTGCTCTTGTGTAGAGGTGTCGTATTGCACGGCGCCGATGATGGCCAATCGCAAGTCGTCGATGGGCTTGTAGGCCAGCTCGGCTTGGAATTTCGTGTTCAGCACGTTCATGTCTATCTTGTTGTTCTCCAGCTCTTTCAAGATGTTGAAGGGTGCATAGTTGGCATGGTAGTACGTGTTGGGGTCGAGCGCGCGCGACGTGTTCAATGCGTACGAGTAGGGGTTGATGTCGAAATCGCGCTTCACTTGTCCGCTTATCACGTCCACATCCTGCCCCAGCGTGCCCGGTGCTTGCTGTTTGCGGTACGAAACCGAGGCCAGCAGCGTGAGCGAGAGATTGTCGAGCAGATGATGGGTGGCGTTTACGTTGGCCGTGTAACGCCTCACGGCAGAAGTCTTGTACCAGCCTGGGTCGGCCATGAACGACATCGACACGTAATAGTTGGACTTGCCCGTGCCGCCGCTCAGACTTACCGAGTGGTTTTGCATGAGTGCGCTCGAAAATAGCTGCTTAAACCAGTTGGTGTTGCGCATTTCGGCACTGTACAAGTAGGCGTCGCGGGCCTCTTGGGTGTTCTCCAAGAAGAATTGGCCCGTCTTGGGGTTGTAGGTGTTAATCAGTTCGTACATCTTTCCGTAAACGCCATAGTCGCTGCCGTTAAGCACGCTCGAGAGGTTGAGCCAGCCCTTGTTTTCCATTTCCC
>CALIZL010000073.1 GCA_938028745.1 uncultured Prevotella sp.
AAGGACGATTAGAATGATATCACGCAACATTACCTACATCGGCTGCGACCTGCACAACAACCCCCTGCGCATACAGTTGGCCAACGGCAACGTAATGCAATACGCCTATTTGTAGATACGATTAACCTATCAACAGAAAAGAATAGTATATGTGAGTTTGCGGGGCATGCTGCACCCAAAACAGATGCAGGAACTGATACGGGGAATGCAATTGATAATGAGAATAAGATACGGAAAGAATTGGGAAAACCATTAAGAAAAAGGAGCGAGAAACATGTTGAATAGTATATTTCTAATGCTAGTGGCCGTGCTTTTGCCTGGTGTTTCTAGCAAGTACCAGCTTATGAGGGATTATACATGGACTTACCAGTATACCTTAATTATGAATGTAGACAAAAGACCAGTGAAGAAGTCTGAGAAAAGGCTGATAAGTACACAAATTATGTGCGGAAACGGTGGATGTAGGACAATAGCTTTTAAGGATTCAAGCATAGCTTTATCTTGGAATGAAACTGGGCCTATAGATACATTGAAGTGGAGTATCAAGGGTGACACCTTGACGTTGTTCACGCATTCTGAGCACATGGAGTTTATGCGGAAGAATACGTATGAGAAGTTTATAGTGCGAGTGAATAAGGAAAAACAAAAGGGGGATCTGGTATCATTTGAATGCCCGAATATTTCATATCATTTTGCCTTAACGCCAACTGATGTACAGACACAAGGGAAATAGAAGGAGAAAGCCTACACGGAGAAACCCGCCTAGTGGCCAACGAAATCGTTGCTCACACCCTGAAAAAGAGGTTAAACCCTATGCCTTCAAAAAAGAAGATTTAGCACCTGCAAATGTAACGTTAATGATATGAAAGCAAAAGTTATCGCATTTCTCCTTTGGGCCTGTCTTACATGCTTTGGACAAGTGGTGATTGTACTTGTTGGTGCTTGTAAAGAAACGGATGGTAGCAAGGAGTATTACCCGCAGTTACCCGTAACCTCCTATGCGCTTAAGACTAACGGAGACACGTTGAATGTTGTAGAAACGGATGCCAAAGGGGGGAATGGACGTGTGTGGAAACTGTATCTTAAAGGTGATGAATACTATATGGAGTGGCTTGGCGTGGAGATGCTGATGATGTCTACCCATCAATTAACCGATTCCTTATATGCAAACTCGATGAAGTATCAGCAGTATCGCGTGTGTATAGAGCGTATGAACGACTCGCTTTTTGCCTGTTCGTTCTATCAAGACATACCCACAAAATGGCTTTTGCTTAGAATGTATTATAACAAGGCCTATAAGCTTACCGCTATACAACGAGAAGAGGCTTTTGTTGATTATGAATGTGAGCGTTGGATTTAAAGTTTGGTTTCTGAAGAGTTTTACCATTGCAGCTATGCGTTCAAGCCAGTGTGTGTAGAAACGATTACGGTACAGGAAATGCCATACAACGAATGATTTGAAAGTTTAACAACCGAGAAATATGGAAAGGAAAGGTTTAATAAAGCTATTGATGGCTATTGCCATGATTGTCGTTGTGCTTGTTTCTTTTATGAGATACATGAAAAAAGGTGATGAGCTGAAATTCCACTTTTCTTCTGGAATTAAATCATACACATTGAAAAGGCAAGGAGATACGTTGAAGCTTATAGAGAACAATGGCGAACAAACACGAAACAGCGTGTTTGTTATGTATCGTAAAGGCAACGATTTCTATTCGGCTTTGCTCGGCCGCGAACGGCTGGTCTTGTCTAACCGATTAACGTTCGACACCATATATAAAGACTCTCTCGTGGGTGCGGAAGTAGCTCTTGCGGTAAAGCAAGAAAAAGATTCACTTCGTTCCTCTTTTGTTTTTGTGTCGGGTAAATGCAATTTTCCTCGGATAAAGCTGTTTTATGATAAAGAATACAACATAAGGAAAATACAAAGCTACGAACTCCTCTTAAACTATGCGCCAGACTAGGACTTTATGCCGTTCAACTGGGCGGAATGCCATGTTATTATGAAAACAATTATTAGCTTAAAACAGTGGGCGCTTTTCACTTCAAGCGCTCTGTCCTTGTTCGGGCTTATCTCTTGTAAGATGAGAACAAAGGCAATGGTTATTATGCAAAGTTGCTTGGGAAGGAACGATTGGTTATGTCTTTGTCAGACACAGTGTGCAGGGCTAAACTTAACTCAGGGGACATCACTGTTCTGGTACATCAAGAGACTGATACGACATTCTCTTCTATTATCACCAACATGCAATCAGGTAAGGATCCCCGAATAATGTTGCGATATGATTGCAAATATCGTATTTTAACGATTGGAAAACTTATGCTCGACGAAAGCTTTATGCCCCAATAAAAGGCATAACCTGTTGTTGGTTTAGGCTAAAAACTCACAGCAGTTGCTTGTTAAGGCATAAAGAAGAGAGTGGAAAGGATGCAAGGGTGGCGTTTGTTGTTACCACTGCCTATCGTTTTATGAGCAAGAGCTGTGCTTAACGGTGGCAAGAAATAAAGAGTAGGAGCTATGGATGAAATTTTAAACATATATACGAAATGCAAAATATATCGATATATAATGAGGAACTTTTAGGTAGAGTTTTTAATAGGAAAACGAGGAAGGACATAGTGCGGATTTCATACAACTTGGATTGGTTGCCGTTAAATCGTAAAGTTGATTTTACTGTCAACAAGTTATGCAGCTATCGTTTTCACAAAGCACGGCTAACCTTGCATTTTTGGGAGTCAAACGAAGTGTTAGAGCAGCTGCTCAAAGAATGTGCCGTAAACGACTATGAAATAACGCGAGAATACAAGGCTATGCGCATGAGGCCAGGTGTTGTTCATATTAATTTCGCTAATGAGTTTAATAAGACTTTTTTAAAAGTTCTCATAACCAAGCATTATGGTTTTGAAAATGCGCGCCCCGATACATTAAACGTAACGCCTTTTATTGCTATGGATACAGATAAGGAGGTTATTGCGATTAAGTTATATGACGATAGGGGCTTTTATGAGTATGTTATCGAAAAGAAGTGAAAGGTTGGAAAGGTGAAAGACGGCAGTTTCTGATGAATGGTTGGGGCAGGTTAAGCATAGGATAACTAGAAGGACAAGGCAAAATAGGATGCACCATACGGATTATTAAACCAGATGCTTCTTCACTCATTAACGTACCACCTTGCTAACCAAACCATGTCCGCTTTTTAGCAAGAGCTTAACTCCAATCCGGTCATTAGACCGCTTATCAAAAAATCAAGTTGTTTCCATTGTGTCCTGTGCAGATTTCGTTTGCTTGTCGGTATCTTGCTTGTCTTATTCTCTTGACGTGGTACGCTACGCCTTCACGAATAAGACAGACAATGTGCTCAACAATCAAACAAAATCCGCACAGGCTCAATGACCGATTTTTGTTTAATACGTTAAACGTGTTTTGTTTGTTTTACAAAACGCATCCTTCTTACCGCCCCATTTTAGCCCCAAAACACCGCTAAAAGTATGCTTTTAGCTGTCAGTCGTCATTTTACACACCCCATTTTCTGTCAAAAAATGATGGTCCAAAGTGCGTTTTGCATCACTTTACCCTTCTAGATTGTCGCCCACACGCAAAAAATATCGTCCGGTTTTTCTGCATTTAGCACCAAAACGGTAGTGGTTAAAGCATCATTTTACCCCTTTTTGCACGCTATTTTAGTCCGTCGAGAGGGTATTAAGCCCTTTTTTGCACTGCATATTATTACATTCGCCTTGTGTTTTGCAGCATTTTGCCTTGCGTTTTGGTACATTTTACCTTGCGTTTTGGTGCATTTTACCCTGCGTTTTGCTGCGTTTTGCATCGCGTTTTGGTGCTAAATGGAGTGTGTTTTGCCGCATTTTACCCTGCGTTTTGGCGCATTTTGCCCCAAATTATGCTGCGAAAGGCACTTAATGGTGCGCAAATTGTATGTTTAAACAATGTTCAATGGTTATTTATCCGCCTCTGTACATGCCTTGTTTTGCCCCAAACAAGTTGGCGCAATACTCGAAAAAATGTGAGCGAGCAGAGGATTGGCTGGAAAAATTGCAGCCATAATGTTAAATTTCGTGCGCAAAACGTTACATTCCCTTGTCGGTGCTTTCGCCAACATGGCATAACTACGCAGTGAGTAAACCAGGACCATACAATCTTTTAATGGGCCAAAGTCCACCATAGACGAATTTGAGCACGGGCGTAACCTCATCCTTAAAAGATGGATTTTGCTGCCCACGTTGCATAATTTCGATGCGTAGTTTCGTTTTTCTTGATTTTAAAAGCTACCTTTGTGCGGAGTTCATCTATTTATGGCAAGTGGTTGTTTCTGCGCCAAACAATTGTTGCACCATTTGTTTTGCCTGCCAACAGGGGGCATTCAGAGAGGTGGGGGTAATTGATATGTGGGTACAACGGCTGGTTTAGGCATCAGCAAATAAGATGAAACTCAAAAAAAATGTGTAACCAATTGCAGGCTGCTTGATGCCTGCTTATTAACAAAATGGAAAAGTTATGGGAATGATTGCAAACTATCAGTACATCAATGATGAGCAACTAAACTGCTTGAAGAACTTCGACTGCGAAAGGAATGACGTATTGGATGAGGTAGAGGAATTGAACGAAGAAAGCGAAATGCTGTTGGATATAGACAAAATGTGGGACGTTCTGCATTTTGTGCTTACCGGCGTAAGCAGTTGCGACCCAATTGAGAACAACCCTTTAAGCGAGGCTGTAGTTGGGGTACGTTCGCTTGAAGGCATAGAAGAGTTTGTTGCCTATACGGAAAAGGAGAGGGTTGCGGATATACTTGCGGCTTTGGAGGCTTTTGATATGGAGCAGGCAATGGCAACGTTCAGTATGGATGCGTGCAAAAAGGCCGAACTTTACCCCGACATTTGGGATTACGACGATGAAGAAGAGTTGGTGAAAGAAGAAATTAGCGATTACTTCCAAAACATGAAAGACTTTTATCGAGAAGTGTTGGAAGTGAATGGACATGTGATGGTTACCATTTATTAAACAATAACGCAACTACTATGGAAAAGAAGATGATGATTGGCGCAACTGAATTTACCTTCGACAAAAGTTGCGGTGAATATGTAGGAAAACTGCAAGTGTGGGGAAGAGAAACAGCCGTTTATCTTGATACAGAACATGCAGAGGGGGATGACATCGACAAGATTGTTACTGAAAAAATAAATTGGATAGAGCGTAACAAAGAAAAGATAGTGAAGGCATTTATGGAGGAAAACGACGATTATGTAGATGTTGTAAATGAGATGATAGCCTGTGGCGACTTTAAGGCAGATGGACCAATATCGGCAGACGATTTTGTGAATGCGCTGTTTGTAAACAATGTTACTATCTGGGTTAAGGGCGTGGACACGGACTTTGCCCTCGATTTAGATGCAGGACCCGACTATTCGCCTGGATATTTGGCCTTTATGGAGATTGATAACCAGTATCATGTTGAGTTTGGTGGGCTTAACGGCTAATCTTTTTCTTGTAAGTTTGTTGTTCCTCATAATGTAAATACGCAATGCAATGGACGATTTAAGAACGCTTTGGGAGAAGTATAGCGACCTCGATGTGGTGTCTAAGTTTGCCAGCATATCGGATGATATATGGAAATTAGGTTCGATTGAAAAGATTAAGGACGAGGTAAGTGCCGACGTCTTTACTTTTCATGTGGCGGTAAATATGATAGGTAATTGGAAAGGCGATGGCTGGGATTTTATTTTTTATGAAGGAAGGGCGTTACTTCCCTATATTCCTGATACGTTGAGCAAGTTAGGACTGGTGGAAATAAAAGATGCTTTTGAACAAACACTAGCCATATTCCCCGATTTTGCAAGCGATTGCGACGAAGAGGTTTATACGGATGTGGCGAACTTCTTGATTAATCCGCGATTTAAAGTGGCCGACGAAAGGCTGAACGCTATCTCGAAAGAAGAACGCAGGGCATTGAGCGAGGCATACCATAGAGGTGTTCAAAGGTTAGACGACCTTTCTGAAAAGCTGTGGGGCTACGGCGCAGAAGAAGATGGCTGGAAAAACGTTTTGGATTATCTAAAAGGCCGGCTCTAAAAGCTTTCGCTGCCATTCAGTCGTGGTTTAAGCAACGCTCATTTCTGTGTTTTGCCTTTGTCTGGCATCCCATTGCGCCCAGATGTTACGCTGTAATTGGAGTAAGGAGGCGTTCGACAGCTGACGATAACAAGTGGTTTCATGCTCTGAGTTTGGCCTATTTTTATGATTTCTTTTGAGGTTTTTCAAGTTTATGACCTTTTAGTTGGTGATGTAAAATAAAGCTATTACCTTTGCAATAACACAAATTGAACCATGCAAGACAAGGCTCTTGCCGTGCTCATACCAGTGAAACTTTTTTTATTATTAACTAATCCAAGTAACAGAATGACAAAAACATTTACACTTAAACGCGCAAGCCTAATGCTTGCAACCTTATTGCTTTCGGTTGTTGCCTCGGCACAAACGGTGGTTTTCGACTTTAACAGCGAGAAATGGGTGAATGATGCCAATGGACGTACCATGGAATTGCCCGAAGGAGCAGAACTTGAAGAGGGTGGGGTGAAGATGGTTAACCACAAAAGGCCTTTTATAAGGGTCACAAATGTGTTGAAAAATCAGCATCTCTTTGTTCCACGGGGTAACTCTTTCGACTTTATTGCCCCCGACGGGAAACAGATAACCAAGGTGGTGTTCGAGGTTGAGGAGGGGTATTTTGAAATCTCTGCCGATGGCGATAAGGTTTTGCCGAAGGTAAACAATGACGAGAACATCCGCATGTGGGAAGGCAATGCACCCAAAGCTACCTTCTTTGGCCTGAACCCGCCTCACATCCGCAAGGCCACGGTTACGCTTGTGGGCAACGGAACTACTGGCGTTAATGATGTAACGAGGCAGGGAACTGCTGTGTACAGCGTGTTTAACCTCAATGGCGTTAAGGTTGGCACAACGGCCGATTTCAATCGTTTACCAGCTGGCGTGTATATCGTTAACGGAAAGAAAGTGGTTAAGTAAGGCTGGTTACCAGCGGTTTGGCTAACGCCCTAGTATGCTGTTTTTCAACAGCATGAAAGGTAAAACCTATGCCGTAACCCAGTAAAGCCTTGCTTAAATCCAAATCGGTTCATTAGAGCCGCTTAGATTTTGTTTGTTGAGTATCTTGCGTGTCTTATTCTGGAAAGCGTAGTGGGCTACGTCAAGAGAATAAGACACGCAAGATGCCGACAAACAAACGAAAGATGAACAGGAAACAATGGAAACAACCTAAAATAATTGATAAGCGGTCTAGCCACCGATTTAGGTTAATGCAATGTGTAAAGAATGAAAAGAGCACTATTTTACCTCTTAGTATATGCAGCAATACTCATTGGTGTTTTTGCTATATGGGGCTGTGTCGCCATGCTTGGAAAAGTAATCTTTGGTGTATCCTCTGATAATCCAGTATTCGCTTTAACCCTTTTAGTGGCGTTACTCTTAGGCCAAGTCATAGTTATTTGGCTGTTTATTGATAAAAAGTGGGCAACAATAAGTTGGGGCAGCATTACTAAGCGTGCACGGCCATATATAATTGTTCTCTCGCTTTTCTTTGTTTTAGCAACTTCCCCCATGGGGGCGATTTTAATAAATATCTTCCCCGATACGTCACCACCAAAGATGCTGTCTTATTTAGATAACGCGCCAATCTCTATTGTCGGCATCGTCTATGGCTGCATTGTAACACCCATAGCCGAGGAACTGTGCTTTCGGGGTGCGGTGATGCTTGCACTTTATCGTTGGAAACGTAATGCGTGGTTTGCCATCCTTGTTTCGGCGGTATTGTTTGGTATATCCCATCTAAACATCGTGCAAGTTTTTTATACTTTCATTCATGGCGTTTTGATGGGTTGGTTGTTTTATCGCACAGGCAGCCTTATTCCTGGCATTGTAGCACATATAACCAACAATTCGTTGGTTGCGGCTGGCAGCCTTTTCTTTGGCAATGACAACGAAGTGGCCGGCAGCCTACCACTTGACGATGTTTTTTTCTTGTCCTTTATGGCTCTTTGTCTGGTATTGTTGTTCGCGTGTTGTTGGGTAGCCAACAGGATGTTTGCAAAGTACGAGCCATTGAAGGTTTGAGCGTATGTGCTTAAAACATAACACATAAACGCGGCTCAGCGGAAGATTAGTGGGGACTACGCATAAATCTTTGAAAGTCTAAAC
>CALIZL010000074.1 GCA_938028745.1 uncultured Prevotella sp.
CACCTTTTCACCCTTTCACCTTTTCACCTTTTCACCTTTTCACCTTTTCACCTTTAATAGTCACCAAAATTAAACTTCGGAACAAGCAAACGATGCGCTTTACAAAATAATTAACTACATTTGCACTTGTGGATTAACCTAACATTCCTATTCTAGGCAGGGCTAAGTCTTGCAAACACTGAAACCAAGGCATGTACCAATGCCGAACGAATACGGCGTTAACGATGCCTTTACGCATAAACAGCCACGCCTACTGACTGAGAACCCACCTTGAACAACGACAGACGATAACCATAAACAGCTATAACCCCACAACATTATAAACTAAAAATGCCAGCAATGAAAAGAAAAACAATATTGACAATGCTCTTTAGCACTTTTATCCTGACGGCAAATGGGCAGAGAGGGCCATTCGACTCTATGTGGGAGAGCAACGACTCCATCCCATTCACATGGGATGGGGGCATCTACTTGCCTGCAACTATCGATAATAAATACCCTGCCCACATCTTGTTTACCACAAATGCCAACCGCCAATTGGTGGTAGACACCACGTATCTTAAAGAACAGTGTTGGCAACCGCCAAAGATAGAGAAGGTTAACATCAAGAGAGAAAAAGATACACTGCGCCTAAAAACATCGTACACAAAGCACGATGTGAAGTTTGGTAACACCACGGCAAACTTCCCCGATATGCTCATTAGCGACATAAGAAATGTTTTGGGCAAGCATGCCGACGGCATCATGTGGGATACTTTCTTTGAATACTCTCCATTTGAGGTGAACTTTCAGCAGAAGTTCTTACGCACACTAACGGCCATACCTGACTCCGTGAAACGCAACTACCGCTGTTTGCCGCTCACGGTTAGGGGTTCCAATTTTATGATTGAAGCATACGTATGGCTCAACAACAAACGCATTGGGGGCCTTTATGAGTTATGTCTTGAAGGCGGAAACGAGATTATGTTCACCAAAGAGACTGTAAGAAAACATAACCTGATGGCATACGAGGGTAAAACTCAGCAGCTACTGGCTCAGTACACGAACATAGGCGACACAACAACCACTACAACTACCTTCGCACTGGCCGACTCCGTCTACCTTGGATTGCAAAACATTGGTCGCGTTGCCGTAAACATTTCTCTGCCAACAGTTCACGCTTTCCCGCGAATGCGCAATGCAGGATATATCGGGGCGGGTATTCTTCACAATTATAACTTGGTGTTCGACCCCGCCCACAACAAACTCTACTATCGCCCCTATAAAGCATACACACCTGAAAAAAGGACGTGGGGCTTCTCGTGGGTAAACCGAACCGACATCGGTAAGGGATGGATTGTGCGCTCAATATATAAAGGCAGCGCAGCAGAAAAAGCAGGAATAAGGCTTGGCGACACCATCATAAAGGTGAACGGAAAAAAGGTGGAGAACTATTCGTGGGATGAGGAACGGGCGCTTTCAAACGATTCAACCATCACGCTTTTGCTTAAAACAGAAAAGGGCATGAGAAAAGTAACCATCGAAGAAGAAGAGTTTTAGGCTGGTTCTAAAAGCTCCACCCTGCCGTTCCATAATGGTTTAAGCAACGCGCTTTGCTGTCTTGAAGGAAAGTAAGGGGCTATATCAAGGAGTTTACAGGTCAACGGGGCAACCTGTTGGCCTGTTAACGTATCGCTAGCCCGTCAAACCACAAGGCTAACCACTCCCCTCTCACCTTGGAGGGGGACTGGCGGTGAGGCTTTTAACCCCTATTTCCACACAAATAAGGATTGCGATTTTTCATACATTTGTATACTTTTGCACCTTGCAAACGTGCAAGGCGTGTGCCGACAAGCTGCGAAGTGAACGGCGGAATGGCTTTGCCGAAATACAAAAACATTAGAAAATGAAAATTATCGCAACACTAACAGCCGTCGCATTTGCGGCAACAGCGAACGCCACAGTAGAAGATTCGGCCACCATTGGCGGAATGATTAACGAGGTTTCGGTGGTGGGGTTTAAGCAAGACAGAGCCGCCATATCGCCCGTTTCGCAACAAGGGGTAGGCGAACGCTACATCGAAAACAACCAACTTGTGGGTCTTCGCGACCTTAGTGGCATGATAGCCAATTTCTACATGCCCGACTATGGCTCGCGACAATATTCACCCATCTACATTCGCGGCATCGGCTCGAAGGTTAACTCGCCTTCGGTAGGCGTGTATGTAGACGGCATTCCCTACTTCGACAGAACCGTATTAGACATGGATCTTTTTGGCGTAAGCAAGGTAGAAGTGTTGCGCGGACCGCAAGGAACGCTCTTCGGGCGCAACGCATCGGCCGGATTGATAAACGTTTTCACGCGTTCGCCACTCGATTATCAAGGCACAACGGCCAAGGTTTCGTATGGTTCGTACAACGATTTGCTCGTGGCTGCATCCACCTATAATAAGCTGAGCCAGAAGTTTGGCCTTTCGTTAGCTGCCAGTTATCACCACAACGACGGCTTTCTGACCAATACTTTTCTCAATAACAAGGCCGACCGCATGAACAATGGCACCATCAGGCTGGGCGCAACGTGGAAACCGATGGACCGATGGACGGCAAGATTTACGGCCGCACTAGACCTTACCCACCAAAATGGCTACCCCTATGCGCCTTACGACCCACAAACAGGCGTGATACAACCCATTGCCTACAATCGTGAAAGCAGCTATCGCAGGCTGGTTGGCACGCTGGGCATGAGTTGGCGATACGATGCCGAGAGCTGGAGCATGAACAGCCAGACGGCATTTCAGCACAACGACGGCAAAATAGAGGTAGACCAAGACTACTCGCCACGTGACATCTTCGCCGTTAAGATGCCGCATAGGCAGAACCAAGTGAGCCAAGAATACACTTTCCGCTCTACCAACGAGAGCCGATACCAATGGATTGTGGGGGCATTTGGTTTCCATCAACACGAACATTACACCGTAAACACATCGCGTATAGCGGCCAAATTGTACGAAGTGAGCCAGAACAAACTGCCCACAACGGGGTTCGCATTCTACCATGTCAGCACGTTCAACATCGTAAAGGGCTTGTGGGCATCGGCTGGTGTCCGGTTGGATTGGGAGAGAAACAAAATAAACAACAACAAAGCCAAGGTAAAATGGATGGGACAAGACGCCCCACCCATGTTCAATCCCGTAGACCCGAAGGGCGGATGGCAAGCAACAGACTTTGATGCAAGCAGGATAGACAGGCAGATAACGCCCAAGTTTACGCTTAAATACCAGTTTACGCCCTTCCGTATGATATACGCCACGGTAGCGAAAGGCTATAAAGCGGGCGGCTTTAACGCCGTTCGCCAAACCGACGAAGACTATACTTACAAGCCCGAACACACGTGGAACTACGAGGTTGGAGCCAAATGGAGTTTCCTTAAAGGTCTGTTGGCTTTGGAGGCTAGTGCCTTTTACATCGACTGGCGGCACCAACAACTCTCTGTTACCGTGCCTGCACTGGGCAATGTTGTGCGCAATGTGGGGCACAGCAACAGCAAGGGGTTCGAGCTTGCGCTGAACGCCATGCCCCTACCCACCCTTTCGTTACAAGCTAGTTACGGATACACTTACGCCAAGATGCTAGAAGGGCGCATGGGGACGGGGCGCGACTACTCTGGCAATATCTTGCCATTGGTTCCGCGCCACACTTGTTCGTTCAATGCCAACTATGTAGTAAACAACCTCGGCCGTATTGCCGACAAGTTGATGTTTAATGCCAACCTCACGGGCGTTGGCCCGCTCTATTGGCGCGAAGACAATGCGGTTAAACAGCCATTCTACACCCTTCTCAACCTGAAAACGGCCATAACGCGCGGCATATTTACCTTAGAGCTATGGTCGCGCAACACGCTTGCAACCAATTATCTGGCCTATTACTTCGTTGCCTCAACGCCTATGGCACAAAAAGGTAAGCCCTTCACTATCGGTACAACGCTGATGGTAAAGTGGTGACGTAAGGTGGTAAGGCTATGATGTTGCAAGCTGTTGCGGCAAAAGCCCTATAAAGAACAAAGTACACCCCAAGCCTTTCTCCATTTGGAGAGGGACTTGGGGTGTGGCTTTTCAGCTTTGAAAAGGAGACTTGGCGAAACCTCCTACTCAAGTATGTAAAAGCAAGAAGTGGTAAAGAAGTTGCGCACATGCCGCATTCTGGCCAAGCGAGGCCACAGCAAACGGGGGCGCAGATTAAACTTTATCTCGTAATGGGGGTTAATGAAATAAAGCGTGCGGTTGCGTATGGCGAAATGTTGCGTGGCCAAATCTTCGAACATCTCGATCGTGCAACGCGTCCGTTTGATGTCAAGCAGTTCGTCTGTAATGCCTGGTTTCTCGTGGAAGGCCTTCAATATGGCCGCATATACATCTTCTGGCAAGAGGTGAAACCAAGGCAAATGCGAGAGGAACTTACTTCGGCAAATCTGTTGATGACCGCCGAAGGGCATCTGCCAAGCAGG
The DNA here is from genome assembly GCA_938028745.1 of uncultured Prevotella sp. GTDB lineage: Bacteria > Bacteroidota > Bacteroidia > Bacteroidales > Bacteroidaceae > Prevotella. The sequence continues at coordinate 4,483 of CALIZL010000074.1, forward strand.
AAAAGACATGAAAACAATACCTCCCGGTCGTAAGAACTTGCGCAACTTGGGCAAGAAAGAGGCCTTATCCATAATGTGTTCGATTACGTCGTGGCAGATAATCAGGTCGAAATGGTGTTCAATATCCTTCATTTCGAACACGTCTGATGCGATAAACCGCCCCTTAGCACCCGCCTCCTCGAAAAATCGCTTGGCATCGTTTATCCTACATTCGGCCATGTCTACCCCCACAACCTCGCACCCGCGCTCGCTGAAAGGCAACAGGTTGCCGCCATCGCCACAGCCTATCTCCAACACGTTCATCCCCTGTTCGATGGGCAGATAACGTTCTATGTAGGGCAGAAAGTACTTCCAGCTAGTTGCAGAAAGCTCGTTAAAATATAGTTTTCGGTCTTTTTGTCGATGCTGCATAATAAAAAGGTACAAAGTTAGAAAGCTGTAAGAATGAAAAACAACTTAAAGATAAAAGGATTAAAGCGTGGAGACATCACCTTTCTCCTTGAAATCCCTTCCTTCTAGTTCGTTAATTACTCTGATTATCTCTGCACAAAAATACAGCAAATTAGCTAAACAAGAGAAGAAATAGACCTTTTTTCTTTTAAAATCACAACTTCTAGGTATTGTTCACATACGTAAATCTTTGCTTTGCACACTGTTTCTAAGACGTAATGGCAGGTTATAACGAGGTGGCCAGTTGACGAGTTGGCGAGTTAACGAGTTGACCAGTTAACGAGTTGACCAGTTAACGAGTTGACCAGTTGACCAGTATAGGGGTTGACAAGAGTACAAGTTTACAAGTTGGTTGGCGTAGCCATTATTTCATCTTTTCATCTTTTCACCTTTTCACCTTTTCACCCTTTCACCTTTTCACCTTTAAAGGGCGTGAGCCATCTTTTCACCCTTTCACCCTTTCACCCTTTCACCCTTTCACCTTTAAAGGGCGAAGCCATCTTTTCACCCTTTCACCTTTTCACCTTTAAACACCTTTAAACACCTTTAAACGCCTTTAAACGCCTTTAACCCTCTCCTTAATCAAACAGACCAGGCTGTTTTGCGTTGCTAGTATAGATGTTTCTACCCAGATGTTGGTAAGCCAATTCGGTTACCATACGCCCTCGTTGTGTACGTTTAATAAACCCTTCCATGATAAGATAAGGCTCATATACCTCTTCTAAGGTGCCTGCGTCTTCCCCTATGGCCGTTGCAATGGTGCTAACTCCCACTGGTCCACCCTTAAACTTATCGATAATTGTAAGCAAAATCCGATTGTCTATCTCGTCCAAACCATATTGGTCGATGTTCAATGCCGTGAGCGACAGGCGTGCGATAACCATATCGATGCTGCCGTTACCCTTCACTTGGGCGAAGTCGCGCACACGCCTTAGCAGCGCATTAGCGATACGGGGCGTTCCACGCGACCGCCTTGAAATCTCCATTGCCGCCTCATCGTCGATGGGAACATTCAATATTCGCGCCGAACGCTTAATGATACGCGCCAGCGTTTGCGGGTCGTAATACTCCAAATGCAGGTTAATGCCAAACCGCGCACGCAATGGGGCGGTAAGCAAACCACTGCGCGTGGTGGCACCGATGAGCGTAAAGGGGTTGAGGTCTATTTGTATCGACCGCGCCGAAGGGCCTTTATCTATCATGATGTCTATGCGATAGTCTTCCATGGCCGAGTAAAGATACTCTTCAACCACGGGCGAAAGGCGGTGTATCTCGTCGATAAAGAGCACGTCGTTGGTTTCTAACGAAGTGAGAATGCCGGCCAAATCGCCAGGTTTGTCAAGCACAGGACCGCTAGTTATTTTAAATCCCACCCCCAATTCGTTGGCAATGATGTTGCTCAAAGTGGTCTTACCCAATCCCGGAGGACCATGTAAAAGGGTATGGTCGAGTGGTTCGCCACGATATTTTGCCGCCTCAACAAACACTTCTAGGTTCTCCACCACCTTACTTTGGCCGCTGAAATCTTGGAATTTCGGCGGTCGGAGGGCGTTTTCAAACTCTCGTTCGCTGGGCATTGTGCGTTCGTCTCTGATGTCAAAGTCTTCTGTCATAATGCAAAGGTACTAAAAATTGCAACTTGGTTGCACGTTTTAAGCCCTAACTTTGCAGTACATCATAACATTATCGTTAAGGGAGATGAACGTGCGGAGAACGAGAAACGGTATTTGTCGGCCTGCAACATCGTGGCTAGGAAATCTAAAATGGCGATAAAACCGAGTGAAACTAGAATAACAAGTAAGCCCGAAATACCCCGAAGAACTAGGCAAACTTGGACAGACTAGACAACTTGCAAACTCGTAAACCCGTAATCTTGTAAACTTAAAAAACAACATATTATGTGTGAACATCATCACGAAGAAGAAACAAAATTGTGGCAACCCATACTATCGGGTGTGCTGCTAGCGGCTGGAATATCCTTTACATGGATGGGCTGCGGATGGTTTTCGCGGCCGTGGGTGCAACTGGTTTGGTATATTGTGGCCTACCTTCCCGTAGGGTTTGGCGTGATGCACGAGGCCGTGGAAGAAGCGATGAAAGGGGATGTTTTTAGCGAATTTATGCTGATGAGCGTGGCTTGCGTTGGTGCTTTCGCCATTGGCGAATATCCTGAGGCCGTAGCCGTGATGTGGCTTTACTGCATTGGCGAGGCTCTTCAACATCGTGCAGTGCATAAAGCACGGCATAGCATATCGAGCCTAACCCATTATCGCCCCGAACTTGCACGTCTTATGCGATGGAATGGCGAAAAAAACACAATGGAACAGGTACTTGTTAAGCCCGAAATGGTAAGTGTGGGCGATGTGATAGAGGTACTTCCTGGCGAACGCGTGCCGCTAGATGGCGTGCTACTTCTACCCGACGGCGAGCGCGACGCCCTTGTTAACTTCGACACAGCCGCGCTTACGGGCGAGAGCATGCCCCGACAAGTGGGCATGGAAGGCGAAGTTTTGGCCGGCATGATTGCCTTAGAGCGTGCCGCAAGCCTACGCGTTACGCGTACACAAGGCGAAAGTGCGCTTACACGAATACTAAAAATGGTGGAAGAGGCCACCGAACGAAAGGCACCCACCGAGTTGTTTATCCGTCGTTTTGCACGCATCTACACGCCCATCGTTATTCTTTTGGCCACGCTTACGGTGGTTCTGCCTTGGGCTTATACGCTGGTTTCGCCTTCGTTCCACTACCATTTCTCCGCGTGGTTGCATCGCGCATTGGTGTTCCTGGTTATCTCTTGCCCCTGCGCATTGGTCATCAGCGTGCCATTAAGCTACTTTGCAGGCATCGGCAGGGCATCGCGCATGGGCGTACTTTTCAAGGGAGGAAACAGCCTAGATGCACTAACGGGTGTGGATGCGGTGGTGTTCGACAAAACAGGAACGCTTACCACAGGAGCGTTTGGCGTGCAGCAAACCTTGCATCTATCGCCCGAAGAACTGCAAACGGTGGTGGCTATGGAACGCAGCAGCACGCATCCCATTGCCAAAGCCATTGTTAAAGTGTATGGAGACGGCGAGAAGATTAATGCCGAAAACATGCCTGGACTGGGGCTTCGGGCCGAAATAGCGGGCGAAACATGGCTTGCAGGTACGCTTAGGTTGCTTGAAAAGCAGGGCGTGAGCTATCCCGAAGAACTGCAAACCATACCCGATACCATCGTGGCTTGTGCCAAAAACGGCCGTTTCATCGGCTGTATCTTACTTTCCGACACACTGAAACCCGATGCCGCGGATGCCATTTCGATGCTGCGGAGGGTGGGTATTGCACATGTAGAGATGCTGTCTGGCGACAAACAAGCATTGGTTGACAAGGTGGCCGACGAGCTGAAATTGGAACAAGCCCTAGGCGACTTGCTGCCACAACATAAGGCGGAGCGCATTGAAACCTTGCAAAAGCAGGGGCGCAAGGTGGCTTTCGTGGGCGATGGCATCAACGATGCGCCTGTGTTGGCTTTGAGCGACGTGGGCGTTGCGATGGGTGGAGCTGGCGCAGACATGGCCATTGAGACGGCTGATGTGGTGTTGCAGACCGACCAACCCTCGCGATTGGCCCAAGCCTTAGGCCTTGCCCGAAAGACGCGAACCATCGTTTGGCAGAACATTGCCTTTGCCATTGGGGTTAAAGTGGTGGTTATGGTGCTTGGCCTAATGGGTATTGCAACACTCTGGGAGGCCGTTTTCGCTGATAGCGGCGTGGCTCTTTTGGCCGTGGTGAATGCAATGAGGATTATGAGAGGGAAATGAAAGGATGAAAAAAGGACGCTTTCTCGATGAAAGCGTCCTTTTTTTTTCATACCTGCTAACGAGTAAGCAAGTAGGAAAGGTCATTCGCCTTGCGCTGCTTAGTTAACAAGCGAGGGCTGATTAAAGAAATTAAGTCGGTCTGTTTGCACCATAATTCTAGCAGCAGACGGACTTCATTCCCCACTAACTTACAATCCCATTTCCTTCAACAATCTATCGGCATGCCCCCACTTATCCATCATAAAGAGCATGTAACGAATGTCTACGCCGATGCAACGAGCAAGGAGCGAATCGAAAAGGATATCGCTAGAAAGACTGTCCCAGTTGCCATCGAAGGCCAAACCAATAAGTCTGCCCTTGCCATCGAACATGGGCGAGCCACTGTTTCCGCCCGTAATGTCGTTGTTGGTGAGGAAACAAAGGTGCAGATTATTCGTGGATTTGTCGGTGAAACGGCCGAAATCTTTCGACGAAAGCAACTGGCGCATGATGGGTTCTGCCTCGTAGTCAACGTTGCTTTTGGCACGATCCATCTTCTCAACGATGCTTTCGGGCGTGGTATAATAACCCAATTCCTTGCCGCCAAGCGAGAAACCCTTTACCTGGCCGTAGCTAAGCCGCATGGTAAAATTGGCATCCGAGTAGTGGGGCATGTCCTCTTCCATACGCAATTTGGCCGCACAGAGATAGCGTTCTTGCGCCTCGATGGAATCGTTAATTGCGCCCATTCCTTCGGTTAGGTCGTAATAGATGTCCATCACGTCTTGTCCGAAACGCACACCTGGGTCTTCTTTATACGCCTTGGTATTGTAAAACAGCTTTGCGCCCTTCTTCATGATGATGGAACGTGCATAAAGGTCGTCTACAAAACGCTGGTAATCGCCGCCGAAACGTTGGTCGATGGTGGTGTAGAACTTCGGCAGGTAGCGGTTTCCAACATGCTCGCGATAGTTCTTAAGTAGCACGGCCAGCACTTCTTTATCTAAAGCCGCATCCCATTCGTTGCTGTTGTCAGCAAACTCGTGGTATTGCTTTGATGCGGGTTTCTTAGGACCTTTCACTTCCATGCCACCCATCGCAAGGCGCATGGCGCGTGTAGCCAATTCGCTGGTACGGCGGAATGTTTCCATCCAATAATAGCGTGTGCGCACGCGGTCGAAACGTTTTTCGTAGTAAGCGCCCAGCTTATCAAAGTCGAGTTTTCCTTTAAGAAAGCCCGTTGAGTCTTGCCACTGGCGCAAACGCGCCTCGTAATCGCGCTTTTGTTGTACCAAACCGATGGAATCGATACATTTGTTCATTCCCAAAGAGTTCTTCCAATAGTTGGCACTTTGGGCGAACTTAGAGTCGTACTTAATGCGCACGGCCTCGCTAGCACGCATGTGTCGGCGCATCACGTCTTGCTTAACGCCTCGCACTTGGGCGCGTGGCGTGTTCTCGCAATCGCGCCTTTCGATGATGCCGTAGCTTGAAATGTAACGGCTGGTGCTACCTGGATAGCCCATTGTCATGGAGAAATCGCCCTCTTTATAGCCATCGAGCGAAATGGGTGCCCAATGCTGCGGACGATAAGGTACATTGTTCTTAGAATAAGCGGCAGGTCCATTGGTTGTTGGGTCGGCATAAATACGGAAGACGGAGAAATCGCATGTCTGTCGCGGCCACATCCAGTTGTCCGTTTCACCACCGAACTTACCCATCGACTTAGGTACGGTGAAGACGAGTCGCAAATCGGTGAAATCTTGGTAAACGGTGGCATAGAAACTGTTACTCTCGTAGAATGGGTCGATAGAAACACGAAGGGTTTTATCTACTTTGCGCACCGAGTCGGTGAGTACCGCCTGCAACGAGTCGATAAGAAAATCCTTCTGACGCTTGCTGGCCGTGGCATATCCGTTGGCCATCAGCCGCGAAGTAACGTCTTGTTGCGACTTCATAAAGCTCACGAACATGTCGCTGTTGGGCAGTTCTTCCTCGTAGGTCTTGGCATAAAATCCGTTTAGCATGTAGTCGTGTTCAACGGTTGAATGTCTACGAATGGCCTCGAAACCGCAATGATGGTTGGTAAATACCAATCCGTTGGGCGAAACCACCACGCCCGAACAGTAACCAGAGAAGTTAACAACGGCGTTTTTAACGGCATCTTTACTTTGATAGATGTCGGCGTATGGCAGTTTAAAGCCTTCGGCCTGCATCTGTTGGTACACTGCCTGCGGCAGGTTGTACAGTGTCCACATGCCTTCGTCGGCCTTTGCCGCAACGAATGCCATGAGGGCAGCTAAGACGAATGTAAATTTCTTCATATTTATTTGAATTGATGTATTGGTCAGGAGTTAAGGAGTTAGGGAGTTAAGCCGTATGCCTTATTTGAATTGACATCGCTGTCAGGAGTTAAGGAGTTAGGGAGTTAAGTCGTATGCTTTGTTACCCTAAGGCTACCTATCCTTTTAACTCGTCTACCTGCAACCCACAAAGCTAATCACTCCCCTCTCCCCTTTGGAGAGGGGTCGGGGGTGAGGCCTTACAAAGCTAATCACTCCCCTCTCCCTTTGGAGAGGGGTTGGGGGTGAGGCTTTTTTATTTCCTCTTCCAATCCCACTTCCATATATGTCCGATGAAAAGGAGGATAAATATAGTATTCACACCCAATGCAACGGACGTGGAGAAATGCGTGTTGGCGTAGTTAATGCCAAAGTAGAACAAGGCCGTTATGCCCACATACACACCGATACTTTTTAAAGGATAGGCGATGGGATATTTGCGTTGGCCCACGATGTAACTAATAATCATGGCCGTGGCATAGCCTGCAAAGCCCGCCCAAGCACAGGCCATGTAGCCATAACGCGGAACAAACAACACGTTGACGGCGATGAGCACGGCGCAACCGATGCCCGAAAAGTAAGCACCCCAAATGGTTTTGTCGATGAGCTTGTACCAAAACGAGAGGTTAAAGTAGATGCCCATCATGATTTCGGCAGCCATAACGATGGGCACAACACGCAATCCCTCCCAGTAATCGCGCCCGATGAGACGGCGGAAAATATCGATATAACCCATCACAACGAGGAAAGCCAGCAGGGTGAAGATAATGAAATACTTCATGGCCTTGGCGTAAGTGTCGCGATTGTCCTTGTCTTTCGACTTACCGAACACGAATGGTTCGTAGGCATAACGGAAGGCTTGCGTTATCATGGCCATTATCATGGCTATCTTACTTGCCGCTCCGTAGATGCCCAACTGCGTGTGCGCATCACTTCCTTTATATATGTAGGGGAACAATATCTTGTCGGCCGTTTGGTTAAGTATGCCTGCAATACCCAATACCAATATGGGCCAACTATACGAAAGCATACGTTTGAGCAGGGCCTTATCAAGGACGTAGGCGAAACCGCGCAACTCTTTATAGAAACAAAAGGTGATGCTGGCCGTACAAACGAGGTTGATGTAGAAGGCGTAACCTGCACCAACGTTTGGCGAATAAATAAGGCTCACCCATTGATGTCCACCTTCGTAAAGGGCTGGCAACAGCAGATAGTAAATCAAATTGAGCGAAATGTTGCTGCCAACGAACAGCAATTTGAGGGCGGCAAACTTAATGGGGCGCTTTTGATAGCGAAGGTAAGCAAAGGGAATGCACTGGAATGCATCGATGGCTACCGTCGCGGCCATCACCCAAATGTAAGAGGGATGGTCGGCATAGCCCATTGCTTGCGCGATGGGATGCAAGAAAAGTACCACCATGGCGATGAAAAGGGCGGAAGTGAAACCCACGGAGAGCAGGATGGTGGAATATACCCGCTGTGGATTTTCGTCGCTTTTATTGGCGAAACGAAAAAAGGTGGTCTCCATTCCGTAGGTCAATAGCACCAAGAAAAGAGCCGTATAGGCGTACAAATTGGTGATAACACCATAACCACCACTTGCCGCAGAAATCTTAATCGTATAGAGCGGCACAAGCAGATAATTGAGAAAACGGCCCACAATACTACTTAATCCGTAGATGGCCGTGTCTTTAACCAAAGATTTTAAATTACTCATTGCTAAAAGTGAAAAGGTGAAAAAGGTGAAAAGGTGAAAGAGTGAAAAGGTGAAAAAATGGCTAACGCCCTTCTAAGGGTGAAAAGGTGAAAGGGTGAAAAGATGGCTGCGCCACCTAGGCATTTGGCTTAACTCCATAACTCCTTAACTCCATAACTCGTTAAAGTTGAAATGGCTCACGCCTCGAAAGGGTGAAAAGGTGAAAAGGTGAAAAATGGCTCACACTACGAAAAGCGCAAAGCCAGCTTATACCTCCTTCACTCGGTAAACTTCCATTCTTAACCATTTCTTATTTCTTCAACCTCTCTTTTTCCTTTAATTTATTGATGATATTAACTAATGTCCCTATTATCGTTTTGAGTTCGTTAGACACAGAGTCAAACTCCTCTTGCGTAATGGTATCCGAATCTTTTAACAGCTCCAACCAGTATTCCGTCTCATCCGCCTCTTTTAAGGAGATGCTCAGTTTACTGATAAAATCAGCTGTACTTTGTGCATTCTTGCTCTCTGCGATATTAGCCCCAATACTGGTTCCACTACGACAGAGCTGTTTCGACATGATATATTCATGCCGTTCTTCCGTCAAGTACCTATACAGAAAAATTATTCTCAAGGCAAAGTTCTTACTGAGAGAAGATATAACATTCGTTTTATACATCTCTTTTTATACGTTTTATATCGTTGTTATTTCGTTATATTATCAATTATCGCGAATGAAATAGGTTTAAGCACTGGTGGTGCGACCATCTTTTCACCCATCCACCTTTAAGGAGTTATGGAGTTATGGAGTTAAGGAGTTATGGAGTTAAGCCAAATGCCTAGCTGGCGTTAGCCATCTTTTCACTCTTTCACCTTTTCACCCTTAGAAGGGCGTTAGCCATTTTTTCACCTTTTCACCTTTTCACCTTTTCACCCTTAGAAGGCGTTAGCCATTTTTTCACCTTTTCACCCTTTCACCTTTTCACCTTTAGATTAGAAGAAGAGGTAACATATTAATATCGCCGCGATAACTCCTGCTAAGTCTGCAAGCAGTCCGCAAGCCACGGCGTGGCGCGTATAGCGGATGCCCACACTGCCAAAGTAAACGGCGAGCACGTAAAAAGTGGTGTCGGTGCTGCCTTGGAAGATGCAACTGAGCCGCCCAACGAACGAGTCGGCACCGTAAGTAGACATCGTATCAATCATGATGCCACGCGCACCAGCCCCCGAAAGGGGTTTCATCAGTGCGGTTGGCAATGCCTCGATGAAATCGGTGCTTATGCCCAGCAAGCCCACCAACCAACGAATACCATCAACAAGAAGGTCCATTGCACCTGATGCACGAAACACGGCCACGCCCACAAGTATGGCAACGAGGTAGGGAATGATGCGAACGGCTGTTTGGAAACCATCTTTTGCGCCTTCGATAAAGGTGTCGTAGACATTGACGCGCTTGAAAACACCAGCCACAATGAATGCAACAATGATGCCCATAAGCAGGATGTTGGCAGTGGTGGTGCTGAAAGTATTCATCGTTTCCTTATCCATTCTGCCGAATCCCCAAATAATCGAGGCGACGATGGCGCAGGCAATGAAAAGACCTAAGAAGGTTTTAGGACTGAGCAAATTTATCTTTTGATATATGCTGGTGATGATGATGCCGGCCAAAGTGGAAAAAAATGTGGCCAAAAGTATGGGTATGAACACATCGGTGGGCTGCGCCGCGCCAAGCTGAGCGCGATAGGCCATGATGCTTACGGGTATCAACGTAAGTCCCGAAGTGTTGAGTACGAGGAACATAATCATGGGGTTCGAGGCCGTGTCCTTCTTCGGATTGAGCGTTTGCAGTTGCTCCATTGCCTTCAATCCCAAAGGAGTGGCGGCATTATCGAGCCCCAACATGTTGGCGGCAATGTTCATAAAGATGCTACCCGTTACAGGATGACCCTTGGGGACGTCGGGGAAAAGGCGGGTGAACACAGGACTTAGCGCACGTGCCAAGGCGTTAACCACACCTCCACGCTCGCCAATCTTCATCACGCCGAGCCATAAAGCCAGGATGCCCGTTAGCCCTAACGATATTTCAAAGGCTTTTTTAGACATGTCGAAGGTGCTGTCCATCATGGCAGGGAACACTGTGGCATCGCCCATAAAGATGAGTTTTGCCGCAGCAACCACGAAGGCCACGAGGAAGAAGGATATCCAAATGTAGTTTAAAACCATGTTTCTACTAGATGTTTTCGGTTTTGTGTAAATGGGTTTGCATGCCTTTGAGGGGGCGTTTGCTTACCCACATAGTGGTGTTTGGCCGTTGGAATGGCCGTTTTCGGTATCATTCGCGTTGCGAGAGATGAACAGCAGAACCATCATGGCCGCTCACGAAAAGCTGACCGACGAGCTGCAACCAACGCAGATGCTGGCAAGATAGACCACTGCTAACGCCCTACCCTCCTCGCCCGTACCTATGGATGGCAAATAAATTTGCCCAAAAGCCGATGCAATGGGGCGAAAAGCAAGATTGCCTATGCCGACAGATGCCATACCAACGACGACCATCTGTCGCGCCATCGCTGGTGAAAAGCAGACTAACGCACGTTTCGTCCGCGTTCGCGCACCGTCTTTATCTGCTTTACTTGGCGTTCCAAGTCGGCGTAATGCAAAGCATTGATGCCTGTGGCCGTTTGCATTTCGGCTTTCAGATAGTTGTCGAGCTTGTCGAGATGCTGCGCAACAAATAGCAGCGCATCGGTGTTGAAAGCGGGCGCAGTGGCACCAACCTTATCCTTATCGTCGGGATTGAGCATGGTGTTGAGCCGCTCCACATAGTTGCGTTGCAGGGTTCGGCGACTGCTGTTCTTCAAATCTTGCGTGGCATCGAGCGGAGTCCACACCGCGGCGAAGAGGTCGTCGAGGTAGTTTTCCAAGCGATAAGCCGTGCTCGATTCTTGCGAATTGTTGTAGATGGCGTTGAGAAGGTTCAGCGAGAACGTGGCGTTAAGTGCCAATGCCTGCATCTTGGCTATCTCGGCCGTGGCATTTACGCCGGTCTTGGCTGTTATTTCGGCAGGATAGAGCCACAAGGGGGCATCGAATACCTGACGGGCGAAGTAGCCCAGAGCGGCTTTTTGCCTTTCGGCTGGCACTATTTCGTAAGGCATTTTGCCCGGCATGTTGTTGATATATCGCCCACCGATGTTCTTAGCTACGTGTCCGAAGTAGCGCACAAACTGCTGTCGCGCGCTGTTATACATCTCGCGCAGGTCTACATACTGGTCGTTGGCTTGGCGCGTCCATTGGGGCAGGCTCTTGATAAGCCGTTGAAGGTTCTTCACGCCATAGTCGCTGGCCTTCACATTATCGTCGCTTAGGTCCTCGCGTTGTGCCCTTGGGTCTTCGTTGGTGCCTTCTCCGCCAAACCAAAGTCGGGGATTCTTGGCCAAAACAGCGGTGGTTTCGTCCATCAGTTTCTCTTTCTCCGCTAGCTCGTCTTTAAACTCTGGCCGATATTGGTAGCCCCATTTGATGGCCCATTTGTCGTAATCGTTTACGCGAGGAAACAGTCCGCGCTCGCCGATATTGTCTTCGGGCTGGGCCACATAGTTAAATCGCGCATAGTCCATGATGGATGCCGTGTGGCCATGTTTCTCTACCCATGCCTTTTCGCGCAGCTTTTCAACGGGCGTTGCATAGCTTGCGCCCATGTTATGGCGCAGTCCGAGGGTGTGACCAACCTCGTGCGAAGAGACGAAACGTATCAGTTCGCCCATCAACCGGTCGTCGAAGTTCATCGTGCGGGCGCGTTTGTCTAGCGGTCCGCACTGTGTCATGTACCATTTGGTGAGCAAATTCATCACGTTATGGAACCAACAGATGTGACTTTCGATGATTTCACCGCTGCGTGGGTCTTTTACATGTGGGCCATAAGCATTCTCGGCCTCCGAGGGAAGGTAGCGTATCACGTTGAAACGGGCATCGTCGAGACTCATCGTGGGGTCGTTGGCGGGCCACTCCTTGCCTTGAATGGCATTCTTAAAGCCTGCCGCCTCGAAGGCAACGTTCCAGTCGTTGATGCCTTTAATTAGGTATGGAACCCACTTCTTGGGCGTTGCGGGGTCGATATAAAACACGATGGGCTTAACGGGTTCTACCAATTCGCCGCGTTGATAGCGTTTAACATCTTTGGGAACGAGCCTGAAACGCGAGATAAATTGTTCGCGTTGGCTCTTGTGTTGGTTGTCCGAGAATATGGTGTATGGGTAAGCGAAGAAACCAACGCGACTGTCCCACACACGCTTGCGCATGGGAACTTTGGGCAAAGCCACGATAGACGTGTTGAGCGCAAGGGTTATTGCGCCCGTTCCCGATGCCCTTATCGTGCTAGGCGATGCGCCATACGTGCGCGTTGTAAGCACTTCTATGTTGATGGGATAGGTCTTTATGGTGTCGATGAAGGTGCGATCGGCCTGCTGTCCGCCAATCTTAGTCTTCTCGAAAAAGGTGCGGTTGATGCCCACAATGTTGTTGTCACGAGCAAAAAAGCCCGTTACATCGAAGAGGTTCATGTCTTTTTGGGTGTTTCCTGCCACAATGGGAAAGGCTGCCACGATGGGGTCGGCGGTGCTTTGTTTCAGCGAAAGGTATATGCGGTCGTTCTCGTTGGCCTCTTGTGTGCGAACGAATGTGCGCAAAAGCATGGTCTTGGCGTCGCGTTTCTCAAAGTAGATGGCATCCTCATTGACCATTTCACCGCTGAATTTGCCAAATCCTTGGGGTACGCCAGCAAAGCGCGTAACGGCCATAAAGTAACGGCTAACAAGACTGTCGTGCATCTCAAAGTACCATTTGTCTTTGATGTGCCGCACGGTGAAAAGGCCTTTCATCACCGTTCCGCTGTCTTTCATCAGCCTGTCGTAGTCGGTTTCCTTCTTCTTCGGCTCGACTTTCACGTCCTTTCCGTTAGGCTTTTGCACCTTGGTCGTGTCGGTTTTCGCCGTTTGTGTGGTGTCTTTCTGCACCTTTACGACAAATGCCACCCTCGCCTGAGCCGAATAGCCCAAAGCCAAGGCAGCCAAAAGGCAACCAATCCTGTTGTTTATACCCATAATTGCTTTGTCTGTTTTGTATATGTTCATGTTACATTGGGACGAACAACCTGCGTTGCCCGTCCGATTTCGTTCTACAAAGATAGTGCTTTTTAAACAAATACGCACCCGATGCCGTGCTTATCAAGGCGTTACAGAAAGACAGCGCAGAGCAACGAAGGTGGTTGGGGCACATGGATGGTTGACAAACGAGAGGAAAACATACCGATGAATTGGCGCGATTTTAAAGCAAGACATCGCGAGAGGATTGCCAAACGCAGCTTTAACGTAAACAATATTTAACCTTTCTGGCGCGTTGAATTAACACAAGGAGTAAGTGTGTGTTGGGAGATACGCCGGTTTGAAAGGCTGATTGGGGGCTGGGAAAGCGGCTTATAGCAGGCAAAGAATGGGGTTAAGGCTGTTTCTAAATAATTGAAGTTGTATTGACTTTTATAGTCAAACAGAATTGGATTTGGAAAGCCATAGCTGCGTCGTAAGCAAACAAAAGTCCTCCTTTTCCTCTGCACAAGGGTTTATTGATGTCATGCAACGCACGTCTTGCATTCTTCTAACAACTATTTTGCAAATGCAATTCTGTTTCACTATAGTATTTCCACAAATTGAGAGGGGGTTATGTCTTAGTGCTGTAAAACCAAGATAAACACCCCACTGGTGTACGAAATCCCGGAGAAGGGTACGATGAAATCTGAAATTCTGCACCATTTGTCTGTGGCAAAACGTGGCTATGACTTAAAAAATGATCGGGTGGAAGTTATTCAATGCGGTCTCCTCACAAGCAGAAAACCACTTGGTAAAGGCCAATTACTTCTGTGTTTGCATGATGCTGTTCGCGTTACCGGTGAGCGGGATGCCTTGTAACCGCTCGCGATGGCCGTTGCAAGCGTACAGGTTTTCCGTGCCGTTGCCCCTTCCTCGTGTTTACAGCGTAATCGGTTTTGTCTGGTTTTTAGCAAAGAATTTAACATTATGAGTGGCCTTTCCATCCACCAACCGCTCACCGTGCCGCAAAAAATCGATTCTCGCGAGGGTTTGTTTCACTGCAAATAGGGGTTAGTTCGCAGATGCGGAAGAATGAATATTTATTACAACAAACCGTCATTTACACTAGGTTTCGGGCCATTTTTAGCTAAATGTGGTGCAATATGCCGCTAGTTGGAGTGCGTTTTGGTGCAAAATAGAGTGCGTTTTGGCACAAAATAGAGTGCGTTTTGGTGCTAAACGCAAGGTAAAATAGTGCTAATTGCGGTGCAAAATGCCGCTAAATGCGAGACGATAAAGCATAAACATGCAATGCAATGGTATAAATAAACCTTTTAGAGCCATGAATAATAGGACTGAAAGGGGCAAAACAACCATTAAAAAGTGGGGTTTTAGGGGCTAAAAGTGGGTGATTGGGTGTAAACAACAAAGGGTTGGGAACTAAACTAGAAAGGCAAAATGGTGCAAAATGCACGTTACATTCTTAAAAACAGACAGGACAAAGGATATGGAAGGGTAAAAATAGTAGATGTTTACCTACTTTTTGACCTAATTTTTTGCTAGAACGAAGCAAAAATGAAAACAACATTGTAAAATAAAAGATAGGGATTTAAGGTTTTGGGTTGATGAGCTTTTGAGCTGAAGAGTTGATGAGTTGATGAGTTTGTAAGCTTATGAGTTGGCGAGTTGGTGAGTTGGCGAGTTGGTGTCTTCGGGAGTTGTTGGGCATTAGCGAGTTTATAAGCCAGTGAGTTAACTTGTCTTGCACTCCCCCTTAATTTGTAGAGAGATTAAAAGTAAGCACAGCTTCATTGCCTTTGTCGGCATTTTAGGCTTGATCTGGTAGAGAATTGACTTGCATTCTGAGGGAGCATCGTGGACTATACGACCGAAAATGCAAGTGAAAGCTCATCAGATAAAAACAAAAATACGGCAAAGAGTGGCCTTTAAATCATGATGCAAGGGTAACTATTCAGCAATAAAGAACGTTGATTATCAATAACTTATAAACGTTATATTGTGGCAAAAAGGCTCGAAACGACATTACTTTACCAGAATTTGAAGGTGCCTGTTTGTGTTACTTATTGATAATCAATAATAGTTTATACGCCTTATCCCAGAATAGTTACGATGCAACGACAGCGCGGAGGTTGTAGAACCGGCCTTAAACGATACCTCTGCCAACAGGTTTGTTAGCAACGTGCCAGTACAACGCCGCTTGCAGTGGGGCCACAAGCACCATGTTGTGGCAGTACAAGCCACCTTGCAACGATAGTACAAGCACCTTGTGGCACTAATGGCACCAAAAACTAAAAGGTTTACTAAACACATAAGCGCCCACTTAAACCACCCAGTTAAAGCCTTACCTCCACAAAATACGGCCAAATTATACCCATCATCCAGTAAAAACAGCCTAGCAAAACATGTTCTTCAACATGAAAATAAGCAATAAACTTGCCGAAACTCCTTTGCGTAAACAAGGCGAAAAATAAACGATGGAATGGTAAAAATAATCTGATGAGGGTCAAAAGGAAGTTGATGAGGAAATAAAAATAAAGGAATACAGAACAATAAATGTTCTAAAATGATTACAATAAAAACACCCTAAAAATTTGGTTATCAATGGGAAATACCCTATTTTTGCAGAGAGTAGGTTACTATCGGAACATAGTTTAGCCGCTAAACTCGTCAGCGTGGCAACCAACAAAAGCACGTTTTCGAGCCACTCGCCCCCCTGCCATGCACAGCAACGCAGGGACTAACAACAAACAAATATGTAACTGCCACTTGAATTGCGCATGAAAACAGGTCTATTCACAGGAAGTTTCGACCCATTTACCATTGGGCATCAATCGATAGTGGCGCGCGTGCTGCCGCTGTTCGATAAGATTGTTATCGGCGTTGGCGTAAACGAACGCAAGAAATACATGTACAGTGCCGAGGTGCGGGTAAAGGTGATAGCCGAACTTTATGCCGACAACCCCAAAGTGGAGGTGCGGGCGTTCAACGATTTGGCCGTAGATTTCGCCCACAGGGAGGGAGCTTGGTTCTTCGTTAAGGGCGTGAGAAGCGTGAAAGACTTTGAATACGAACGCGAACAGGCCGACATCAACCGCATGATGGGAGGCATAGAAACACTTTTGGTGTTTGCCGAACCACAGCACGCAAGCGTTAGTTCGTCGCTCGTGAGGGAGCTAACACACTTCGGCAAGAATGCCGAAATGTTCTTGCCAAAGCGTAAGGATAAGAAGTGAGTGAGCCCCAAAACTGGAAACAACTTATGATTACATATAATGCAGACGGCGTGAAAATGCCGAAAATTAAAAGGAAGGACACCACGGCATGGATAAAAGCTGTGGCCCAGACTTATGGAAAGAAGGTCGGAGAAGTGGGATACATGTTCGTGAACGATGAGAAAATCCTGGAAATAAACAACGAATACCTAGGACACGATTACTACACGGACGTTATCACCTTCGACTATGATGAAGACGACGTCGTTAACGGCGACATCGTTATCTCTCTCGACACCGTTAGAACAAACGCTGAACTGTTCGACAAGGCGTTCGAAGATGAACTCTACCGTGTTATCATACACGGGATACTTCACCTATGCGGACTCAACGACAAGGGTCCGGGGGAAAGGGAAATCATGGAAAAGGCTGAAAACAAAGCCTTGGAAATGAGAAATGGCGCTTTCTGATACCTAAAAAACGCCGATGAAATGGGGGAAACCCCAGCGGGAAAACAATCCCGTAACCACTGATTGCGCATGTATGCGCAAGAAAAAGCGACACAAGGCGGAACACGACTAAACGTAACTAATCCTTTTAAACCGCTCCGCCCCCCTGCGCTTTGGCGCAAATGTGTTTCCTTGAAAGCGCCACAAGGAAATTTATCTAAACTACGTGTTACACGAAACACGCCTAAACCATTTAATGATTAAACGCATGAGAGAAAACAATGCAATAAGAGCATTGGGAAAAACGGTACTCTACCGAATCGCCCTTTTCGTGCTTGTCTACCTCTCGCTGGTTGCCCTAGGCCTCATTCTGCTCTACATTGGCTACGAATGGGCAACGTTTTGGGGAATAGATATGCTGCAACGTGCCTTCGACGGCACCAACAGCGGATTTGTCATGCTGATACTTCTGGGAGCCTACCTTGGTGTTATAGCACTCTGCCTGATGTTCGGACTCTTTCTCGTGAAGTTTATCTTCACCCGACTTAATGTGGAAGAAGAGGGCAGAATACAGGTAAAAGAGGATGATTGTCCACAGCTTTTCGAACTTATACGCCATGTGGCCAAGGCTACAAAATGCCCGATGCCCCACAAAGTGTTCCTCTCTACTGAAATTAATGCTTGTGTTTACTTCAACACCACTTTCTGGTCGATGTTCTTTCCCGTTCGCAAAAACCTTGTGTTGGGCGTAGGACTGTTCGCCACTACAAGCACAGAGGAGATTAAAGGCATTCTTGCTCACGAGTTCGGACACTTCTCGCAAGACAGCATGAAGATTAGTTCGGTGGTTTATACCGCCAACATCGTGATGGGAAACCTGGTGTATGGCGAAGATGCTTGGGACAGATGGGTTGACCGCTGGAGCCATTTCGGCTGGAGCCCCTTCTCTATCTTCGGCCTGCTTACTCGTTTCTTCACTGTTAGGGTACGTCTTCTGCTGCAATGCTTATATAGGTATGTGAACATCGCTTATCGCGAATTGTCGCGACAGATGGAATACGATGCCGACAGCATAGCATGCAAGGTGGTGGGAAAGGCCGTGATGGCATCGTCGTTCTACAAAACTACGGTGCTGATGCAATGCAGTTCTAACACGCATGTTGCCTTGGTTCGACTGGCAGAAACGTCGAAAAAGGCCGATCCATTCGAGGTTTTGGAGCTGCTCGCGCAGATTAAATCGCACGAGGAAGGCAAGACCATCGAGGCCACAGAATTGCTGCAAGCGGAGGTAAAGACGAACGATGAACCCACGGCGAGGTTCTCTTGTGAGGACCTTTGGAACTCGCACCCATCGGATAAAGACCGCATTCAACACCTACCCAACATCCCTACACAGTGCAATGAGTCGCTGGTTGCGGCATGGAGCATACTTCCTGTCGACCTTCGGCAACGTGTAGGCGAGCTGTTGAGGTTCGATAAAACGGCGAAAACGGGCATGCCGCAAATGCTAACGGGCGAAGAATTGCGCCAATGGTTGGAGAAAGAACTCGTTACCGAGCTGCTCGACATGCGCTTCCGCCGTTTCTTTGTGGAATGCGGATGTATCGACTTGTTCAATCCGATGGAGGAAATGCCGGCCGAAACGGTTACTTATCCCTTTACCAAACGTAACAGAAACATCGTAACGGCCTACATCAGAGCCTACGAAGATGCCGAGCAAATGATTGAAATCATTAACGGCAGCCGCGAAGTTAGCGCCGCTTACTATAAGGGGAAAAGCTATGCGCCAAACGATTTGCCTACCGTTGAACACAGCCATTATATGGAACGGATGCTGCCGAAGGTAAAGAACGTGTATCGCGAGATTTACACGTACTTGCGCAATGGCAGCCACGGAACGGAGGTTCAAGGGCTATACGAACACCTTTTTGCGCTCAACAAGCGCATCGAGGCCTACCAGCAGGCTATCATCAAGCCGGCCGAAAAAATGGTGGAAGAATGGAACAGCAGTGATAAGGAAGACAAGGACGAGGCCATGCTCTTGCAAGAATACGAACGTCTGCTAGCTGAATTGCACGAGATAATGCCTACAACGCTGCGTATGTTAAGCGAAGAATTGCATGCAGACGAGACTTGTGCTGACCTATACAGGCTGTCGGTGCAAGCAACACCACCTAAGATAGGACTGGATAGCGATGCACGAATGAAGGAGATTAACACGTGCCTTTCGCTGCTCTCGCCCTTCTTAGAACTGTTACAACAGCAGTATGCCGACCTTAAACTGGCTATTGGCAGGATTGCGCAAGCAGAAGAGGAGTTGGAATTGGTGCAATAGAAAGGGGATAACGTTTACCCTTTACGCCCAACTTCCTTTACTCCTTTCTCCTAAATATACGATAATCTTTGGCGCAACTTCACTGAACGCCATACCATTAAAATGCACTACTGAGGTAGAAGGATGGCTCCGGCCATCCTTTTTTGTTGCCGTTAATTTGCATATATGGTTTCTATACCCTAACTTTGTAAGTCCTTTGTGGCTCTCACGGCCTGTTAAATTACAAGCCATAACGTCACAAGTATTTGATTTTAAGAACTTTAAGATTCGCAAAAGGATATTGCGAGCTCTACATATAACAATAGAAAGAGGCCATATTATGACCTCTCATTTGTGCATGCGCGTACAAATCGACATGTGCAAGCTACAAAAGGCGATTTGGATAAGGCAAAATGGGCTAGGGATAGCCGTCTGGTTGACAGGGCTGTAACTAGCTAGATAGACAACGAGTGAGGCCTAACTAGTACATTGGTTCTTGCGGAACGAAATTGATAGATAACAAAACGGCTGGATAGCTAGGCAACAACTGGCTATAATACGCGTTGAAACGGGCATAACTAGCATGCTGTCACCCTCCATCAAATCGCCATACAACACTCCGTAAATTCATAAAATCAAGTACATACAGCAAATAACAATATGATATTCAGATACGATGTCCTCGTCATTGGAGGCGGTCATGCGGGTTGCGAAGCTGCTCGTGCTGCGGCAAAAATTGGTGCCAAGACCTGCCTTATCACAATGGACATGAACAAAATAGCGCAAATGAGCTGCAACCCGGCCGTGGGCGGCATTGCCAAAGGGCAGATAGTGCGCGAAGTTGACGCGCTGGGCGGTGAAATGGGAATTATTACCGACTCTACGTCTATACAGTTCCGCATGCTCAATAAAGGTAAAGGGCCTGCCGTTTGGAGTCCGCGGGCGCAATGCGATAGGGCTAAATTCATCACTAAATGGCGCGAAACGCTCGATTCTACCGAAGGATTGGACATCTGGCAAGACCAAGCCGACGAGCTGCTTGTAGAGGATGGCATGGCCATTGGCGTGCGAACGCTCTGGGGTGCGGAATTTCGGGCCAAGAGTATTGTGGTAACGGCTGGGACGTTCCTTAACGGATTGATGCACGTTGGCAAAGTGCAGATACCTGGCGGACGTTGTGCCGAGCCTGCTGTTTACAGATTTAGCGAAAGCATCGCTCGTCATGGCATCACCGTTGACCGAATGAAGACGGGCACGCCTGTAAGAATTGATGCGCGCACGGTGCACTTTGAAGAGATGGAAAGGCAAGACGGAGAGATCGATTTCCACCAATTCAGCTACATGCCCACGCCCAAAACACTAACGCAATTGCCCTGCTGGACTTTCTATACCACGCAAGAGGCACACCAAGCATTGCAAGAAGGCATTGCAGATTCGCCCCTTTTCAACGGTCAAATCCAAAGCACGGGGCCGCGTTATTGCCCCAGCATCGAGACAAAGCTCGTTACCTTCCCCGACAAGGAGCAGCATCCGCTCTTCCTTGAACCCGAAGGCGAGAACACTGCTGAGATGTATCTCAACGGATTTTCGTCGAGTATGCCACTCGATGTGCAGCTAAACGCCCTGCGAAAGATTCCCGCGCTACGCGATGCCAAGGCTTATAGGCCTGGCTATGCCATAGAATACGATTACTTCGACCCCACGCTACTACACGCATCCCTCGAATCGAAGGTGGTGAAGGGCCTATTCCTTGCAGGGCAAGTTAATGGAACCACGGGTTACGAAGAGGCCGCTGGGCAAGGTCTTGTGGCTGGAATTAACGCCGCCATTGCTTGCAACGGGGGCGAGCCTTTCGTGATGAAACGGGACGAAAGCTACATTGGCGTACTGATAGACGACCTTACAACGAAGGGCGTCGACGAGCCTTACCGCATGTTTACCTCGCGTGCAGAATACCGAATACTACTCCGTCAAGACGATGCCGATGCGAGATTAACCGAACGCGCTTACCAAATAGGACTGGCTACAAGGGAGCGTTTCGACCATTGGATGGAGAAAAAACAAAGCATTGAACGCATAATAAGCCTTTGCGAAATAACTACGGTGAAGGCTAACGACATCAATGCGGCACTTGAACGCTGGGGAACGACACCCTTAAACGGTAGCGCAAAACTAGCAGACCTTATCGCTAGGCCACAGCTAAACGTGCTAGCACTTGCCGATGCAGTACCCGAATTAAAGGCAGCTATTGAGCAAACGCCCAACAGAAAGGAGGAGATTGTAGAGGCCGCAGAAATAAAGATGAAGTATAAAGGATACATCGAACGCGAGAAAATCGTGGCAGACAAGATGTGCCGCTTAGAAAACATCCGCATCAAAGGGCACTTCAATTACGAGGAGCTGCACGAAATCTCCACGGAAGGACGGCAAAAATTGGCGCGCATCAACCCTGAAACGTTGGCACAGGCCTCACGAATACCAGGTGTTTCGCCAAGCGATATTAATGTATTGCTCGTGCTGATGAACAGATAAAGCCATATCCTTGGATGAAACATCGTGTGGAGTGAGGCAACGAACGCAAGCGAAATCTGTGGACTAGTGCAACGATTTAAACGGCTCAATGCAATTTTAAGCAGCGGGGAAGAACAAAATACGTCAAGGACATAAGGCGTAAACGTTCCGAAACAACAGAGCGAAGGAGGCGCATCGTTTGGATATATTCCCCCACCCTAGCAAGTCTTCGCCAGCAAAGTCTGAACAAAAGCAGAACGAAAAACAATCGTCCAAAGCGCACACCTTATATATAGGAGCGCATGAAAGGCGATGAAACGGAAGGCAAAAACAAAGCCAACGCAAGCCCTTACATAAAGAAGTGTTAGACGTTTGGCTTAAACAGAGGATTGAAAGAGAAATTAAAAACGCGCGGACACATGAAGTATTACTCGAACCAATATGCGTTCCACGTGAAACAATTAATATAAGAATAGAAACATAACTTACTGTAAATGAATAATAAACTATTGATGGACAATCTGCGTTGCATACCAGATTGGCCGAAGAAAGGGGTGAACTTTCGCGATGTAACCACGCTATTTAAGAACCCCGAATGTATTAAAGTAATCACGGACGAAATGTGCGAGATTTACAAAGACAAAGGAATCACGAAGATTGTAGGCATAGAATCGCGCGGTTTCGTCATGTCATCGGCCGTGGCCATCAGGCTAGGGGCAGGCATTGTGCTTTGTAGAAAGCCCGGAAAACTACCTTGCGAAACCGTACAAGAAAGTTATAACAAGGAGTATGGCACCGATACGATCGAGATTCACAAAGATTCGATAAGCGAAGACGATGTAGTTCTGCTCCACGACGACTTGCTTGCTACGGGTGGAACGATGAAGGCTGCATGCGATTTGGTGAAGAAATTCAACCCCAAGAAGATTTACGCCAACTTCATTATCGAGCTTGTAAACGAAGATCTCAACGGCAGAGCCGCCTTCGATAAAGACATAGAGATTTCTACACTCATACAAGTATAAGGGCTGCACAAGCAAAACAAAGTGCATTAAACGGCATTACGCAGTGTGCAACCGACCTCAACGCGAGCAACGAGAACACCTTTAACTTACCACACACCACATCAGGCGTTGGAGAAAGACAATAAGGTGTTCTCGTTTTGGTTTTTATACTGGTTCCTGGTGCGCTTTGAAGGGAAGGTGAAAGAATATAATCAAGGGACGAAACGCAACGCATTTTACAGCGAGCAAATCGAAGAAAGGCTGCATCTGGCATCCATAATGCTTTGTATAAACACTGCTAATCGCAGACAGAGGGGCAGGCTAAGGCCACAAGGAAATAAGAGATGACCAATAGAAGCGAGGAAAACAGGGGATGGTAACGAAAGCAAAGAGGGAGAGGAAGGAAACAAAACAAGGGATAGGAACGAAATAAAACAAGGATAGGAACGAAATAAAACAAGGGATAGAAACGAAAGGAAAGAGGGGCAGGAGCGAAACAAAGCAGGGTACAGGAAGAGAAAGAAGGAGGAAAAAGCAGAAAGGCGTAATCGCAACAAGCGGTGAAAAGAAAGAATGTCTGCACCAGCAGCAAGCCTTTCAAATAAGACAAAGGGGAATTAGAACGTATAGGAAGGCAGACAAAGAGGAGCTTATGGCAAGCTGATACATTCGAAATAAGAGGTCGCACAACCATCAACAACGTCTCTACTTCCCTACCCTATCTTTGTGACACGCAAGCAATACATCACGCGCGCAGTTCAGAATTGGAAGCAATAACCCACACAACTCTTGTTCAAGCTAAAAAGGAAAAGCAGTACGGCAAAAAAGGGAAGAAGCTGTAAGGCATAAAGGAAAGCAGTAGTACTGCAAAAAGGAAAGAAGCTGTAAGGCTTGAAGGAAAGCAGTAGTACTGCAAAAAGGAAAGAAGCTGTAAGGCTTGAAGGAAAGCAGTAGTACTGCAAAAAGGAAAGAAGC